>JAUNOY010000008.1 GCA_030536995.1 Eubacteriales bacterium
CAAAAGCAAAAAGAGGGATGCGAAAAAACTCAATCGAGTTTTTTCACATCCCCTTCTTTTTTTACATTAAAAAGAGAATTTTTTTCATATCACTCAGAAATACCTATTATGTTAAGTTGAAATCACATAATAAATATTCTTGCCAGGATTATTTGTTTATTATATAATGGCAAAAAACGGAGATATTTTTCTTACTAATGAATGCAGAAATAAAAATTGTTAATGGATTGGAAGAACCATTCGTAAAAATATATACAGCTTCCATTACTGATGATATACAAAATTTGCTTTCTCTCATAAAAGCATCAAGCAACATTGTAACTGCTTTACAGGATGAAAGAACCATTATCTTAAAAGAACCCGACATCTACATGATAAGAGTCGAAAACGAGAAAACTATTATTTATTGTAAAGAAAAAAAATATTATAGTAAAAAAAGGCTATGCGAACTAGAAAACATACTAAAACATAGTTTCATGAAAATATCAAAAACTACTTTGGTAAATCTTAATTATATTGATGGCATAGAAGCTTCTTTTGGCGGAACAATGTTATTAATACTAAAAAATGGATGTAAGGACTATGTTTCACGGAAGTATCTTCCCAGCTTCAAAAAATATCTTGGATTATAAAGGAGTATTTAATGCAAAGGGTATTTAATTTACTAATAAAAGGTATTGGCGCCGCACTCACATGTTTCACATTTGGCGGTATTATTTGGGATGCTATAAATGGTGGCAATTATGCTTTAACAAACTGGGCATATACAAAAATGGTAATCGGATGTGTCATTGTTGGCATAGGCTTCTCTCTTCCTGCATTGATTTATTATAATCCAACAATACCGTATGCGATAAAGGTAATTTTTCATATGGGAATAGGATCTGCCATATTTTTAGTTACTGCCTTCATAGTCGGTTGGATTCCTGTCCAGTTAGGAATAGGCAAATGTATACTTATAGTCGCTGCAGAACTATCTTTATCTGTTATATTGTGGATTATTTTCGTAGGCTACTACAAAAAAATGGCTCATAAAATGAATCAAAAAATAAAAAATATCAATAAAAATACCAATATAAATCATGAGAATCTCTAACTTTTAGAAGTTGTCCTACAAACGCATAAACAAGCCTTCTTAATAAGCTCACCTTTCGGCGGGCTTATTTCTATATTGTATAAATTTATGAACAACTTATTTCAACTGAACAACCATATCTACTCCTAATTTTTCCATTCTAATAACATAAAAATGTATTTTAGCCTATTTTTTCTGCATCTTACTTGAAGTATGCTTCCTGTTATCGTATATTGCGAGACAAAACCAAATAATTAGTATAGTATCTAATTCGGAGGGACGAGAAAAAATTTCGATAATTTGTTGCCATTTATTTAATTTCAGCTTTAAGGAGGTCAAAATGTATAATAGAATACTTGCATATGTTATACTTAATACAAAATCTTTATTAAAGGATAAAATTCCTTTTATTTGGTCAATCATGTTACCACTTATTATGTTTATTTTCAATATAAATGAAATTGTGTATACTGAAGATCTGGTATTTTGGTGGGTATATATGGTTTTGTGTTCATATATTTATGGCGTTGGAGTATATGCCCTTGAATTAAAAGAAGAAGGATGCTTAAGAACTATTTTTTCTATAAATAATTCTTCTGTGGATTTTTTTATTGGAAATGTTTTTACACAAATAATTTTTTCTTTTTTAAGTATACTTCTTTTTAATTTATTGGTGATATGCTTTAAGGATTTTTCATTTCTTCGTTTAATGCTATATGGAAGCAAAACCATAATATTATGTTTACCTTTTGCGTTCTTAAGCTATTGTTTGACATTATTCAAAAAAATCCATGCAAACACAATCAGAACAATATTTACTATTCTGATTTTCGCAATGTTTATGTTAATAAGCACTGAAACACCACTTAACCAATATAATCCTATGTACTATGTTTCATTATTTATTATAAATAAAAATGAGAAAATTATTATCGCTTATACACTGTTCACCATTTTATCCATTCTTCTCGGATTGTGCGGTGTAGTGTTTTTTAATCCAAATTCTAATGAAAGGAGATAAAAATGTATAGCACAAACAGTATCTCAATAGAAAATCTAATACTTCCATATACTAAAACAGAAATTAATATCGAACTTAAAAATGGAATAAATTATATAAAAGGCAATAACGGTACAGGAAAAACACTTCTGTTGGATTATATTTCCGGTATAAGGAAAGATAACACCGCCACCATAACCGGAAATGACAGCATAATATATATAAATCAGAGCATATTTTTTTCAGATAGATTAACCTGTGAAGATTTTCTTAAGTTCGTATATCGAATGGTTGGAATCAAAAACCCGCTTTCTGTGTTTTGGAATTTTATAAATGAAATATTTCAACCCATATGGGATAAAGAGAAAATATCTTTACTCATGAAAAAACAATGGGGTATGTTGTCTGGTGGTGAGAAAAAATATATTTATATATTAATACTAATGTCAGTAGAACGTGAATGGTATATACTTGATGAACCCTTTGCTTTTTTAGACAACGAAAAAAAATCCATTATATGGCATCTTATTAATTACAAAGTCGCAAAAGGAAATGGAATTATACTCACTTCTCACGATAACCAAATAGATAACATCCCTTCTCGTATACATATTATTGATTTGGAAAAATCAGAATATCCAAGAGGAATTTTACACCCCTAATACTTACAAGACATGAAATCACCTGTGTTCACTTACAAATTTGTTATATTATAGAAAGAGAAACTATCCTATAACTGGTTAAATCAATTATAAGATAGTTCTCTTTTTTACGCCCCCTGTACAATCGCCCCTACACGGTTATAAACCGTAACTGCATCCTGCACATTGGGCGCGCCTCCGTTTTCTGCGGCGCCGGCGGAAACAAAGATATACTCTCTGCCTTCAATTTCTGCGAAGCTGGCGAGACACAGGCCTGCTTCATTGGTAAATCCTGTCTTCCCACCCAGAATCTTTCCGCCTGTCACAGAAGGGTCAGACAGATTCTTGAACATGGTACTGTAATAGGTGATTCCGTCCGGATGAACATTGGTAAGTCCTGTGGAATGCCAGGGGCTTTCTGCGATTTCCCGGAAGGTATCATTTTTTATACTGTACTTCAAAAGAATCGCCATATCCCGAACCGTACTGTAATGCTCCGGATTGTGCAATCCGGTAGAATCCATGAAATGGGTATTCTCCATTCCCAGCTTGTCCGCCTTCTTATTCATCAACTGTACAAAGCCCTCTTCTGAGCCGGAAATATAGTCTGCAAGTCCAATGCAGCACTCTGCTCCGGAAGGAAGCATGACTCCATAAAGAAGGTCTATTGCCCGCACAGTCTCTCCCGGCTGAAATCCCGCCTGTGTGGCATCCTGTTCATATAACCCGTTAAATACTTCATTGCTCAGTGTAATCTCTGTATCAAGGCTTTTCAGCTCCTCTATCGCAACAATAGCAGTCATCATCTTTGTCAGAGACGCGGGATAAATCCTCTCGTCTGCTCCATTTTCTCCCAGTGTTTTCCCGCTTCTGGCGTCAATCAGGATTCCGTAAGGACTGTTGATTCCGCTTATATCCACTTCTTTCACAACAGGTATCTGAAACTGCGCGAACCACTCCTTAACCCCTTTATTCCAGCCAATGATAATCACTAAAGTAAGCATTACAAGAACTTCCACTACAGCGCAGAGTATAATCTTCCCTGAACCGCTGCTCTTTCTTGGGCGTGATCTGCGTCTTTTTCGTTTATTAGCCAATTTTATCCCCCTTTTCTTTTCCAAGTATAACATACCCGTCTCTATTAAACCTCTATAAATAGAAATTACTTCTATATTATAAGAATAACAGAATTTTTTTAATTTGAAAGACGGAAATCCTTAAGAAATTCTTATTATATAGTTGCATTCGCGCACATAGTTTTACTGTAAAGCGAAAAAAGCTCCTGCGGAAAAATTCCGCAGAAGCTCTTATTCTTAATCTATTAAGCTAATTTCATTGGGTTGATCTTCACACCAGGTCCCATTGTAGGAGCGATTGTTACGCTTCTTAAGAACTGACCTTTCAGTGTGCTTGGTCTAGCCTTGATGATAGCTTCGATCAGCGTCTGGAAGTTGTCGCTTAACTGTTCCTCTGTAAAGGATGCTTTACCAACCGGAACATGAATGATGTTGGTTTTATCAAGACGGTATTCAATCTTACCTGCTTTGATATCGTTAACAGCTTTAGTAACGTCCATTGTTACTGTACCAGCTTTCGGGTTTGGCATTAAACCTTTCGGTCCAAGTACACGACCAAGACGACCTACAACACCCATCATGTCTGGAGTTGCAACAACTACGTCAAAGTCTAACCATCCTTCGTTCTGGATCTTCGGAATCAGTTCCTCTGCTCCTACGAATTCAGCGCCTGCTGCTTTTGCTTCTTCTGCTTTTGCATCTTTCGCGAATACTAAAACACGAACTTTTTTACCAGTTCCGTGTGGCAGAACTACTGCACCACGGATCTGCTGATCTGCGTGACGGCCATCGCAGCCTGTACGGATATGAACTTCGATTGTCTCGTCAAATTTTGCAACAGCAGCTTTCTTTGCTAAGCTGATAGCTTCTGCGGTATCATATAATGTTGCGCGGTCTACTGCTTTCGCAGCTTCCACGTATTTCTTTCCTCGTTTCATTTCTATAACCTCCTGTGGTATTTGCGGGGATTGCCCTCCCACTCTTTATATTTTAATCAGTAATTAGTCTACTACTTCAATACCCATACTTCTTGCAGTACCTGCGATCATGCTGGCTGCTGCTTCGATGGATGCTGCATTTAAGTCTTTCATTTTAAGCTCTGCGATTTCTGTAACCTGAGCTTTTGTAACTTTAGCAACTTTTGTTTTGTTCGGTACGCCGGAACCGGATTTGATGTTAGCAGCTTTTTTCAGAAGAACTGCTGCCGGCGGAGTTTTGGTTATGAAGCTGAAACTTCTGTCTGCGTAAACAGTGATAACTACAGGAATGATCATACCATCCTGATCTGCTGTTCTTGCATTGAACTCTTTTGTAAACTGAACGATATTTACACCGTGCTGTCCAAGAGCCGGACCAACCGGTGGTGCTGGAGTTGCTTTACCAGCCGGAATCTGTAATTTAATATATCCTGTAACTTTCTTTGCCATTTTCGGCACCTCCTATGTGGTATTGGCGGGGGTTATTTCCCTCCCACGATAATGTGTTACCTGTCTCCGGTTCATCCGGAAACCATTAATCTGCTTTTTTAATTTCTGCGAAACTAATTTCTACCGGTGTTTCGCGACCGAACAGCTCAACATTGATCGTAACTGTCTGTTTCTGAGCATTGATAGATGTAATAGCTCCAACAGTATCTTTCCATGCACCGCCGGTAACTACTACCATATCGCCTTCAACAAAATCCACCTGAATATCTTCTTTCTGGATACCCAGTGGTAACATCTCCTCTTCTGTGAGCGGTACAGGCTTGGACCCCGGTCCAACGAACCCTGTAACACCTCTGGTATTACGAACAACATACCATGTATCATCGTTCATTACCATATTGAGGAGTACATAGCCAGGAAACATTTTCTTCTGGACCTGCTTGGCAGTTCCGTTTTTCATTTCCACTACGTCCTGCAACGGGACACGAACCTCCAGAATCTGGTCTTCCAGATGTCTGTTCTCGATGGTTTTTTCAATGTTGGCTTTTACTTTGTTCTCATACCCGGAATAGGTATGAACAACGTACCATTTCGCTTCTGACATACAATCTTCACCTTTGCCCTTATTTGACTAAAAGATTAATTCCTTCCAGAATAGCTGCGTCCATAACGCTGACCATAGCGCCTAAAACAATAGTGACAATGATAACTACTACAGTCTGCTTGATCAGGGTGTTACGGTCGGTCCAGATAATCTTTCTGAATTCTGATTGAAGTCCCTGAAACCAACTTTTCTTCTGGGTTTTTTCAGAAGATTTTTCTTTTCCCATAGCCTAACCTCACAATTTCTCTGTGAGTAACTGTCAAAACCTTACAGTTACCTGTGGATTATTTTGTTTCCTTATGCAGAGTGTGTTTGCGGCAGAACTTACAATATTTAGAAGTTTCCAGTCTCTCAGGATGGTTCTTTTTCTCCTTTGTCATATTGTAGTTACGCTGCTTGCACTCAGTACATGCTAATGTAATCTTAACGCGCACAACTTCCACCTCCAGTGTTTTCATTTGCATGGTCTTCAATTCCCCGAAAAATCATGTATCCGTCATCATTTTTCGGCATAAAAAAAAGACCTAACTTCCATGTCGCCAGTAAATTTTATCACAGGCAACGCATGTAGTCAAGCCTTTTTTCCTTAATTCAAGAACGCTTTTTCCCTGAATAACAAGGGTTTCTCTTATTTATCCGTAATCGTAATACTCCATTTGTTCTCGTAATGTCTTCCTTCTTCGAGAGAAATCAGATTTTTCTGAGTCTCCAGATCCTCCACAATATCTTTGCCTGACGGAAGAGAACTCCACGGCTCAATGCAAACATACGGAACCTCTGTTTTCGGCCAGTGCCAGATTCCCAGATAATTCATTTTCGGAAATTCTACGATAATCGCTTTTTTACCTTTGGGGCTCGCAATTGTCACCTGTTTCGGCATGGAATTCAGTACCAGAGCATCGTTATCAAAGAGTTCGTGGCGCAGATCCAGATATCTGTTCCCCCTTAACGGAAGCTCCCTGTCTCTTCCAAGCATAAAGCAATCGTCAGAGAGAAGTTCCTGTCTCGGAAAAGCATTTTCACCAAAATCAAGCACATAATCTTCAAAAGCAAGCCCATCTTCCACAGGAATATTAAATCCCGGATGGCCGCCGATTCCGAAGTACATGGTTTTGTCATCGCAGTTATCCACACAATAGATCAGTTCCAGTGTTTCCCCCTTTAATTCCCAGCAGATTTCCAGCTTGAACTCAAAAGGATACTGCGCTCTGGTAGCTTCGCTGCTTTCAAGCTTCATAATCAGTCTGTCTGCCGTATGCTCTACCAGATCCATTTCAGAATTCATCAAAAATCCGTGAATATCCATAGAATACGTTTTACCCTTATAAGTATAGGACTTATTTGTCATTCTTCCAATATAAGGGAAAAGATTCGGACCTTTGTCAGTCCATGTCGCCTCGTCACCCTGCCAGAGATATTCCCTTCCGTTTTTATCTCTGATTGACTGAAATTCTCCTCCTTTGGAAGCAATCTGTACTCTTAAATGCTGATTTTCAATTTCATATATCATAGTTCCTCCTTCGGCACCCCTGTCTGCCTAAAAATAATCATATCCTCCATGAATATCCACGATACTTCCATTCATATACCCATTGGTAAGAATACAGTAAGCCAGCTCTGCCACGTCCCTGATTTCCCCAAATCTGTGAAGGGCAATTTTTCTGTTGATTCTGTCATAACTTTCCTGTGTGCGGTTCTCATGCCAGGAAGTTTCAATAAATCCCGGTGCAATTGCATTTACCGTAATCCCCTTCGGCTCGAACTCCTTTACAAGAGACTTGGTCAGAAAGTGAATTGCAGCCTTAGTCACACCATACACAAGAGAAGAAGAATACGCCTGTCTTCCTGCATAGGATCCCATAAAGAGAACCTTTCCCCCCTCCGTCATATAAGGACGGAGCTCTTTTATCATAAATACAGGAATAGAAAGGTTGGTGTTTACAATCTTTGTCCATTCTTCAAAGGTATAATCTTCATATTTCGCGTAGGTACTGATTCCCACATTGCTTACCAGCCAGTCTACATGACCTGCTTTTTCAATCACCTCGCGGACAAAGCTCTGCATCTCTTCATAGGAAGACATATCTGCCCTGAGAATGCACACCTTTTCCCTGTCTTCCGGCGCAAGGCTGTCCAGAAACTCTTTTGCTCTCTGTTCATTGTGGGCATAGTTTACAAAGATTCTGTCTCCTTCTGCGGAATTTGCAAGAATCTTTTCCACAATTCCCCTTCCTATACCGGAAGTACCGCCTGTTACTACTGTTACTCTGCTCATCTGATTTCCTCCTACAGCGCCACCAGTCTGTCATAAATTTCTCTCGGCGCATATGGCTGCTGGTTATGAATCGGTTCTCCCAGACAGGTCTTTGGATATGCAAAGGTTCCGTGCTCCAGAGTCACCTCCAGAAGACCTGCTCCCTCTTCCTTAAGGAATTCCGGAGCTTTTTCCGCAACCTCATTGCACCACATTTTTTTTGATTGAATTCCATATGCCTGAGCAACCTTTGCAAATTCGCAGGATGAGAAGCCGCAGCCGTCAGAAGTTCCCGCAAAAAGGCAGTCGAAATAATCTCTCTGTAAATGGCGGATCATGCCAAGCGCTCCGTTATTCATAACAATCATCTTTACAGGAATCGCTTCACGCTTCACCCACTGCAATTCCTGAATATTCATCTGGAACGCTCCGTCTCCGCAGATACATGCTACAGGCTTTCCGGTGGCATAATAAGCGCCGATCGCTGCCGGAAGCGCATATCCCATAGCGCCGTGACCGCCGGAGAAAAGAAGCTTCTGCCCCTTGTGATTCTTAAAAGACTGATAGCTCCATACCATATGCTGTCCCACATCCACTGCAATTGCAGAAGTATCAGAGAGAATATCACTTAAATCTGCAATCATACGATTCGGATATCTCTCCGGCGTATTCTCATCTACAGCCTGAAGATTGGATTTAATCTCATTGCACACAACCATCCATTCACTTGGACGGGGCTGTTCTACAAAAGCTTTTTTCGCAAGGCCCTCAATAACGAAAGCTGTATCTGTACAGAACTTCTGCTCTCCTGTGCCATTCTCGTGAATATCTCTCTGAAGATTGTATTTATCAATATCAATGCGGATAATCTCTGCATTTTTCGCAAATTCGTGAACCTTCGTTCCAATCTGTCTTGTACAAAGGGAAATGCCAAAGCACAGGAGAAGGTCACTTTTAATATTGGCAATCATATTTGCATAACGATGGCCGTAAGCTCCTCCGATACATCCGAAATTCACCGGATTATCATAAGGAAGAACCGATTTCGCCAAAACGCTGGTAATTACAGGAATCTGCAGTTTTTCCGCCAAATCAATCAGCATAGACTGGCTTCTTGGGCTGTCCACCCCGTGTCCAAGCATAATCACAGGACGTTTCGCCTTACGCAGAGCTTCTGTGACAGCTTCAACTGCTTTCTCTGCTTCTGCCTCATCTGCCCGGAACTCTTCCAGCCCCATTTCCTTCACATCCATATCATAAACCGGATGCTCTACCTCGCTTCTCTGTATGTTCATCGGCAAATCAATGAGAACAGGACCTTTTCTTCCTGTTGTCGCAATGTGATACGCCTTATTTAACTCCTTTACAATATCCTCCGGTTCCCGAATCTGCACTGCATATTTGGTGATAGAATCAACCATGGAAACCACGTTTGTTTCCTGAAATCCCTGCTGACGCAGCCCTTCAATTCCGGAGTATTCATAAGTATTTAACTGTCCTGTAAGAAAAATTACAGGCAGAGAATCGTAATACGCGTTGGCAACGCCGGAAAGCAGGTTTACAGCTCCCGGACCGCTGGTCGCATATGCACAGGCGCAGTCTTCTTTTGCCTGAGCATAACCGCAGGCTGCAAATGCCGCACCCTGCTCATTATAGCTGGAGTGGTTGTTTGTATTGGGATTTTTTTCGATGGAATCCACCAAATGTGCAATCATGGTTCCCTGATATCCAAAGAAATCATAAATCCCCTTTTTTTCTAAAAATGCAACAATATAATCTGAAAGTTTCATAATCTCCTCCATTCTTACGGGATCTCAGATAAGTTCCCGAATCTGACTCTTCTGTGCCGCCTTCCCCGTCTTCTCCAGAACATCCATATAAATATCAAAAATCTCCTCATCCTCCATAAATACTTCTTCCTTCAGGAGACTTTTCAGCATCATTTTTGAATACGGTTTAAAGACCTGCTCCAGTGTGAGATAGTCTTCATTTTTATATAAGTTAAGAATATAATCCTTTTTCTTTTTATAATAACCTCCAAGCCGGATTCTTTCTTCACAAAAAAGTGCATAATCCCAGCACTCGTCCAGATATTTTCCTCTTTTTCTGTCCTTTTCCAAGCGTTTCTGCCGGCGAAGACGCGCAGCAATCATCTGATCCAGCCCATTATTTTCTCTGCTGAATTTTTCCCAGCTCATATACGCGCTCACAATCATCTGCGGAGGCTCCACATACGCAGACTCTTTCCTGTTCAGATAATCATCCCCGTAAAAAATTCGAAGATACCCTCTGATATCATAAGGAACAAGAAATTCTTCTCCCTCCAGCTCTATTTTTTCTGTTTTCCGAAAAATTTTCGCAGGAAAAACCGTCGTCATCTTTCCCTGTTTCAAAAAATAGGCATCTGCATCCGGATTCTGCTGCCTTTTGCAAAACTCATCGTAAAGTTTACTTCCAAATCTTTCCTGTCCCCCTGCGCAGCGCATGGTCACAGCCATTTCCGCAGAAATATCCCGAAAATCCTTTTCTGCGGATAATTTTCCGCACAGTTGAAGCCAACCTTTTTCTTCTCTGACATGCTGTCTCCTTAAATTCCCCGGGGAAATTTCTGTTCTCAGAGGAAGTACATTAATTCCTATTGCCGGAATTTCATAATCCCTCCCTGCATCCATATTGAAGCACAGCGTATTCGTATCTTCATAACGCAGATAAAATCCCGGAAACCACTTATGACTTTTCATGGATTCCACTGCTCTTCCTGTCGAAATTCTGTCTTCAGCAGCATGGCGAAAACGTTCCATTTCTCCCACTTTCATCAGAACCTCCCCAGCCATGGGATCAGAAGGAAGAGACTGCCCCGTTACTGCACACAGAGTGAGACGCGGAGACAGATAATAATCTATTTTTTCTTTCCGGCAAATTTTATCTATCTCTTTCAAAAGAGACAGTACTACCTGCTGTTCTTTTCTCAATAAACTCATTTCTCCCTTTCATCGTCACACCAGACTGTCAGCCATTTGTCTGATTTCCTCCAGTGTACCGTATTTGTCAAGCCAGCCATCAAGAAATGGAGCTGCATCTGAATCTTTCGCAAAAGAACGCACTTTTTTGTCCCCGCGAGAAAGATCTGAAAGAATGATTCTGACAAGCTCTGTCTTTATATAAGAATGTTTCACCAGCTCAAGTGCTTTCCGGTAACTTTCGAAAGCAGTCTTCGTCCGTCCCTGTTTCATGCGAACGTCTCCCACAAGCTTATAGGCTTCCGCACGCATCTCTTTCTTAATACGATGACTTCTGATTTCTTCAGCCAGCCATTCCAGTTCACCTTCCTCGGAAGCACATTTCACCTCCGTATAAAGAGATGCCAGCTCCTGTGGATATCCAAGTCTTCTCCACGCCCTTGTGAGGGCTTTCTTATAATAAGCACTCCCCGGCTCCGGCTGCTTCACATCCGGCATCTCTGCCTCCTTATGGGCAGGCGCTGCTACCATATATGTTTCTATTTTTCCAAGAATCTCTCTGATAACAACTTCCAGTTCCCCCTGTGTACGAGCTCTTTCTACCTTCGTAAGGCATAGACAGGCATTTACTTCCTCATCACCTGGCATAAGACTTTTCCAAAGCTCCATAAGCTGTCCGGCTTCTTCTTTTGCCTTATATTCCAGAAGTCTCTCACAGGTATCGAGAACCTCCTGTTTACAGGCATCAAACAACTGATCCATCTCCATCAGCGGAAGCGGATCCGCTGTCCTCGCTTTTGCCTGAGCATAAAGCTCCAGGGCATTTCTG
The DNA here is from genome assembly GCA_030536995.1 of Eubacteriales bacterium. Lineage (GTDB taxonomy): Bacteria > Bacillota > Clostridia > Lachnospirales > Lachnospiraceae > Blautia_A. The sequence goes on from JAUNOY010000008.1 coordinate 11,867, forward strand.
CAGCTTCCTTTCATCCACAGGAGATCTGCCTTATATTTCATAAAATATCCATCTTCGGGAAAAATCCTCAGGCAGCTGCTTATGAACCGTTCTGCCTCTCTTGGATTTTGTCCGGAACGCTCCATTACGAACCGGCATTGAAATTTGAGAAATCCGGGATTATCCGGATATTTTTCCGGCAAATCTCCGAATTGTTCCTCTGATTTCTGCATTTCCCTTTTTTCATAATGTTCCACCGCTTTTTTGAAACATTCCAGGTCACTTTTTATCCTTTTCATTTCCGGGTCTGCCAGCCCCTTTTCCTCGCAAATCTCTAATATGCGATATGCACTGCGAAATCTCTCTGTATAAAAAAGGGTCATGACTGCCGCCAAAAGCATCTCACCGTCCAGCTCTATCAATACAGGATGGATATAATTCTCTTCCTCGGGTTTTTCTTCATCGCCTATGAAATCTGCGCTCAGCTGAACACGATAATAATCTTCAAAAAGAAAGCTCAGCTTTTGGAACATTTTGTTCTCAACCATTTCTTTCAGGCTGCATCCGTCTTCCTCCACACGGGCTTTCAGCTCAGCAGCCACAACACGGCCTTTGATTTCTTTTCCCCGTCTCAGAAGATCCTGTTCTTTTTTCCCATAAAGCCGGCTGTTCTTTTCCTCAAGAGCCAGCAGCCGGCGGGCTTTGCCTATATCAACAGCTGCCAAAAAATCCTTCCTGAATTCGCCGAAATCAATGCTGTCCGAATCCGGTGATTCCCCGCTTTCTCTTTCTATTTCATTCAACAGTTTCAGAATCTGCTCCTGTTTCTCTGACATTTATTATCCTCTCTGATTTATCCTCTTTAAAATCTCTGACAAAAGCAGTGATTCATCATAGAAAAGTCTTGTACATTCTGTTCTCTTATCACGTATCATGATCAGAAGCTCCTGAAGCAGATAGCGAAGACCGTTTCCTTCGAAATTAAAGCTGTACCTCTTCAGAAATTCATTTCCTTCTATTTTTGCCTCAAAATAGCCAGTATTCCACCAATCATTTGGTATTGTCACACGGCCGCCGCTTCCGATGATCACAAGTTCGTCCTCCACGTCAACCGTAGAACCAATCTCAATAGACGCAAGAGCATTTTTGTACTTCATGGTAATCACATCATACACAAAATTACCCTGCGCATCTGTAACCGCATTTGTACTCACATCCAGACATTCCCTGCCCAGAAGCTTAATAATCGCACCTATTGCATGACTCACCGTCTCATTAAATGACTTGCCTCCCTCAAAATCATCCTGACAGATTGCACACTTCACACTTATAATATCTCCCACCAAATTACTGTGAACATGCCATACAAGCTGATTAAACGCACGAAGATAGACGAGAGTCAGTCTTTCTACAAGAACCACCTGATGTTCCTTTGCCTTATCAAACAGTTCCTGTAACCTCTCCGGCGAAAGAGTCATAGGCGTGTCACTGATTACATATTTATTCTGCTCAATGGCTCTTTCGATATAATCTGCTCTTAGCTTCTGGCTACATTTAATATAAACAATATCAAGATCAGAAAGAAATTCATCATAATCCGTCCAGCAAGAATCCAATTCATATTTATCACGAAACGCCTCTGCCACATCCGGTTCATCTGAATAAACACGCTCTACATGAAGTCCGCTTACAAATTTAGTCTCTGATACGATTCCATTGTCATTGATATCATCCGTAACAACTCCGATATTAAAAATGGTTCCCTCGCTTCGTATCTTTGTACTGGAAATATTTTTCGTTCTCTCCAGATACATCACATCACAGTAATTTTTCAGATAATCAAACTTCCCTCTCCAATCGGAACCTACTACCAGAAGATCAATGTTATATTTGATGATATCATTGATTTTCTGCCCCTGATATTCCTCTATGATAATCTCATCTGCGAGACCTGTTTTACGCACATTTTCGATTCGTTTAATCAGACTGTCTCTGACGTTAAGCTTCCCCCTCTCAATGTCATAGCTTTCACTTGTAACGCCCACGATCAGATAATCTCCAAGCGCTTTGGCGCGTTTTATAATATTATAATGTCCCCGATGAAATAAATCGAAGGTACCATAGGTTATAACTTTTTTCATAAATATACCCCTGTTCTTTTTTTGTAGAAGCTTCCCCATCTATAGTTTTCCCATATCCTGTATCAATCCGCTTCGTACCTAACTATACTTCCCTTTATTATAGCATATCTTGTATCATGCGTCATCTTTTTCCCAAACAAAAAGACAGCCCCGAAAGACTGTCTTTTAAACCATGTTCAAAAACTGCAGCTACCCCTGCTTTTTATCCGGCACATCGTCTGTTTCCAATGTAGCCGCAAGCTCCTCAATCGCCCTTCTTCTGCGCAAAAGGCTCTGGAACTCATCCTCATCACTGTCAAACTCCTCTTCAAGACCTTCATCTCGAACCGTCTTATCCTTTTTAAACAGAATAAAGGTCAGAAGATTCAGGAAATTGGTATAAAGCCAGTCTACAGGTAGACTTCCCAAAACCAGAACAAATATCAGAGAAACGCCAAGAAGCGCCCACACATTCATAAGTTCCGGAATACGAAGAATAAACAATCCGTTCATAATAATCATGATCGGATAATGGAAAAAATAAATCCCCATTGTATTTCTTCCGATAAAAGTAAGCGGAAGCCTGATGTCAGGCATTACTGCCAGCATCGTATAAATCACGAGGAATGAAACCAGATACATCAGAAGTCTGATAACAATACCTTCCCCTACTTCCAGCCCGCAGATCATATAACTGTGATTTCCTCTGAAAATATCAACCGGCATGGAATTGGTAATCATATAATTGGGCACTGCAAAAAGGATCAATCCCGTCAAAGGAATCAGAATCCATTTCCCCTTAAACTCACGAACTGCTTTGATATATTCGCTCTTCCAGAGATACCCAGCCACAAAGAACGGGAAAAATACCACAATTCTTGAGGATGACAGATAGGTTGTAAATTCTGCCCTTGTTCCAGCCCATAAAGCAAAAATAATACTCAGAGGCACAATGAAGCGCATTTTACCAAACGCCTCTATCGTCAGCCTGTAAATAAAGAGCGCAAGAACAAACCACATAACCGTTCCCGATGGCCTTAAAAGCTCATAGTCAATCTTCTTTCCCAGCCAGATCTGTGCATACCAGGTCAAACTGTACCCCAGAATATATGGAATCAGAAGATTCTTTACATTCTTCATAACATTCTGCGGCTTCTTGGACAAATATCCGGACACAAAAATAAAAGCCGGCATATGAAAAATGGTAATCGCATACCATATATAGCGAATCACAATATCCTCTTTGACAAGGCAAAAAGCAATGATGTGATTAAATACAACAAGAAAAATAAGTAAAACTTTAATGTTGTCTATCAGATAGGAATACGGCACATTCGGCCGCTCTGCCTTTTTTTTCATTTACACTTCCCCTCTCGCGTAGTTTCGGTGAAATTATAACATATTTTTATGATTTTTGGAACATATTTTTAAAAACATTAAAATACTTATAAACTCCATGAAATGCATAGGAAACAAAAAATAACATGCTCTTAAAAAAGCCGTATCCCATATATCGATATACTCTGTATGTCATAACAGCTGATTTCCTTTTATCTCGGGATTTTCCTCCCTCGCTCAGGCGATATTTCAGATAAGGTTTGTTGATTCCTGCCGCAAATCCGTATTTCTTCAAAACCTTCAGCCATGTAATATAATCTTCATGACTGTCATCGTGCTCCATCGGAAATTCCAGCGCAGCCTCTCTCTTAATCAGTACAGAAGAACAGTTAATACTGTTGTGGCTTAAAAGTCTACGATATGTAATTGTATCTTTTACCGGAATCACACTTCCCGTAGAACTTCCATCCGGATTCATCATCTCTCTTGCGGTAGAGCAAAGTACAGCTCCTGTTCTTTCAAGAACCTCAAGCTGTTCTTTCAGCTTTCCTTCTTCCCACCAGTCATCTGCATCAAGAAATGCAATATATGTCCCTTCTGCTTCGCGGACACCTCTGTTTCTGGAACCGGCAGCTCCCATATTTTTTTCATTCTTTATATATCGAAAGCCCTTTCTGCCATTGTAAGCAGACAGGACTTTCTCTGTACCGTCTGTGGAACCGTCATCGATCACAAGAAGTTCCAGCGAAACCTCCTGTGCAAAAACGGATTCCACAGCCTGTTTTATATATTTTTCGCCATTATACACAGGCATAATTACAGAAATCAGCGGCATTTCTCCTCCTCTTTCTCAGAAGCACGCACAGAATCTTTCAGTGCATTTACCTGATTATCGCTCACACCCTCTGAAGTCTCTTTCTGGAAAAAAATCTTCACAGTCATAAACAGTAGCTTAATATCCAAAAGAAACGAATAATTTTCGATATAAAACAGATCAAGCTTCAGTTTATCGTAAGGCGTAGTATTGTACTTACCATATACCTGCGCATATCCGGTAAGTCCGCCCTTTACTTTAAGTCGGTAATAAAATTCCGGAAGCTCTTTTTCATATTCTTTCATAATCTCGCTTCGTTCCGGACGGGGACCAACCAGAGACATATCCCCTTTAAATACATTGAAAAGCTGTGGCAGCTCATCAAGATGAAGGCGACGAATCACCTTTCCCACAGGTGTGATCCTGGAATCATGGCGTGATGCAAGACGCGCGCCCTTTTTCTCGGAATCCACGCACATACTGCGGAATTTGCAGATTTTAAATGTTTTCCCGTCCAGAGTCAGGCGATCCTGAAAGTAAAATACAGGACCTCCGTCATAACCCTTCACAAGAATAGCTATAATAAGCATAATCGGTGAAGTCAGGAGAATTCCCACCGCGGAAACCAGAATATCCACTGCCCTCTTGGCAGCTCTCTGCTCCAGAGACAGCCCCATATTCCTAGACATGAGAAGAGGCGTATCAAAAAGATGGATACGGTCGCTTCCCATAATAATAACGTCTGAAATTTTCGGACTCATATAGCAGCGAATGGAATGTGCAAAACAGTATTTCAGATATCTGTTTCTCTCCGAGGAGGGAAGATCCCAGATAATCACCCCATCGTAATCTTCCATCATCTCATGAATGATACTTTCTCCCGCTTTTACATGAACCTTTCCGCTGACATTATACTTATCTTTACGAGAATTCATCTTATCAATAAGATCACCCGGGTCCCTGTCGCCGTGAATTACAAGAAGTCTTCTTGCTCTGTATATCCTTGAATAAATATGTCCGGATATAAAAATCCAGAGAACAACAAGAACAATCTGAACTCCCGTCATCTTTACAAGGGGAAGGGGATCCAGAAAATAGCGGTTTACCAGGGTAATCTGAACATACTCTGCTATATTTGCACAGATTACCGTTAAAGTCAGAGAGTAAAACTCATCTATCTTTTTTAAATATCCCACCTTCAATCCACCGTACAACCTGGCAACCATGGTAAAAATCACAGCATAAACTGCAATCATAACCCAGTTTCCTCTCCTCCAGAACGGCTTCCATGCCAGACGGTCAAGATAATAATCATACCACACATAGGCAAAAACCAAAGTCACGGCAAGGATCAGAAGTCCGGCGAGAAAAAATACTATGGAACGTTTACAATCTTCTCTTTTACTCACAAAAATCCCTCTTATCTTATTTTTATATGTATTATCGTTTTTTGCAATTTCGAATAACTACCTCATTATAGCGTAAGAGTTTTGCCCCGTCCAGTTATTCATGCAAATTTATATAATTTACCAGCAAAATACACTCATCAAAAAAAGTTTGATAAACAAATAACTTTTGACATTTTATGAAAATTTTTCCTCGTTTTTCCCAATATTTTTGTTAAAAAAGATGGTAATTCTTTTTGAAAAGTTGTATAATATTTCATAGCAAAAGAAAGTGAGGGCTTATTATGAAACAAAATAATATGTTAGCTATGATTTTGGCCGGTGGACGCGGAAGCCGACTTCACGACTTAACAAATAAAGTTGCTAAACCGGCAGTTTCATATGGTGGAAAATATCGTATCGTAGATTTCCCACTGAGCAACTGTGCGAACAGCGGCATTGATGTTGTTGGCGTGCTCACACAGTACGAATCCGTACTTCTCAACAGCTATGTTGCAGCAGGCGGACGCTGGGGTCTGGATGCGAAAGAGAGTGGTGTCTATGTTCTTCCTCCTCGCGAAAAAGCTGACGAAAATCTGAATGTATATCGCGGAACAGCCGATGCTATTTCACAGAATATTGACTTTATCGATTCCTTTGCACCGGAATACGTTCTCATTCTTTCCGGCGACCATATTTACAAAATGAATTACGATGCAATGCTCAACTATCACAAAGAAAAAAATGCCGATGCTACCATCGCAGTTATCGAAGTCCCTATAAAAGAAGCAAGCCGTTTCGGTATCATGAATACAGATACAGAAACAGGACGTATCGTAGAATTCGAAGAAAAACCGGCAAATCCTAAGAGCAATCTTGCATCCATGGGTATCTACATCTTCACATGGAAACTTCTTCGTAAAATGCTCCTTGCAGATATCAAAAATCCAGATTCCAGCCATGATTTCGGAAAAGATATTATTCCTACCATGTTAGCAGACAACAAAGGTCTTTACGCTTATAAATTCAAAGGCTACTGGAAAGATGTCGGAACTATCGATTCCTTATGGGAAGCAAACATGGATCTCTTAGATCCAAAGAACGAGCTTAATTTAAGCGATCATAACTGGAAGATTTATACAGAAGATGTGACAGCACTTCCACAGTATATTTCTGCTGATGCTGTAATTCAGAACGCATACATAACTCAGGGCTGTGTCATTGACGGAGAAGTGAAAAATTCTGTACTCTTTACCGGTGTAAAAGTCGGTCCTAACGCAAAAGTTATTGACAGTGTGCTGATGCCTGGCGTTGTTGTAGAAGAAGGCGCTGTTATAAATCGCGCACTTGTAGCCGATGGTATCCGTATTGGCGCCGGCGCTGTTGCAGGCAATCCAAACAGTGAACATATCGAACTTATTGCGAAATGTGTAAAGGGGGCAGAATAATATGTATAAGGCATTTGGAATCATCAACGCTTCAAGAAAAAACGCATACGTTGAGGGACTTCAGGAATTCCGTCCTATCGGTGCATTTTCTTTCCTTGGCAGATACAGAGTCATTGACTTCCCTATCTCCAATATGAGTAACAGCAATATCGACCGCATCCAGATTTATATTAACAGTACACCTCGTTCACTTGTAGAACATCTGGGTACCGGACGTCACTACAATATCAACTCCAAAAAAGGCAAGCTTCAGATGCTTTTTGCCAACACAGTAAACAGAAACGATATCTACAACACAGATATTTCTTACTACTATGATAACCTGGAATCTATTAAGACAATGGAGCATGAATACGTTGTAATTGCTCCATGTTATATGATTTACACTGCAGACTTTTCTGAACTCCTTCAGAATCATATCGATTCCAAGGCTGACATCACACTGCTCTACCATTCCGTAGACAATGCAAAAGACGAATACCTGAAATGCGATACTTTGAATCTGAATCCTCAGAAAGGTGTCAAATCCATTGAGCCAAACCGTGGAACTTCCAAAAACAAGCATATTTTCATGGATACCTATATCATGAAAAGGAATCTTTTCATGGAACTGATCGAAAAAGCCCGCGCAACCTCTTCCATGTATACACTTTCTGACATCGTAAATGGCATGTGTGTAGAGGACAACTTTAATATCCGCGGCATTGCACATAAAGGTTTCTTCGCAGCAATCACAGACTTTACCAGCTTTGTACATGCAAATAAAGCTCTCATTGACTACAAGGCAGCTCAGGAACTTTTCCATGAGGACTGGCCAATTTATACTCGTACCAACGATTCCAGCCCGACACAGTATTTTGATACTGCACAGGTTAAAAACTCTGTTGTATCCAATGGCTGTAAAATCAAGGGTACTGTAGAAAATTCCATCGTGGGACGTGGTGTTACCATCGAAGAAGGCGCTGTTGTAAAAGATAGCCTTGTATTCTCACAGTCCTATATCGGTAAAGATGTTCATATCGAAAACGTAATTGTAGACAAGCTTGCAAATATCTCTAAAGTAAAAGAGATTATTGCAACACCAGAACAGCCAGGATATGTAAAACGGCACGACTCTATCTGATCCTGTCGTATTTTCCAATCAGAAATTCCAGACGCTGTGCGGGAAACCGTGCAGCGTCTTTTTCCCTATCACTGAAAGAGGAAGGAGAAAACAAATGACTGATAATGCCCTTTTTGACCAGGCCATTCTCTTTGCAGTCAAACATCACGCAGGCACTGTCCGCAAAACTTCAGCACTTCCATATATCATCCATCCCCTGGAAACCATGCAGATTTTATATTCCATGGGTGCAGGAATGCCGCTTCTTACTGCCGCTGTTCTACATGACACAGTAGAAGACACAAACGCCTCTTTGGATGAAATTTACCGGAAGTTCGGAAAACAGATCGGTTCTCTTGTAGAAGCCCACACAGAAGATAAACGTCTCACCTGGACAGAACGCAAGCAGCATACCATTCGGACTCTGCCCCAGGCTTCTCTTGAAATAAAAATGCTGGTTCTAGCAGATAAGGTATCCAATCTCAGGAGTATTTCCACCGATTATAAACGTTTGGGAGAGCCTTTCTGGGATTATTTTAACGCTCCAAAAGAAAAGCAGAAATGGTATTACAGTCAGATTCAGCAGGCATTAACGGAGCTAAAAGATACTCCTCAGACTGCGAAGGTCTATGGGGAAATGGAGAGACTTTACAGAGAAATTTTTGAATAAAAAACAATCCCCCTCGGGAACTCTTCCACTACAAAAAAGAGTTTTCCCAAAGGGGTATTTTTATCTCATTGCATCTTCCCTTTTTATATTTTCATTATAATGCAGACAAAGACAGATTCCAATTGAGCGGTTGTAAACTTTAGGGCAAAAAATTTAATCAACAGTTAATGCAAAAGCGTCCCTTTTTCTTTAAGATTCTTTAATCTCTGGAACACTTCTCTGCGTCAATCGCCAGAACAAACATGAGCGCATAGAGCGCATCCCCCGGATTTCTCACATCAATAATATAAGTATCTGTCAAATGAAGGACTTCTTTATAAACTCTGGCAATCTGCTCTCCGTTACTGCCATAAATGGTATAATCCCATTCCAACCAGTCTCCGTCAATACTCCATCCGTTATAATCAATGTTATATTTCGGCTTGAAGAAAGTCAGTTCTTTGCTGATGCAGCCGATATATTTTTCCCCTTCATACATTTCAAATTTCGGGAGGAAAGTAAGTACCTTTTCTTTTATCATACCGACTTCGTCTCCCCATGAATCATAGATTCTCAGGCAGTGTCCAAGTGCAAATTCACCTTTGACTTCATAGGCAACCGCACCGGATTCCTCATAAATATCGTAACTGTCAAACCACGAAAACATTCTCTGTTTGAATATAAGCTTCATACACAATCCCCCGTATCATTTGTAAAAAGGGTTATACCCACCTCTTTGTTTCTACTTTTTCGAAGCGATATTTCTGCTTCACATCCGGATATTTTTCCCTGTCCACCTCGCTCATAAACATGGCGTAAGGACGGGCACAGGTCTTGTATGGCGGATAAATCGCCTGATAAATCACCAGCTTTTCTCCGTTTTCCGTGTGCTGGGCAAAGGCAAGAATTCTGTACAAATATTCCTGAGATTCTGCGGATACCCATTCACGCTTAAAATGCTGCACCAAATCTCCAATCTCTATATCTCGCTCCCGCACTTCATTTTCCAAAGGCGCCGGCTCGCCTCCTCCCTGCTCAAACCGGGCTTCTTCCGAAACCTCCACATACTCTTCCTTATCAAGAGATACAGGAATTCCTGTCTTTCCGACAATATGTACACCGCCGAACCATGTTCCTGTCACCTCGCAGATATCTCCGATATTATATTCCAGACTGTATTCATCATTTTTCTTTATAATTTTAACCCTGCTCATATTTTTAATCTCCCTTTACCAAAAAACTCTGGTTTATTCTGATTATCTGCATTATAATTCATCTTTCCATTTTCCTCAATATTTTTTCTGAATTTTCCGAAAAATTATATGTCCTTTCAATTCTTTTTTGAGAATCTGTATTTTTCTGTTGACAATATCGACACTCGATATTATATTGTAAGCAAGATATATCGACACTCGATACCATATTTTATTCCTTTTTGAAAGGAGGCAAACACCATGTTAAAAAAAATCCATGTACCACTTCTCTTTCACTATCGCGAATGTGATTCTTTTACAGATTATCTTCACAGACAGTCTCTAAAAGGCTGGCACTTTAAAGAATTTCGTTTTGGCATGGTCTTCGAAAAAGGAGAACCTCAGGAAAAATACTATTCTGCAGAAGTTTTCCCCGAAGGAAGCGAACACGATTTACGTCCGGATAGCGACGCCATAGAATACTCCGGATACTGTGAAGCTGCAGGCTGGAAATTCCTTGACGGAATCCGTAAATTCTGTGTATTTGAACGCATCAGGGAAAATGCTGTTCCTATTATCACCGAAGAAGAAAAACTGGCCAACATCCTGAAAGCCGAGAAACAAAACTGGCTGTTGCGTTATTTTCCGCTTTTCCTGTTTCTTGTATTCTATCTTCCGTTTATGCTTCTTCAGCACTTTTCGGATATTGCCTTTCAGTCAGCTTTATTATTTATCATGCTTGGATTTTTCCTGTACCTCATCCTTTCCGTAGGAAAAGGGCTTTCCATACTATTATGGCATCGACGGGCAAAAAAAGCATTAAACGAAGGACATCCCATCTCTTGCAAAAGCAGACTCCACTTTCTCCATGTACTGGAACCACTGCTTTTATTTGCCCTGTTTTTCCTCACCGCTTATTATGCAATCCGGGAAAATTCTGTGAGCAGTCCTCTTCTGTATGTTGCTGCCCTTCTCACTATACCTGTTTTTAATCTGATACTTTCCACTTTCAGACCAGGCAGAAGGCAACAGATGAATATTAGGATGATTTCTGCCCTTGCAGTTTTTATATTAAGTATCACCAGTATTTTTTTCTTCAATATCCCGGATTCCAGACCGGCAAATAAAGGTCTACCGGAGCATGCGGTTCTCCTTCCGTCAGATTTTACTGACGCAGTCCCAGATCCGGATGCTCCTCCTGAATATAATTATTCCGAAAGTCTTCTGGGAAGTAAAGAATCCTGTTCCATCTGGTATACCAGTTCCGCCTACACTGATACAGTACATCATTTTGATTATACGATTTACCACCCGTCTTATCTCTGGGTCAGAAACTTTTTGTGGCGGCAGTCTCCAAAGGATTACAGCGGTGTCCCACTTATCTGGGAGGACTTCTCTGACAACTGGTCCGGATTGGAGGCGGTGAAATCCGATTCCGGATTCGGAACACAATTTCGGATTTTATACAAAAATGCAGTTCTGGATTTATGGCTGGATTCGTCTTTGAAACCAGAACAGATTTCTCAAATCGAATCCAGGATTTTTCAGATTTATTCCCTTTCGGAATAAATCCCGTATTCAAAAAGCAAGGAGTTGGTCTTATGGCAAGGGAACAGTTTCAAACTTTAACAGAACCTATGTATTATATTCTTCTCGCTCTTCTTGAGGAATGCTGCGGCGTAGACATTATGGAAAAAGTAAATGCTCTTTCCCACGGAAGAGTACAGGTAGGTCCCGGCACTCTCTATGCCATGCTTGCCAGATTTGAAAGCAACCATATCGTCCGTCTCACAGCAAGCAACGGTCGAAAGAAATCATATATTATCACTGACACAGGCAGGGAAATGCTCCTGAAAGAATTCCAACGTCTGGAAACAATGGTAAAAGACGGGAGCCCTTATTTATAGGGCTCCTGCTTTTTCACTGCGCCACATCTTTGCTTCAACATTTCGTACCGGCTGTGCGAATCAGTGTAACAAGTCCCACAATTGCCAAAATCGGGAATGCAAGCTTGATAAGCCCCACAAACACAAGTCCCAGAAGAGCAATCGGCAAAAACACCAAGGTAAACAGCACCTTGGAAATCCCCCATGCCGCTTTAAAAGCAACACCAATCAGTTTGCCGAAAATCCAAACCATAAGAATCATAAACAACAATGTCATCATATCTTTTTCCTCTTTCTTTCATAAAATAGTTTTTCTGTTCTTTCCTTTTCCACATCCGTTATATACGGAAACATTTCTTATCCCCAATTTCTCACAGTAGCCCACATTTTTTTCCATTTTTTCAATCATCCTTACTGCCCTCATCCGTTCTCCTGCGTTCATATTTTCACCCTCCATCTTGCTTCCTTTCGCTGATTCCAGTATAATAAACAGTAGAAACGGCACCGTCTGCGAGGATTCCCTTTTTCGGTTATTCCTCCTTTACGGTGAGGGAAAAGGAGAACGAATTACCATGGGAAGACAATCAACCAGAGAAGATAAAACCATCTATCAGCTTTGCAGAGAAAGTCAGGGACTTTCCCGGGAAAAAGCCAGTGATCTTATGGACGGCGTCTCTGCTGCCCGCATCGAAAAAATTGAGTACGGTCTTCAGGAACCCACTCCATATGATGTTGTTCAGATGGCTGACTGTTACAAACAGCCGGAGCTTTGCAATTATTACTGTTCTCACCGATGTGAAATCGGCGACCGCTATGTACCGGAAGTCGAGCTTTCTGAGCTTTCCAATATTATTCTGGAAACCATCGCCAGCTTAAATGAAATCAACCCGCTTACCAGCCGTCTGATTCAGATTGCCCGGGACGGAAAAATTTCTGACGATGAGATTCCCGATTTCGCATTCATCAGTTCAAAGCTTGATGAAATTTCCCTTGCTGTCGATGCCCTGAATCTCTGGGTAGATAAGACTGCCAGTGAAAATAACATCAACATCGCCCTTCTCAACGAGGAAAAGAAAAAACTCCGCTGATTCGGACTTTGTTTGCTTTTATGAATTTATTGTAATATAACATACGCAGAAAATATATCTGTATTCAGGAGAAATAGCCCTTTCTAATTCCCTGAAAAAAGAGAAATACCGTCCGGAATGTCATATCGTATCCGGACGGTATTTTTTATTCCATGTTTTCAGTTTTCTTTCAAAATCTTATTTACGGCTATTTTTGTCTTCGGCAGCCAGAATTGAACAAGCGGTCCTGTCAGAAATACTGCCACAACCGTTCCGATTCCTACAGTACCTCCCAGAAGAAAACCAAGCCCAACAAAGAATATGTCACATGCCACACGGACCCAGCGAAATTCCACAGACGCAATCTTATCTGACAAAATGATCGCAACCAAATCATTGGGGCCTGTTCCCGCATTGCTGTTGATTACAATAGACATTCCTGCTGCCAGAATCACACATCCCATTACCATACTGACTGCACGGACTGACATGGAAGACGCCCCATTGATAGCATCGCCAAGCATCCATGTAAAGAGGTCAATAATCGGACCGCCGCAGAAGGCGCAGACTATGGTTCCCGGTTTTATATAGCCCTTTGTCGTCAAAGCCATAACTATCATAAGGATACATAAAACAATTACATGAACTGTTCCAACCGTAAGCCCCAACTGCTTTGCAAGTCCCTGAATAAATACAGTAAAGGTATCTGTCCCAAGCTCAGATAACAAAAACATTGTCACTCCTAAGTGCGCTACTGTAAGACCGATAAGCAGCACTGCCAGAGCTTTTACCCAGTCTTTGATACTACGGCCGGAAGTATCCGCCGCAAATTGTGTCTTCTTTGTTTTTGATGAATCACTCATAAATATAAACCTTTTCTTTTCCCAATCTTATTTTAAAATTGCTATATCCAAACTCTGTAAGTCTGCTAAATTTCCCGTTCTGACTTCTCTTCCATATATCAGGCAACGACATACCATTGAAAGTATTATTTTTACAGGTTGTATAAATCGCCATATCTCCAAACAAAAGCAAATCCCCTGTTTTCAATTCTTTTTCAAAGCTGTAATCCCCTATTATATCTCCAGCCAGACAGGTTGGGCCGCCAAGCCGAAATTCAAAAGGAAGACTGCCATTTTCATCTGCTCCATGTAAAGGCGGCATATACGGCATTTCGATTACATCCGGCATATGACAGGCTGCGCTCGTATCAAGTATTACATTACAGATTTCTCCATTTTTTGTCACATCCAGCACTCTGGATACCAGATATCCCGCATTAAGCGCAATGGCTTCTCCCGGCTCCAGATAAATCTCCACCTTCCATTTTTCCTGCATATGTCCAATGACTCTTTCAAGTCGGGCAATATCATAGTCTGATCTTGTAATGTGATGACCGCCCCCCATGTTCAACCATTTTATTCTGGGAAGAATATCTCCAAACTTCTCCTCTACAGCCTGAACTGTAATCTCCAGAGCATCCGAATCCTGTTCGCAAAGAGTATGAAAATGGAGTCCATCCAGCATATCCACTGCTTCCTCCGTCATCTGCTGATTCCACATTTCTCTCGTTGTCCCAAGGCGGCTTCCCTGTGCGCAGGGATCGTAAATCTCATGACCTTCCTGTGTCGAACATTCAGGATTAATGCGAATCCCTATACTTTTTCCACAGTTTTTTGCTTTTGCACCAAATTTCTTAAGCTGAGAAGGAGAATTAAACACGATATGATCTGCATACTTCAAAAGTTCGTCAAATTCATCATCTCTGTATGCGCCGCAAAATACGTGAACCTCCTTCCCCGGCATCTCCTCCGCTCCAAGCCTTGCCTCGTACAACCCGCTTGCCTCTGTGCCGGAAAGATATTCAGAAAGCAAGGGATAAAAATCATAATTAGAAAACGCTTTTTGTGCCAGAAGGATTTTACACCCTGTATTTGCCATCACAGATGCAAGAATCTCTCCATTTCTGCGAAGACCTTTTTCGTCAATTACATAACAGGGCGTGGGAAGTTCCCCAAAAATCTCCTCCGGGGACTTCCCATTCAGCAGTTCAAATACCGGTCGTCTGTCTAACGCCCCTGCCATCAGTCCACCAGAACCGGAGTGTGATTTTCTTTACGTGGAAGACCATATTTGTCTAATGCTTCAAGGAATGGATCCGGATCAAATTCCTCCACTGTGTGAACACCTTTTGTATTCCACTTTCCGGTAAGAAGCATCATTGCTCCGCACATTGCGGGAACTCCTGTTGTATAGCTGATTGCCTGACTTTCCACCTCTCGATAACACTCCTGATGGTCACATACATTATAAATATAGTATGTTTTCTCTCTTCCGTCTTTTTTTCCGGTAAAGATACATCCGATATTTGTCTTTCCATGAGTACGGGGTCCAAGACTTGCCGGATCCGGTAACAAAGCTTTCAGGAATTTAATCGGAACGATTTCCTGCCCCTCGAAATTCACCGGAGTTGTAGAAAGCATCCCCACATTTTCAAGACAGTTCATATGTGTCAGATAACTCTGCCCAAAAGTCATAAAGAATCTAATTCGCTTTACCTCCGGAATATTAAGAGCAAGAGACTCAATTTCTTCATGGTGAAGCAGATACATATCTTTCTCCCCTACACAGTCGAAATCGTATTCCCGCTTAATGCTCATTGCCGGAATCTCAACCCAATGTCCGTCTTCCCAGTAGCTTCCCGGAGCTGATACTTCACGAAGATTTACTTCCGGATTAAAGTTTGTTGCAAAAGGATATCCATGATCTCCGCCATTGCAGTCAAGAATATCAATTGTATCAATTGTATCAAATTCATGTTTTTTCGCATATGCACAATATGCCTGAGTCACCCCCGGATCAAAGCCGCAACCCAGAAGAGCTGTCAGTCCTGCTTTTTCAAATTTCTCACGATATGCCCACTGCCAGCTATAATCAAAATATGCGGAAAAACCTTTTTCCTCACATCTCTTATTATAAATCTCACGCCACTGAGGATCATCGGTATCCTCAGGCTCATAGTTAGCTGTATCCATATAATTCACACCACAGGCAAGACAAGCATCCATAATAGTAAGATCCTGATATGGAAGCGCAATGTTCATCACAAGATCCGGTTTATAAGAATTAATCAGATTGATTACCTGCTGCACATCATCGGCGTCTACCTGCGCTGTTGTGATTTTTGTTTCCGTTTTTCCCTCAAGCTTTGCAGCAAGCTCATCGCATTTCTCTTTCGTTCTGCTGGCAATACACAGTTCTGTAAAAACATCACTCACCTGACAGCATTTTCTGATTGCTACACTTGCTACTCCTCCACATCCAATTACTAATACTCTGCTCATAATTTTGTCTCCTTTTATGTTATATTTTTATTATTTACTTTCGTTCCTCTTACTGCCCGACGCCGCTTCTTTTTATCAATCCTTTTCATCAATAAAGCGCAAGAAGTAATTCTCTTAAAATTTTACATGCTGCTGCGGTAGATACTCCGCTTGCATCCAGCATAGGTGCGAGTTCGTTGATATCTGCGGCTATCACCTTTGTTTCCGCAACTGTCAGAATCGCATTTAAAAGCTCCATAAATGTCACCCCTCCTGCCTCCGGAGTTCCTGTCCCCGGAAAAGCTGACGGATCAAGACAATCCAAATCAATTGTAAAGTATATAGGAACTCCTGTTTTCTTTAATTCACTTACTGTCTCAGACAGCCCTTCGAAGCCAAACAGGTGCATATCTGTATGCTCTTTTGCGAAAACAAATTCCGATTTTTCTCCACTGCGAATACAGAATTGATGAATCCTGCCGTCTCCAATCAGATCATGACAGCGGCGAATCACACAGGCATGGCTCAGTTTTGCTCCAAGATAATCGTCTCTTAAATCCGCATGAGCGTCAAAATGTATAATATGAAGATCCGGATACTTCTTTACTGCCGCACGAACAGCTCCCAGAGTCACCAAATGTTCCCCTCCAATCATTAAAGGAAGCTTTCCATCCTCCAAAATCTCTGCCGCTCTTTCTTCAATATCTTTCAACGCCATCTCTGCTGATCCAAAACAAAGTTCAATATCCCCGCTGTCGAAAATACAGGTATCTTCCAAATCTTTATTCTGGTAAGGACTGTATGTCTCTATCCCGAAACTTTCATGCCGGACAGCAGAAGAACCAAATCTTGCTCCCGGACGAAAGCTTGTTGTAGAGTCGAACGGCGCACCGAAAAGTACCATTTTTGCCTCTTCGTAATCACAGTCACATCCGATAAAAGTTTCGATATTTTTCTGCATCTTACTCTACCTCCATAAGCATTTTTTCCAGAAACGCCGGAAGATAAAAAGCTCCTGTATGCAGTCTGGTCGTATAATACTTTGTTTCCATATTCAATTCCTTCCATCTTTTTCCATCAAAATCGTCAATCGGATGGTACTTCTTGCTTGCAAATCCAAACAGCCAGTAACCCGCTGCATATGTCGGGATATGCGCCTGATACACGCGGCTGATAGGAAAGGTACTGACAATCCTCTTATGGCTTCGCTGCATTTCCTCTGCATCATGCTTATAAAAAGGGCTTCCCTGCTGATTCACCATAATTCCATCACTGCGAAGCGCATTGTAACAAATTCCGTAAAATTCTCTTGTAAAATAGCTTTCCGATGGGCCGCAGGGGTCTGTAGAATCTACAATAATGAGATCATATTCCTCTTTACAGCGCCTGATAAAGCGCAAGGCATTATCATAATAAATATGCACACGGCTGTCATCAAGACGGCAGGCATTCTCCGGAAGAAAAGCCCGACAGGCTTCAATTACCATGGAATCCATTTCAACCAGATCAATCCTTCGAACACTTTTATATCTTGCCAGTTCTTTAACAACGCCTCCATCTCCTGCACCGATTACCAAAACATCCTTAATATCAGGATGTACAGCCATCGGTACATGCGTAATCATTTCATCATAGATAAATTCGTCCCTTTCCGTAAGCATTACGCTTCCATCAAGAGCAAGAACCCGTCCAAACTCCGGTGTCTCAAAAATATCAATCTGCTGGTAATCACTTTTTTTTGAATACAGATGCCTTGATACCCGAATGCTGTGCTTTACATCCGGAGCATGAAATTCACTGAACCATAATTCCACCTATGCAATCCCTCCTTAAATCAATACGTTTAAATTTAAAATCTCTGAATCTTCCGGTCCGGTCATCAGACAGCCTTTTTCCTTTGCATATTCAATATAGGCAAGAATTTCCGGCGTAATCCTTTCTCCCGGCGCCAAAATCGGAATTCCCGGCGGATAGCACATGACAAATTCACTGCAGACATATCCGGCGCTTTCCTGAATCGGCACACTTTTTTTCTTTGCATAAAAAGCATCCTGGGGACTCATCACCACCTCGGGATCGATATACTCCTGACTGAGAAGCCCGCTGCCATCTGTTTTATATCTTCGATGAATCTCTGCAAGCGCACTCACCAGACGCTCCACCTCCTGCGAACGGTCTCCAATTGATAAATACGCCAGAATATTTCCAATATCTCCAAATTCAATTTGAATATCATATTCATCGCGCAGAATATCATAGACCTCAATTCCTGCAAGACCGATATCTCTTGTATGTACACTGAGCTTAGTAGGATCAAAGTCATATACAGAATCTCCGTTAATCAATTCTTTTCCGAAAGCGTAGTAACCGCCGATAGCATTGATCTCCTCTCTGGCATAATCCGCCATCTCTGTAACCTTGCGGAAAATCTGTCTTCCGCGCAGAGCAAGATTTCTCCTACTGATATCAAGGCTGGACATTAAAAGATAGCTTCCTGATGTCGTCTGTGTCAGATTTATAATCTGCCTTACATGACCTTCGCTAATATCAGGTCCCGTAAGAAGCATACTTGACTGCGTCAGACTGCCTCCGCTCTTATGCATAGAAACAGCCGCCATATCCGCTCCTGCTGCCATAGCTGAAACAGGCATATTTTCCCCAAAGTAAAAGTGAGTTCCATGCGCCTCATCTGCCAGACAGACCATGCCTGCCTCATGAGCCATATCCACAATTGCTTTTAAGTCGCTGCATACACCGTAATACGTCGGGTTATTCACAAGTACTGCCACTGCATCCGGATTCTCTGCAATGGCTCTGGCTACCTGTTCTCTCTTCATTCCAAGAGAAATCCCCAGTCTCTGGTCAATATCCGGATTGATATATACGGGAACTGCACCACACAGAACCAGTGCATTGATAACACTTCTGTGTACATTGCGGGGAAGGATAATCTTATCTCCCCGTTTACAATTCGACAGCACCATACTTTGTACAGAACTCGTTGTTCCACCTACCATCAGGAATGCATGCGCCGCTCCAAATGCCTCTGCGGCTAAAATTTCTGCTTCATGTATTACAGAAACAGGATGACACAGATTATCCAACGGTTTCATGCTGTTCACATCGATTCCTACACATTTTTCACCAAGAAACTCTGTAAGCTCAGGATTTCCTCTTCCTCTCTTATGCCCCGGAACATCGAAAGGAACTACTCTCATTTGCCTGAAATATTGCAGCGCTTCGTAGATTGGAGCCTTTTTTTGCGCATTTATTCTTTTTTCTTCCATTTCGCACCTCACTAATAATGCAGAACGTTTTTATTTATCAGGAAACCTCATACAAAACATACTACTCTCCCGGAAAATAAAAAAGCCGCAAGCTGTACTTACACAACTTGCGGCTTCCATCCATGTCCGTCTACAGTAAATTTCAAAAGTTTCGGGAATAATCTGATTATATTCCTGCACTTCTGTCTTATCTGTCTGAACTATAGGGTACTCAGAGTCTATATAGCAACAATACTTTTACTACTCTTTATTGACCATTTCACAAGTTTGCGTAATGTACGCATTTCGGTTATAAAGTAACCAACTTATAAAACTGAGCTTTTAACTCAATCAATAAGGCGGCAAGCCGCCAATCGGCAGTGGACCCGGCTGTCCGTATGGCCTAAACTCCTGATGGAGTGGTCCGTAATAATCGCTTTGAAGACTCTGATGTAAAATATCATCAGCCTTTGTATTCTGCTACTGCACGGTCGAATATTTTAATATGATCAAAAAGCCAATCTACTACGTTTTTCTGAACCTGTGCAACAAAAGCCTCGGTCGGGCCTTCCTCTTCTTCCAGCATTTCCTGAAGTTCCTTTACTGCATTTTTGAACTCTCCATGTTTTGCCTTATGCTCGTTGATTGCAGGAAAGCTAATCTCCTCCTGAAGCTTCTCTTCTGCGTCAAAATGAAACTCTGTGTAGTCCAGAAGATAATCCAGCATCTTGATTGCCTTTATCTGTCCGTTTCCTTCTTGGCAGCTCTGAAGAAGCTGGTCGATTCTGCTGATCAGCTCTTTATGCTGGGAATCGATCATCTCATTCCCGGTTTCCAGCGCTTTATCAAATTCTACTCTCATTTTATCTGACCTCCTGTTTTCTGGATGTTCGTCCTTCCCGGATTCGACCTTGGGACTTTTCTAAATACATATCATATATTTTATCACAGTTGCGGAATTTTTCCAATATTTTCTCAGTTATCGGGCAAATTTTTTCTGATCATATTGATACCGCACAAAATTATATAATGTTTCCGCGGCATCCCCATGAATTTGTTTTGCCTGACAGGCTATCATTCTCTTTTGTGCTTCCTGATCATTCATAAGACGAATTCCTTTTTGAACCTGCCCCTTTACGGTAATCGCAGACCAGCTCATACCTGCACGCATAAAGAAACGACGATTAACCGTTTCACAGCCAGGAATCGGCGTTGTATGAATAATGGGCACACCGATGACAGCTGCTTCTGTAGATGTTAATCCGCCCGGTTTTGTAAAAACAACATCACAGGCACGCAAATAAAGAGACATTTGATTCGTGAAACCCAATATTGTAACACGAGACTCCCCTTTAAATTTCTTTTTTAGCTTTTTTTCTGCTTTTCGATTATTTCCGCAAATAGCTAAGATCTGCTCTGTATCTGTACCGGAAACCAGTTTTTGAACAAGCTCCATAAAATCTCCGGCTCCCATACTGCCGCCTGCAATCAGAAAATACTTTTTATCTGTCGCCAGATTCAATTTTCTCCTGGCGTCTTCCTTTCTGATTTTCAATCGACAGCTTTTCGCAACAGGAATTCCGAAGGTTCGAATTTTCTCTGTTGGGATTCCTTTTTTTACACAGGATTTTCGCAAAGCTTCATGAGGAAGAATATAATGGTCACAATCTGTTTCCTCCCAAAACGGAATGCAGGTATAGTCAGTCATTACCGCAACAGTCAAAGGGAGCTTCATTCCTTTTCTCTTCATATATGTAACTGTTTCTGACGGATAAAGATGAGGCATAATCAACACATCTGCCGGATTCTCTTTCAGATAGCTGTCAATGTATTTCCCCATACGTCCGTTAATATAATAAACCGGTGATTTTCTGGTAATACGACTGACTACCATCCCTAATTTATATGCAAGTCCAAACAAAAGAGGCGTCTTCTTCACAATCTGCACATAGCCATCTCCCACCAGCTTCGACACTCTCTTCCCTGCAAGGCAGAGATAATCTAATACATAGGCTTCGTCACCATGAGCCTGAAACTCTTCTGCAATTGCTTTTGCTGCAGAATTGTGCCCGCCGCCTGTATTACAGGATAATATTAATGCTTTCATCGAATCCTCCCTTCTTTACTTTTCTCGTAAATTTTTTCCTGACTCTGCCCACAGGCAATAGCACTTAAATAATGCTTGTGAATAACAACGCCTGAAATTAACATGCATCCGTACCTGATCATCTTATATTTTACGACAAATACAGCACTGATTCCAAATGCCAGAAACGCATATATGCTTTTTCTTGTATTGGATTTCCCAGGTATTATCATAAGAAAAAGCAAATACCATATAATGAGCAAAGCCAATGGCTGCCAAACCGGAAGCAATCCTATCAAAACTCCAAAAGAAACTGCAATACCTTTTCCGCCCTTTCCCCTGTTAAAAGCAGAATGAGCATGTCCCAAAACAGGCGCTGCAAGTACCAATGCAAATAACAAGGAGTCTGTTCCGATATAAGATACACAAAGCACAACCGGAAGGGCTCCTTTTAAAAGATCCATAACTAAGGCAAGAATCCCGCACACCGGACCTCCACAGGCAAATGCATTAAATACACCAGGATTTCCGTCATCAGATTCTTTTGTCACATCAATATTTTTAAAAAGATAAGGAATGATTCTGCCAAAAAGAATACTTCCCGACAAAAATCCGAACACAATATAAAACAAATATCCATATTCCATAAAACAACCTACTTTCCCGGAATAAATTTTAACTCAATACCTTTTATAAACAATAACAGTATAACATATCAAAAAAGTCTATTTAAGTCTTCCATGATACATATCACTGAACATTCCTTCTTTTTGAACCAATCCATCAAAGGTTCCTTCCTGATTTATTTTACCATCATTTAAGACTATAATTTTATCACATTTATTTAGTGTTGTCAGTCGGTGTGCAATCGCAATAATTGTTGTATGATCCTGCTTTTGCATCTTTTCGATTTCTGCCTGTATATGTTTTTCAGATGTATTATCCAACGCTGATGTTGCTTCATCCAAAATCAGAATCGGCGGTTTTCTTAAAAACACCCGGGCAATTGCAATCCTCTGCCTTTGTCCACCGGACAAATTACTTCCACCTTCCGCTATAAGGGTATTAAATCCTTCCGGAAGTGCATTAATATAGTCAAAAATATATGCTTTTTTTGCCGCTTCCTCTACCTCATTCATGGTTATTTTTCTATTAATTCCATATATGATATTTTCATAAATTGTTCCGGCTATTAAAAATGGTGTCTGGGGAACCAACGCAATCATATCAGCAATATGCTTTCTATCTAAGTCATTAATGCTGATTCCACCTATAACAACCTCTCCATCTGCCTTCTCTAATTTACAAATCACCTTTATCAGCGATGACTTCCCACAGCCGGACGGTCCCGCTATTCCCAGATAACTTCCCTTCTCAATATCAAGATTAAAATGATTCAAAATAAATTTTCCATCATCTTCTGAATAGCCAAAGTTTAAATCATGAATTGTAATCATTTTCTCTGTTGTCTTGCTTTTTGTATTACATGTACTTTCCAAATAAGAAAAATCATTTTCTATTTCAGCCATTTCAAAAAAATCGCCGGAAAGAACCATACATTCTGCCACTTCATCAAAAATTCTATGTAATTCCTCCAATGGTTTGATCAATTGGTTAAAACATAAATATGCGGTTAAAACAGCTCCCACTGAAATGATGCCCTGAGTAGCCAGATAGGTTGATAAGCCTATGATTAATACGGTAAACACCGCCTGATTTAAGAATTTCAGACAATCATAAAATGCCATCGCCTTGTGATGTTTCATTTCTTTGTGTCTTAAAAACTCTGATTTCTCATTTAACCTGCCAGTCTCAAAATTAACACTGTCACAAATTCGTATTACTTCAATTCCGTTTATCAGTTCCACAATCGTTCCATCCATGGCAGATTTACTTTCCAGTAATTCTACCCTTATCCCTCTCTGACTGCGGATCTGCGCAAATACAAGGATTGTTCCCAACGGAATCACTAACATCATAGGAACTGCAAGCGCAAACGGCAGTGTCAGAAATATGGTTACAACAGAAGCCATACTATTAAATACTGCCGGGGCAAAATCCATGAACAACAATTTTTCCAGCTTAATCGTTCCATCCAGACACCGATTCAGTCTTCCGTGAATATTCCCTGTCATATTTTTTTTGAAGTATGATAACGGCGCCATCAACAAAGATTGAATAACCAGACCTCTGGCTTTTTTTTCTGTTTGTGTTGCAATATCTTCTACCATAACTCTTCTTAGGATCTTAATCATTTCATTTACCACGTTCACTATTAAAATTAAGATTAAGAATGGGATTACTTTCTGAAAAGCCACTCCGTTTACACTCAGTATGTCGTCTGTCAGCCATCCAATGGTTTTCGGAGTGATCTGTGTTAAAATTGCAGATGTTACCATGATTACCAGAATCATCAAAAACTTAAATTTTTGTTTAAAGTCCAATAATCTGTATATTTTCTGCAGAATACTTGTTAATCTCTTTTTCTCCATATACCATTACAATCCCTTCGCTTTCTCTTGTATTAACAAAATTATCATATAGATTTCTGATTGTAAAGCATTTATCCCTGCCGTCTTCAAAATATGCATAACGAAAAAAGAGAGAGTGTATTCAACATACATTCCCTCTCACAGCAAGTAATGTCTTTCCAACCAGTTTTCCGGCTCATAGTAATCGTAGATTCCACTTAAGATTACACTGCCAGAACATAGTCATTTTACAAATACAGCAATATCGTCAGTGTGAACTTCCGGTCTTTTGCGTTAATGTCCATCACCCCGCCATATTTCTCAACAGTATCTCTGATATTCTTTAATCCAAACCCGTGATATTCTTTTTCTGTTTTTCCGGTTAAATATTCCCCTGAAGCTCCCATCTTTAATTCTCCGGCATACGGATTACTGATTTGAATCAGCAATCTTCCTTTTGTATATTGTAATAAAAGGTAAATATATTTCTCTTCAGTCTTTTCAGCAGCCTCAATGGCATTATCAATGGCATTTCCCAAAATCACGCTCATGTCTTTTGGCAAAACAGGAAGCTGCTCCGGAATTTGTATTTCCAAATCAAACGCAATCGTGTGTTGTTCGGCTTCCAGAATTTTATAATTAAGAATACTGTCAATTGCCGTATTTCCGCTTCGAACTTCCCGTTTATTCTCCAGTTCATTTATAATAAATTCATCCAGATATGTTTTCGCCTGTTCTTCTTCGCCCCAATCCAACATTCCTTTTAAAACGACAAAATGATTTTTCAAATCATGATGTATACTCTTCCACGCAGATATTGACTGCTCCATATTTTTCAACTGACACTCATAATATTGATTTTCTTTTTTCAGCAATATTTTTTCATAAACATCTGCCTGCGAACGTATGATAAAATCATACAACCAGAAAAACCATAGACATGCCAAGAATAAAAAAAGCATTATTTTTTCATCTTTATAGTACCATGACATCAGGTCAAAAGTCTCCTTTGTCTCCATATTGTACCATTCTATCTGATAAAAGATAATTGATAAGAACTCAAATAAGAAGCAATAGATTACACACAGCGTAAGTAATATACACAAACGATATAAAGACGAATGCCTGCACCCGTTTCGCATATTACGGATACTAATAAGTGTGAAAACCAGCGCATATGTCAACATCATCGACACTATCAGACGAAACAGCGCAGTTCTTTCAATACTGAACATCTTTATATTGTATATCTGTCTGATATACCAAAAGACCACTGCTTCCGTACCTCTGAATATCGCAAACACTCCTGCTGCCGTCAGAATGTTTTTTTTCGGATTTCTTTCATAAAGAAACGTAATTATCAATACCCCTGCGACTTCTGAGATGCACATTGCCATCGCCACTGTATCTGATGCATGAATATCAGTTGTAAAATAATTCACACCTTTTCCTGCCATCAGCGGGGATGGATTGTTTATAAACGCAGCCAGAGTAATCATTAAAAAGTAACCTATATATATACCTGATTTCATATATACTTTCTTTTGGCTCTGTTCCTTATAAAGCGCATCAAGAATCCGATACACAATATATGTCCGCGCCGCGTTTCCTGCTATAAACATCATCTGATACAAACTTATTTCCATTCTATAAGTACCTTAACTCCCTTTCCAATTGCAGTTCTTTGACAGCTTTTCTCTGCCCCTGACTGATTGGTATCATATCTCCGTTCTGCATAATCAACTGATTTGTTTCAAATATTTTCACTTTTTCATAATTTATAAGATACGATTTATGGCAAAAGAAAAATCCATATTTTTGAAGCTCCGGATAAACACTCTTTAATGTTCCATAAAATATTTCCGTCCCCATATTCATATGCATAATTATTTCCCGATTACTCGCTTCAAGATATAGTATTTCAGAGAGAAATACCTTCTTATGTGAATGTCCTTTCTTATACTGAAAAGTCTCTTCACTTTTGTTTATCAGCTTTATTGCCTTACGAAATACTTTTATAAGTTTCTTTTCATCCAGAGGTTTTACCAGAAAATGCAGTGGATGGCTCTCAAATAATTCCATAGCATATGATTGTTTGGAAGAGACGTACACAATCTGCATATAATCATTGTGCAGCTCATTTCGAATGATTTCTGCAAGTTCAATTCCACTCATCGCCCCAAGCTCAATATCCAGAAACAGCAAATCTACCATATTACTTTCCCTGATATACCTCAGGCACTGTTCCGCAGATGTCATAACCTCTGTCTGAATTGCCACTCCTTCTGCTTCTGCATGTCTGCACAGCGCTGTCTCAATCTGTCCGCCAAGGAAGATATCATCTTCACATACAGCAATATTAATCATATTTTTCATTCCTGTCTGTTTATAAATAAAGATATGTCATTTCACAACCATCTCAATTATAGCAGTATCGCTGTATTTTGACAATTTTGACCTGCTCTGTATCACAAATTCCGAAGTAAGCTATTTTACCTGTGTCAGAACTCCTGCATCCATTTCGCAGATCGTATCGCAAAATCCCTCCATATCCGGCATATTATGAGCAGCTAACAGAATAGTCTTTCCCTGTTCCCGCAATTCCTCAAACAATCTGCATACATCTGTCACTCCCCGTTTGTCCAAGCCATTAAAAGGTTCATCCAATATCAAAAGTTCCTGATTTTCCATAATTGCCTGTGCAATCCCCAGACGTTCTCTCATGCCGAGTGAATACTGCCCTACTTTTTTCTTTGAACAGGGATCCAGTCCTACACGCGTAATGGCATCCATCACTTCCTCTTTCCCAATAATTTTTTGCAAATTCGCCAGCCGTTTCAGGTTAACATATCCGCTCAAGTGAGGTAAAAATCCCGGGGATTCAATAATCATCCCAAGAGATTTCGGAAAATCAACCTCTTTTCCTATTTGTTTGCCCTGCACCTTTACATATCCACTGTCCGGTTTCAAAAAACCGCAGATACATTTAAACATAACCGTCTTGCCTGAACCATTAAAACCCACGATTCCATGAATTTTTCCCGTTTCAAAGGAATGGGAAATCTCTTTTAATACATGTTCTTTCCCAAAGGATTTCGACACTTTAACAAGCTTTACCGCTTCCGTCATTTTTGCTTCCACCTCTTTTCTCATTCGTCCATTTGAATAAATACAAAATTATACGTCCGCATTTTCACACCTGACACCACAATCAGCAAAATAACAGCTGCCAGAAATATGCCGATACTCATGCCAATCTGAGGAAGATAATCGTATCCAAAATTATGCATTGAAAATGTAGCATGATTCAACGGCGACAGCCAACCACACAGAACATTTGCCCGATACAATTGATTTTCCGTCATATGGAACAGCTTTTGAAATAAATTCGGATTCAACAGAAATCCATATAAATTAACCGCAAAAGCTCCGATCACTCCTGCTGCATTTCCAATCATAAGATTCAGGTACAACATGACCGCTGCAATAAATAATGAATAACAAAGCATCAGCACAAAGACCTGCAAGGCGCATTCATAGGGCAGCATACTCTCCATTGTCTTAACAGACACCGGAACAATGCCTTTTGACGCACCTCCATATCCAAGCAATGCCGCCGTCTTACTCCATACATTACCCGGAAATGCAAATTTCGCTGCTAACACTATCTGAATAACCAATAAGAATAAATTATACAGCGTCGTGGCAGCAATCACATATACAATCTGTCCTGCCAGCCAGACGCTTCGCTTCGTTCGAATCAATCGATATGGAACCTCCTGATTTACAAACGGTATATCCGCAAATAATAAAATAAGTAAAAGCGATGACATCATTACCGATGAAGCATCTCCGTATGTCCAGATAAATGGTTCCAATATCTGAAGGGGTGTCTCATATTGTCGGGAATATGAAAGTATTTCGTCAGATAGCAAAAGACAAAGTACAAATGACAGCAAAAATATAATTACCATACGGGAATTTCTCTTCCATCCTGAAAAATTCTGTCCCGCAAGCTGAAATATCTGTCTGATATCACGCATACTCCATCCTCCTTTTTACCGCCAGCACAAAACCGAACGCACAGACAATGCATAATCCCGATAACACTGTAATACAAAATAAATTTCCATAATGAACCGGCGCCGCCCAATGTCTCGGACTCAGGAAATACAATTCCCGATAATATCTGGATTGAAACAAATCTAATACATAATACAAAACAAACGGCATCGCATAAGCGAGATACCTGTTCTTCGTCAGTACAGCAGCAGTGTTCCCTGTAAGAGACCATAAAACACCATTTAAGAATCCCCGTATCAGACTCAGCAGGAGCATTGCTGCAATAACTTCTATTTGAATCCCTTTTGTCTGTGAAGCAATATCATTCAGTCCAACATAAACAATGAACAATACAAGCATTTCTGCAAAACATACCATCAAGCCGCCGGACAAAGCGCTTTCCAATATTTTTTTCATATAATATCGTTTCTTCCCTGTCCGGCTGCAGTAAAATAATACATATCTGCTCCGCAATTCTGTTTCTGCACACGCTCCCGCTGCAATCGGCACACAGATTGGTATAAACAGCAGCCCATTTTCGTTTATCGTACAATACCTGAATGCCTCCACCCATCCGATTCCCTCGACACAATATTGTGTTCTTCGCAAGGTTTCCATATAAGGCGCTCCTCCTGCCAAAAGCAATACTGTAAGCAACAGAAATCCCAACCAGAAAAAAACATTACAGGCGATTCTTTTTACCTCATTCATCAGCCATCACCCCCGGTAATCGCACGCCCTTCCATTGCCTCTATCAGGTATGAAAGATACTGCATCTCTTTTCCTCCCATACCTTCTATTGCCATAAAAGACCATGCCGGTACAAGCCATGCATGTTCCGGATTTTCATACGCAGTTATATACGTGTACCCCATATCCGCTTCTATCACGCGATACCGGAACTGTGTCGGGTCGTCCTCCGGCTGTCCTGCCGTGGTTCCTGTATACCAGTAGAATATCTGATCTGCCAGACGTTCCTGTATCTTCTTAAACGGAAGCAAATTCGTATTCTCTGTGATAATTCTGACTTCTTCTGACATTCCTTTCCAGACAAATGACTTTACACCGCTTTCGGTTACGGTGATTGTAATTGTTTCTACCGGAAATGGCGGTGAATACATTTCCTCTGTTTCTTCAATCACTGCCGTATCCCCATCTATTACATTCAAGCCGCCAATTTCTCTGGAAAATATATAACGATAACCGCACTCTGCATCTGCCGGATCCGCCATCCACCACAAATCATAGGAACTCCCTATTCCTTCTGTCCCTTCCGTATAGCTGTCCTGAGGAAACCATAAAGTCTGTTCGTCCGAGGCAAGACTCATATCCTCTATTTCCAGATCTTTCAACACCTGTTCCGCCTGCTCTTTTCCTGCAGTTTTATCAAAGGTACTTTTTGTGAAACATTCTTCAAACAATTTCATTCGTTCCAGCATTTGAGGAGTAAAGGAATTTTCCTGTTGATATTCAAAAAAAATCCTGTTGCTGTTAAACTCTTCATAAGAAAAGCTCTCCAATCCGGTCATCCAACTGAATGAACTGCTGTTTCCAACTTCCGAGTCATAGGTTTCGGCTTTTATCTGCGCTTTTCTGTCAGTACCTGTTCCGCCTACATCCGCCTCAAACCAGACCTTTTCATCTCTGTTTTCATATAAATCAAAACCTTCCAGTGCAAGCTGGGACGTAAACGCTTTTTCAAATCCCTCATCCACAAATCTGGTCGTGAAGTCTATTTCTGTCTTCTCCTGTTTGACCGGCTTCTCGGGTGCGAAAGCCATTCCTGCTTCTGCACTCTGCTTAATCTTCAATTGATTCATCCAAAGATAAGACGCTGCATAAATCCCTTCTCGATTATCGATTCTGGAAATAACTTCTTCATAATTATCTTTTGTATATGGCTGACGCTCATATAGTTTTTCTCCCCCGGTAAAATATTCTACCAATGGTTTCAGTTCTTCCTTCGTAAGTATATGATTTTTCATTTCAATAACCGGCAGATTTCCCAACTGCTTTTCTTCCATATCCAAATCTGCACAGATTAACATTCTGTCTTTGTTTCGTAACTCCTCCATTTTCCAGTGTGCCGGAATATCTGTTTCTCTCGTTTCCCCTTCCTTCAATGGTTCAGCAATGGCACTTGCACTTAGTCCTTCCGCTTTACTGACAACTGCACTTTCTTCCGGTGTTTTCTGACATCCTGTCAAAACAACACATAGAATGCCAATTCCTACGCCTGCCCCTTTCAACAATCCCATTCTTTTTTTCATCAGCTTCACCCCACCGTCTGTATTTTGTTATTTAGTATTGCTTCCTCTGTCATTGACAAATACAGTATATACTTCATATAAATCCATATTTAAAACATGTAGTAACTGGTACACTTTTTGTTGTAAATTATAATTTTTCATATCCCAATAAAAAAACAGCTAGCCTTTTTTCATAGACTAACTGCTCGTGTTAAGTTCCATATTCAGTTTTATTTTCCAGATAAGATTGCCACACTTTCCTTCCATAACGTCTGGATATTTCAGACACTTAATAGCTTCTTCTGTTTTAAAGCAATATCGGTCTTTTAATTTATTTGGCAGCAACTGTCTAATACAAAAATCCGTCTGCACAATTAGATTGTTGCCCCGGTGTGGCAACAATCTAAGCAATGGATATAACTGCATAGATTTTGGGTTCACTGAGTCCAAAATCTTTAAGAACACTTGTACTATGTATTATCCTTCAACCCATAACACTGGTATAACATTTCTGTCATTTTTTGCTTATCTGTTCCCCTTATACCCAAGGACTTTAAATCCACTGTTTCATCAGCTATTTCAGATAAGAATTTTTTCATATCCTCTGCTATTTCCGGACTGAGTACTTGCCTTGTATTGGCTGTGATTAACTGTGCTAATCGGAACACATCATTTTTATTTTTCTTTATATTTTTACTATCAACCAGTTCTCCATTCAACTTACGTTCTTTCAAATCCAGCCACGCTTTCGCCTTAAATGGTATCAGGCAAGTCGGACTCAATACTGGAATACCAGCAACCATCGTTTGTCCGGTTTTCAACAATTCATAATACGCTTCATTTAGGAGGATTGCCGACAAACTGGATATTTCATCATCTATCGGAAGCGGTGTGAGAACTGCATCATCTTCCAATATAATAAAATCCGGATTTCTTGAAAATATCTCTATCATATATGGATATTCTTTCCTTTTCGGAGATGTGAAACGATAAAACTGTGCATTTCCGGTGCTTTTATTCAAATGCTCATATCCTGCTTCCCTGACATACTCCCAAAACTTCTTGCCAAACTCCGCTGTTATGGATTCGACAATCAGTACAATATCTACATCTTTTGTAGCACGAAATGGTAATTCTTCATTTTCCATAATCAAATCACAAGCTGTCCCACCAATAATGACATATTGATTTTCAAAGCCCTGAAAATTTTCCTTAAATTTTGTAAATCCGTTGACCATTACTCCTGCAACCTTCTTCCCTGCAATTCATCTACTGCTTCTTCAATTCTCTCATCATTTGTATCTCTAAAAGACAAAACAATGGAAATATCATCAGCACTGTTATCCTCTGAAAATTGTTTCGGGTTGTATGCCCATAATTCAAGTCTGACCTGTTTATCCGGGTCTATCAATTCATCAGTCAGCAAAGTTTTATCATAATCTTTCTCATTAATTGCATAAGTAACAACTCGGCTTGGATTTAGCATTGTTTTTTCAGAAAGTGCCGTTTCCCCTGCAAAGACCATATTTTCTGTAACTTGCGTCTTATCTATATATCCTGCTTTGCGGACAGGAGTCGTCAAATATACTTTTGCTTTTTCAAATAATTCATTTCGGCTATATTTTGACTCAATAAACTTGTTGACACCGTCTTTTGCTATAAGAAACAAATCCGTCGCTTCCAGCTGCTTTACTGCTCTGGTCAAGGTCATTGCTGTAAATGGAAGCACTTTTCCGGCTTCTGAAATATACAATCGCTTTTTCTTACTGTACAGATAAAACAAAAACAACTGCTGCGTGGAGTAAACAAACTTACTTGTCAGCTTTGTCGGTTCTTTCTCATCTGCAAGCATTGTTCCAATGAAAGGAAGAAAGACCTGCTTATCAGTAATAAACGGTATATTATTTTCTATAAGGCTTTTTCTTCGATAATTTGATACCGTTGTAAGTTCAAATACGACTGGCACATTATCAATTTGCTGTATTTTTACAATTTGTTTTTTCAATGCTGGAAGTGTGGCAAGTTCTTCTGTTGGAGCAAGCATTATACAACGTCTGTTTCCAATATATGCTGTGTGAAAATCATAACTTCCTGCAATATAAACAGGCAAAGAACCCTGGTGATTCCATGCTTCATATTTTATAGAAATCCCGAATACGCTTGTAAGCATATTTCTCATTCTCCTTTTAACTCAATTTCTTTCATTTTAACTTAGCCAATGTTAAAAGTCAAGTTTTGAGTTATTTTGATTTTGTATAGATAATCTGCACAAACTTCTCAAAGAGTCTATGGATATGAACCGTCGTTTTTACCGAGAAATCGCTACCTTTTTCAGAAAGTACATTTTCAATATCCACTTTTTTTGTCTTGAATGTCCACTTTTTTATTCTCAATATCCACTTTTGCATCCCCAATGTCCACTTTTTCTTCACTCAAAAGTCCACTTATATGAAGATTTCGATTGTGGAGTTCATTTTTCTCGTTCAAATAAAGAATTCATATCTCCGTTATTCATAACAACAGCCTTCTTTTATGTCAAGTATAACATATTTCTTTTAAAATATACATCAAATTGTTATATATAACATATTTTGAATTGTCAATTACTATATTTTTTTTAAATTTCTCTATCACACATTATATCAGCACATTAATGATAAAAAAAGGACACTCTCTGAAAGATTTCTCCTTCAAAAAAGTGCCCTCAATACACAATATTAATATAACTTCGCTCCTGCCGGAATCTTGTCATCAAGAATCAGAACATTGAGTCCTTCTCTTCCTTCTACAAGGTGTGTAGCGGAGATAATCATACCGCAGGAATCAATTCCCATCATATTACGTGGTGGAAGGTTTGTGATTGCAAGTAATGTTTTTCCAACCAGTTCTTCCGGCTCGTAGTAATCGTGGATTCCACTTAAGATTACACGGTCTGTACCGCTTCCGTCGTTTAATACAAATTTCAGAAGTTTCTTGGACTTCGGAACTGCCTCGCATTCTTTAACTTTTACAGCACGGAAATCGGATTTGCTGAATGTTTCGAAATCAACCATATCTTCAAATAATGGCTCTACTTCTACATTAGAAAAGTCGATTTCTACCTTAACCGGCTCTGCTGCAGCCGGTGTCTCAACAGCTTTTGAAGCTGCTGTTGTTGTCTGTGCTGCGTTGTTTGCTTCGTTCTTAGCAGCGCCCTGTGACTTCATTGTCGGGAACAGAAGCACATCACGGATTGCTTCTGCGCCTGTAAGGAGCATACACATACGGTCAATACCAAATCCGATACCGCCTGTTGGAGGCATACCGATTTCCAGTGCATTCAGGAAATCTTCATCAGTAGTGTTCGCTTCCTCATCGCCCTGTGCAAGCTGTTCTTCCTGTGCTTTGAAGCGTTCTCTCTGATCGATCGGGTCGTTCAGCTCAGAATAAGCGTTCGCCATTTCCCAGCCATTCATAAAGAACTCAAAACGCTCTACATATTCCGGATTTTCCGGTTTCTTCTTTGTAAGCGGAGAAATTTCAACAGGATGATCCATAATAAAGGTAGGCTGAAGCAGATGTTCTTCTACAAATTCCTCAAAGAACAGATTCAGGATATCACCTTTTTTATGTCTCTCTTCATATTCAATATTATGCTCTTTCGCAAGCGCTCTCGCTTCCTTCAGAGTTTTTACTTCATTCCAGTCAACACCTGCATATTTCTTAACAGCATCAACCATTGTCAGACGCTCGAAAGGCTGACCGAGATCCATCTGGATTCCCTTGTACACAATCTTAGTTGTACCCAGAACTTCCTGCGCCACAAAACGGTACAGATTCTCTGTCAGATCCATCATACCGTGATAATCTGTATATGCCTGATAAAGCTCCATCAGTGTAAATTCCGGATTGTGACGGGTATCAAGACCCTCGTTACGGAATACTCTGCCGATTTCATATACTTTTTCAAGTCCGCCTACAATCAGTCTCTTCAGATAAAGCTCCAGTGAAATACGAAGCTTCAGGTCTTCATTCAAAGCGTTAAAGTGTGTCTCAAACGGACGCGCTGCCGCACCGCCGGCATTGGATACCAGCATTGGAGTTTCAACCTCCATAAAGCCCTCTCCGCTTAAATATTTACGGATTGCGCTGAGGATTTTGGAGCGTTTTACAAATGTATCCTTTACCTCTGTGTTCATAATCAGATCCACATATCTCTGACGATAACGCATATCTGTATCTGTCAGCCCGTGGAATTTCTCAGGCAGAATCTGTAAGCTCTTGGAAAGAAGAGTCATACTTTCTGCATGAATAGAAATTTCGCCTGTTCTTGTTCTGAACGCAAAACCTTCCAGACCAAAGATGTCTCCAATATCGGATTTCTTGAAATCTGCATATGTCTCTGCGCCAATGGCATCTCTTGCTACATATACCTGAATATTTCCTTCCAAATCCTGAATATTGCAGAAAGAAGCTTTACCCATAACTCTCTTGAACATCATACGTCCGGCAATCGTTACATGGATCGGGCTTGCATCCATGATGCTTCTTCTCTCTTCATAGTCTTTTTTGAGCACTTCCTTTGCCTGCTCTTCATCAAGACCTGTTACATCCGGTTCTGTGCGGTCTTTGAGAAGTTCTGCCTCATGCGCTTCATAAAGCTTCTTTACTTCCAGTGAATGATGAGTCTGATCGAATTTTGTTATCTCAAATGGATCCTTACCATTAGCCTGCAGCTCAGCCAGTTTCTCACGGCGAACTTTTAATAACTGGTTTAAATCCTGTTCCTGCTTCTTCTGCTCTGCCACCTTTGTGCCTCCTTCATTATTTATTAAATGTTTCTCTGAATTTCGAGAACCTTATACTGCATTACGCCTGATGGCATTTCAACCTCTACAACATCCCCTTTATGTCTGCCCATTAAGGCTTTTCCTACAGGAGATTCGTTGGAGATTTTTCCTTCAAGGCTGTTTGCCTCTGTAGAACCTACAATCTTAAGTTCAATATCCTCTTCAAATTCATAATCGTGTACTTTAACTTTACATCCAACGCTGATTTTATCAAGGTCTACCTCGTCCTCAACAACAACCTCTGCGTTTTTCAGAATTTTTTCGATTTCTTCAATACGAGCCTCAATATCTCTCTGCTCGTCTTTCGCTGCATCGTACTCAGCATTCTCGGATAAGTCGCCCTGCTCTCTGGCTTCTTTGATTTTTTCTGCTACTTCTTTTCTTTTTACTACTTTTAAGTCATGCAGCTCGTCTTCCAGTTTTTTAAGACCTGCATAAGTCAGTAAGTTTTTTTTCGCTTCCATCTTACCTTACTCCCTTTCAAACCCGAGGTTTATAAAATTACATTTACCAACCGGCAAATCCGCCGGAAGTATTCTCTTCGGTTTATGTGCTTCCCAGTACATCTCACCTATAAAAGGGCAGACTTCTTCTAGGATATTCACAATTCCAGTATTATACCGAAAACAGCACTTCTTGTCAAGCATTGCTGCCAAAGCAGGTACTGGTCCAATCCCTTTCTTTACTGTCATCACAGCGCTATTCCATTTTTCCCAAAAGCTTCTCCAGGTCCTCATAGCAGGCTATTGTATTAGATTCTCTGCGAAGCCCCGCACTGTGACGCATTCCTGCCGTATACCATGCCACATG
Source organism: Eubacteriales bacterium (assembly GCA_030536995.1). Classification (GTDB taxonomy): domain Bacteria; phylum Bacillota; class Clostridia; order Lachnospirales; family Lachnospiraceae; genus Blautia_A. The sequence goes on from JAUNOY010000008.1 coordinate 47,944, forward strand.
CTTTCGCATTTCACGGATTCCTGTAAATTCACCTTTCACTTCAATCTGAGCGCGGGCATGACGAAGAATCATCTCACGCACCTCCTGCACAGAAGGGCGCTCCAGGATCTCTCCTGTCGTAAAATAATGATTCATCTCACGGAATATCCAGGGATTTCCTCGAACTGCCCTTCCAATCATCACTGCATCGCAGCCGGTCTCCTTTATCAGGGCCTCTGCTTTTTTCGGAGAATCCACATCCCCATTTCCAATAACAGGAATACTCACTGCCTCCTTTACGCGACGGATAGCATCCCAGTCAGCAACTCCTGAATAATACTGCTGTCTCGTTCTTCCGTGAACGGCAATTGCCGCAGCTCCTGCATCTTCTACTCTTTTTGCAATCTCCACAATATCCACCGGTTCATTTTCAAACCCGATACGAACTTTCACGGTCAAAGGTTTCTTTATGGCAGAGGATACCTTTTTCACAATCTCTACAATCAAATTCGGTTTTTTTAAAAGAGCAGAACCTTCTCCGTTATTTACCACCTTCGGCACAGGGCATCCCATATTGATATCCAGTATATCAAAAGGTCTTTCTTCGATGCTTTTCGCTACTTCAGCCATAAGCTCCGGTTCGCTTCCGAAAAGCTGCAAAGACACCGGATGCTCCGACGGATTAATCTCCATCAGCGCTTCCGTATTTTTATTATGAAAAGAAATAGCCTTTGCGCTTACCATCTCCATACAGATAAGCCCGGCTCCCTGCTCCTTGCAAAGGGTCCGAAAAGGCAGGTCTGTAACCCCTGCCATCGGCGCAAGAACAAAAGGATTTTCCATCTGCACATTTCCGATTTTCCACTGCATCTGCATGGTTTATTCCTCGCTGCCCGGTGTTTTTTTCAGATCGTCTTCCGTAATCTCTCCGAGGAAAAATACTTTATAGTACATTTCCAGAGATTCCAGAAGTTCTTTTTTTTCTGTCTGAAGCTGCTTGATTTTCAGCGCACTTCCGATTTCATCGAAACGGGCGTCTGCTTCAAGAGCCTCTGTCTTAAATTCCAGTGTACCGTCGTCCTCAAACTCCAGTGTAAGAATTCCTCCAATCTCCTCTGTAAAAAGAACGCACATAATCTGCAGTTCCTTTTTCACATGGTCCGGAAGGGAATTGAAATCCTGATTAAAGTAATATTTCTGCTCATAAGCGCTTGCTCCGCAGAGCACAATCTTATCCTGATACATAGTATTCTCCTTGTTGTCAAAATCTGTTTTTTAGCTGTCCAGACAGGCTCTGATACGATTCAGACGTAGCTGTACAACCCTCTTACCGATACTTCTCCTGCGCCTACCTCTTTCACAATTCCGTCTTCTGTCTCTACCAGAAGTTCTCCTGTTCCGGTGATTCCCCTGCAGATTCCCTCGTAAGGTGCATGGGAATCCAGAACACGTACAGGCTGGTTTAAGTTTGCCAGAAATCTCTCGTAGTCTTCCCTTAATTCTGTGAGGTTACAGGTTTTTTCAAACTTTTCGTAATTTTTTTCAAAAGCTTCCATCACCGCTGCCACAATCTGATTTCTGTCAAATCTTTGCCCGCTTTCCGCATAAAAAGAAGTCGCCTTATCTGCTACCTCCTCCGGAAAGCTCTGTGTATTTACATTTATCCCCACACCGATGACTACAAAATTAATCTTATCCACATCTGCGCTCATTTCTGTGAGGATACCGCATATTTTTTTTCGGGAAAGAACTACATCATTGGGCCATTTAATAGAGGGTAAAAATCCGAATTTCTCTGCTGCCTGCGCCACAGAAAGTCCCATTACAAGGGTGAGCATAGACGCATACAAAGGACTGAACTGCGGTCTGAGCACGAGAGTCATCATAACAGATGTTCCCTCTGACGCCGTCCATTTGCGATTAAAGCGCCCGCGTCCCGCAGACTGGAATTCCGTCACTGCCAGCGTTCCGTGAGGCGCTCCGTCCCGCGCAAGTGTTTTTGCCCAGATATTCGTAGAATCTGTTTCTTTCAGAAAATGGACGGTTTTACCCGCCCATTTCGTATGTATTGCCTGTGTAATTGTTTCTTCGTTATATAGCATCTTATTTCTCCGGCTCACCTAAGGTTGCAACCATAACAGCCTTAATGGTGTGCATACGGTTTTCCGCTTCATCGAACACTTTAGACTGGGAAGATTCAAATACCTCGTCTGTAACTTCCATGTCTGTAAGGTTAAATCTTTCGCCCATCTCTTTGCCGATTTTTGTTTTTAAGTCATGGAACGCAGGCAGACAGTGAAGGAAAATTGCCTTCTCTCCTGCGTTATTCATAACCTCTTTTGTAACTTTATAAGGAGTGAGTTCTCGGATTCTCTCTTCCCATACTTCGTCCGGCTCTCCCATGGAAACCCAGACGTCTGTATAAATAACGTCCGCATTTTTCGTGCCACTTTCCACATCCTCAGTCAGAGTGATGCTTCCGCCGGAAGCTTTCGCCCATTCTTCACACTGCGCTACAAGCTCTGCATTCGGGAAATATTTCTTAGTCGTACACGCAACAAACTCCATACCAAGCTTCGCGCAGGCAATCATCAGAGAATTGCCCATATTGTAGCGGGCGTCTCCCATGTATACCAGTTTGATTCCCTTCAATTCGCCGAAATTCTCACGAATCGTCAGCATATCCGCAAGCATCTGTGTAGGATGATATTCGTTAGTCAGACCATTCCATACCGGAACCCCTGCGTTTTTCGCAAGCTCTTCTACGATTTCCTGCTCAAATCCACGGTATTCAATTCCGTCATACATTCTTCCGAGAACACGGGCAGTATCTGCAATACTTTCCTTCTTACCAATCTGAGAACCTGTCGGATCAAGATAGGTACTTCCCATACCAAGGTCATGCGCTGCTACTTCGAAGGCACATCTTGTTCTCGTGCTTGTTTTTTCAAAAATAAGTGCAATATTTTTACCCTTATAATATTCGTGAAGTTCTCCGGCTTTTTTCTTTGCTTTTAAATCTGCAGCCAGATTAATGAGGTACAGAATTTCATCCGGTGTATAGTCTTTGAGTGTCAGAAAATTGCGTCCTTTTAAATCCATAATAATTCTCTCCTCGTTCAGTCAAAATTTATTCTGTCTTTTTGTCCACCATAACCTCTTTTAAGGATGCCGCAAGCCCGGCAATTCCCTGGATGTCTGACGGAATGATAATCTTGGTTGCTTTGCCGTCTGCTGCCTTTGCAAATGCTTCCAGACTCTTCAAGGTAAGAACAGACTCGTCTGCGCCTGCCTCTTTAATCATACGAAGACCTTCCGCAGTTGCGCTCTGTACCTTCAGAACTGCCTCTGCCTGACCTTCTGCCTCTTTGATCATGCGCTCTTTCTGTGCTTCTGCGCGAAGGATGGCAGCCTGCTTCTCAGCCTCAGCATCAAGGATTGCAGACTCTTTTTTACCTTCTGCAACAAGAATAGTAGATTTCTTCTCACCTTCTGCTTTCAGAATCGCTTCTCGTCTTTCACGCTCTGCTTTCATCTGTTTCTCCATAGCTTCCTGAATAGCAGCCGGAGGGATGATGTTCTTTAATTCCACACGGTTTACCTTAATTCCCCATGGGTCTGTAGCTTCGTCAAGGGAGGCACGCATTCTCGTATTGATCGTCTCACGGGAAGTCAGAGTTTCATCCAGCTCCATATCGCCGATAATGTTTCGCAGTGTGGTTGCTGACAGATTCTCAATCGCCATGATCGGATTCTCCACACCGTATGCATAAAGCTTCGGGTCTGTAATCTGGAAGTATACAACAGTGTCAATCTGCATGGTTACATTATCTTTCGTGATAACCGGCTGCGGCGGGAAATCCACAACCTGCTCTTTTAAGTTTACTTTTCTTGCAACACGCTCGATAAACGGCAGTTTAAAGTGAATACCTGTTCCCCAGGTAGCCTGATATGCTCCAAGTCGTTCCAGAACAATCGCATATGCCTGTGGCACGATACGAATACAGGATGACACGATCCACAATACAAGAACCACAAGAATAATTAAAAATATTGCACCACCCATAACTATACCTCCTTTTTCTCTTCCACAATAAGCTTTACGCCGCGGATTTCTTTAATTTCCACTACGGCGCCTTTTGCAATCTTCTGACTGTCGTCAGAGGTTCTTGCTGTCCACTCCACATCGTTGATAAGCACCTGTCCTGTCTGGGCAAGGTTATCAATATCAATGGTCACAACAGCATTTTTTCCGATCAGGCTGTTCGCATTGGTGGCAATCTTGTCTTTATTCAGATATTTTACAGCTAACGGTCTGGTAAAAACAAGAAGAACACCGGAAACTGCCAGAAACAGCACAATCTGTACCAATACTCCGGCTCCCATCCAGGCTGCGATTGCTGCCACAAGCGCACCCCCGGCAAACCAGATGGTCGTAAGTCCTGCCGTAACTGCTTCTACCAGAAGAAGCACTGCAAGCAGTCCAAGCCAGATCATAGGATTCATTTCCATGAAACTCCCCCTTTCCGGATTACAGGCGACGCTGACGCGCTGCCTCATACATGAGAATCCCGGCTGCCATAGCCGCATTAAGGGATTCTACCTGCCCGCACATGGGAATTCTTATGAGACAGTCTGCTGCTTCGGCAGCTTCCCCGGTAAGACCCTTGCCCTCATTTCCGATGAAGAAGGCAGTTCCCCCTGTGTAGGATTCCCTGTCGTAAGAATTTTTACCCTTTAAGTGTGCAGCAAATGTGCGGACATTTTTTTCTGCAAGTTGCTGTTTCAATGATAACACATTTTCCACATATAGAAAAGGCATTCTGTAAATTGAGCCCATTGTGGAACGAATTACTTTCGGATTGGTAATATCCACACAGGTTTTTGTCAATAATACGCCGCTCACCCCTGCACCTTCACCTGTTCTCAATATTGTCCCCGCATTTCCGGGATCCTGTAAATCCTCAAGCACCATGATCAGAGGATTCTCTCCTTTCAGAATATCCTCCATAGTATACGCAGGCTTTTTCAGCACTGTCATAATTCCCTGAGGGTTCTGGGTATCGCTCATCTGGCGGAATACATGATCTGCCACAATCTCGTATGGCAGAGACTCCACCTCTTTCATCAAGTCCGCGTCTCCTGTGAGCGCTTCGGAGATATACACTCTGGAAATCCAGTCCCTTGGAGCCTCTCCGAACATTTTTCGCCCTTCTGCAACAAAAAGCCCTTGTTCTCTGCGGGCTTTTGTTTTCTGATTAAGCTGTATAATATTTTTTACCTGTCCATTATTTACGCTGGTAATCATATATAGTTATCCTCATTTTTCGGAAACCTTATTCAGGTCCTTATTTTTTCCGATTGCGATGACGGTACAGCCGGAATTAAAAATCTCATCCGGTTTCAGATTTACGTTAACCTCATCTCCCTGCTTAATACCAATCAGGTTGATGTTGTATTTTTCACGGATTTTCAAATCTGCCAGGCATTTTCCGATCCATTCTTCAGGAACCAGAAATTCTGCCATACTAAAGTCAGAAGAAAGTTCAAAGAGATCTACAAAACCACTGGACAAAAGATTTTTTGCCACACGGATTCCCATGGACTGCTCCGGATAAATAACCCTGTCAGCACCAAGCTTACTCAAAATTCTTCCATGAAGAGAGTTCATTGCCTTCGCCATAACGAAAGGAACTCCCAATTCTTTCGCCTGCATGGTAGCTGTAATACTTGCCTCCATGTTTTCTGCCACCGCCACAATTACCACATCTACATTCTGTACGCCAAGGGATTTCAGCGTATCCGGTTCCCTCACGTCCGCTTTCACAGCATAAGTAACCTTCTCTGCTATATCCTGAATATTCTCTTCCGTATCATCGATTACAAGTACATCACAGTTCGCTTCCGCTAAAGTAAGCGCAAGAGTCATACCGAACTGCCCCAGTCCAATGACTGCATATGACTTCTGTTTCATGTTCCCTCCTGCTTATCCAATCATGACATCTTCTTCTGCAAGATGCGAGTTATCCGGACGCTTCTGCGCACGTACCACAACTGCGGCGCCCAGAGTCAGCGGTCCGATTCTTCCCAGATACATTGTGATAATGACAATCCATTTTCCAACCGTATTCAGGTTCGGCGTAAGACCTCTGGAAAGTCCTACTGTCGCAATAGCCGATGTCATCTCATAAATCACATCAACAAAAGACGCACCCGGCATAGCAGCGCACAGGAGCATTGTCATAAAGAACAAAGCGCCGAAGCCCATGCATACCACAACCATTGCAGAACGGAGATAGCCTTCCCTGATTCTGCGGTTACATGCTTCTACATCCCTTTTTCCAAGTAAACTGGATTTCAGACTGAGCAGCATAACCGCCAGAGAGGTAGTTTTCACACCGCCGGCAGTGCCCATTGGCGAACCGCCCACAAACATAAGGAACAGACAGATCAGTACAGATGCGCTGGAAAATTTATCCTGCGCTATGGTAAAAAATCCTGCTGTTCTTGTTGTAACCGACTGAAACAGCGCAGCCATAAGCTTTGAACCCAACGGTAATGTGCCAAGGCTGTCAGGATTGTTGAAATCAAATACAAAAATCAGGAATGCGCCGCCAAATATAAGTATGCCCGTCATAGCCAGAACAATCTTACTGTGGAGACGAAGGCATTTATATACTCTTCTCAAAGGCATTTTCCCTTTAAACACTTTGCGGATATTACCCCACAAATCCCACCATACGGTAAAGCCCAGACCTGCCATGATAATAAGTCCCATTGTAGTAAAATTCACAAGAGGGTTCTCCGCATAGCCTGCAAGGCTGTTATCTCCGAAAAGGTCGATTCCTGCATTACAAAAAGCAGAAACTGCCGTAAAAACAGATTTCCAGATTCCTTTCAGCACACCGTATTCCGGAATGAAACAGAACGAATAGCAGACTGCGCCAATCGCTTCCGCGCCGAACACACAGAAGAGCACACGCCTTACTACATTAACCATTCCTCCCATTTTATCCAGATTGTAAGACTCCTGGATAATACGCCTGTTCCTCAAAGATATCTTTTTGCGCAATCCTATAAAAATAAGACTTGCCAGAGCAATAAGACCGATTCCGCCAATCTGTATCAGAAGCAGAATCACTATTTTTCCTGCCAGACTCCAGTGAGTTGCTGTTGTCACTGTGACAAGACCTGTCACACAAACACTTGTAGCCGCCGTAAACATTGCGTCAGAGAAAGAAGTTGTCTGTCCCGGCGCGGCGCAAAACGGCAGCCACAAAATCAGCCCTCCTATGAAAATCACCCCCGCAAAACCGAGGGCAATTATCTGGGAAGTATTCAGTTCATGAAGCCTGCTTCTAAACTGTTTTTTTATGTGCATTATTTTGTATAGTTATGGGAAAGTGAATTGCAAATCTCCCACATATATTCAGAAACATTTTTCTTCATTGCAAGTGCTTCGTTGATATCGAAATCAACAAATTCGCCGTGACGGTATCCAACTACACGGCAGGTTTTTCCTGCAACAAGAAGGTCTACAGCCATCGCACCCATCATGGACGCATATACACGGTCTTTACATGTCGGGCTTCCTCCTCGCTGCATGTGTCCGAGGATGGTTGCTCGTGTCTCAATACCTGTTGCGGCTTCCAGACGTTTCGCCATAGCTTCAGAATGACCGATACCTTCCGCATTAATAATGATGTGATGTTTCTTGCCTTTTTTACGGCTCTCAATGATATTATTGATCAGCTTCTGCTCATCATATTCATATTTCTCAGGAATCAGAATATCCTCCGCACCATTGGCAATACCACACCACAGAGCAAGGTAACCTGCATGACGTCCCATAACCTCGATGATACTGCATCTCTCGTGAGATGTGGATGTATCACGAACTTTATCAATTGCTTCCATAGCTGTATTTACAGCGGTATCGAAACCAATTGTGTATTCTGTACATGCAATGTCAAGGTCGATAGTTCCCGGAACACCGATTGTATTAACACCAAGGTTTGCCAGCTTCTGAGCACCTGCAAAAGAACCGTCTCCTCCGATGACAACCAGACCGTCAATTCCATGTTTTTTACAAATTTCCGCACCACGTCTCTGTCCGTCTTCTGTACGGAACTCAGAACAGCGGGCAGTATAAAGAACAGTACCACCTCTCTCAATCGTATCAGAAACATCTTTGGCAGTCATATCAATAATTTCTTCATTTAATAAGCCGTTGTAACCTTTCAGAATTCCTTTTACATTAAGACCGCTGCTCAATCCTCGTCTGACTACTGCACGAATTGCAGCGTTCATTCCCGGTGCATCTCCACCGCTAGTAAGTACACCAATGGTCTTAATTTTTTTATCAGCCATAATAATTTCCTCCATACTTATGTGAAACTAACTATACATTACTGCCCGTAGAAGAAAATTCTGCGAACAGCACCACTATACAGATATTCGCATATAGTTTATAGCATTTTCATAAGTTTTTCAATACTCTTTCCACAATTTTAACATTGGATTCTCCATATTTTTCACTCATATAAGCAATCCACGAATCCTCCAGATTTACCTGAAAACTCATTGGCAGCTTCTTCATTGCCTTTACATCCCGCAGAAAAATCACCACCCCGGAATTTCCCGGCGACTTGAGGATATCCTGAAAAAGGTCCTGTTCTTTCCGGCTATACTCCTCTTTATCTCCAAACTGTATCCACAATTCACGCGGAACATCCTCGAAAGAACGCATTTTTTCCAATATCAGTTTACTGGCTTTATCATCCTCAGCCGAAACTCTCCCCTGGAGAAATACACGGTTGTCCTCTTCCAGCATACTCTGATTTTTTTCGAAATCTCTTGGAAAAACAACAACCTCCACTGTTCCCACAAGGTCCTCCACTGTCAGAAATGCCATAACCTTATTATTCTTTGTATATTTAATCGTTTTATCCGTAATCATTCCGCCTATGATTACCTTCTGTCCGTCTGTCACTCTTGGAATCCCCGTCTCCTCATCCGGCTGAAAATCCGTGGTTCTTGCAGAAATAGTCTTATCCATCATTGCTCTGTATTTTTCCAGCGGATGACCGCTTAAATAAATACCCAGAACCTCTTTTTCATAGGAAAGAATCTGTTCCTTGTCGAATTCCGGCACATTTGGCATTCGAATTTCGAAGTCCTTTTTATCCTCTTCACTTACTATGTCAAAAAGGCTAAGCTGTCCTGCCATCGTGTGCTTTTTCTCCTGGTTTATACTGTCCGTAATCTGAGAATAAACAATCATCTTCTGATGACGGTTTCCTTCCAGACAGTCAAGGGCGCCTGCCTTGATAAAATTTTCGATGGCTCTCTTATTAATCTGCTCAATATTTCGCTCAATGAAGTCTTTCAGGGAACGGTATTCACCATTTTCCCCCCGTTCCTTTACAAGAGATTCAATAACCGGACGCCCCACACTCTTAATTGCAGACAGACCGTAACGAATCGAACCGTTGTCTGTAGAAAACCCATATGCTCCCACATTGATATCCGGCGGCAGAATCTTAATTCCCATCTGGCGGCAGACAAGAATATATTCCGCTACCTTATTCGGCATTTCTATTACGGAAGTCATCAGTGCAGCCATAAACTGAACCGGGTAATAATATTTCAGAAATGCAGTCTGGTATGCGACAAGAGCATAGGCTGCCGCATGAGACTTATTAAAAGCATATTTCGCAAAGTCTGTCATATCGTCGTAAATCTTATTGGCCGTCTGCTCTGAAATCCCATTTGCAATACAGCCCGGAACGCCTTCCTCTTCATTGCCATAGACAAAATTTTGTCGCTCTTTTTCCATAACGGAAGCTTTCTTCTTGGACATGGCACGACGTACCAGATCACTTCGACCAAGAGTATACCCCGCCAGATTACGCACAATCTGCATAACCTGCTCCTGGTAAACGATACATCCGTAAGTAGGTGTCAGAATCGGCTCCAACTGCGGGCAGTCGTATCGAATGGTCTCCGGACGGTTTTTTCCCCTGATATACTGAGGAATGAAATCCATAGGTCCCGGACGGTACAACGAAATTCCGGCAATAATATCCTCGAAATTCTGGGGCTTTAATTCCTTCATAAAGTTTTTCATCCCGGCACTTTCAAGCTGGAACACACCGTCTGTCTTTCCTGTTCCAAGAGAATCAAGCACTTTTTTATCTGCATAATCAAGCTTCTGCATATTTAATTCCACACCGTAATCCTTCTTTACCAGATTTACAGCATCCCTGATCACAGTAAGCGTACGAAGTCCAAGGAAATCCATTTTCAGAAGTCCCAGTTCTTCCAGAGTTGTCATGGTAAACTGGGTGACGATGGATCCGTCAGATGCTCTGGAAAGGGGAACGTATTCCGATACATCCTTCTGACTGATAACAACTCCGGCAGCATGCATGGAAGTATGTCTCGGCAGTCCCTCCAGACGTTTGGCATTGTCTATGAGATAGCGGACATCATCCTGCTCTTCATAAGCCTTGCGAAACTCCGGATTCATAGTCAGCGCTTTGTCTATAGTGATATTAAGCTCTTGAGGAATCATTTTCGCAATAGTATCCACCTGGGCATAGGGCATATCAAGAACACGACCTACATCTCGGATCACTCCCCGGGCAGCCAGAGTACCAAAGGTTACAATTTGAACTACACAATCGTTTCCATATTTTCTCCTGACATAGTCAATAACCTCCTGACGCCGTTCAAAACAGAAATCAACGTCAATATCAGGCATGGAAACTCGTTCCGGATTCAAGAAACGCTCAAACAGCAAATCGTATTTAATAGGATCAAGCTGAGTAATTCCCAGTGTATAGGCCACAAGGCTTCCCGCTGCTGAGCCTCGTCCCGGACCTACCATGATTCCGTTATCCCGGGCATATTTGATAAAATCCCATACGATAAGAAAATAATCCACATAGCCCATGTTTTTGATTGTCGTCAGCTCATACGTCAGACGTTCCTTCAGAGCATCTGTCACAGACTCATATCTTTCCCCAAGCCCGTCAAAACAGAGCTTATTCAAATATTCCCAGGAAGTATATCCCTGAGGAACATCATATTTCGGAAGTTTGGTTACGCCAAATTCTATCTCTACATGACAGCGCTGTGCAATCTTGTGCGTGTTTTCCAACGCTTCCAGTGCATAGGGAAACAAAGCCTCCATTTCCCGTGGTGATTTCACATAATACTGTCCGCCCTCATAGCGCATTCTGTCCTCATCTGCCAGCTTCTTTCCTGTCTGCAGACAGAGCAGGATATCGTGAGGATCTGCATCAGCAGCTGTTGTATAATGAACGTCATTTGTAGCCACCAGATCAATTCCCGTCTCCTGATGCATACGAAGAAGCTGCTGATTCACCATCTGCTGTTCCGGAATCCCGTGATCCTGCAGTTCCAGAAAGAAATTTCCTTTTCCAAAAATGTTCTGATAACGAAGGGCAGCCTCTTTTCCTTCCTCATACAATCCCCTCGAAAGGTATCTTGCAACCTCTCCTGCCAGACAGGCACTAAGAGCGATAATACCTTCATGGTATTTTTCCAGAATTTCCAGGTCTACTCTCGGTTTATAATAAAAACCTTCCACAAATCCTTTGGACACAATCTTCATAAGATTTGCATAGCCCTGATTGTTTTCTGCAAGCAGAACCAGATGATAATAGCGACTTTCCCCTGTTCCCGTCTCCTTGTCAAAGCGGGATCCCGGCGCCACATAAACCTCACAGCCCAGAATCGGATTGATTCCCGCCTCTCTTGCAGCGCGGTAAAAATCGATTACACCGTACATGACCCCGTGGTCAGTGATAGCTGCACTGTCCATGCCAAGCTCTTTTACCCGCGCCACATATTCTTTAATTTTATTGGAGCCGTCCAGAAGACTGTACTCTGTATGAACGTGAAGGTGCGTAAAATTCATCTTGTGTCTCCTCTTAATCTGCGTAATTTCTCAGCATGTAAAAATACATTAATTTTTCGCATAAATACGGCGGTCTTTAATCTCTACTTTTCCGGCTTTCAGAAGATGCCCTACTGCACGTTTAAATGCAGCTTTACTAAGACCAAACTCTCTCTGAATTACCTCAGGTGACGCCTTATCGTCAAACGGAAGCACCCCCGCAAATTCATTAATAACTTCAAGAACACATTCTGCATCCTCATCAATCTGCTGATATGCAGGCTTTCTGTCGGAAACATTCATTTTTCCGTCTTCTTTCACTTCTGTAACGCGAAGTTCCAGAATCTTTCCCGGACGATATTTTCCTTTTGCCTCTCTTGCCGGAATCAACGCGGAATATTTATCATCTACTGCAACAAAAACACCGAAATTGTCACTGATTTCGTACACGCGCCCTTTCACAGTGTCTCCTATCACATACGGGGTCCTTGTAGAAAGATATTTATATACCTTCATCGTCGCACATAAACGACTGCTCTTGTCTACATAAAGAGCAACCAGACATTCCTCGCCTTCCCTTACCTTCAATGTCTGCTCATGGTAAGGAAGAAGAAGGTCTTTTTCCAGACCCCAGTCGAGAAACGCGCCGATTTTTGTCACCTGAACAACCTTCAGCACAGCCGTCTGCCCTACCTGTAAAAGAGGTTCTTTCACAGTAGAAATCAGCCTGTCCTGAGAATCCTTATAAACAAAGACTTCCAGTTTATCCCCTTCCTTTGTTCCTTCCGGAACCTGTTTCCCCGGAAGCAGCACACGCTTATCTGCCTCTGCCTTCATATCCTCGGCAAGATATACACCGAAATCTACTGTTTTTACTACCGTCAGCATCTGTTTTTTACCTAATACTATCATAACGTCTCCATTCTGCCGCAGCTTCACGGCTCTTATTTTTCTTATCTGATCAGCGGAATTTCATATCCCCAGGATTTACGAAGTCCATCCATAATTTCCATTACCTTAATAGTTTCCTCATGAGGCATTTCCGGACATTCCAACCTTCCCTTCTCAATCGCGTTCACACAGGAAAGCACTTCGAATCTGTATCCTCTTTCCTCCGGCCGGAAGGTACGTTTAAAGATTTCTCTGTACTCTTTGTCATATACTGTAATGGTTTCCGGATTATTGATATTTTCTACAGAAATATATCCGTCTTTGCCATAAATCATACCGTTTCTCTCTGACATTGCAGAAGCGTTGCTGTGAAGAACAGCCATTTTTCCTCCTTCAAAGGTCATGGTTACACTGTCAATAATGTCAACACCGCCCTGGAACACTGCAGTTCCTGTGCAGTCTGTCATAGTATCTCCAAATACCATTCTCGCAAAGTTAATCGGATATACGGTCAAATCGAGAAGCGCGCCTCCTGCAAGCTCCGGTTTCACGATTCTTTCCGCTTTCATAACATCGTAGTTCAAATTTGCCATAAGAGAGGTTACTTCTCCGATCATTCCTTTTTCAATAATCTCGTTGATAACAACTCTTGCAGGCATATATCTTGTCCAGATTGCTTCCGTAATCAGAAGATTTCTTTCTTTTGCCAGCGCACAGAGTTCTCGCGCCTGCTCCGCATTTACGGTAAAACTCTTCTCACAGAGAACATGCTTTCCTGCCTCCAGACTCATTTTTGCATGTTTAAAATGATGAGAGTGCGGCGTTGCAATGTAGACAAGCTGCACCTGTGGGTCTTCCAGCATCTCCTCATAAGAACCATATGCTTTTTCAATCCCGAATTTCTCTGCAAAAGCCTTTGATTTCTCCAGACTTCTGGACGCAACTGCAACAACTTCTGCCTCTTCGAGCTCACTTACTGTCTGCGCCATTGTTCCGGCAATGTTTCCGGCTCCGAGAAGAGCCATTTTTAATTTTCCCATTGTAAAAACCTCCCGTTTTTATTATTTCATAAATTCTATTACTGCGTATGCTTCCCCAATTTCATTTTCAAGAAGAACCACAACCTTATCTTCTTCATTATACACTCCGGGATAAATCACATCCCCCAGTCTCGCCTGCTTTTTATACTCTGCCCGCATCTGATGAAGGTTAAATCCTTCCGGAAGATAATCCTCTGCCATACAAACATACTGACAGTTATTTACATGATGATTCGTATCCAGATGATGCTTCTGCACCGGAAACTCCTGCTTTGAAACAAAGCCTTCCGGAAGACTTATCTTCCTTTGCGCGTACTCCATATCAAGCTTCGCAGACAATTCATATCCCTTTGTATCTTCCTCTCTCAGTTTTTCCGGAATACCTGTCAGAAGATTCACATGTGTCCAGAAAGAGTTCGCATAAGCAAGTCTTTCCCCGTTCTCTGTCTCCAGAGTAAAATTACGTTTTCCCATAAAGCCCCGAAATTCATAGGGCGCTGTCATTACAGTCACACGTTCTCCCAAATGTGGAAAACGGTTTACAACCACCTGCCACGCAGACAAAACCCACACTCGCTCTCTCTTATTTACTGCTTCCATTCCCTGTCCGATTGACTCAGAATGAAAGGTGCAGCAATCCTGAAAATAATTCAGGATTCCCGGAAGTGTCAGGCATCCGTTTTCCCCAATTTCACTGTATCGAATACGGCTGTCAAAGCTATAACCCATTTCTTTTCATCCTCTTTTCTGTTTATGCCTGCGATTTCCACCGTTTTTTCCGGTTTCATCTGTCGTTTCATTATATCACAGGCATTTTTTTTGTGCTATATTTTTATATCCTTCCCATTTATTTTCTCCTCCGTGTAGTAAGCACGGCAATCTCACAAAAGTTTTGTTGACAATTTTATCCTCAAAATCTATAATTATGCACATAAACACTTATGAAACTCTTTATTTTTCTGTGCATTTCGACTGATATTGTGTCGTTTTTTGAAAAACAAGCACAAAGAAAACGGAAAACTCACACATCTGCTGCAGACTGGATTTTCCTTATCGGTCTGGCATGCGGTTACATTATACAAATGCTGATTTAAATTACAGGAGGTTTACTTATGAATCCAAATCACACGCTTCGTTACTTAAATATCGGGCTTCCGGAAAATATTCTCCGCTTAAAACTGGGCGGACACTTGGCAGACGCTGTCCGTCTGATTGACCGCCAGTTGGAAAACACCTCCATCCCTGAAACACTTCGCTGCTGTCTGATTGCCCAGCGGGAAATCTGTCTGCGTCTGCCCTCTGACTATCCCTATACAAAATCAGAAGCATTAAAGCTTGTGCAGGCTCATATTCCGGACTTCTCCGAAAAAGAATTTGACGAACGCGAAGACGCAGGAAAAATCGGCTGGATTTTTCTCAATAATGAAAAGCGCTATTTTGGACGCTTTTTTGAAACTATGATGAAAACAGACGACAGCATTGTTTCCCGAATTGTAAATTATCTCCCGGGAGAGGAAGTTCCCGATGCAAATGCAAGTCATCCTACCTTACTTGACGACAGCATGGCATATATGAAAAAACACGGCGAAATCAGCAATCGCATCCGCATTTGTGCTTCTTTAAAAGTAAATGACGATGTTTTTTCGCCTGAAATGTTCATCCGCGCTCACCTTCCCATTCCGGCAGACTGTTCTCAGCAAAGCGATATCGTTATCGAAAAAATTGAACCTGCCGGAGCTGTTCTGGCTCAGCCGGATGCTCCCCAGAGAACTGTCTGCTGGGAGAAAACCATGACAGAAAACCATTCATTCACTGTAGAGTATTCTTATACACATACTGCCAGATACAGAGACGCCTATCATCTGAGCGCCCGTGAACTGGCTGCCGGCTGTACAGATGCTCCTCTTACAGAAGAAGAACGGAAGTTATACACACAGGAAGAGACTCCGCACATTACTTTTACACCATATATCCGTGCGCTTGTGGATTCTCTGACCGCCGGACTGGAAGACCCTCTGGACAAGGCAAGAGCTTTTTATGATTTCATCACCAAAAACATGACTTATACCTTTATGCCGGAATATTTTGTTCTGGAAAACATATCGGAATCCTGTGCAAGAAATTATACAGGAGACTGCGGTGTTTTTGCCCTCTTATTTATTACCCTGTGCAGATGTGCCGGGATTCCGGCCTGCTGGCAGAGCGGACTTTGTGCAAAGCCTGATTTCTGCGGCTGCCATGACTGGGCTCGTTTCTATATCGACGGCGCAGGTTGGTTCTATGCAGACCCATCCTTCGGAGTAGGCTCCAACCGTATCGGAAATGAAGAACGCCGACGCTTTTATTTCGGAAATCTGGATGCTTACCGCATGGTTGCAAACAGAGCTTTCCAGGCAGATTTCACTCCTGCGAAAGATTACTGGAGAGCAGACCCTTACGATAACCAGCGCGGAGAAATGGAAACAGATACGCAGGGACTTCTTTACAGCGAATATGAAAGAACCAGCGAAATTGTAGATTTTACAAGTTACTGTTCACACGGCACTATTCCGCGAGGGATTTTGGCTCGTTACTGTGAACGGAGTGAACAGTAACGTTTACACAACTATAAACCCCGCAGCCAAAAGACCATTGCCCAACGACTTTTTCGTTGGCAATGGTCTTTTTTCTTTACGAATTTTGTTTACAGAAACACATATTTTTGCAACCGGACAAAGGCTTCTTTTACACGTTCAAAGGGCAGCGCCAGATTCATGCGGATTGCGCAGGGATGATAGAACGGTCTTCCATCCTGCCATGCCACGCCGACATCCCATCCTGCTTTGAGAAGTTCATCCAGTGTTTTATTGTTTTTTTCACACCATTTCGTACAATCAAGAAAAATCATGTACGTTCCCTGAGGTTTACTGACTTCTATTCCCTCAAAGTTTTTTTCGATATATTTGCAGGCGTAATCCACATTTGCAGACAGCACTTCGCATAATTCATCCACCCATTCGTATCCTTCCGGTTTATACGCGCCAATCAGCGCATACATGGACAGTACGTTCATTTCATTGTAATGGGGCTTGCTGCTCTTTGCTCTTACCCTGTCTCTCAGATATTTATTGTAGATAATATGATAACTTCCCACAAGTCCGGCAAGATTGAAGGTTTTGCTTGGCGCGTAGACAGCTATGGTACGATTTCTGGCATCTTCGCTTACCGACTGAGTCGGAATATGCTGTCCGCCCTCCAAAATAATATCAGACCAGATTTCATCAGAAATTACCACACAGTCATTTGCTTTATAAATTTCCATTGCTTTTTCAATTTCCCATCGTTCCCACACTCGTCCGCAGGGATTATGAGGACTGCAGAAAATAGCTGTATGAATGTTATATTTCCTGATTTTTTCATCCATATCCTCATAATCCATTCGCCCGATTCCATCCTCGTCTTTCTTTAACGAACTGTGAATAATTTTAAAACCATTGTTTTCCAGACTATTCGTAAAGCCAATATACGTCGGACTATGTAAAAGAATTGCATCCCCCGGAGAAGCGAAGGCTGTTGCTGCGGAAACTACGCAGCCAAGAACTCCATTTTCGTAACCAATGCATTCCGGTGTCAGTCTTTTTACATGATTTCTGGTTTCCTGCCAGCGGATAATCGACTGGAAATATTCTTCTCTTGGACTGAAATAACCGTACATATGATGGTTCGTTCTTTCTATGATCGCTTCCGGTACAGTAGGCACAGTCTGAAAGTTCATATCTGCTACCCACATGGGAATCGCGTCAAATCCCTCTTTCGGAAGCCCCGGTGCCATGCCGTTTCCAAGTGAATCCACCGCCATCGCGTCCATACCGCGGCGGTCTATGACAGATGTAAAATCGTATTTCATATGTTTTTCCTCCTGATGTTTTGTGGTTTAGCTATTCTATTTAAAGAGATAATCTTTCGGATTTTAGGCATAATGCTTGCTTTTTCCTTCTCCTATGGAGAATTTCAAAAGGATTCCTCTGCATTTTACCTATTCGCCCACTTTCGCGTCTTTATTTCCCAACTGCCAGAACGCTACTGCGCTGGCGGCAGCCACATTAAGAGAATCTACTCCATGAGACATGGGAATCTTCACAGTGTAGTCGCAATCTGCAATTGTGGAAGACGCAAGGCCATCTCCCTCCGTTCCCAGAATAACGGCAAGCCTGTCTTCCGCCATCAAAGCTGCGTCGTCAATACTTACGGAATCATCCCGAAGCGCCAGAGCCGCAGTTTTAAATCCCAGATTATGCAGAAACTTTACTCCGTCCTCTTTCCAGGTAAACACCTTTTTTTCCTCGCAAAGAAATGTCCACGGAACCTGAAAAACGGTTCCCATACTCACACGAATTGCCCTTCTGTATAAAGGATTGCTGCATTCCGGTGTCAGTAATACAGCATCCATATTTAAAGCTGCCGCAGAACGGAAAATTGCCCCGATATTTGTGGGATTCACCACATTCTCCAAAACAGCAATTCTCTTTGCTTCCTTACAGACTTCCTGCACTGTGGGAAGCTTCGGTCTGTACATCGCGCACAGCATCCCACGGGTAAGCTTAAATCCCGTAAGCTGCGTGAGTACATCAAACTCCGCCGTATAAACCGGAATATCACCGCAGCGCGCAATCAATTCTTTTGCTTCCCCCTCCACATGCTTATGCTCCATCAGAAAAGACACCGGTACACATCCCGCATCCAGCGCACGCTCAATAACCTTCGGACTCTCAGCAATAAACATCCCCTTATGCGGCTCATGCCGATTCAGAAGCTGCCCTTCGGAAAGTCTGGCATAAACATCCAGCTCAGGAGCCATAAAGTCAGTAATTTCTATAATATTAGCCATGTATCTTCATTCCTCCAAAAACATACAGATTTCCATTTCTCTATTAAATGCTGTAACTTTCACATTATATTTTACCCTTATCCAGAAGGTTTTCCAACTGTTTTTTCCCATAAAATATGTTTTGAATTTTGCTGCGAAAGCGAATATATTTTCTGATTGACATTTCCATATTTTTCCTCTATAATCCCACTTAGTTAACAAAGTAAACTTCTTTTTATTCATCTGAAAGGAGAGTGTATGGACGACTACACATGGATCGAAATGATGGAAAAAATGCAGGATTTGCGGCTTTTCTGTAAACTGAGTACCAGCCGTTCCAAAATGAGCAGTCTTCTTACTGCCCAGGAGCTGGATTTTCTTTCCAGAATCGCGCTTTCCGAAGAGAAATTATGCCCTTCCAGACTCAGCAGTTCTATGAATCTTTCCAAACCCCTGATTACTCGTCTGATTGAACAGACTGAAGAAAAAGGCTTTATCAGAAAAGAGCATAATGACAGCGATAAACGGGGCTACAACGTATGTATCACCCCCTGCGGGCGCAAAATTCTCGAGGAAACTTACCACGATTTTCTTGCTCCTGTTTATCGTATTTACCGCACGATTGGAAAAGAGGACTTCGAACAGCTTACCGGTCTGATCCGCCGGACAAATGACAAATTACAACAAAAAGGAAATGAATGAGGTGACAATGAAAATGACTTTTTATCAGGAATTACAGCTAAATCAGGCTGGCTCCAAAAATCTTTTAAAAAACTGCACCACAACGAAAGACAAGGTAAAACACTTTTCCATTTATCTTTTTAAAGTGCTCCTTACCCTTGCTTTCTGCGTTGCATTTGTAACTTTATACAGCAATATTTTCGGCGCTGACAACAGCATTGTCGGAGTCGTTGTACTGCTCTGCGTCATGGTATTTCGAAACGCAGATCTGGGAATTAAATGCTCTCACGCACTTGGCTGCATGGCGGCAGTCTTTGCCATTCTTGCATTTGGACCAAGACTTTCCAATATGTGCGGAGCATTTGGCGCACTGGTCATAAATCTTGTATGTATCTTTGCTTTGATGATTCTCGGATGCCATAATGTAATCATGTTCAACCACTCCACACTTGTTCTGGGATACCTTCTTCTTCAGGGCTATGACGTAACAGGCGATCTCTATATTCAGAGACTTTTCGGTATTCTTCTCGGCGTAGCCGCAACTATGATTATCTATTATCGTAATCATCATAAGAAAACATATAAACGAAATCTCAAAGATTTACTTGCCGAATTTGACCTTCATTCCGCAAGAAGCCGCTGGCAGCTTACCCTTACCTTCGGCGTATCCAGCGTACTGTTTATTGCCGGTCTTCTGGATATTCCAAGAGCTATGTGGATTGCCATTGCAGCCATGTCTGTGCTCGTTCCTTTTGAAGAAGATTTAAAGAAACGAGTTGTAGGACGTATTCCCGGAAATATCGGCGGAGGACTTTTATTCCTGCTTTTATACAGCATTCTTCCCCCCTCTATGCTGCCATATATGGGAATTATCGGAGGAATCGGCGTTGGCTTTTCCGCATCTTACGGATGGCAGGCAGTCTTTAACTCACTGGGAGCAATTTCCATTGCAGTAGGGCTTTTCGGTCTTCCGGGAGCTATTCTTCTCAGAATCCTCAACAATGCGGCAGGCGCTATTTACGGTCTGCTTGTACAGAAACTGTCCACTGTTATTCAGCGAAAGGTATGTATACAATGAAACCATCTTTAACTTTTCAGACAGAAATCTTTAACATAAGCGACAGAGGCGCTGAATCCTCTGTACCGGACCTGATTGCAGGCTCCAACATCCAGAATAAGACAAAATTTTTCCTTGATGAAGAGGATGAAATTTATGAGGGATACGGAAAACTTTATACTTCCTATCCCTATCGCCAGTATACCTGTTACAACCGCAATCTTCATAAAAAGGAACTGAAAACTGCAGTTCTGGAAAACGATTTTCTCAAAGCAGTCTTTCTCCCTGAACTCGGCGGACGCCTCTGGTCACTTGTCGATAAAACCACAGGCAAAAATCTTCTTTATACAAATGATGTAATCCGTCCCGGAAATCTTGCCATTCGTAATGCATGGTTCAGCGGAGGAGTTGAATGGAATATCAGCATGATCGGACATACTCCGTTTACTATGGAGCCGCTTTTTACTGCATCTCTTACAAAGGATGACGGTACCCCGGTTCTTCGTATGTATGAATATGAACGAGTACGAAAAGTAACCTATCAAATGGATTTCTGGCTCGGTAAAAACGACCGTTTCCTGAACTGCCGAATGCGTATTTCCAACCAGACCGAAGAGGTTGTCCCCATGTACTGGTGGAGTAATATTGCAGTTCCTGAATACGATGGCGGACGCATAATCGTCCCTGCAAAGGAAGCTTACACTAACCGTCCAAACGGAGTTTATAAGGTATCCGTTCCTATGGTAGATGGACATGATATCAGTAAATACAAAGAAATTCCCGATCAGGTGGATTACTTTTTTAATATCCCCAAAGCCTCGGCTAAATATATCGCAAATATCAACAAAGAAGGTTACGGTCTTCTTCATCTATCCACTTCCCGCCTTATGAGCCGCAAGCTTTTTTCATGGGGAAACAATGAAGGCTCCGATAACTGGCAGAACTTCCTGACTGAACATGCAGGACGATATATTGAAATTCAGGGCGGGCTTGCCAAGACACAGTACGGCTGTCTTCCTATGGCTCCCCATACTGCCTGGGAATGGATGGAGCTTTACGGACCTGTACAGGTTTCTTCGAAAGCCGCATCTTCTGATTACGAATCTGCGCTTCAGGAAATGAACACAGCCGCAGATAAATGCACTCTTGAATACAATCCGGAATCAACGCTTATTGCCACAAAATCACTTGCCAGACAGAAAGGAAAACTTCTGTATACCGGACATGGCTATGGCGCTTTTGAATGCAGACTTCGCCTTTTAAAAGAGGACATTCCCCTTTCTGAACACCTGGATTTCGGCAATATTTCTCCGGAATATGAAACCTGGATTTCTTTCCTGAAAACCGGAATTTTCCCTAAGAAAGCTCCTGAAGACAGCCCCTTTGATTTCATATCCGACCACTTTTTGTTTAAAAAATTAAAAGAAACAATAGATAATGAAAACGCCCAAAACTGGTACGCACACTACCAGCTTGGACTTTATTATCTTACTTCCAACAGACTTTATAAAGCAAAAAAACACCTTGAAGCATCTCAGTCTCTGACTGCAAATCCCTGGGCACTTCACGCACTCTCTGCCCTTCATCTCCAGCTCGGAGAGCACGATGTTGCAGCCGCATATATCAAAGAGGGATATAGCCTTCGAAAGGATGACCTTTCCTACTTAAAGGAAACCTGGAAGATTCTTCTCCTCTGTGAAAAATATGAAACCATAAAGGAGCTTTACCATCAACTCCCTGCTGATTTTGCAGCTGAAGAACGCATTTATTTCGGATTTCTTACCGCCCTCGCCCGTACAGGTCAGGCAAAAGAAGTTCTTGATTCTTTAAACGAAAAACACCTTGTACTCAGCGATCTCAGAGAATGCGAAGACTCTATCGGTTCACTGTGGGAAGAGGTTTATGAACAGGTATATAAAGAAAAAGGAAAGCTTCCCAAAGTGTATAATTATCACTTATTAGTGGAATAAAAAATAGAAAAGGAGAAACGCCAATGAACAATGCCGTATCAAAACTAAAAGAGTATATGCAAAAATTTCAGCAGTATGAAACCATTGAAAATCTGCTCTACTGGGATTTATCTACCATGACTCCGGAAAAAGGTGTAGAGTCTAAGGCTGACGCTATCGGTTATATTTCTACAGAGGCATTCCGCCTGTCTACCTCTGACGAATACGGTGCTCTTTTAAAGGAATTATCTACTCCTGAGCAGTTCGAACAACTTGATGATGCGCTGAAAGTCACAGTTCAAAGAGAGCTTAGAAATTACGAACGCTTTGTCCGTGTACCGGAAGATTTCTACACAGAATATGTCACATGTAAGGCCCGCTCTCAGAAAGCGTGGGAAGCTGCAAAGAAGGCAGACGATTACTCCCTTTACGCGCCTCATCTGGACAAAATCATTTCTATGACCAAGCAGTATGTCCACTATATGGAACCGGAGCTGCCGCCTTATGAGGTTCTTATCGATATGTTTGAAGAAGGTATGGACACCTATACTATTGACCGTATTTTTGATGAATTAAAAGAAGGTCTTCGTCCTCTTCTTGCAAAAATAAAAGAAAGCAAACAGCCTGATTTGTCTGCTCTGAAAGGAACGTATGATATCCCGGCACAGAAGAAATTACAGGAACTGCTCCTTTCCTACATCGGCTTTGATTTCTCTATGGGAGCAGTTGCAGAAAGCGAACATCCTTTCACAACAGGCATTGGCTCCGGAGATGTGCGTGTCACAAACCACTTCCGTGAGGACGATCCTATTGCGGCTATTTTCAGCGCAATCCATGAAGGAGGACACGCAATTTTTGACCAGAATATTTCCCCTGTTTATGAAAATACAGTTGTCAGACAGGTAAATCTTATGGGACTTCATGAAAGTCAGTCCAGATTTTATGAAAATATTTTGGGACGAAACCGCAATTTCTGGACCCCGCTTTACGAAAAAATAGGAGACCTTCTTCCCCAGTTCCGGAATATTCCGTTCGAAACCTTCTACCGCGCCATCAATGAGGTAAAACCAAGTCTGATCCGCATAGATGCCGATGAAGTCACCTACTGCCTCCACATTATTCTTCGCTATGAAATAGAACGCGCAATCTTTAATGATGAGGTTACTACGGAAGAACTGCCATCCTTATGGAATGACAAAATGGAAGAATTACTTGGTATCCGCCCTTCCACTGACGCAGAAGGTATTCTTCAGGACACACACTGGTCTGACGGCTCCTTTGGATATTTCCCGTCCTATCTTCTCGGTTCCGTATACGACGGCATGTTCCTTGAACAGATAGAGAAAGAACTGGGAAGCATCGACGAGCTTCTGGCTCAGGGAAAAATCATGGAAATCACGAAATGGCTGAACAAAAACATCCACCAGAACGGCAGCCTCTATACCTCTGCAGAAGTCATTCAGCGCATTTGCCAAAAAGAAATTTCTGCAAAACCTTTACTGAATTACTTTAACCGGAAATATTCTGAAATTTATTCTTTATAATTTTTTTAAAAAAAGTGAATGGTTTCCTTTCCTTCAATCGTATTATAAGTGAAACAGCAACCACCTTTGCAGCCTCTCTCGACCAATCTTCCAAAGTTCTCTCGGATATTCAGTCCTGCACCAGAGAACACAAGAATACTTACTGCTATTCAGCCCGTTCTGAAGATGTTGAATCCGCTCACGAACTTGGACTTTCTTATGGAAAATATAAGGCATTTTTAGAACTGCAGTCACTGAATCCTGACATTACTGTTTCAGACATTCAGAATATGACCATGAGAGAAATTAAAGATTTAACTGATAAACTGTCTGCAAATGGTCGTAAATCAAACTCCAACCCGCGCAGACAACAGCATGGGCGCCAGAACAGACAGAAAAAAAATAATCCATAAAATAATACCGTCGGAAACGAGCAATATCTCAACTCGTCTCCGGCGGTAATTTTTTCTTATAATTCAATTACAAATTGTTCTTCTTCCTTTAAATCCACTACTGTACAGTCATTTGCATATGTACATTCCGGCAAAATAATCATAGCCTGCAATTCTGCTTCATGTACCGGAAGCGGCGCCAGATGCCAGATTGCCGTTGAAATTTTTACCAGAGTTCCCTTCGGTACAATAAACGCTTTCGTATATTCCGGTACCGGAGTTCCTCCTGATGCCGGAGCAACATGGAGAATCATCTCGTCATTTAAAGGAAGAATCATCTCCGGAGTAGTTGTGTGGTATTCCACCTGTGTAATCTTCATTTCCTCAGGTTTCTTTACCAGAATCGGAGAAAATCCCACACGGGTCGTATAAGACTCCGCGATCCTGTCCGGGAAAAAGCGATGAATTTCACCATTTAAAGAATACCCTTCCGGCTCTGTCATAGAATAAAAAGTTCCAAATGGTGCAAACGCTTCTCTTGTCAGTTGTTCTGCTTTAATCGTTCTCATAGTTTTACCTCTCTTGGTTTATTCTTAGATGTACTCTAACCAGCTTGCAATGTATATTGATAGTTTTCATTATACATTGTGGGAAATCCAAAATACTACTCCACAATTGCACTAATTTTAACGCTTCGTTTTTATGCAAAATGACGGAGTCTATCTGCATATTTCTCTTCTGATAATTTTTTGTGTAAATAACTCGTTGCAAGCATATGGTATCGTGCTATAATGATATAACCACATAAAAAAGTATCTGCCAGATGTTAATTTCTGGAGCGATTTATCTCAGACACAGGAAGGAGAAAAAGCTATGAAACCAAAGAGAAAATTCACAGTTATTCTGGCAATCACAGCAATGATTCTGAGCCTTATTTTCCCGGGAAGTGTTTTCGCCGCAGGAAAAAGTATTCCCAGTAAGGTTACTCTCAGCAAAGTGAGCGCCAAATCCTACAATACGGTAAATATCAAATGGAAAAAGGCATCCAATGTCACAAGTTATGCAATATATTACCGCCAGAGCGGCACGAAAAAATGGACTCGCATCGCTACTGTACCTTCCAGAAAAACCGAATATACTCATAAATCGTCCAACAAATATTCCATTCAGACAGGACAAAAATATGACTATACCGTTCGCGGATACAACAGTAAATCAAAAAAATACGGAACCTATAATTCCAATGGTCTTTCAGTAAAAACACTTCCGGATACCGTCACACTGGAATCAGCAAGACTCAACGCAGACAAATCTGTTACTGTACGCTGGAAAGCTTCCGGCGGCGCTGATCGTTATGTGATTTACAGAAAATTATACGGAGGAAGCTGGAAAAGAATAAAGACTGTAACCGCATCTGCAATCCCCGGTTCTGTTTTATCCTATGTAGATCAAAATCCAAAAATCGGAGAAAAGAACATCTATACAGTCCGCTCCTACTACAGCAAAACCCGTACTTACGGAAAATATAATTCCAGAGGAATCAACATCACTGTTCCTGCTGCGCCTGCTCCTACCCCGACTCCAAAGCCGGAAAATACTGTCAAAATAAAAGCAGAAGTTGTAAAAATCGTAAATCAGGAACGTGCGAAAGTAAATCTTCCACCTTTAAAGGAAGACGCCAAAATTAATGCTGCAGCAGATGTAAGAGCCAGAGAACTGGAAACATTATTTTCCCATACCAGACCTGATGGCAGTATCTGTTCTTCCGTTTTAAATGAATTCGGAATTTCCTATTACGCAGCCGGCGAAAACATTGCTTCCGGATATTCTTCACCCTCTTCCGTTATGAAGGGCTGGATGAACAGCCTCGGACATCGCCAAAATATACTCACTGATTATTTCGGAAAAATTGGCATTGGATATTATAAAGCTCCAAATGGATATAAATATTGGGTTCAATTATTTACAAACTGAATCTTATAATCACAAAAACCACTTCAAAGAAGTGGTTTTTGTGATTAACTTTCCAGTTTTTCAATCAGTTTCTTATATATGTGCTCTACCATCCACGGCTCTGTCGAAACTTTCAGCGCCTCTTCGAAAGTCCACCATTGCACGGCTGAATTTTCATCTTCCCGCACAACCAGATTTTCCTCTTCCTCTGCTTCCGCCAGATAAGTGAGATTAAAGTGAAGATGACTCGGAACCCATACACCTCTTTTTACATGACCATCTACAGTAAGCGTTTCCAGACTGAATACCTCTTCGCTGACCAGCCTTGCATGATTGACACCTGTTTCCTCCTGCAGTTCCTTCATCGCTACCGCACACAAATCTTCCATCCCATCCGCATGACCGCCTATTCATGCCCATGAATCGTATATATTGTGGTATGCCATCAGCGTCTTTGTACGCGCTTTGTTTACTGTCCACATAGAAGCTGTGAAATGACCTGTCAGATTTTTCCGTTCCAGATAATCCCCGTTATGTTCTATGAACTCCAGCATCTGCTTCCTGTCATGCTCTTCCTGCGGATTTACAGGCTTATAATTTCGGATTGTGTCCCATAAACTCATACCATTTCCTCCCTTTGAGAGTTATTTCACTGTCTGTTTTCCATTTTCTCAAATATACTATAGAAATGGTACAAACTCAACACTGGAAAACTTGAGTTTACGCATCAAAAAGACTTTCTATTTTTCTTAATTCTTTCTGTTACTGCAATAACCCTCCCTGCACATTGACGAACTTGCTGTTCTGTTAATATCCCTTTGTTTAATGCTTCCCGAATATTTTTGTCGTCATCAGGGTTTCCCGGCATAATTACATCGTTTCCTGCTTCTGCACATTTCCATGGAATACTTCCGTCTTCCGGCACAGTAGTATTCCAATCTGACATAATTAATCCGTCAAATCCCCATTCCTCACGGGCAAGCGTTGTACAAAGTTCTTTACAATTCGCCGCATGAACACCGTTGATCAAGTTATATGATGTCATAATCGCTAACGGCTTACTCTCTTTTACTGCAATCTCAAAACCGCGGAAATAAATCTCTCTGAGAACTTTTTCTGATACTCTGGCATCGACTCCCATTCGATTATCTTCCTGATTATTGCAGGCAAAATGTTTAATCGTTACGCCACATCCATTTTTAGACTGCACTCCTTTTGTTACAAAAGCTGCTGTGATTCCTGATAATACCGGATCTTCTGAATAGTATTCGAAATTTCGTCCGCATAACGGATTCCTTTGAATATTCATTCCAGGAGCCAGCCACAAATCTACATGAAATTCTTCCATCTCTACTGCAACAGCTTCCCCGAATTGTTTCATCAAGTCCTTATCCCATGTCTGTGCGATTGCCGTGCCCACAGGAAATGCAGTACAGAACTGATAATAAATATCTGCATTCTCATGACGCTCCATTTCTTCCAGAAAGCCGTTTTCCAAAGATCCAAAGACGCCTGTACCATAAATATGTCCTGTATTTTTATCCACCTCATAGCTCTGACGCAAACGCAAACCAGCCGGTCCATCTGCCATAATCAGTGAACTGATTCCATATGTTTCTTCTAATTCCTCTGTAGTCTCTCCTGCAGATCCCGGTACGCGTGTTCCCGCAGATCCAAGTGTGCTGGTGCCCTTGGTAATATTTCCATACAAAAGCGGAATCAAATCCTCAACAGGCTGCTGGTCTGCATAATGTACTTTACATGCTTTTTTTTCTTCTCTCTTAGGTGCAAACGAGATTTCAGGTACAGAATTCTCAATTGCCATTCCAATTGCATCTTCCGTCTTTTTCTTTGCGACTTCTGACGCTCCAAGCTCTTCAAACTTCTCTTTTGGTGTACAGACAGCGCTATTTTCTTCCAGAACAGAACTTTCTTGAACTGTGATTATAGCTCCCAACTGTAAATCTGCAGACTGATTGCCTACCCATATACTGTATTTCCCTTTTTCCACAATCCAACAGTGATTATTCGCACAGAAACCTGCCAGATTTTTCTGTTCCACTATAACTGTAATCTTCTGCGATTCTCCCGGATTCAATAAATCTGTCTTCTCAAATCCCACCAATCTTCGGTATTCTCTTGCCTGCCCTGTCTGTGGTAAACTTGCATATATCTGTACTACTTCTCTTCCAGCATAATGTTCTCCGGTATTTCTAACTTCCACATCAACCAGAATTTTGTCTGCCTCTACGCATATATCCCTAAATATGATTTTAAAAGTGGTATATGACAGTCCATAGCCAAAGTGAAACAGTGGCTTAACATCGAAACTGTCAAAATACCGATATCCTACATAAATGCCTTCTTTATATTCTTCGTATTCCAGATTCCCATTCAAATGACCGAATACATCTGCATATGGATAGTCTTCGTACCTTCTTGCCCAGGTTGCTGTCAGTTTTCCCTCTGGAACTGCTTTTCCCAAAAGGATATCTGCCACAGCATTTCCCCCCTGTTGCCCTAACTGGGAAATATTCAAAACAGCTTTCACACATGGAGCTTTTTCAAGAATATCTGTAAGTTCTACCGGACCTCCGGCATTTAAAATAAGCGCCGTATCGATTCCCATTTGATTGAGATACATAATATCTCTTTCTTCTTTTTCACTTAAATAGTAATCACCCTTTTCGCATTTCCGGTCTTTCCCTTCTCCTGAAATACGACTGATCACATATACAGCAGCATCTGCTCCCTCAATATCTGTTTGTTCAATTTCACTGCCTTCAGGTAGTGAAAAAGGATTTGAAGCATACGCGTCAAAAGGATTCTCGACTATTTTTGCATCTTCCAGAATCTTTTCTTTCCAACGAGCCCTTGCATCATCATAAATGCTGCAATAATCCTGCAGCCACTTTTCGCTTGTAAGCGTAACCTTTGCCTCTTTTAGTCCTTCATAAATAGAAATGTTCTCTCTATTGTTTACATCTCCTGAACCAATGCCGCCTTTCACCGTCTTTACTGCTCCCGCCCCCAAAAGAGCAATTTTTTCATTTTCTTTAAATGGAAGCAAGGCTTCATTCTTCAGAAGAACAATTCCTCTTGCCGCAAGTTTTCTCGCAAGTTTCCCATGGGTGATTTCTCTTGCAGACGGAGACTGTAATAGTGTCCCGCTGAAATTCCTTCTCTTTTCTGTCATTTTCTTTCTCCTTAACAAAAACTCTCCCATCTTTTCACAATTACCTTATCAAAATGGGAGAGTTCATTATTATTACATACTTTTTATCTTTTTATTGTTCTTTTATCCTTTTACGCCACCAAGTGTCACCCCGGCAATAATATACTTTGATAATAACAAATACACTAAAACAATCGGTACAATAGCAACCAATATCATCATATATATCTTTGCCATATCAAAGTTCATATAATCTGCTCCTCGCAGAGTTGCAATCAGTATAGGAACTGTCATTTTGTCCTTAGACTGTATAATTAAGGCAGGAACAAAATAATTATTCCAGGAACCTACGAAACAGAAAATTGCCTGTACCGCAATTGCTGGTTTCATAATCGGAAGTATAATCTGATTAAATGTTCTGAACTCACCGCTTCCATCGATTCTCGCCGCTTCCACCAGAGACAGCGGAAGAGATGACTGAAGGTAGCTGTACATAAAATAAAACACAGCCGGAGATGCAATCGAAGGAATAATCAAAGGTAAAAGCGAATCGTACATTCCTATCTTTGTAACAAGGCGCAGGAAGCCCATTGCTGTAACCTGTGTAGGCATTACCAAAATCGCCATTATAAATGTAAATGCAGCTTTTCTTAATTTAAAATCATAGGTATATAAACCATATGCTGTCAGAGAAGAAAAATATGTGCTGAGAGCCGCGCTGCAGCCAGATACCAGCAGGCTGTTAAAAATTCCTCTTATCATTGGAAATGTTCCGTCATTGGCAACATTTTTCAGATTCTCCCAAAAATGACCTCCCGGCAGTGCGGAAAATCCTTTCTGAAGCTGCGCGTGGGAACGTGTCGCATTTATAATTAATATATAGAAGAAAAACAGGCACATAAATGATAAAATAATGAGTATAATATGTGCAACAATACTCTGCACTGTATTTTGCTTTTTGTTTTTCATTTTATCTCCTCCTTCTTTCTTCCTTTTTTCTTCTTCTGGCAGCAGCCTTCGAACCATCCGGATCATCATCGTTTGTCATTCTATAAACAATAAAGCAAAGAATTCCACTGATTATGAACAGATAAACTGAAAGCGCTCCTGCCATACCATAATTCTTTGATTTCAGATGATTATTCAGGAACATAATCAAAGTCATAGATGTACGGTCCGGATTTCCCTGTCCATTTGTAAGAATCTGCGGAACATCAAACATCTGCAGACCTCCAATAATTGCCGTAATCAGTGTGTATGCAAGA
The DNA here is from genome assembly GCA_030536995.1 of Eubacteriales bacterium. Taxonomy (GTDB): domain Bacteria; phylum Bacillota; class Clostridia; order Lachnospirales; family Lachnospiraceae; genus Blautia_A. The sequence goes on from JAUNOY010000008.1 coordinate 78,621, forward strand.
ATCGGACGGATCAGAGGAAGGATAATATAAAAGAAGCGTTTAATTGTATTACATCCATCCAACTCTGAAGCTTCAAACACCTCCGTGCTGATTCCCATAATCGCAGCCATGAGCATAATTGTAGTATTACCAAACCACATAAGAAAGTTCATAAAACCGATAAGTGACCTGGTTCCAAACACCGTCCCCATAAAATCTATCTGTTCTGTAATGATTCCCAGCGACATCAAAATCGAGTTTACCGGACCGTTTGTAGAAAACATGGTAAAAAACAACATAGCAAAGGCAGAAGCCATAATCAGGTTTGGCAGATAGATAACTACTTTAAAAAACTGTTTTCCACGAATCTTTAATCGAATATCTGTGAACCAGACTGCCAGAGTCAGGGCTACAACAATCTGAGGAATAAATCCTATTACCCATAAAATCAATGTGTTTAACCCATACTTCAACATATCCGACTGCAGCAGGCTTTTATAATTTTCCAGTCCGACAAAATTCGGTCCTATTTCCTTAATTCCCGATCGGAAATACTCAAAAAAACTATATTTTACTGTATCTGCCAAAGGAATCAGGGAAAATATAAAATAACATAAGAAAAATGGGAGAATAAAAATATAACCCCATTTTGCATAACTGAGACTTTTGCGTTTTTTCATACTTCAAATATGCCCCTTTCCATAAATTTCTGTGGGACACATAAGTGTCCCACAGATTTATCTTACTATTTTTCCGGCCACTGGACTTCTGTGATATCCGGATAACGCTCTTTAATTGCTGTTTCGAAATTAGATACTGCTTTTTCAAAATCTACTTTGTCATGGAAATAATCTGTAAAGGCATTCTGAATCAGCTCTACACATCCCTGATCGTAAGCGGAAAGCGGTGCAATCTGAATATTTTCCGCAACCGGTGCAAAATACTCAAATGGATTCTGTCCACCAAGGAATGCAGATGCGAAATTCTCATCAGAGGCAGCCTCCTGCATACCACTTCTCGTATTTGTAAAATCAGAATAATCCTGAGAAATTTTTAAAAGATTCTCTTTGTTTCCTGTCATCGCCATAATGATATCTTTTACATGTTCCGGATTATCTGTTCCCTGGCATCCGTGGATATAAGAGCCGCCCCAGTTATATTCCTGAGGAGGGTTTGTAACAGCCCATTCTCCCTCTTCTCCATCCCAGTTAGGCTTGAGCACAAAGTCAATGCCCCATGCAGGAAGAAGAAATGCAAATACTTTTGACTTTGTTCCCATCGCTTTATTCCAGTCCGCATTGAACTGACCTTTCACTGTTTCATCAAGATAACCTGCATCCAGCCATTCTTTGGAGTCATTTACCCAATCCATAATTTTCTGGTCTACTCTGATTGTTGTTTCACCAGGTTTTACCCAGGATTCTTCAATGCTGTTTCCATAAAGGCGGAATGTATCTGCATAAGAAGAAAAAGTAAAGTATCCTTTCTCTTTTAATACCTCTGCGGTTTCCTTCGTTGTCTCCCAGTCCTTCATCTTTGCTCCAATTTCAACAGGATCGTCTGTTCCAAATACCTCTTTGGCAATATCACGACGATATACAAGAGTTCCCGGGCAGCACTGCCATGTAGCTCCTCTCTGTACTCCATTCTGGTCAGACGCACTTGTTTTTGTGAAATCATACTGATCTGCGAGGTCTTTCTCAGGATCAATTCCAAGGTCTGTTAATGGCATCGCCACATCTGCATCCGCATCTACATATTTGTTTACATAGTCTGTCTCAGATAAGAAAATATCAACCTTATCATCTGCTGATGCATCTGCCTGATTCATCAGAGCTTCATCCAGTTTCTGCTGATAGACACCATCCTGATTCGGATTGATAATCCAGTGAATTTCTGTTCCGTCTTTTAATGTTGTCACTGTACCATCTTCAGAAGTTTTTTCTACTTCCGGATAAACCGCTTCGATTCTTTCACGGAATTCATTATTCCAGGAATAAATGTTAATAACATTTCCTTCATCTGCAGCCTGCACTGTTGCAGGAACCATTGTCGCTGCAGTCATAGCTGCTGCAAGTAACATTACAATTGCTTTTCTTTTCATTATTTTTTCCTCCTGTTTTATTTTTTGGGCCGTTCGCTCTCCCTTTCATGCTTATACTATACATGTTTTTTAAAACATCTTATATTACAATAATTGTAAAAATATCAAATTCATGATATAATTTCAAAAAGTATTTTCTATTCATTTTTTATCAAAGAGGTGTTTTTATGGACTTATCAAAAGAATGGTATCGTAAAGAAGCTCTTGTCTCCGAAGAAGAACAGACACACCGCACTACTAACGAAGAAAATAACTTCTTTCAGGCAGTCTGTAACGGTGACATCAACGCAGTTCGAAAAAACTGCGAAGAAAAGCGTTTTCAGGCTTCCGACGGTGTCGGAATTCTTTCGCGCAATCCCGTCACAAATATGAAATACCACTTTGTTATTTCCGTTGCGTTAATAACAAGACTGTGCTCCAATAACGGAATGGAAATGGAACAGACCTTTCGCCTCAGTGATTTTTACATACTAAAACTTGATTACCTTAATGCTGTCGAAGATATTGTTGCCCTTCATGACAAAATGGTGCTTGATTTTACCGGAAAAATGCGTCTTCTCCGAAAAAATGCAGGAACCTCCAAACCTATTACCGCCTGTCTTGATTACATTTATATACACATTAAAGAGCGCATAACCATTGAAGATCTGGCTGCACATACAGACTTATCACCAAGCTACCTCTCCCGTCTTTTCAAGGAGGAAATCGGCATTTCTGTCAGCGACTATATTCGCGAGCAGAAAATCGAAAAGGCTCAACATCTTCTTAAATTCTGTGACTACAGCCTGATCGACATTGCCAATTACCTCTCTTTCTCTTCTCAGAGCCATTTCATCCAAACTTTCCGAAAGCTGACTGGAATGACTCCGAAGAAATACCGGGATTTGAATTATTCTTCTGCATGGAAGCTGAAAGAATCTTACAATAAATCAGAATCATGACATTTTCAATTCAATTTCTGTCCATTCTGTAAGGAATTTTTCCGGAATATAATCGCCCTCCATTTGCTCTCCATTTACGAGAAGCTTGACGCATCCTGATTGTACGTGCTTTTCATTAGAAACCACAATATGCAAATGTTTTCCCCTGAAATCTTTTTCTATTTCAAATCCATCCCATTCTTCCGGGATGGACGGGGAAATCCTAAGTCCGTAAAAATCAGGACGGATTCCCATAATTCCCTCCACACAGCCTACCATAACGGTAGAAGCAGTTCCTGTCAGCCAGTGTACGTGAGAGCGACCGAAGTGTGGACTTGCCTTTCCCTCTGTAAACTGTCCATAGCAATATGGCTCTAGTTTTCTGATTTCCGCACGGTCATTCTGTGCTGCAGGAGCATTTTCTTTAAAATACATAAACGCTCTGTTTCCATGACCAAGAAGAGCTTCTGCAAGAATAAGCCAACCCTGAGACTGGGAGAAAATCCCTGCGTTTTCCTTTGTTCCGGCATTATAAATAACAGCAAGCGCACCGTCAAAGGCGTGTTTACGATATGGTGGATCCATCAGAATCGCTCCATATTCCGTATTCAGGTTTTCATAAACCTTTTCAAGGGCTTTCTCCGCCTGACTCTCAGACGCAAATCCGCTGATGACAGACCAGCTTTGAGGATTCAGCCACATATTTGCTTCCGGCGCTTCCCTGTTTCCAATTACTTCACCCTCCTCAGTAAATCCTCTGATAAACCGATCTTCGTTCCAGCATAATTTATTCAGAATTCCCCCAAGTTTCTCCTGCTTTTCTTCCAGATAGGCGATATATTCTGTATCTCCCTTATATTCTGCAAACTTTTTCAGAATCGTCATCGCCAGATAAAACTGTAACGCTACAAAAGTAGATTCCCCGTTTTTTCCCAACCGAAGACAGTCATTCCAGTCTGCATACAGACCTGCCGGCATTCCATGCGGTCCCATATGATTCAGTGAAAATTCAACAGCTCTCTTCAAATGCTCATAAACAGTACCCTCTCCTTTGTTTGCAAAAGGAATTACTTCATCCACAAATGAAAGATTTCCTGATTCTGAAATATATTTGTAAACTGTAGGGAATAACCACAACGCATCATCCGCACGATATGCAGGATGTCCAGTTTCCTTCACATAGGATGCGTCGTCCGGCGTATCTTCATGTCCTGCATTATGAGTAAACTTTACAAGAGGCAGTCCACCTCCGTTATCCACCTGAGCAGACAACATGAAACGGATCTTATCCACTGCCATCTCAGGTGCAAGGTGTATAATTCCCTGTATATCCTGCACAGTATCTCTATAACCATATCCATTACGCAGACCACAGTATGTAAAAGAAGCCGCTCTGGACCAGATAAATGTCATAAAGCAGTTATATGCATTCCAGGTATTAATCATAGTATCAAATTCCGGGCTTGGTGTTTTTACCTGAAAATGAGATAACTTTCCGTGCCAGTATGCAATAATCTCCTCCAGTTCCCGATTGCATACTTCCTCTGGATATTCATATCTTTCCATTATCATTTTTGCTTCTTCGTTATACTTCATGCCAAGTAAAAATGTCAGAATTTTTTCCTCTCCGGGTTTCAGCATAATTTCTGATGTCAGCGCTCCACATCCATTCTCATTGCAGCTTAACTCATTTCCAAGATTTCCATTTTCCACACCGACCGGATTTCCATATCCGTGATATCTTCCGAGAAATTTTTCTCTATCCCCGCAATATGAAGCAACTTCACTTCCTGCAAGTCCGAAAAATCTCTCCACAACAACTTTATCGTCTACGTCCTTTCCATCTTCAATCCCATCCAGATTTCCATGAACTAAATGTCTGATTCTGTTTTCCTCAAAAAGCGTCCGTGTAATAAACTGGGAATACTGAAGATTCACCTGATCCTGCTCATAATTGCTGTTATTTGTAAATTCGGCATATCCTGTAATACTCAGATTTCTGTCCTCTTCTGAATTATTCTTTACTTTTAAACACCAGACCTCATATTCCTTATCCAGAGGCACATAATAAAGCGCCTCTGTGTGAATTCCGACATAGTCTGCGCAAATTCTTGTATATCCTGTTCCATGACAGCATTTACTTTTGTAGTCTTCTGTATTCTTTCCAACCGGCTGCCAGGATGCTGACCAATAGTCTTTCCTATCATTGTCACGAATATAAATATAACGTCCCGGCTGATCAAAGCCGTTAAATACATAACGAATAATGCGCCCGTCAGCTCCGGATTTTGCAAAGCTGTATCCTCCTGCATTGTTGGAAATTACTGCCCCGTATTTTGGCGATCCCAAATAGTTTGCCCATGGGGCCGGAGTATCCGGTCTTGTTATTACATATTCTCTTCTTTCATCATCAAAATAACCATACTGCATTTTATTTTTCCTCCTTTTTGTACCTTTTATCTATCCAATACAATCTCTATTTTGTGTACAGACTCATTATCAAGCGCTTTAATCGTACTTTTTTCGATAAAAGCTTCAAATTCCGTATGCTTTATTTCACTCTTATTACAGAAAGCTTTTCTGATGCGATAATCTCCATATTGTAATTTTTGTGCATTATAATAAACAACCTCGAATTTCTTTTCTCCAAAAGTAAGTCTGATAATGGCACATCCTTCTTCGTCAAATTGCTCCCGCATAAGCTTTGGACATACTGTTAAAATTCCCGTTCTGCCATGTACACCAAATACCTCTGTTATCATTGTCATCATATACCAGCTTGCCGCTCCTGTCAGATAGTGATACATTCCCCTTCCTGTACTGTTAAAATATTCCGGTATCCCCGGATAAATTTTACTGGTTTCAAAATTCAACGCAGTATCTGCCAATGTCTGAAGCGCTTTATATCCTTCTTTTACAAACCCTCTCTTATAAAGGGCATTGGCATACATCACTGTCATATGTGAAAAAACAGCTCCGTTTTCTTTTTCGCCATATGCAAAGCCAAACATTCTTCCCATATCGAATTTTAATTCATGGAAATCTGTATTCAGCCTGTATCCGCCAATTTCCGGCCTGTAAAGATAATGATCTGCTCCTGCACAAATTTTTGAAATCTGACCTTTATCCGCAGTACCGCTCATTATTGCAAACACCTGCCCGGTAAGCATCATCCTCACGCCACTGTCAAAAAATCCTTCCACTGCATTTTTATTGTCATCGTAATAACTGTTAAACCATCCTTCGCCTTCTTCTCCTTCAATCCACTCTTGCTTTCTGATATGCTCCATCATCCAATCCGCTTTACCGTTAAGATTTTTAATCAACTCTTTCACGGATATAAGCGACTTTCTACCGCTGATGCAATGCTTGCTGCATTTCAGATATTTCTTCAAAAGCTTTTTCTTTTCTTCTGTATTTTCATATAATTCACACCCTTCTGCTAAAAGGGGAACTGCCTCTTCCATAAATTCTATCTTTTCATACCCTGACTGCTTTTGAAGCGTTTCCAAGCATCGTGCCAGTTCTTTCATATTTCCTGCATAGGCACAAGTAAATGCAACACTCTCTCCGTTATTTGACGCCATATCCAAAGCATCATTCCAGTCTGCGCCTCTCAGCAACATTTCATTGTGTTCACCGACCTCATAAAATGCACATAAATGTTCAATGAGAAGATGTTCGAGTACCGTTCCCCTGTAAATTTCACCATCTTCTCTCCTCTGACACATTCCACATGTTTCACTCCAGTCTGCATCTATATCATGTCCACGCATAGACTGTGCATCCTTAAAATATGTTTCCTCTTCCAGAAGAATTTCTATATCACCAGTCTGATCAATATAAAGCTTTGTCGTCATAAATGGCCAGACTGCGTGATCCATCCATACACGACTGATTCCATTTCTATCTGCAATAAAATTCCCCTGACCATGCCCTATAATTGTGGCATTTGTTCCATCAATTCGAACTCCTCCGTAATTTTTCAATATCATAGTTCGAACATCTCCCGGTTCCATTAACAACAACGACAGACAATCCTGCCACAAATCTCTCCATCCTCTTCCGCCCCGTCCATAATCATGATGCGGTAAAAAAGAACATCCGTAAATTCTTCTAAGAAACGGCTGGAAACTTACCCAACGCATAAATAAATCAAATCTGTTGTTTCCGGTGTAATAAGAAACATTTACCTTATTTTTCCAATAGTTTTGTGTTTCCTCAAGAAGCAAGTCTGACTTTTCCGAATTCCCATATGCTTCAACGATTCGATCTGCATCTTTTTCTTCCTCTGTAATTCCCGCAAAGATCACATACTCTGCAGTCTGTCCCGGTGTCAGAGTAACTTCTTCAAATTTAATCCCTCCCAGAGCTTCTTTCCCTTCTGCTGCCGCTCCCTCCGGCACTCCCGGATAATTCTCATATACTGCTCTTGGATGTGTAAATGTTCCTCCTTCTCCAAGGAAACCTTCTGTTATAGGATAAAAGGATTCTGGTGCCAGACCATTTTCCATAACTCCCTGTACAAAGTAAATCTTATGATTCTTTCTATGACCTTTTTCATCAAAAGACATAGTAGGCTTTACAAAAACCCCATATTTCCCCGTTTTGACTCTGTGAAGCATAGATGTAACATTTCTGTGATCACGAATATTATCTGCACTTCTTCCATAAATCGGTATCGCTGCAATAAATGTTATTTTCCGGTTCGTTTTTGCCAGATTTTTAATTTTAATTTTAATAACCTCTGTATTTTCATTTACCGGCACAAATGACGTTATTTCAGATTTTAACTCGTATTTATCAGACATCCTTTTTACTGTGTGACACATGAAACCCGCAGCAAGCTCACTTTGCTCCTGTTTATCCGTAAACTTCAAATTTTCCGCCTCTGCAGAAGCCCCTGTTGCAGACCAGCATCCGATTCCCTCAATCACACACCAGAAGTTCCTTGTAGAACGGTTATTATGAAGATTCTCCACACTCACCGGTTCTAAAAGAAAGGTTTCCTGATCTATTTTGCTGTCACCTCCCATATTAGGAGTTACCGCACTTTTCAACCCTTTTTCTCCTGCTATCGGGAAGTAAAGTCCGCTGTAATTTTCAGGATTCTTAATTGTAAAAGCTCCATCTTCTCCTGTGAAGTGAATTTTACTCATCTGATTTCCCTCCTGTACTCATACCACACTGTATTTTATGATTTATGTTACAAAAAAAAATGGGAAATAAAAATCAAATTGATAGGAAAAATATCAGATTTATGATATATTTTTACACAAAAAAGCTGCGGGAAGCCTTAACCTTTTCCCGCAGCTTGAATCCTATGACTCAAAATCTCTTCACAATATTCCCATTTCTCCCCCTCTCAATACCTTATCCTGTCTATAATGGATTCTTTCTTTACATTTCTGCTCAGCACGAAAGACAGGGCAATCTGCATAAGAAGCAGGATTGTCACCATAATTCCGATTTCCCAGACTGGAAAATGATACATATTTATACCGAAAAATCCTTCTTTCCGACAATACAGGTATGCGCCGTATCCTCCAGGCAATCCTATCAGCAGGGAAATTATAATCGAACCTGCCGTAAAGAAAATCCCTTCTAACTGAAGCATCTTTCCAAGCTGTCTGTTACTCAATCCCACAGCCTGAAGAATACCGAATTCTCTTTTTCTTGTTATCACGTTCATAATCATGGTATTTGCCATATTCAGGAAACAAATTGTCCCAATCAGCCCAAGAAAAGTATATATCAGCACTTTAAAAAGAAATGTCGTTCTGTCAGCAAGGCTATATGCCTCGTCATAGCCTTCCCAGTATACAAGTTCACTTTCACCGTACAGTTCCGCTATCTTAGCCTCAACTCCGGCTTTTGCTTCCTCCCCGCACCATATCCAGAGATAGGCAGGGCTATCTGCAAGTAATCCCAGTTTTTCCGCTGTGTCTTCCGTTATCACATAATCTGCGGAAACACTTCCGAAAGAACCCATTGCCGTACCGCTGTACTTCGCTTCAGACTTTCCGTTAAAAAGCTCTGCCTCCAGTTTGTCACCAAGCTTCTGCCCTGCTTCTTCCATAAAGTGAGAAAACGTATATACATATCCGTCTGCCCTGCTGACCGTATCGTATGTAAAATCACCTACAACTCCTGATTTTTCCAGTTCGCTCTCGAATCCCTCTCTGTCAAAAACGGCAACAGTCCTTTTGATTCCCTCTTCCTCAAATGTCAGATAATTTCTGGTCTGGGTTTTCGTAACGCCGTCTATCGCCTCAAAGGACTCGATTGCTTCTCTGGAAATAGGATTATTTTTCAAAATCTGATCCAGGTTATTTTCTGTATAAACCTCATCGTTATTGTCGTAATTAATCTCTATCTGGTAATCTCCGCGTTCAACATTATTTCGGGCATCGTATTCCGGGTCAATGCTGCTTGCCAGACTTGATATTGTGACAAATAAAATACAGGACAGTCCCATAACCAGTATCGTAGTGATATTTCTCTTTTTATTGATTGCCAGATCCGATTTTATAAGCCCCGTTATATTAAGAGCTTTATGCCCTTTTCGGTATCCTTTTTTGTTTCCTGTAAACTCTTCATAAGCGACCGCACTTACAGGAGTGATGGAAACAATCGTCTTAACCGCCCTTATCAGCGCCATACGCACTGTTACAAGGGAAATCAGAGCCGCAGCCAGAAGAACCCACGGAGAAAACAGAGACACTTCCCTGACTGCCATGTATTCGTTTCCTTTTCCTGCAAAGCTCATTGCACTGTTAAACAAAAGCACAGACACAAAATATCCTGCCGCAAGACCTGTGGGTATTGCAATCGCAGAAAGAAGATATCCTTCTTTTACGATAATTTTTTTCATCTGCTTCTTCGTAGCGCCAATCGCCTTGATTTTTCCGTATTCCTGAACCTTTCGGGCAATTCCTATCTGGAATATATTGTAAATTACAACCACCGAAAAAATTACAACAATCAGACAGATGAATATGCAGGGAATCCACACCTCAGACGCAGGCGCATATTTTGTTGAGATTACGTTGCTGTTCCTGTAAACATTCCCTGTTTCCACACCAATGTTTTTTGCCAGTTCATCAATTAAATCTTCTATCTGAGTCCAGTCGCCTTTTATATTATCGCTCAATGTAAAATATGCCGTATATCTGCTGTTTCCTTTCCCGGCTTCACTGTCATAGTATTCTCTGGAAACTATTACTGTAGAAGACTGCTGGCTCTCATTCCCTATACCGTCTTTTATGATACCTGTAATTATAAACTCCTTTTCCAGATAAGCCTCTGTTCCGTTCCGTCTTACCGGCACAGCTACTTTGTCTCCGATTTTGACATCATCGTATCCCAATTGTCCGAAGAATACTCTGGAAGCGGCAATTTCACTTTTCCCCACGGGAAAGCTTCCCTCCTGAAGCATAGTATGAAAATTCGTCATATCCAAAGCCTTCTCATTCATCCATACGAGATTTGAATGTCCCTTGGTATGCGCTTCTCCAACACCCGACATAAGACCGATTTCATCAATTTCGCCTCTCTTTTTCATTTCTTGAAGCTGCTCCTCTGTTATGCCGGAAAACGAGCCTACATAATTGCCGTACAGAGCTTCTGCATTTTCTATGTTTCCTTTTATTCCGCCGTAGCCAAAGGTTCCTATCGCCGTAATCAGCATTGTCGTCAGCGCGACTGCAATCATGGTAAGAAAACTTCTCGTTTTATTCTCTTTATTGTTGCTGATTGCTATTCTTGTCAGAGTTTTCATTTCAGTTCAGCCACCTTTCCATCTTCGATTGCCAGAATCCGGTCAGCAAGCTGCGCGATTTCCTCGTTATGGGTAATAATCACCAATGTCTGTCCGTATTTTTCCGCGGAAAGTTTCAGTAATGCAATAACTTCCTCTCCTGTTTTTGTGTCAAGATTTCCTGTCGGCTCGTCCGCCAGTATAAGATCCGGCTTTGATGCCAGAGCTCTTGCAATCGCAACTCTCTGCTGCTGTCCTCCTGATAATGCAGAGGGAAGATTTTCAATTTTGTCCTCTATTCCCAGTGTTTTCAGAATGTCATTTACATAGTCTTCATCCGGTTCTTTCCCGTCAAGCCCCAGTGGAAGAACTACGTTTTCGTAAACATTAATTGAGGAAACAAGATTAAACGCCTGAAAAACAAAACCGATTTTCTGTCTTCTGAATACTGCAAGCTCATCCTCAGACATGGCAAAAATGTCTTTTCCCTTTATATATACCTTTCCGGAAGTAGGATAATCAAGCCCGCCAAGGAGATGTAAAAGGGTACTCTTTCCGGAACCCGATTTCCCTATAATAGCGACAAATTCGCCTCTCCTGATTTCTATTTCCGTATTCTGAACTGCTTTTACCTGATTTTTGCCCTCGCCGTAATATTTACATAATTCCTGTGTTTTAACTATTGTATCCATTTTCATTACCTCCTCTTTTCTAAAGATATTACAACAGAAAACTTGCTGTTTTCTTTCAGGACAAAGAAAAAGTCTTACAGATTTGTAAGACTTCTCCTGAGCAGCGGAATCTGAACAACAAATATGCTTCCACATTTTTCTCCATCAATTCTGTTATCTTTTACCATTATCGTTCCGCCATGCCGGGAAATGATGTATCTCGCCAGATAAAGCCCGACTCCGCTTCCGCTTTCCCTGCGTATTTCTTCCTTTTCCCCTCTGTAAAAACGCTGAAAAATCTTATGCTTCTCATTTGGGGAAATTCCGATTCCCTGGTCTGCAAACTCAATCCTTACCATAGAATTCATATTGAACACGCGAATAGAAATCGCTGTATTTTCCTTCGAATACTTCACTGCATTTTCCAGAATATTAATAAAAGCCTCTGTCAGCCACTTTCTGTCCTGCATGATTTCGGGCAATTTTTCGGTTTCACCCTCCTCAAGCTCAATAACAATGTTTTTTTCTTGTGCCTTCTGCCACACTCCGTTCACTGCATCCAGAATTGAATCAAACAGTTTCCCTTTACGAAGCTGAATAGAAATCATCCCGCTTTCAAGTCTGGAAATATTCACAAGCGATGCAGTAAGCTTTTCCAGTGAATCAAGCTGAAATGCCATTCGTTCTTCAAACTCTTCCCGTTCCTCCTGTGAAAGATCCTGATTCTGTAAAATCTCAAACGTGGATTTTACTGCTGCCAGAGGTGTTTTTAACTGATGGGAAATGTCTGTAACAACGTCCTTTGTTTCTTTTTTATCCGCTTCTGCTTTTTGTTTTATCAACAAAAAATTTCCGTTTAATTTGTCCAACGCTGTGGCTATTCTCACTGCTTCCGGATTCGAATTCAGACCTTTCAGGCATTTGGATAGCGATGATTCAACCTCTCCGTAGCTTCCTTCCCGAAGCTCTTCAATGTCCTTTTCTATTGCTTCCAGAATATCTTTATATCTTCGGAAAGCTTCTTTTTCCTGCCTTTTGATGCAAAATACGATTAACCAATATGCAGCAAAAGCTCCGGCAATTGTCATACCTCCAGTCCACAGAAATCGTCTGTAAAAACTGCTTTCTCCCTCTTTTACATACCCATATTTATCCAGAGTCTCCACTGCTTTTTCGTAGGTAATTTCGTCTTCCTCTGTTTCTGTCAGGATTTTTCCCAGTTGGATAGTGTCCTCCCTGTAAGAGTTATACTGTACGGCTATAACAGTGGCGCTCATCAGGATTAATGCAATCAGAGGCATAAGATAACTTGTATATTTACTATCTTTTACTGTTCCAAACATATCCAAGTCCTCTTACATTCTTAATCAGTTTTTTTCCTTCTTCTCCTGTATCAAGTTTTTTCCGGAGTCTGGTAATGTTTACGGCAACTGTATTTTCATCCACAAATTCACCGTCTATATCAAATATTTTTTCCAGAATCTGGTCTTTAGACAGAATGATATCCGGATTTTCCATAAACAAAAGGAGAAGCTTCCATTCATTTTTCGTTACGGAAATCTCCTCTCCATTTACGTAAACTTTCATTGCCGTTTTGTCCGCTTTGACTCTTCCAGACTCAATCACCTGATTCTCCTGAACTCTTCCTTTTCTGAAATATGCATTAATTTTCATGGTCAGAACAGACAGGCTGAAAGGCTTTGCGATATAATCATCCGCCCCTGCTTCATACCCCATCACCATATCGGTTTCTCTGTCAAGAGCAGTCAGGCATATCAGATGTGCATTTGTCTCTGACCTGATTTTCTTTATGAAATCCAGCCCGTTTCCATCCGGCAGATTAATATCACAGAGAATAAGTTCCGGTGTATACACTTTCATTAACGCTTCTGCCTCTCTTATGGTTCCGGCGCATTTCACCTCGCAGCCCTCTCTTTGAAGAGAAAACTCTATACTTCTCCTGACGCTTTCTTCATCTTCTATTATCATTACCCTGTTCATATTTTTCTCTCTACTTTCACCGTCTGTTACCGTTTTTATCAAATGTCTTTCTAAGCGCTATCTCGGTAGGAATAATGGACGCCACTAATGGAATCAACTGTATAACACACAGAATCCCTCCAACATTTTCTACCGTTTCTTTCGGCTTTCCCAATACCAGGAGCATTCCGATGAGTGTTACAGACAAAAGGCTTTTCCAAAATCAAGCATTGTAAAAGGAATCAGTAAATCCATCAATATCATAAATAACCAAAAGCCCATATTCATCCCTCCCGGCTACTGCTTTTTTTCAATATACTATACTTTCCCTGCAAACTCAACACTGAAAAAGACCTCTTATTTGGCTTTGACTCGAAAGCATTCAGGTTGTATAATTAATAAAAAGTCAAATGAAAGGAGTTTCCTATGAAAAAGCATGTAAAAAAAGTTTTATCCCTGTTTCTGGCGTTGACTCTTATTTTCTCTGTAACGACTGTAACACAGGCAAAAGTATCTGTACCTACCAGAGTATTCACCCTATATTCCAAATCATCCAAATTGTATGATTACCCTTCCAGTTCCTACCGTCCTGCCAATCAACCTATGTTCGCCATGGTTTATACCGGACAGAAACTGAGCAATTTAAAATCCAGCAACCCTTCTGTATTAAAAATCTCTTCTAAAAAGGGCATTGGACTCAACAAAAAATATACAGGAATCTATCTGGATTTAAAAAAGACAGGAACTTCCACCATTTCCTATAAAAGCGGAAATATTACTACCACTGCAAAAATTGTTGTGAAGAAATATGTACCTCCATTTTCTTCTATTAAGCTTGGAAAATTAAATGTTACCTCTAAGCTGAAAACCAACAACATCTATAACTTAAGCTACTCCAAATACAAAAACAAAAATTTGAAACTCAGCTACAAGGTGCCAAAAGACTGGACCATCAATGCTTTTTATAAGGCGTCAAGCAATGGTTTATCTACCAGAATCGCCAATAATAAGAGCTTTAAAGTCACAAAGAAAAATTCTGTCCTGTCTATCACTGCCTATAACAACAAAACACGCCAGACTGAAGAATGTTTCATCTTTTTTAAGTAAACGGCAGGAGCAGCCTGTTCAATGATTATAACAGACCCGCCTATCCAGACGGCAAAATCCCCCTCCAATGGAATGTTTTTACATAAACATCCAGTTAGAGGGGGGTTACTTTTTTCGGTATTATATCTCCTTTCCTGCTTATCCACAGAGCAACCACAGCACCCTCTTCGTTTTCCACATTTTCATATTTGAGAAATCCTCCCTGGTGCTTCATAAATTCTGCGGCGATGGAAAGACCAAGCCCCTGATGTGTTCTGTCATGGCGGCTGTCATCTCCACTGAAAAAAGGCTCTGCGCCATAAAGCAGCGCTTTTTCAGAGAAACCGACGCCATAATCCCGGACAGATACTACGAAATACTCACCGCTTTCTACCATAGTTACATGGATTCCTTTTTTCCAGTCCGTGTGCTCCAATGCATTGCTCAGTAAATTTCCCCAGGCACGGAGCATTTCTTCCTTATGACATATTATTTTGAATTCCCCATCTGTAAGCACTGGTATTGAAAAAGCTACCGGAATTTTTTCGGCTGTTGCTAACTGTTCTGCCATCTCTTTAAGCGCCTCTGCCAAATCCTGCACACGGATTTTTTCACGGCGTTCCTTCTCTTTTTTCCCACGTAAGACCTGACGCATGGAATCCAGATAATTTTCAATAAATGCCGTATTCTTCAAGATCTCTCCGGCACATTCCCGCTCTTCTGCTCCGATCTCTGCCTCCTCCAAAAGTTCTGCATTTCCCCGCACAACAGTCAAAGGGGTTTTTATATCATGTGCCAGTGCAGAAAGCTGCTGATGCTTCATTTGCTCTGCATCCCACTGATTTTTCAGAGACTCCTTCAATGCAAGCTTCATTTTTTCCAGCGAAGCCATAACCTCTTCCACCTCCCGAATCGTGGAGTGACTGACATCAAATTCCAGATCGTTTGCAGAAATCTTGGCCGTTGCCGCGCTGAGACAGACAAGTTCTTTTTTCAGCCTCCGGGCAAATTTTCGAGCCAGGAAAAATCCATTCAACACGGTAAGCAAAAGGAAAATACCAAAAATCATCCATGAGCTGAGTTTTTCCGGAGAAGGAAAGCGTTGATTCAGCTTCTCATGTTTATAGCGCATGGCGATTGAATACTTCACAATGCAAATATCTCCGCTGTTTTTCTCAACGAAAAAATAATAATCCTTTCCTTTTCCGTAAATATTGTCCTTTTCATAATGACCCCAGGCAATTTTTTGCTGGTTTTTATCGAAATTTCCATAGAGAAAATCTCCGTTCTGCCCGTAAACGCCATAAAAACACCCCGGCGGAATCAGATTCTCTGTAACAAAATCTGCCGCCCGGATTTTCTCCTTTGAACTTATCAGCATCTGTTCTCCATAATTAGCCGGAAGAAAAATACTTCCGGGAGCTACAAGCGCAGCAAGGACTGCCCCCCAGGAAATAGCTGCCGCAAGAATCGTCCCGATAATAAACACAAAAATATACTGTCCAAACATCCCGGCCAGTGTTTTTTTCTTATTTTTCAAATTTTCCATTTATACCCGATCCCCCAGACTGTTTCCACAGGGAGAGTTCCCTGTTTCTGGAACTTTGCCCTGATATTCTTGATGTGCTCGGTGATGGCAGAGCTGTCGCCCTCTCCATCATACCCGAATACATGCTCATAAATACGCTCTTTCGAGAAAACCTGACCTCTGTTCAGCGCCAGATATTCGCAGATTGCATACTCGCTTTTTGTCAAAGGAATTTCCTCTCCATTGCAGAAAACCTGTCTGGATGGAAGTGAAAACGCAGTATCACCCAAAGTCAGAAGATGTTTTTTCTCCCTGTTTTCCCGCCGAAGATGAGCCGCTACCCGCGCCCGAAGCTCCCCTATGCCAAAAGGCTTCGTGATATAGTCATCGCCGCCGATTCCAAGTCCTGTCATCAGATCTTCCTCCTCTGTTTTTGCCGTGACAAAAAGAATCGGACAATCTACCAGTTCCCGAATCCTGCGGCACAGAGTAAATCCATCTGTTCCCGGCATCATAACATCCAGCAAGATCAGGTGATACGTATTCAGCTTTTCCAGTTCTAATTTTTCCGGATCATCTAAAGTATCCACCAGATATCCTTCTTTTTCCAGCGCTTTACGAATCACCGCCAAAATCCCTTTATCATCATCAATCGCCAGAATTTTCCACATAACATCCTCCTACTCATTTTCCTGCCGCCCCTCATAAAAATGAAACCATACAAGAATTATGGCACAAAGGATAGCTCCCAACAAGATACAGGTGAGAATATTTCCCATTTCCACAGGAAAACGCCCCCCGATCCTTCTGTTAAACTGTTCTGTCAGATACAGAACTGCACCTCTGGAACTCCAGGAACAGGGAAAATACTGCCATTTCCCCTCTCCAAGACCGGTAAGGAACAATGCTGATATCAGAAACTGTCCTATGGAAACCGCCAGTGACACTGCCTTGGAAAAACGCAGATTCAAAAACAAATGCTCCAGATAAAGAGGAAGACTGCCCAGCCAGAGAATCATCCCTGTTTTAAGAAATACCTCTGTGGATATTTCTTTATTTCCCAACACAATATTGTTTCCCACAGCATAAAATATCATAGCTCCCATAACTGCCAGAAACGCCATGATCTGCAGGCACATCCATTTTGCCAGAAATGCTCCCTCTCTTTTTCCCGGATTCATCAAAAAACTCTGAAAATGCCCCGGAAGCTCCGTTTCCACATCTCCCGCGCAAATAACAGACACCAGTACGGGAAACGCAATTCCAACGGCCTCTGCGTAGACCAAAAACTGAAGCTGTGCGCTGACTCTTGTCCATGCCAAAAACACAATACCAGAGATTACAGGAACCAAAACATGAACCGGGATCAGGAATGTGTGCCTCATTTTCATAAACTCTGCTTTTAACTGTTTCATCCTCTTTCCACCTGCCCTTTAAACCATTTTCTGCTGAAATACCAAAATGCTGCAAACCACAAAAGGGAAAACGCCACGCCCAACGCTGCTGCCGACACGCTCATAAGCTCCGGCGTATAGGTCATCTGTCCCGGTTCTGCCGGAAGTCCGTTTGGCAGAGTGTTCAGGATCGGACACATCACTCTTGGGGTGATTCCGTAGGGAACCAGAAAAAACCAGCCCTTCAGGGAGATCAGCGCGCCAAAAATCTGGCTGAAAACAAGATGAATCACAATCATCAAAAGGGGGCCTGTTTTTTGCGCCAAAAAAATACAAAAAGGAATCTGCCAGAAAGAAGTAATCCATATAAAAAGCGCAGCAAGGAGCTGATTTCCAACCGATGGAGGATTGGTAAATGTGACAAAGAGCCCCTTCTCCATAATCTCTGTCCCCAGAAGAACGAATATCATTAAAGCAAAGGTTGCAATTCCCACTACCATTGCAGATAACAGAATCTTCGCATCCCAGATTTTCCCCATATCCGCAGGAAGAGCCCAAATCGTACGGTTCTTCTTTTTCAGATCCTTTCCCCCAATCTGTCCGCAGATGATTGCCAGAACTCCCGGCAGCATACTCATATACCACCAGTTATAACCGTCCATGGCAAAATAATTATAAGTAAGCATTGCGGATAAAAGGGTGCACACTGCAGGCATCAGAATCATGAGCGCCCCAAGGGATGTGTGCCTGTATTTCATGTTTTCCGCCTTCAAGTACAAGGACAGACCTTCCGTTTTCTGAGAGGTTTTCCGAAATGTTTTCATCTAATTCCCCCCTCTTTCCGCCGCCACAATATCCATAAAAAGCTTCTCCAGATTCTGACTTTCATCCACGATTCCTTCGTATCCCAGTTTTCCATTTGCCATAATTCCAATATAGTCTGCGGTAAGCTGAATTTCGCTCAAAATATGGCTGGACACCAAAACGGTGATCCCCTGCTCCGGAAAGCTTCGGATCAAATGGCGAAGTTCCTGAATTCCCAGCGGGTCAAGGCCATTTACCGGTTCATCCAGAATCAGAAGTTTTGGTCTCCCCAGAAGTGCAATGGCAATCCCAAGTCTCTGTTTCATTCCAAGAGAGAATTTCCCTGCCGGTTTTTTCCCAGTATCCGTAAGATCTACAATCTTGAGCACTTCCCTCATTCGTTCTTCTGTTTCATTCAGAACCAACGCGCGAACCTTTAGATTTTCCCAGGCAGACAAATTCTCATATATCGGCGGTGTTTCTATCAGACCGCCAATCTCATACAAGTCTGCCCGACTCCATGGATGTCCCCGAAAAATGATGCTGCCGGAATCCGGACGCAAAAGTCCTGTGAGCATTTTCAGCAGAGTGGATTTTCCTGCGCCGTTTGGCCCCAGAAGACCATATACACAATTTTCCGGAATGGAAAGAGAGATATTTTTTAATACTGTCTGTTTTTTAAAAGTTTTTGAGAGATTTTTGATTTCGATAATATTTTGATTCATCTTCTGCCTCCTGTAAGGAATGATCGGTTAGACTTCTGCTCCGCCAATACAGCAAAAATCCAAACCGATATTTTTTATTTCTCATTTCTCCTACAGGATAAAAGACAATTATAAAGACTTTATAAGGAATTGCAAAAAAACCTGCCGCTAAGATTCCTCGCGGCAGGTTTTCTTCTACAACCAAATATAAACTTCAATGTTTTCCCCAAATCTTAACCGTTTTCCCTGTCAAATGCCAGGTATCGTGTCCCTTGAAATGTCAGTTTACCCTCATCTCCCTCTGCAAGCATTCCATACTCTGAACCTGTTACAGCCAACTCCATTCTATCACCGCTTTCTACCTGAAAGGTGACATAATATGTTGTACTGGACGTTGTATGATATCCATGTGCCCCTGATGCGTCACCCGCATTTGGATGATTGTGATGTGTCGTATTCTGACGTTTTGCAACAATTTTTGCTGATACAGATAAACGTGGCGAGTTATTGTTTTTATGCCAGGTACCAACTCCCTTCGCAAAATTAAATATCACCACCGCCAAAATTAATATAAATATTATTGGAAATATCCCATCAAATAAACTGTACATCATTTTCTTTTTCCTCCTATAAACAGCATACAGATAAAATAATCTTCCAGATATCTTCGTTCTTAACTCAATCCAGAATCTCTTTTAAACAGTCAAGAAATGCCGATTCACCCAAAGTATTGATTTTAAACAACATGGCCTGGCTTCCCCCTGATGTAATTGCCGAAATTTTTACCGGTTCATTTTCATTTTGAAATAATGTAACATTTAAGCTTACACGATTGCTTCCCATAGCGCTGTATCTTTCAAAAACACGTACACTGCATCTTGCATTCGCACCTATGAAATCACTGGAATCTTCAAGAGATGCTGTTGCGCTTCCATTCATAATCCCGCGCTCAATACGATTGAGCAACTCATTAAAATCACTATTTAATTCCCGTTCTAATTTTGCCATCTCGTTCTCCTCCTTTTATTTTATATATACTAATTATAAAATATTTTTTCCCCCAAAAAAACCTCTGGATTGCAGGAATATCTACATTTATTTATCATAATTAAGAGAAATTTCTGATAGCTTTACGAAGTGAAGACACAAAAAAACCACTTCCTCAGAAGTGGTTCATTGAGCAGGGCTACAAGGATTCGAACCTTGAAATGACGGAGTCAGAGTCCGTTGCCTTACCGTTTGGCGATAGCCCTTTATCTTTATGTTGTCCAGCGTTTTTTGTTTTCTCGCTTGCGACATGTTGTATTATATAACAGCCTTTTGAAAAATGCAAGCCCTTTTTTTAATTTTTTTCAAATTTTTTCAAAAATTTTTTCAGATACGTATTTTTGCCCATATTTCTACCTTTTTGGGTGGTTTTTCATTTCCCACGGGAGTGAATTATGGTATAATACGTTCAAACAATCATCTGACGGAATCATCCGTTACACCCAAAGGAGAAATCAATATGAGAGCAAATAATCTGACTCTGCTCACCGATCTCTATGAATTGACCATGATGCAGGGATATTTCAAAAATCCAACTAACCAGACTGTTGTTTTCGATATGTTTTACCGTGACAATCCCTGCGGCGGCGCTTATGCCATTACAGCCGGACTGGAGCAGATGATCGAATATATCGAAAATTTACGTTTCACAGAAGAAGACATTGAATACCTCCGAACCCTTCATGCTTTTGAAGAAGACTTTCTGGAATACTTGAGTAACTTCCATTTCAGCGGCGACATCTATGCAATTCCGGAAGGAACTGTTGTATTCCCAAGAGAACCTCTGGTAAAGGTTATTGCACCTATTATGGAAGCGCAGCTTGTGGAAACTGCAATCTTAAATATCATCAACCACCAGAGCCTTATTGCCACAAAAGCAGCCCGTGTCTGCCACGCCGCAAAAGGTGACGGGGTAATGGAATTCGGCCTTAGACGCGCTCAGGGACCTGATGCCGGAATCTTCGGTGCACGTGCCGCAATGATTGCCGGATGTTCCGGAACTTCCTGTGTACTCACCGGACAGATGTTTGATGTCCCCGTCCTTGGAACACATGCCCATAGCTGGATTATGAGTTTTCCGGATGAATACACTGCGTTTAAAACCTACGCAAAACTTTACCCGAATGCCTGCACCCTTCTTGTTGACACCTACGACGTACTAAAATCCGGTGTCCCAAATGCAATCCGCGTATTTGAAGAAATGCGCGAGGAAGGTATTCCTCTTACTAAATACGGTATCCGTATCGACAGCGGCGACCTCGCTTACCTTTCCAAGGAAGCTTACAAAATGCTTGCTGCTGCAGGTTTCGACGATGCCATCATCGCAGCATCCAGCGACCTTGACGAATACCTCATCGAAAGCCTGAAAGCACAGGATGCAAAAATCAACTCCTGGGGTGTAGGAACACGTCTCATTACCTCCAAGGACAATCCTGCGTTCGGTGGAGTTTACAAGCTTGCCGCTGTAAAAGATGCAAACAGCAGCAACTTTATTCCGAAAATCAAGCTTTCTGAAAACACAGAAAAAGTTACAAATCCGGGAAACAAGACTGTTTACCGTATTTACAGCAAATCTACCGGCAAAATTAAAGCAGATCTGATCTGCCTTGCAGATGAGAAGATTAACCCGGAAGAGACTCTGGTTCTCTTCGACCCTGTAGACACATGGAAAAAAACAAAAGTCCTCGGCGGAACCTATGAAGTCCGCGAACTTCTTATTCCTGTCATCAAAGAGGGTAAAAAAGTCTACGACTCTCCATCTGTTATGGAACTTCGCGACTATTGTACCAAAGAAAAAAATACACTCTGGGAAGAATCCAAACGATTCACAAATCCGCAGAAAGTATATGTAGATTTATCCCAGAAATTATATGACCTGAAAAAAGAACTTCTGGAAGAAATGAGCGAAAAAGCCCTCAACTAATATCTCCTTCCTGATAAAAAGTAATAAACCCCCGTTCCCAGTCATAAACATAAAAGGGAAAGGGGGTTCATTTTATGGCAAATTATATTCGTCTGATCAACAAAGAACATCCGCTTCCTGCAGATTATATCCCTGAAAATCTGGTGGATACAGGTATTCCGTTTGATGCCCTGCCGGGAGATTCAAAACGGCTTATGGAAATGAACGCTGCCAAAGCTGCTCATCAGCTCTTTCTTGCAGCCCACAAAGAAGGACTCCATCTATTCGGTATATCAGGATATCGCTCCTACAACCGCCAAAAAGAGCTTTACAATGGAAGCCCATACATAGCTGCTCCCGGAACAAGCGAGCACCAGAGCGGTCTTGCCCTTGATGTTTCAAGTCCTTCCAATAACCTGGAACTTACAGACTCCTTTGCCTATACTCCGGAAGGTCTATGGCTTGCAAAAAACGCCTCGCTTTACGGATATCTTCTAAGATATCCCCAAAACAGAGAAGCGATTACCGGTGTTCCCGGAGAACCATGGCACATCCGCTATGTAGGAAAAGAACTGGCGCACTGTCTCACTCTTACCGGACTGACTCTGGAGGAATATCATTCACTTATTTACAAAAGCTCTCAATAGCGTCGTCAATCATCTTCGCGCATTTTTTAATCTGCTCCATATCCTCAGGAATGATATCCGGAAGTGGTTTACGTACACCACCGATATCAAGCCCGTCACGGATTCTCATAATTTCTTTCATAACTGCATAGAGATTTCCATGACACGCACACATAGCGTAGATAATTGCATCTGCCGCATTCTGAACATCAAGAGCTTCCGCCATTCTTCCTGATCCGACAAACTCTTTGATTTTCAGGTAAAGCTCAGGCATAACACCATATGTTCCGCCGATGCCGCCATCTGCGCCCATAGCAAGACCGGACACAAGCTGCTCATCCGGACCGTTAAATACTACGAAATCTTTTCCGCCTTCCATCTTAAACATCTGGATATCCTGAACCGGCATAGAACTGTTCTTTACTGCAACAACTCTGGGATTCTTTTTCATTTCTTTAAATAATGGCATTGTTAATGCAACGCCTGCAAGCTGCGGAATGTTATAGATAACGAAATCCGTATTCGGCGCTGCACTGGAAATATCGTTCCAGTATTCAGCAATTGCATATTCCGGCAAATGAAAATAAATAGGAGGAATCGATGCAATTGCATCTACACCAAGGCTTTCTGCATGAGCTGCAAGTTCTTTACTGTCTGCTGTATTGTTACATGCCACATGTGCAATAACTGTAAGCTTACCCTCCGCAGCCTTCATTACATGCTCAAGAAGAAGCTTTCTCTCTGCAACGCTCTGATAAATACACTCACCGGAAGAGCCGCCTACATATACGCCTTTTACACCTTTATTAATAAGATGTTTTGTAAGCGCTTCCACTCTTTCCGGGCTAATATTTCCCTCTGCATCATAGCATGCATAGAATGCCGGAATAATTCCCTGATACTTAGTAATATCTTTCATAGTCTTTTCCTCTTTTCTTGCTTGTTTATATCCCAAGGATAACATTTATGAAAATTTTTTTCAATGTTTTTAATAAATGAAATTCATTTCTATTTTTATGCACTTTTTACAAATGGTCTTTTTATTTCGGATATCCTTGCACCTTAAATCCTCTTGCTTTATAATAGAGAAAGATGTTGCTTCGCAACGCGCATTTTTCAGTAAGAATGTCAGAGCATTCCTGATCAAAAACTATTTACTTAAGAGGAGGTAATTTTTTGACGACAAATGTCCTGGAGGCAATTACGGAAAAGTACCATTCACTGACCCGTTCCGGTAAAAAACTGGCGGACTATATCTTCGCCCACACCACGGAATCTCAATATCTCTCCATCACATCGCTCGCAGAAAACTGCGATGTATCGGAAGCAACCATTACACGCTTCTGCCGTGCATTGGGCTATCCCAGCTATAACGCGTTTAAACTGGCTCTGGCACAGGCTGACCATGTAACAGACCTTGGAGACCCTACCGACTGCAATGAGCCAATCACTTCCAAGGATTCCACTGACACTATGTGTCGTAAAGTCCATGCGGCTAATATTGCAGCTCTCAACGAAACGCTGGAACTTCTGGACGAGGGAAGCCTGATGAGTGCCTCGCGTCTTCTTGCCTCTTCCGAAAAAATTTACTGCTTCGGTCATGGTGGCAGCAGCATCATGGCAATGGAGGCATGGGCACGTTTTTCCACTGCTGCTTCGAATTTTATTCACATTACAGATTCCCATATGCAGGCAATGGCAATTGCTCTTGCCACACCGAAGGATGCAATCCTCTTCTTCTCTTATTCCGGTTCTACAAAGGATATGGAAGATATTTTTAATGTTGCGCAGGAACGAAAAGTTCCGATTATTCTGATTACCCATTTCCCGAAATCGAGAGCGGCAGAATTTGCACAAATCATACTTCAGTGCGGTTATAACGAAAGCCCCCTGCAATCCGGATCCATCTCTGCAAAAGTCGGACAGTTGTTTCTGATTGACTGTCTTTTTTATGGCTTCTGCCGACAAAATCCGGAACTTCGCGCTGCAGCCCGCTCCTCCACAGCAAAAGCGATTGCCAATAAACTCTTATAATTTCACACTTATCGCACTAAAAAGGATGTCCCGTGAATGGTACATCCTTTTTAATACTTTTGTATTATTTACTTTCATTGATCGCATTCATAAATCTCTGTGCGATTTCCAGTGGACGTGTAATTGCCCCTCCTACTACAATAGACCATGCACCTGTCTGAAGAGCTTTTACAGCCTGATCCGGATAATGAATCTTACCTTCTCCGATAACCGGAATATCAATATCTTTTGCAAGACGGCTCATCAGTTCATAATCAGGTTCATCTTTCTTGGATGTATAATCCGTATATCCGCTCATGGTTGTTCCGACGATGTCTACGCCGCATTTCCAAGCATTCACGCCCTCTTCATAGTTGGAAATATCTGCCATGAGAATGATATCCGGATATTTTTCTTTAATCTGTGCAATAAATTCGTTGATTGTTGTTCCGTCGCCGCGTTTACGAAGCGTACAGTCAAGTGCCACCACATCTGAACCCGCTGCCACAAGATCATCTACCTCTTTCATGGTAGGAGTGATATAAGCTTCATATCCCGGATACTGGATTTTTACCAGACCGATGACCGGAAGCCCTGTTTCTTCTTTGATTGCAATTACATCACGGATACTGCTTGTACGGATTGCCGGTGTACCAGCCTGCTTTGCGGCACGGGCCATAAGATACATAACAGATTTCTCCTCAACATACAGAGGCTCTCCCTTTACTGCCTGACATGAGATAATCATCTTTCCACGAATCGCATCTAAGATTTCCTGTTTTGTCATAACATACCCTCTCTTTTATAAAATTTGTTTGATAGTTCTATTATAATACTTTGGAAAAAATTTTCAACATTGATTTTAAGAGAAAATTTTTATCATTATTCAGCATATTTTATAAAAGAGTCTTTAATTCCCTACTGTTCCATCTGACGTCCAAGAAATCCTGCTGCCGTCTTTACCAGCATTTCCTCTGCATCTCCCATAACCTCTTTATCGCTTTTTCCCATAAGAATTACCGAACCAATTGCATCTCCGGCACTGATAATCGGCTGCATAAGCTGAGAATAAAAAATAGTCCCCTGGTCATCCACCACCGGAATTTTTCCTTTTTCATTCCCATTAGAACATCTGCCCTCTCTTCCTGAAATCGCTTCCTCAAGTCTGCTGCTTATTTCTTTTCCGCTGAATTCCCTGCTCCCGCTGCCTGCCGCTGCCACAACCTGATCATGATCTGTAATGCATGCCATACATCCTGTTGTCTGGGACAATGCCTCCGCATATTCTTTTGCAAAAATGCTAAGTTCTCCAATCGGAGAATATTTCTTCAAGATTACCTGCCCTTCTCTGTCTGTAAAAATTTCAAGTGGAGTACCTTCCTTAATCCTGAGCGTTCTCCTGATTTCCTTTGGAATCACTACTCTTCCCAAATCATCAATTCTCCTGACAATCCCTGTCGCTTTCATAAAATAAGTTCCTCCATTTTCTTTATCTATCCATGAAATTCCTGTAATTCCAATGATAGTATCTGTAAAACAGAGAAACTTATACTTTTTATGATTTTATTTTTCTTTCTTCGCGTTCTCTTTTTTATGTACCATTTCACGCTGTTTCGTAAGATCACTGTACTCCCACTCAATAATCCGGTTATTTACCAGAAGATCAAAAACCGTCTGCTGCTGAGGCGTCATTTTCATTCCTATTGTTGTATTATAATCTGTGAGAACACACCCGGTTTTTTCTACCATCCAAAAAAGTGCAGAATCATCTTCCGGGATCATTTTCCAGATTTCATTATCCGATTCCGGCAGCAAATCCATCAATGTCTGCAAATGCCCTTTTTCCAGCAGTCTGTAATCTCCGTCCGGCATGATAACCCCGTCTGACAGTCTCTCTTTTTTATCTCCATAACTATCAATTAATTCCTGTGTTATCTTCATTTTATCCCCCTCTTTCTCTCTATCGCATTCAAGTATATAATAATTTTCTGCTTTTGGCTACCTTAACTCTCCACCACAATCAGAGAAATCCCGATTGTAAAAATTTTTTTAACTTTAACAGTTTTTATTATAAAAAACACTTGCATTTCAGAATATTCATGGTATAGTTATCATATGCTTATGACATAGTTTTTAATACTACATTATATTTCAGGAGGCAACTTAATATGAAACTGCATTTAAAGGACCCGGGAAGCGCCATTACTCATGGTATCGCCATGCTTCTTGCAATAGCCGGAACTGTTCCGCTTATTATAAAGGCTGCACGCCACCCCGATACCTTACACATTGTCGCATTGAGTATTTTTATTTTATCCATGATTCTTTTATACGCAGCAAGTACCCTTTACCATTCTGTAAACGCTTCAGAGAAAGTAAATCGGCGTCTGCGTAAAATTGACCATATGATGATTTTTGTTATGATTGCAGGCAGTTATACTCCTGTATGTCTGATCGCTCTGCACAACCGCATTGGATATATTTTATGTGCTCTTGTATGGGGAATCGCCATCCTCGGTATTATTCTTAAAGGTTGTTGGATTAACTGTCCCAAATGGCTTTCCTCTGTCCTTTATATTAGTATGGGATGGCTGTGTGTGCTTGCCTTTGTACCCATTTTTCACGCGCTCCCACGAGCAGGATTTGGCTGGCTTCTGGCAGGAGGTATTATCTACACAATCGGTGGAATTATTTATGCGTTGAAACTTCCGATTTTCAATTCCAAACATAAAAACTTCGGTTCCCATGAAATCTTTCATGTATTTATTATGCTCGGAAGCGCTTGTCATTTCATTGTGATGTATTTCTTCATTGCACCTATGGCAATCTGAAAACACTTGGAACTATTATTTATTTCAAACACTAAAAAGGAAATGCCGACTGACAGCATTTCCTTTTTAGTCTCGATCTTAAGCGGCCTCTTTGAGCAAAGGACTTAACGGATACACGCCATATGTCACCCCATAATTCCTGCTGAAACTTTTTGCCTCTGCAAACAGCGGATCATAAACAAGCCCATTAATTTCAGCCCAACAATGACCTTCTGAAGTCCCGTCTGTCTTTGTATCATCCACACAAACATAAACTTTCTTATAACCTAAAGCCTTGGCAAGATATGCAAAAGCACTTGCATCTGAAAAACAGTCTCCGCTTCCCTTTTTGAAATGATCATTTGCGTATTCTGCAATCCAGCCTTCCGGCTTCGTAAACGGTCTCACTATCCTGTAATATTTCGACATTACCCAACGGAAGCAGGTTTCCAGCTTCTGACTTTTGCTCATACTGCTGTTTGTAATCTGATTTACAATCTTTCTGGCTGTAAGAAGAGTTTCGTACTCATATCCCTCTGCCTTTTTCATTCTTGTCCCATCTGCATGATAATAAATCGAACCACGTTTTCGGGCTTCTATTGCGCCGTTTTTATCCAGATAGTAGGTTCTTCCTTTATAGTTTACAGGTCCTTTATCCCGCATAACCCCGTTAGGATAAAAGAAAAACCATCTTTTTCCAATTTTTTGAACTCCCTGACGCCGAACACCATTTGTACCGAAATAATATCTCTTCCCTTTGATTGTTCTCCATTTCGTTGCCATTGTTCCGCTGTCTTCAAAAAAATAATATGTTTTTCCTTCTATTTTGTGCATTCCTTTCAGGAGCTTACCATTTCTGTAGTAGCGCTTTCTGTTCCGGCTTAATGTTACCCAGCCGTTTTTCTCTGCTGGCTTCGGCGGAATTACGGTAGGTTGTGGTGTCACAGTCGGTGCTTCTGTCGGAATCGGTATCGCAGGTGCGGAATCGACCTCTGATGCCTGAACAGGAAAAGCGCACAATGCACATACTGCACTAATCAGCAAAATACTTTTCCACTTTTTCATTCTGTCCTCTCCTTATACTATTATAATGTATTATATTTATCAGTATACTACTCCCTTTCTGAAAGTCAAGCTGTTCTCAATCTTCTATATCCATACTTCCGCTTCGAAACCCTTCCAAATCAAGCGTAATATATAAAAATCCCAGTTCTTTCAATTTCTCAATCACTTTTTCTCTGTGTTCCAGAACTTTCTGAAATACTTCTATATCTGTTTCCAATCTTGCAGTTGTTCCATGAATACGAAGTCTTACATTTTTCCATCCAAAGCTTCTGAGATAGTTTTCCGCTTCATCAATCCTTTTCAGCAGTTCCAGATCAATCTCCGTTCCATAAGGAAGTCTTGTAGCAAGACAGGGAGCAGACGGCCGTCCAGCTGTTGGAATCTCATATTCTTTTGCCATCTCGCGCACTTCCTCTTTCGTCACACCACAGGCAGCCAGGGGACTTAGTACACCCAGCTCCCTTACTGCCTGAAGGCCGGGTCTGTAAACATGAAGATCATCCTCATTACTTCCTTCAAGTAAAATCTCCACTCCTTTTTCTGCTGCAAACTCCAGCATTTTTTTATATAGGGCTTTTTTACAAAAATAACACCTCTTCTTGGGGTTATTATGCATCTCCGGAACTGCCAGTTCATTCATGGTAAGAATTTCATGGATTGCCTCTGTTTTTTCCAGAACTTTTTTTGCAGCCTCCACATCTGCCTTTGGATGCAGGACAGTATCCATTGTAACTGCATAAACTTTCTTTCCTGTTTTTGCTGCTGCCTCACATGCCATAATCAGAATCAGGCTGGAATCCACTCCACCTGAAAAAGCCACGCAGATATCCTGCTCTGCATATTTATCAAACTGCTTCCTGAGAAGTTCCTTTTTTTCTGCTGTTGTCATTTATTTTCCCGCTTTCTGTAAAATTTAAAATGCCATAAGCTTTTTCTTTTTCTCTCTTGGCAGCTGCTTAATCTCATATTCCCTTCTCATTGCTTCTTCCTTCGTGTCAAATCCTTCATAATAGACCAGGACAACCGGACGCTTCGTCTTCGTATACTTTGCGCCGTTTTTCCCTTCATTATGCGCCTTTAGCCGCTTTTCCAGACAGTTTGTCCACCCTGTATAAAAAGTTCCGTCTGCACATTCCACAATATACGTGTAATTCATATTTATGCCACCTTTAATATGTAAAGGATAACCCTCCCAAAGGAAAGTTATCCTGATTTATATAAGAAGCAGCCGGTATCAAATGTATCTATCCATCTATTCATAAAGCAGGTAGGAGAAAACCGACTGCGGATTTTTACTTTCCCACCTGCTTTATTATACGTTCAATCTTCAGATTTGTGAATCCTGACAGCAAACTTTTAATAAAGATAATCTTTATTTACATAGCCAACCTTATTCAGAGACGGCACATACACATACCAGTATTCTTTGCCGTCAGAGTCAAGAACCTCTACTTCATCTCCTGTATAAAGTTCCCCGATTTCATTGGCTGTATCGTACGCCTTAGCCGTTCTGAGAGCAAGATAACCCTTCGCAACGCTTACAGTTTTTGTCACAGTATCTTTCCCTGCATTATATTTCAGATATTCTTTATCAACATAACCGAATTTCTCCAGTGAAGGCACATATACATACCAATATTTACTGTCACTGCTCTTTTTGATTTCTACTACATCTCCGGTATAGAGTTCTCCGATTTCATTTGCTGAATCATATGCCTTATCTGTCCGGAGAGCAAGATATCCTTTGTCTACTTTTACACTCCAGTTGTAAGAATACTTTGAGCCGCCGTTATAAAGAAGATAATCCTTATTCACATAGCCGTTTTTGTTCAGGGATGGCGCATAGACATACCAGTACTGACTGTCACTGCTGTTCAGAATTTCAACTTCATCTCCTGTATAAAGTTCTCCGATTTCATTTGCCGCATCGTATATCTTCTCCGTTCGAAGAGCAAGATACCCTTTATCCACTTTCACGGTCCATTCATATTCCAAACTTGCATTTGAAACACTGGCACTCAAAACATCTTCTTCTACATCTTCAAGTACGGCACTGACAGAACCTGCATAACAGTCTTTCCCTTGTACAACAGGTGCAGAAAAAGTTAAGACAGCGGCTGATATGAGCAGTGTTCTTATAACCGCAGTTGAATTCACATACCATTTTTTCTTCATAGAAAAGCCCCCTTTCATTGTTTCATAAATATAAGCTCATTTTCAAGATATTCCGTACTTTTATTAAATATATTAGAATTATAAGTTTTTTATTAATTTTAAGCAAGTATTTTTACAAAAAAAGACAACCGAAACCTCTCAGTTGTCTTTCTTTTTTATTCTTATTAATCTGTCACTCAAAAACAAAATCTCCCAACGACCACAATCTTCCGGTAAAGCTTTCTGCTTTTACCTCCAACTGCTGCTGTTCCTTCTTCGGATAATATCTTGTGGAAAATACCGTTTCTCCGTCATTAAGATAAATCTCCACTGCCGAAGTATCAGCAAGAATACGGACATTGCGGACTTTATCTGTTTTCGCTCTGCGAACGGTTCTTCCTGCTCCTGCTTCCTCTGAAAGAAAAATTGCAGCCTGGCCATCTTCACATTTCAGCAAAACATCTCTTCCAATCCTGATTTCCAGATTCTCACTCTCTGTCTGAACTTCCAAATCAAAAGCTTTTTCCGTTTCCAACGGAACCGCTTTTTCATCAAAAGCTATACTGCTTTTTCTGAGAAGTTCTATCTCTTCTACCGGATATTGATAAATTTTGCCATCATAGAAACTCAACTCTCTGGGCACTGTGAGGCAATGCTGCCAGTTTTCCCCAATTGTAGGATTGACGTATTCCTCATCTGCATCCGGCATTCCCATCCATCCGATGAGAATTCTTCGTCCTTTGTTATCTGTAAACGTCTGAGGCGCATAAAAATCAAATCCCATATCCCACTCGCAGAAATCTTCTTCTGAAACAGAACCATCTTCTTTCATAAGAAAGTAGCCTGACTGGTAAATATTCTGGAAGCGGAATTCTTCCCGTTTCAGCCCCTGAGGTGATACGGAAAGCACCTTTGCCTCATCAAGTACAAAATAATCCGGACACTCCCACATATATCCAAATGTATTCTCTGTTGTAAGACTTCGTTCAAATTCCCATTTCTTCATATCCTCTGACTGATAGAAAAGAACCGAACCTTTATCTTCTTTCAATCTTCCGCCAAGAACCATTCTGTATTTTCCGGTTTCTTTCCAAACCTTCGGATCGCGGATATGACAGGTATAATTCTCTGGATATTTCTCAAACGGAATTACCTCTTCCTTTATTCCAAAGTGTACTCCATCCTCGCTTTCCACATGAATAGTGCTGGTTACACGACCGTT
Source organism: Eubacteriales bacterium (assembly GCA_030536995.1). Lineage (GTDB taxonomy): Bacteria > Bacillota > Clostridia > Lachnospirales > Lachnospiraceae > Blautia_A. Next base: position 110,390 of record JAUNOY010000008.1, read on the forward strand.
GTTAATGTAATCATATTCACCGTCAAGCTTCACATTTCCGGTATAGAAGAGATGCATTATTCCGTTTTCCACAAATGCAGAACCGGAATAAACTCCATGACAGTCACAGGGGGCATCCGGATAAAGAGCTGTTCCCTCATATTTCCATGAAATCAGATCTTCACTGGAATAATGTCCCCAGAATTTCAGCCCTCCCTTCACCTCAAAAGGTGAATACTGAAAGAAAACATGGTATCTTCCCTCAAACCAGCACAGACCGTTTGGATCGTTCAGCCATCCTACAGGAGGCATCAGATGATGCCCAAGCCTGTAACGTCCCGGCTGTTTTGTTCTCTCTGTATTTTTTACATTGGCTTCAAGAACTTTCGTTAATGAACTCATTCTTTCACAATCTCCAATACTTCTGAATCTGTTGTCACATTTCCTTCTTTTATAAGCTTTACATCACTGTATGCGTCTGAATTTGTTACAATAAACGGTGTTGTAATTTCATATCCTGCTTCTTTGATTTTTTCCATATCAAAGGTAAGCAGAAGCTGACCTTTTTTCACATGGTCGCCGTCTTTTACATGAGCTGTGAAATACTCGCCTTTCAATTGTACTGTATCCATACCAACATGAATCAAAAGCTCTGTGCCATTATCTCCTGTAAGTCCAATTGCATGTTTTGTTTCAAAAACAGTTTCGACAGTTGCGTCGCACGGCGCTGTTACTTCGCCCTTTGCCGGAATGACAGCCATTCCTTTTCCCAGAACACCTGATGCAAAAGTGGGGTCCTTAATCTGGTTAAGAGGAACGGCTTTTCCTTCCAGCGGGGAATAAAGGAGGGGTAAAGTCGAATCTGTGTCAGTAGTCTCTTTTGTTTCTTTTACTTCTGTTTTTTCAATTTTTACTTCCGGTTCTTTATTTTTATATCCAAAAATCCATGTCAAAGCAAAGGAAACACCGAAAGAAATTGCAAACATAAGAATATATTTCATAGGCTCATTGAGGCAGAGCAGCACACCGAATATACCGGTAACTCCTGTTCCTGTTGCCCCAAGACCTGTGACGGAGGCGAACAATGCTCCGAAAGCTCCGCCTATACAAGCTGTGATAAATGGTTTTCCGAAACGGAGATTTACACCGAAAATTGCAGGCTCAGTAATTCCCATACAGGCGCTCAGTGCAGACGGTACAGCCATTGCTTTTACTTTTTTATCCTTTGTCTTAAGAGCTACTGCAAGAGCTGCGCCTCCCTGCGCCACATTCGCTGCAGATGCCAGCGGCAGCCAGAAAGTCACGCCAAATTTCGCAATCTGTCCAAGGTCGATAATCGTGTACATATGATGTACGCCGGCTACAACCGTCGGCGCATAGAAAGCGCCCATGAGGAAGCTTCCGATTCCAAACGGAAGGGCAATGAGCCACTGGATTCCATCCAGAAGTCCGTTCTCTACAGCTACAAAAACCGGTCCGATAATGGATAAGGTAAGGTATCCTGTCACGAATACGCTTACAAGAGGTGTTACAAACAAATCGAGCATTGCAGGCACAACTTTATGAAGCCGTTTCTCAATCTGCGCAAGCACCCACACTGCAATAATTACCGGAATTACATGTCCCTGATAACCAACCATGTCAATAGAGTAAAGCCCGAACCATACTTTCTGCGTCGCCTGTACGCCTTCTGTAGCTACTGTCCACGCATTCTGCAGATTCGGATGTATCATAATCATACCGATAACTGCGCCAAGATAAGGGTTCGCTCCAAACACCTTCGCACCGCTGTATGCAATCAGAATAGGCAGGAAGGTATACGCCGTGTTACTGAAAAGCTGGGCAAATGTATAAATAGAACCACTTGTATCAATATTCAGGAATCCGTTGTTTACCATGAAGTTTAAAGCTTCCATGATTCCCATAAGGAAACCGCTTGCTACGATTGCCGGAATAATCGGGACAAAAATATCTCCCAGTGTCTTGATCAGTCTCTGGGGAAGACTTGCTCTGGATGCAGCAACCTGTTTCAGCTCTTCTTTGCTGCTCTCAGAGATTCCTGCAATCTTAATAAATTTGTCGTAAACCTTATTCACAACGCCAGTTCCGAGAATAATCTGCATCTGTCCCTGGGCAAAAAACACACCCTTTACACCGTCAATATTCTCTATATAATCTTTATCCGCCTTCTCGTTATCTGAAATAACAAGACGAAGCCGTGTTGCACAATGCGCTGCGGAAATCAGATTCTCTTTCCTGCCTATATGGTCGTAGATTTCCTGAGCTGTTTTTCTGTAATCCATAACATCCTCCTTCTCAAATATGTAATCATTCTCACACATATTCTTATTCCACTCTCATACTCTCTCATATAATAATGTTTTTCTTGTATGAAATCGTTCTCATATGTTGATTTCATTATATTCCTAAGCCTTCTATTTGTAAAGACGGAACATCGCACAAATATTATATCTGGTTTTTGTCTAAAATATACGAAAGCCGGACAAACACACTGCCTCCAGCATGTTGTCCGGCTTTCCATACCCGCTTATGTCATTATGTTTTATTGTAAGAACAATCTCACAGTCTCCTGTGAGACTCTCTCAGTACGATTTCACAGCCCATTTTAACTTCCTTTGAAATTGTCCCTTCCACTTCAATCAGATTCACCAGCTCTTCTGCAGCCTCCATACCGCTTGTTTTGTAAAAAAAGTGAACTGTTGTAAGCTTCGGCTCCACTATTTTTCCCAGAGAACCATCACCGATTCCCACTACCTGAACATCCTGAGGAATGCGGTAACCGGCTTCTTTCAGATATGTCATTGCACCCACTGCCATCGTATCTGTTGCGCAAAGCAGCGTATCAATATCGGAATTTTTTCCAAAAAGTTCTTTTGCCGCTTCATAGCCCGACTCAATGGTAAATTTCCCCACTGCAACCTGCTCTTTTGGAAGCTCCATTCCCTTTTCCTCCAAAGCGTCCAGAAATCCCTTCCACCTTCGTTGTCCTACCGCTTCATCCTTATCTGTAACCGTAATATATCCAACCTTTTCTCCCGTTTCCAGAAGCATTTCTCCCATAGTTTTCATGGCGCTGTAATCGTCTTGATAAATGCATGGATACCCGGACAGACGCTGTCCGAGAATCACTACAGGCACTTTACATTCTTTCAGAAGCTTTTTATGTCTGCCCGTAAAAATCGTTGCAATGAAAATCACCCCGTCTACCTGATTGTCTTTAAACAGGGAAAGATATTTCAGTTCTTCTTCTATGTCATTGTTGGTGTTTGCAAGGATCATCTGATAGCCGCGCTTTTTCAACACATCGCTGATTCCCGCTACTTCCCGGCTGATTGTATCCGAATTTATTTTTGGCAAAATAACTCCTACCAGTTTCGTCCTTTTCGTACGTAACATCTGTGCCTGTGAAGACGGCTGATATCCTGTCTCCTCAATCACTTTGCGAATCACATTCTTCTTTTCTTCACTTACATACCCGTTATTCAGATATCTGGAAACCGTCGCTCTGGATACCCCTGCAAGCTTTGCAATTTCATTAATATTCATTGGTAACCCTCTGTCTTTTATCCTGAAGTCGTTGCATTTTATTCTTTATTATATCATAATTTTAAAAAAAGAGCCGCAAAAAATTCCCGGTTCTTTGAAAAACCAGGAATTTTATCCTTATATTCAAGGCAGATATGCAATCGGATCGATTGGTTCCCCATTCTGTTTCATGGCAAAGTAAAGATTATTTCCTTCTTTTGAATAATACTTGGTAGGTTCCCCTATATAACCGATGATTGCTCCTTTTTTTATGATATCTCCTTCCGTTACCTGAAGATCTGTAAGCTGTCCGTAAATTGCCTGATACCCGTTTCCAAGCTCCATAGTCACGGTATTTCCTGTCATGGAGCTTTGTTCCACAGACAGCACTTTACCATTCACAGCAGCCATTACAGGAGCTCCTTCCACTGCCTGAACCGCAATTGCAGGGCTCAGCCGATACTGGTCGAGAGTCGGAAAATACGTTGTCTGATCCATACTGTAATCCACAAGAATATTTCCGTTTACAGGCCACTCCATCAACGTATCCTCCGAAAAATTAACTTCCGGAAGATTGTATACCGGTGCAGATACGTCCTCTGCATCTTCCTCCTGTGCTTCCTCTTTTTCCATATCTGCCGTATCTTCCTGTTTATCCGGTTCTTCTGCTGTCAGCTTTTCTTCTGTCCGTTTATTACTGTTATTTTTCATATCTGCTTCAACTTTTTTTGTTCCCGCATCTACAGTGAAATTCCTTTCACTTTCTTCTACAGGCAAAATTTTTTCTTCCTGTACTTCGTCCTTTACCGGGGATGTGCCAAGCTGATATACCGTAATTCCAAGAGCTGCCACGGCTGCCAGTCCAACGGTATTTCCAATAATTTTCATAATTCTGTTGTTTGTCATATTCCATTCACCTCTGCTATTTATCGTTTCATTGCCGTTTTTTATATCTATAGGGTGTCCAGAATATATGACTCTATTCAATTTTTTCTGAAAAACTTCTTATTTTACTTCCCCAATATCCGTAATTTTCATTCCCGGAAAATAGATTTCCAATATTTCTGCATAGGTACTTCCTTTTTTTACCAGTTCATTTCCTCCATATTGAGAAAATCCCAGACCGTGTCCTTTACCTTTACATAAAAATCTCAATTCATCTCCTATTTTCTGTATTGTAAAATTTGACGATGACAATCCTAATCCCTGGCGGAAAGCCTCTCCTTCTATTTTCTTTCCATCTGCCAGAAGTTCTGTCACATATTCTGCCTGATCGCGTTTTTCAATCTTCAGATTTTCCGGCATCTGTCGAGCTTTTATATATGTACTCTTAAAATATTCCTCCGCATTCTTATCCATTTTGCTCTCTACAGATTTTAAGTACGAATATTCACTGCTTTTCAAAGTATCCTCCCCATCTCTGGTACGTCCGGCACTGATTTCATGGTAGGGTAAAAGTTTTAGTTTTTCCTGCAACGTAAGAACTTTCTCCGCCGTGTCTGCTACCGCCTTCTCATATAAAGAAGAATTAATATGAAGTAAATAATATGTAGGATGAAGCTTTTCACAAATTTCCTGAAGTATTTTTCTTTTCTCTTCAGTTTCACTCCTCCGATAAAATTCAGAGCGGCTAATCACTGCCTGAGCTTTTATTGTTTCCAATTCATAGTCGTCTGATATCTGGGAAGCTACCACTGCCGGTAAAATTAATTCCACATCAAACTTTCGATTTATTAAAGCTGTTTCTGCACCGTTTACCGTGACTGTGCAAAGATATGGAATCAGATACATCCACAGAATTCCTGTAAAGCCGGGAATAATTTTTCTTTTCATAGACAAAACCTGCTATTTCTGCCTGTCTGTCAAGTATATACAAAATTTTTAAAATTTATTCCTCAACCAAATTATTTAAAATAATTTTATCAGACATCATTTCTTACAATTCATTGCGACACAAAAAAAATTGCGTTATAATCGTTGTAAATAATTTTTAAACCAAACCAAATTATACACATTTTCCCAAATGATTGGAGTGATTGTTATGACAGCACTGCTTTTATCCCCTCTTTATATCCTTGTCAATTTTTATGTTGTACGCTGGATGATCCGTTGGATGAGTACCTGTAACTATCTGTTTCAAAGTTTTGCCTTCCGCACTTCCTTTATTGCCATATATATCATTTTTGCAACAGCGCTCCTTACAGGCTTCCTTATCAAGAAACCTGATTGGTTGCACAGATTGCTGAAACATATGGGCAATTATTTCCTGGGAACCTTCCTCTATATTCTATTGACTGTTTTTTTAGTTGATCTGGGACGAGTTCTTCTGAAATATGTTTTTCATGTCTCCTGGATCGGATATCGAATCAGTTTTATTATTACAGGACTCGTCTGCACTCTGGTTATTACATTTTTAAGCATTTACGGAGTTCTTCATTCCTGGGATCTCCGCACAACCCACTATGATATCAGTATTGAGAAAGAAATTGAAGGCATGAGTTCTTTAAAGCTTGTCCTTGTTGCAGATACACATTTTGGCTATAATGCCGGACCTGTCCATGCCCGAAAACTTGTAAAAAAGATTAATGAACAATATCCTGATCTTGTTTGTTTTGCAGGTGATATTTTTGACAATGAGTATGATTCCCTTTATCACCCAAAAGAAGTGTCTGATGCTCTGAAATCTATTCAATCTAAATATGGTGTTTATGCATGCTGGGGGAATCATGATTTAAACGAACCTGTACTTGCCGGTTTCACTTTTAAGAATCACCCTGAAAAGCTTACAGACAGCCGAATGTATGATTTTCTTCGAGAATCCCATATTCGACTTCTTAATGATGAAACTATATTAATTGATAATAAATTCTATCTTGTCGGAAGAAAAGATCTTTCCAGAACGGAAAAACTAAAAGATACTCGTCTTACTCCAGAGACGATCACAGAAAATTTGGATAAGAAAAAACCAATCCTTGTTATGGATCACCAGCCCAAAGATTTGGAAAATCTTGCTAGAGCAGGTGTTGACCTGGATTTATGCGGTCACACCCATGACGGTCAGATGTTTCCCGGCAATTTTATTCTTCATCTTTTGTGGAAAAATTCATGTGGTTATAAAAGAATTTACCGTATGCATAATATTGTCACTTCGGGAGCCGGCATCTGGGGACCAAATATGCGCATAGGAACAAACAGTGAAATTTGTTCCGTTACTGTCCATTTTGATTAAGCTACACCTATAACCAGACAGCCTTTTGAAAGGCTGTCTGGTTTATCCGCTATTGTTGTATATCACTCTGTCTACAAGATAAACAGGCGAAATTCTGTGAATCCCTAAAAAACATGTTTTCATTATGCCATTTAGAATATAAGGTATACTTGCTGCTTCATAAACAACCATTGTATCTTTCATTACGCAGGCATCTTTTCTTTCATTTAAACCATTTCTCTCTGTAACGACGGTATGAATTCCATATCCCGCAGATTTCACTCTGACTTTCGCCTGGCTCTCCTTTTCTTTTCCAGTTAAAAGATTCATAAAAAAACACAGAACTGCGGTAAATATAAGTTTCATATAATCCTTTAATTTTCTCATAAAAAACCTCCGTTTCTGCACTTTTAAGCCTGTCCAGCAACTGGAACTGCGCACTTTCCATTGCTAATCAGGGTTATTATATCTTATGCAAAAATCGGAGTTATAGAACTAAATATTTTCTGATTGTTTCATAAAAAAAAACAGCAGATATATTTATCTGCTGACATTTAGTGAAGCATCGGGGATTCGAACCCCGGACAACTTGATTAAAAGTCAAGTGCTCTACCGACTGAGCTAATGCTCCATATTTAATTTTGCTTCTGATTTTCAGTTTTTCTCAGAAGTAATGCCCAGAGCCGGAATCGAACCAGCGACACGAGGATTTTCAGTCCTCTGCTCT
>JAUNOY010000024.1 GCA_030536995.1 Eubacteriales bacterium
CAACAAAAGCAAAAAGAGGGATGTGAAAAAACTCAATCGAGTTTTTTCACATCCCTCTTTTTTATACCATAAGATATATGCGGATACAGTTTTCAAGATTATTCGAGGGATATAATGTTGGTAGTAGGAATTGAAGGGATTGTGAAATAGTAAATCTCCAGTGAAGTCTTGGTATTGATGAGTAATGATAAAATGCTTTTTAGTGTCGGAGGATTATAGAGAAAAGATGACAATAGGGAAAAATAACATAGCATTTTATTCTATATCAAAAGCACATTGTGATATTCACCAAAAAATATCCGGGTGTTAGAATGAAATTACAAAAATTGAACGAAAGAGTTCATAAAATAAAGGAGAGAAGATTATGAAAACAAAAAAAGTGACAGCAATACTTCTTGCGGCAGCCGTTTCAGTATCTATGGCTGCATGTGGAAACAGTGAAAATAACAGTGCAGAAAAAAAAGAAGGAAATGAAACACTGTCTGTTGCAATTTGGGATAATATACAATTGAGTGGACTGAAAGAAATTGCAAATGATTTTACCGACGAAACAGGAATAAAAGTAGAATTTCAGGTACTCCCATGGGATCAGTATTGGACACTTTTGGAGGCAGGAGCACAGGGAGGAGAACTGCCAGATGTATTTTGGATGCATTCTACATATTCACAAAGATACATGGACAACGATATCCTCCTTGATTTGACGGATAAAATAGAACAGAGTGAGAAAATTGATATGAAAAATTATTATGCAGATATCGCGGAATTATATCAATTAAATGAAAAAATATATGCTATTCCAAAAGACTATGATACCATTGCGTTATGGTACAACAAAAAGATGTTTGATGATGCAGGAATTGAATATCCAGATGAAACTTGGACATGGGAAACATTTGCTGAAACTGCGAAGAAACTTACTACAGGAGACGGAGCACAATACGGAACTGCGATTCCTGCTATATTCAATCAGGATGGTTATTATAATCTTATTTTTGACATGGGTGGTTATATTGTATCAGATGACAAAACAAAGTCTGGTTGGGATGACCCGAAAACCATTGAAGCTATGAATTGGTTTTATGATAATGTAGTGACTACTTCGATGCCAACTCAGGAAATTATGGGAGAATCTACACCGGATGTACTGTTTGGTTCAGGTAAGATTGCAATGACATTACAAGGATCTTGGATGGTAAATTCTTTGAAAGAGAATGATTATGTAAAAGAGAATTGTGATATAGCAGTACTTCCTATGGCGGAAGATGGAACAAGAAAATCTATCTATAATGGTCTTGGCTGGGCAGCCGCAGCAGATGGAAAAAATACAGAAAATGCATGGAAACTTATAGAGTACTTTGGAACAGAGGAGGCACAGAAAAAGCAAGCTGAATTAGGCGTTACAATGTCTGCATATATGGGAACTTCTGATGCATGGGCAAAAAGTTCACCTGAATTCAATCTTCAGGCATATCTTGACATGACAAAAGATATGGAAATCCGTCCATATACAAGAAACACAAAAATTTGGGAAGATTATTCTCAGGATGTTATGAAACGTGTTTATATGAATGAAATTACTATGGAAGAGGGCTGTAAAGATATTGCGGCATATATGAATGAAAGTATTGCAGAAGAATAGTGACAGACATTAAGTATGACGAAAGGAAGTGATAGCTGTGGCTGCACCAAAGAAAGGTACAAGTCAGGCGCGCAATGAGTTTATATGGGGATGGGCGTTTATCCTTCCCACAATGCTTGGTCTGATTATCCTGAACATTTATCCGATTTTTAAAACTATTTACGAAAGCTTTTTTAAAACAGGAGATTTCGGAAAAGGAAATATCTTTATCGGATTTGACAACTATATCAAACTTTTTCAAGATGCAGAAGTATGGCAGGCATTGTGGAACACCTTTAAATATGCAATTGTAGAAGTGCCATTTTCCATCGCGATCGCTCTTGTACTTGCGGTTCTTCTGAACCGCAAGATGAGAGGACGTTCTGCATATCGTACCATTTTCTTCCTGCCTATGGTCGCTGCTCCGGCTGCAATTGCTATGGTATGGAGATGGCTGTTTAACTCAGAATTCGGTCTTCTGAATCATGTATTCGGAACGAAGATTAACTGGATTTCCAACCCAAAGATTGCGGTGTTTGCAATTGCAGTCATCGGTATCTGGTCCATCATCGGTTACAATATGGTTCTTTTTCTGTCAGGCTTACAGGAGATTCCTCACGATTACTATGAGGCTGCAAGCATTGACGGAGCAACAGGAATCAGACAGTTTTTCCACATTACGATTCCGCTGCTTTCTCCAACCATTTTCTTTGTAATGGTAACGAGGGTAATCGGAGCCATGCAGGTATTCGACCTTATATTCATGGTTATGGATAAGAATAATCCTGCGCTTTATAAGACACAGTCACTTGTATATCTGTTTTATCAGAACTCTTTCGTAGAGAATAACAAGGGCTATGGTTCTGCAATTGTCGTGCTTCTTCTTGTAGTCATTATGATTATGACAGTTTTCCAGAATGTAGCGCAGAAAAAATGGGTTCACTATAATTAAGGGGGAAGGATATGGAAACAAGAACAAAAATTAATCGTGCAGTCATTCATATCGTCCTGATTCTGGTATCCATTACCATGCTGGTTCCTTTTTTATGGATGATCCTTACCGCATTTAAAACAATGACAGAGGCAACCTCTGTAAACCCGTTTGTAATCTTCCCGAAATCATGGAAATTCGACAGCTTTAAAGAAGTCATCGAGAACATGGATTTCCTGAAGCTTTACATAAATACCCTCCTCCTTATTCTGGGGCGTGTGGTATGCGCAGTGCTGACTGCGACTTTGGCAGGATACGCATTTGGACGACTGAACTTCAAGGGCAAAAACATTATGTTTTCTCTGGTTCTCTTCCAGATGATGGTTCCGGGTCAGATTTTTATTATCCCGCAGTACCTTATGGTAAGTAAGATGGGAATGCTCAACACCATCTTCGCTCTGGTATTTCCGGGTATTGTAACCGCATTTGGTACTTTCCTTTTAAGGCAGGCGTATATGGGGCTTCCGAAAGACCTCGAGGAAGCGGCTCGCCTGGACGGCTGCAACATCGGACAGACCTTCCTGTTTATCATGGCTCCTCTGACACGTTCCTCCATGGTAGCTCTGGGAATCTTTACAGCTGTATTTGCTTACAAAGATCTGATGTGGCCTCTGATCTGTAACAAAGACGTTATGCCATTGTCAGCAGCGCTTGCAAAGATGCAGGGACAGTATACAAGCAATTATCCGCAGCTTATGGCTGCATCCCTGCTGGCATGTATCCCGATGATTGTTCTGTATCTGTTTTTCCAGAAGCAATTTATTGAGGGTATTGCAACATCCGGTGGAAAGCTGTAAAAATAGCAGCATATAACAATGAAATTGGTTATATGCTGCTATTAATATAAAAGGACTATTAAGTCTTCATATATTGACGATAGTTTAAAGGACTTCGACCGTATACTTTTTTAAACATTTTAGAAAAAGTTAACGGATTGGAATAACCTATTTTTTCTGCGATTTCATTAACAGAAAGAGTGGTTGTTCTTAAAAGGCGACTGCCCTGTTCAAGTCTGTAAGATAAAAGATATTCCTGAGGCGACACATGCAGACGGTCTTTGAAAATGTGCGCCAGATAGGAGCGGGTAATACCGATATAGGAGGCAATATCACTGACTCGTGCAGTTGCATAGTGGTTATGGATATATTCTACTGCATAGTCAACATACATATCTGGTGAATAGTCGGGTTCTATTTTCTGGTGCTGATCAAGAAGATTTAGGGTTCGAGATTCAATCAAAACTGCTAGAATCTCATACAATAGGGAGGTTCGCAAAAGTTCATTTACTGCGGTAAGTTGATGGTGTGCAAGAATTTTCTCTATATAAACCAAAAATTCTTCAGGGTTTAAATAGGTATCGCGAAAAGGAGTAGATATACTTAGTCCTGCTTTTTCGAGATACCAAGCTGCCTTAAAGCCAGTGAAAGATACCCATGCATATTCCCAGGGATCTTCTGAGTCTGCACAATAGTAGATTTCAATTTCGGGTGGAACAATGAAAGTTTGACCACGATGGAGGTTATATGTCTTATCTTCGATTTTTAGAATGCCCTTTCCGGAAAGGATGAAATGCAAATGGTAATCATCTCTGATACAAGGACCAAAAGAATGATTAGGTGCACATCGTTCAATTCCGGAAACAGTAAGACACAGTTCTTCATTTTGGGTGAGGGGGCTGCAAAGCAGACGATAAGTCCCAGTGACACAGTAAGTGGTTTTTTCTACACGTGCTTCATGAGCCATAACAAATCCACCTTTCTATGATCATTTTTATTAAAATTATAACAAAATAAACATGGAAATACAAGGATATATAGTAAAATTGCTTAAAAGGGAGGAAAAAGAAATGGCAATTAGATTTATAGAGAATGATAAAAGAATATTTCGATTGGATACGGATGACAGCACTTATTTGATTGGGATTTGTCGGGAAGGTTACTTAGGGCATATATATTATGGTGATCGCCTTTATGGGGAAGTGGATGATTATTTGCTGAGAACGGAAGAAGCTCCTTATACTCCTTCTATAAATAAAAGAGATAAAATAGCATTTTTGGATTCTTTTCCCATGGAGTTTTCTACAGGCGGAATAGGGGATTTTAGAGAAAGTTGTTTAAAAGTGCGAAATGAAGGCGGTAATTCAGGATGTGAACTTTTTTTTCACTCCTATAATATATATAAAGGGAAAAAAAAGCTAGAAGGTTTACCGGCATCTTTTGGAAATGAAAATGAAGTCGATACATTGGAAATTGTTTGTGAAGACTCTGTGTTGAAACTAAGAGTAATATTAAGTTATTCTGTTTTTGAAAAAGAAAATGTAATCACAAGAAGTGTAAGACTAGAAAATAAAGGGAATGAAAAACTGAAGATTGAAAAGGTCTATAGTGCATGTCTTGATATGGATAATCAGGACTTTGAGATGATTTCTTTATGCGGTTCATGGGAGAGAGAACGACATATACAGAGAGTTCCTCTTCATTATGGAAAACAGCTTGTAAGTTCCATAAGAGGGGAGTCCAGTCATCAGGAACATCCGTTTTTGGCGCTGGCAACGAAGGAGACCACTCAAACTCAGGGGAGAATTTACGGAATGCATTTTGTTTATTCCGGAAATTTTATTGCTCAGGCGGAACTTACTCCTTACGATTCGATACGTGCTGTAATAGGAATTAATTCTGAAGAATTTTCTTGGAACTTACATCCGGGAGAATCTTTTCAGGCACCAGAGGCTGTAATGGTTTATTCTGGTGATGGAATTGGAAAAATGACACGTAGTTATCATACGTTTTATCGTAAACATTTGATTCGCAGCCCTTACAAAAATAAGATGCGTCCAATATTGATTAATAACTGGGAAGCTACTTTTTTTGATTTTGATTCTGAAAAACTGCTTTCAATTGCAAAAGAAGCAAAGAAATATGGAATTGAAATGTTGGTTATGGATGATGGATGGTTTGGAAAAAGAAATAATGATAACTGTTCTCTGGGAGACTGGATAGTAAATACAGATAAAATTACTGGCGGACTAAAAAAATTGGCAGATGATGTTAATAAAATTGGTTTAAAATTTGGCATATGGTTTGAACCGGAGATGATTTCGCCAGATTCGGATCTTTATAGAAAGCATCCAGATTGGGCGATTGCAATAAAAGGGCGCGAGGCTGCATTGAGTCGTCAACAATATGTTCTGGATTTGTCGCGATCAGAAATAAGAGATTATATATACGAAGCAGTTGCATCTATTCTTAGAAGTGCAAATATTTTCTATGTAAAATGGGATATGAATCGACAATTAAGCGATCTCGGAAGCAGTTATTTGGATGCAGAAAGTCAGCAGGAACTTTTTCACAGATATGTATTGGGTGTGTACGAATTACAGGAGAGATTACTTACAGAATTTCCATATTTATTGTTGGAAAATTGTTCTGGAGGAGGTGCTCGTTTTGATCCGGGAATGCTATATTATAGTCCTCAAATTTGGTGTTCAGACGATTCGGATGCGATAGAGCGTCTTGCAATTCAGGAGGGTACTGCGCTGATTTATCCATTATCTGTGATTGGAGCGCATGTAAGCGATTGTCCAAGTCACTCTGTGGGAAGGATTACACCGTTTGAGACAAGAGGACATGTGGCTCTTGCGGGCTCGTTTGGCTATGAACTTGATATTACAAAAATTCCAAAAGAAGATCGGGAACAGATTCCGAATCAGGTAGAACTTTATCACAAATATAATGATTTGATTAGAGAAGGCGATTATTATAGAATTGCATCTTATAGGGAAAATCATTTATATGATTGTTGGTCTGTTGTGTCAGAAGAAAAAGAAGAAGTTTTAGTTACATATGTGCAGGTTCTCGCCAGACCGAATCAACGTAGTCGTCGTATTTTGCTTCAGGGACTTAAAACTGAAAGTTATTATTGGCTTGAGGGGACGGATGAAATATATACTGGAGAAATGTTGATGAATGCAGGATTTTTGATAAAAGGATTATTAGGAGATTTTAGAAGTAGATTGTATCATTTTTTAGAAAAGAAATAAAAGGAGAAGAAAGTAAAACTGGGTAATGAGTACCAGTTTAAAAAGTGGTTGCAGTACGTTCTGTAGAAGGTAAGAAGTATCATATCAGAAATTTTAAGAGAAACAGACAGGCTAGCTTTAAAGGCTTGTCTGTTTTGCGTAAAATTTTGACATTGTATATAAAAAAGTAATAATATATAAATAGAAAAGAACGAATAATATATACTACGATTAAAGAGGTGATAATAATGGCATATGTAACAACAAGCATTAGAATGGATGCAGATACAAAGAAAGCGGCTACAGGTAGAAATGCTATTTGTAGCCTGTTAAATATTGCATGGAAAGTATTAATAGTATAGGCAGAAAGGTTAGCAAGAAGGAAAATAGAGAGATATACCGCGCGATTCGATGTTACAGCAATGGATGAAAAAAGAAATCCTGAATCAAACATTCCTCTGATTTGGCAGTGGAACTTTTCGTCAGGATTTCTTTTACTGTACATTTTTATTCGGATTATACCTTGAAAAACAATGCTTGGAAATGCCTGTAAAATCAAGGGATTATAGTGCCGGCAGTGGGACTTGAACCCACACGACGTTGCCGCCAATAGATTTTGAGTCTACCTCGTCTGCCATTCCGACATGCCGGCATGTGAACCGTTATTTATGATAACACAATCAGCCATATACTGCAAGTCTTTTTTGTAAATTTGATATTTTTTTGAAAAAATGGGAAATACTCAAAGAAAACAGCAGAGAGGATGTGGCGCACATGGAATCTATATGGAGCAGGACAGTGGAGATTCCCGAAAGAGAGTGTCTGAAGGAAGATATCAGAGTGGACGCAGTTGTGATAGGAGCCGGAATGAGCGGACTTTTGACAGCATTTCTTTTAGAAGAAAGCGGTCTTAAGACTGTGGTTCTGGAAGCGGGAAGAATTGCGGGAGGACAGACGAAAAACACCACAGCGAAAATTACCAGCCAGCACGGCATGATTTATAAAAAACTTACAGAAAACTTTGGCGAAAAGAGGGCGGCGCTTTACGGACAGGCTCACGAAGCTGCCATAGGGGAACTGGAAAGACTTATAAAAGACAATCATATAAACTGTCATTTTTCCAGACTTCCCGGGTATCTGTATTCGCAAAAAGACAGAAAAGCGCTGGAAGAGGAGGCGTGGGCAGCAGAGAAGCTTGGGCTTGGAGCTTCTTTTACGGAGGAAACGGGACTTTCTTTTGAGACAGTGGGCGCAGTTCGCTTCGAAAATCAGGCGCAGTTTCATCCTCTGGAATTTATAAAAGCAATAAGCGGAGGCTTATCCATATATGAACATACCCGTGTCCGTAAAGTGAGGCGAAATAAAGTTTATACAGATAAAGGGCGTGTAACGGCAGACCACATCATTTTTGCCTGCCATTATCCAATCGTAAATGTTCCGGGATTTTACTTTCTCCGGCAGCATCAGGAGAAAAGCTGCGTAATAGCATGGGATAATGTGAAGCCTTTGCCAGGAATCTATTATAGTATAGATAAGGAAGGGCTTTCCCTGAGAAGCAGCGGCAATATCCTTTTGACAGGAGGAGGCGGATTCCGAACAGGGGAAAAAGCAGAAGGAGAAATATATACATCCATAAGAAAAGAGGCAGAGAGATTTTTTCCGGAGGGCAGGGAAATTACCCACTGGTCTGCGCAGGACTGCATGCCCCACGACGGAATGGCTTTTATCGGGCAGTATTCCATTTTTAAACCCGGTTGGCATGTTGCTACAGGATTTCAGAAATGGGGAATGACATCATCCATGCTCTCTGCCATGCTGATTCGGGATGAAATATGGGAAATCGAAAATCCGTACGTCCTGCTTTTTTCTCCCCAGAGATTTCATCCGGCAGTATCGGCAGGACCGTTTTTTCAGGATGCAGCCCAAAGTATGAAGGGTCTGGCGAAGGGGATTGTGCTTTTGGGGAAAAAGGAAGGAAAGCACCGCCGCTGTACCCACATGGGCTGCGCTTTGAACTGGAACGAGGAAGAAGAAATCTGGGAATGTCCCTGTCACGGGTCATGCTTTGACAAAGAGGGAAAGCTGCTGACAGAGCCTTCCAAAAAAGACCTGAAAGAATGAGAAAGACCGGTGAAGGGCTAGCTTTTGCGCAAATATACCAAAAAGCCGGAGTATTTCAGTTGAAATTTGCTATAATATGTGGATGCTAAAATGCTGGTGTACCTTCAAAAGCTGTGCTATAATGAAAAAAAGTGTGTCAACAAATGGAGGAAAAACATATGATAAGAAAGGCAGTCATGGAGGATATTCCCCAAATAACACAGATTTACTGTGACATCCTGGATCTGGAGGCGACGCAGAAAGGACAGACAGGATGGGTGAAAGGTATCTATCCATCGAAAGCAACGGCTCTCGAATCCGTTGAACAGGGAGAAATGTATGTGATGGAAGAGGATGGAGTAATCGTAGCTTCTGCCAAATTGAATCAGAAACAGGTACCTTCCTATGCAAGGGCAAAATGGGAATATGATGCACCGGCGGAAGAAGTAATGGTCATTCATACGCTGACTGTGTCTCCGTCAGAAAACAGGAAGGGTTATGGCACAGCCTTCATAAAATACTATGAAGAGTTCGCTTTGGAACAGGGATGCAGATACCTTCGTATGGACACTAATGCGATTAACAAACCGGCGCGTTCACTGTATCAAAAACTCGGATATAAAGAAGCGGGAATTGTTCCATGTAATTTCAATGGGATTAAAGATGTGATGCTTGTATGTTTGGAGAAATATCTGGGATAAAGAAGAAAGGATAATCCGGCAGGGGAAACCCGCCGGATTTTTTCTGAAATTCTAAAATATTTGTGAAATCTTGTTGAGTTTATTGAAAACCTAAATTAAAAGTGCTATGGTATTTTAAAAGGAAACGGAGGAAAAGTTTATGGATACGAAAAGACCGGGCAAAAAACCCTTATATGTGTACTATATGATTGCCGCGATCATCATCGTTCTTTTAAATGTCCTTCTTGTACCTGCGCTTCAGGAGAGAAGTGTTGAGCGTACAAATTATACCACCTTTATTAAAAGCGTGGAAAAAGGATATGTAAAAGAAGTAAATATTGATACGGATTTTATTTTTTACGTAGTGGAAAAAGACGGAACAAAGGTTATGTGTAAGACTGCAAAGCAGGAAGACCCGAACCTTGTTCGCTGGCTGTATGAGGAAGGTGTCAGTACAGATGCGCCTGATCCTCAGAAACAGTCCGTTATTTTCAGCCTGATTTTGGGATATGTACTTCCGATTGGAATTTTCATCTTTCTTGGTCGTTGGCTGAGTAAGAAAATGATGAGCTCCATGGGTGGAGGTCCGGGAGGCGCCATGTCCTTTGGTAAAAGTAACGCCAAAGTTTATGTGAAATCTTCCACGGGAATCAAGTTTGCGGATGTAGCAGGTGAGGATGAGGCAAAGGAACTTTTAACAGAGATTGTAGATTATCTCCACAATCCTCAGAAATATACGGAAATCGGAGCTTCCATGCCGAAAGGCGCACTCCTTGTAGGCCCTCCGGGAACAGGTAAAACCCTTTTGGCAAAAGCTGTAGCAGGAGAGGCGGAAGTGCCGTTCTTCTCTATTTCGGGTTCTGAATTCGTGGAAATGTTCGTAGGTATGGGCGCGGCTAAGGTACGTGATCTTTTCAAACAGGCGAATGAAAAAGCACCTTGTATTGTCTTTATCGATGAGATTGATACAATCGGTAAGAAACGTGATGGTGCAGGATTCTCAGGAGGAAACGATGAGCGTGAGCAGACACTGAACCAGCTTCTGACAGAGATGGATGGTTTTGACGGCTCAAAGGGTGTTGTTATTCTGGCTGCAACGAACAGACCGGATTCCCTTGACCCGGCTCTCCTTCGTCCGGGACGTTTTGACAGACGAATTCCTGTAGAGCTTCCAGATTTACTGGGACGTGAAGAAATCCTCAAGGTTCATGCGAAGAAAATCAAGATTGCGGATTCCGTGCGTTTTGATGAGATTGCCAAGGCGGCGGCAGGAGCATCCGGTGCGGAACTTGCAAACATTGTAAATGAGGCTGCACTCCGTGCAGTACGTGACGGACGTAAATTTGCCACACAGGCAGATTTTGAAGAAAGCATTGAGGTTGTCATTGCAGGTTACCAGAAAAAGAACCGTGTTCTTTCCAATAAAGAGAAGCTGATTGTTTCGTATCATGAAATTGGACATGCACTTGTGGCTGCGAAACAGACAGAATCTGCACCTGTTCATAAGATTACAATTATTCCGCGTACATCAGGAGCGTTGGGATATACCATGCAGGTAGATGAGAAAGAACATTTCCTTATGACAAAGGAAGAACTGGAAAATAAAATTGCTACATTTACAGGTGGTCGTGCAGCGGAAGAACTGATTTTCCACTCTATTACAACAGGAGCTTCAAATGATATTGAGCAGGCGACGAAAATCGCAAGAGCAATGATTTCCAGATATGGAATGAATGAAGATTTTGATATGGTTGCAATGGAGAATGTAAGCAATCAGTATCTTGGCGGTGATGCAAGTCTTTCTTGTTCCTTTGAAACCCAGACACTTCTGGATAAGAAGGTGGTAGAACTGGTACGCAGACAGCATGAGAAAGCTTTGAAGATTCTTTCTGATAACATTACAAAACTCCATGAACTGGCGAAATATCTGTATGAACATGAGACAATCACCGGAGAGGAATTTATGAAAATTCTCAACGATAATGAAGGACAGCCAGAAATCTGATAATAAGAGATGAGAGAAAAAAGGCAGCGGGATAATTATCCTGCCGCCTTTTTTATACTGTGGATGATTCTGTTTGCTCAAGTATTTTCTTGTATAATTCCGGTGCACTTTTTTTCAGAGAGACAGGAGTACCGGAGGCGTTAAGAAAACAGTGGGTGGAGGAACCTGTCGTGCAGAGTACGCCGGTCTTGTGATTGACGATTTTATAAGAAAGGGTCAGCTTGATTCCGTTAAACTTTTCTACAGTTGTGTAAATATCTACGAGGTCACCGAAGCGGACCATAGCGCGATATTGGCAAGTGATTTCCATAACCGGACTGACAAGTTTCATTTCTTGTTCCAGAACATCATAGGGAAAACCAATCTGTTCCAGAAAATAAGAACGTGCTTCCTCGAACCAGCGGATGTAGTTGGAATGATGAATGACATTCATCTGATCTGTTTCATAATACTGGGCTTTGTGCTGATATGCTTCCATAAAAAGATTCCTTTCCTGATATGATTATCTTCCTGTTTATTGTAACATGGCTTGTCAAGCAGGGGGATTTTGGTTATAATAGGAAGATAAAAAAAGACAAGGGTTACCGGAAACGGTAACAGAAGAGGAATTTGCTATGAATTGCAGTACAGCGGAGAGCATGGTAAACAGATATATCAATCGTACGCTTTCAGTGGAGGAACTGGAAGATTTTCTGGAGCATATAGAAGAATGCTCTTCGTGCCGCGATGAGCTGGAAACATATTTTATCGTTCATGAGGCAATGCGGCAACTTAAGGAGGAGGGCAGTGATTCTGTTCTCGATTTTAAAGAACTTCTCGAACTTGATATAAAAAAGAGCAGAAGATATATACGAAAAAGAAAAGCAAGTCGATTTTTTGTCGGCGCGTTTGTGTGCATATTGTTTGCGGCAGTAATTATGTTTTGGATACTTATGGTGTTTTAACAGGACTGTAGAAGCAATATAAATTTTACGTTCTGTCTGACTAAGAATAGAAACCGGAGGGATTTATGAGCGAAAAGATATTACTGATTGATGGTCACAGTATTTTAAACAGGGCATTTTATGGATTACCTGATTTGACAAATTCAGAAGGAAAGCATACAGGAGCAGTTTACGGTTTTTTAAATATTCTGTTCCGCATTCTTGAGGAAGAGAATCCACAGTATCTTGCAGTGGCTTTTGATTTGCATGCTCCAACCTTCCGGCATAAGCTTTTTGAAGCATACAAGGGTACACGGAAGGGAATGCCTGAGGAACTGCGTGAGCAGGTGCCTCTGATGAAAGAGGTGCTTACGGCCATGGGGGTTACGATTATGTCCAAAGAGGGCTATGAAGCAGATGATATTCTAGGAACGCTTGCCAGAAAGAGCGAAGCGCAGGGCATGGAGGTGACAATTCTCTCCGGAGACAGAGATCTTCTTCAGCTTGCTACGGAGAAGGTTCTGATTCGTCTTCCAAAGACTTCCAGGGGGAAAACAACCATTGAAGACTATCACTGGGATCAAGTGATTGAGAAGTATCAGGTAACGCCGCCGCAGATTATAGAGCTTAAGGCTCTTATGGGGGATTCTTCTGATAATATTCCGGGAATACCGGGAGTCGGTGAAAAAACAGCAACAAAAATGATTATGGAATTCGGGACAGTGGAGAATGCTTATGAGCATATTGAAGAGGTAAAACCAAACAAAGCAAGAGAATCTCTGAGAGAGAATTACGAGACAGCCATTTTGTGTAAGAAGCTGGCAACGATTAATACAGAAAGTCCTGTTGAATTTGATTATGATGTTGCAAGATTAGGAAATCTTTATACAAAAGAAGCCTATGAATTATATAAAAGGCTGGAACTGAAAAATCTTCTGGGACGATTTGACAGCGATGCAGTAGCAGAAAATATGATGGAGCAGGAATTTTTTACCTGTAATGATTTTGCCGGAGTAGAGGCGCTTTTTGCAAAAGCATCGCAGATGCCGTATATAGGTGTAGGGATTCTGGCAGAAAAGAACCAGGTGTTCGGCGTGGGAATTGCCCTTGGCAGTGATGAGATTTACTATGTTCCTGTAGAAATGCTTATTACAGAAGGTTATCTGTGTTCAAAATTGGAAGAGCTTACCTGCAAAATATGTGCTCTGGATATCAAAGCGCTTTTGAAATATATAAAAATAGAGAATTCCCAGAAGGTTTTTGACGCAGGAGTTGCCGCATATCTTTTGAATCCGCTGAAATCTTCTTATACTTATGATGATATGGCAAAGGAATTTCTGGAGGGAATGCTTCTGCCTTCGAAAGAAGATTTACTTGGAAAAACTTCCATAGAAAAAGCGTGGGAACAGGGAGCGGAAGGTCTGAGTAAATATGCCTGCTACATGGCATATACAGCATTTTCATGCAAGGAACCTATGGAAGCGGCGCTTCAGGCTGCCGGAATGGAAAAAGTTTTTTCAGAGATAGAAATCCCTCTTATCTTTACGCTGGATTCCATGGAAAAATGGGGAATCGCAGTACAGGGTGAGGAGTTAAAGAATTATGGAGAGCATCTGAATGTCAGGATAGAGGAACTGGAGAAGCTGATCTGGAAGCAGGCAGGTGAGGAATTCAATATCAATTCACCTAAGCAGCTGGGTGTGATTCTCTTTGAAAAAATGGGAATCAAGGGGGGAAAAAAGACGAAGACCGGATATTCGACAGCGGCAGATATTCTGGATAAGCTTGCCCCGGATTATCCGATTGTAAAAGATATTCTGGAATATCGTCAGCTCACAAAGTTGAAATCCACTTATGCAGACGGACTTGGAAATGTAATTGAAGAAGATGGAAGGATTCACTCTACTTTTAATCAGACGATTACAGCAACAGGCAGAATCAGCAGTACAGAGCCGAATCTGCAGAATATCCCTGTAAGAATGGAGCTGGGACGCCTGATTCGAAAGGTGTTTGTGCCGGAAGAGGGATATGTATTTCTGGATGCAGATTATTCTCAGATTGAACTTCGTGTACTTGCGCATATGTCAGGAGATGAAATGCTCATCCAGGCATATAGGGAAGCGCAGGATATTCACAGACTGACTGCATCTCAGGTATTTCATGTGCCGTTCGACGAAGTTACTTCTCTGCAGAGACGTAATGCCAAGGCAGTGAACTTCGGAATCGTATATGGAATCAGTTCCTTTGGACTGAGTCAGGACTTAAGTATTACAAGAAAAGAAGCTGCAGAATATATTGAGAATTATTTCGAAACTTATCCGAAAATAAAAGGCTTTCTTGATAAAATGGTTCAGGAAGGCAAAGAACAGGGGTATGTGAGCACCATGTTTGGAAGAAGGCGCCCAATTCCGGAGCTGAAATCCAGCAATTTTATGCAGCGTTCCTTTGGAGAAAGAGTTGCTATGAATTCTCCGATTCAGGGAACTGCAGCAGATATCATCAAAATTGCCATGAATCGTGTATACAGAAGACTGAAAAGCGAGGGGATGAAATCCCGTCTTGTACTTCAGGTACATGATGAACTTCTGATCGAGACGCATAAGGATGAGGTGGAACGTGTTTCTGCAATTTTGGAAGAAGAAATGAAAGGCGCCGCACAGTTGTCTGTAGAGCTTGAGGTGGACATGCATCAGGGCAATAACTGGTATGAGGCGAAATAAGAGGAAGAGAAAATGATTACATTGGGAATTACCGGAGGAGTAGGCGCAGGAAAGAGCACAATTCTTGACTTTCTGGAAGAAAGATACCATGCTTTTGTTCTGAAGGCAGACGAGGTGGGCCATCTTGTCATGGAGCCCGGCCGGGAGTGTTACGAGCCGGTCATAGAGCTTTTGGGCAGAGAGGTTATAAAAAAAGAAGACCAGACTATTGACCGCAGGCTGGTTTCTGATGTAGTATTTTCGCATCCGGATTTGCTGGAGAAATTAAACGGAATCATTCATCCTGCAGTAAAGAGATATATTTTAGAGCAGATAAAATGCAAAAAGCAAGAAAAATGCGCTGTCTGTGTGGTGGAGGCGGCGCTTCTTCTGGAGGAGAATTATCAGGAATTTTGTGATGAAGTATGGTATGTTCATACGGAGAAGGAAATCCGCATCCGCCGCCTGATGGAAAGCAGAGGCTACAGCAGGGAAAAGGCGGAAAGCATTATCAGAAGTCAGGCATCGGAAGAATTTTTCCGGACACATACGGATTTTGAGATTAACAACAGCGGTACAGAAAAAGAAACAAAGAAGCAGATTGAAGAGAGGTTAGGGAAATATGAGACTTTGTAGTATAGCCAGCGGAAGCAGCGGAAACTGTATTTATGTGGGGTCAGACAATGCCCATGTGCTGGTGGACGCGGGAATCAGTGGGAAACGCATTACACAGGGGCTGAACAGTCTGGATCTTACAGGTGAGGATATCGATGGGATTCTGGTTACCCATGAGCATTCGGATCATATTCAGGGACTCGGGGTAATTGCGCGGAAATATCACATTCCCATATATGCAACAGGGGGAACGGTAGATGCAATGTCCAGAATGAAAAGTCTTGGCAAAATGCCTGATGGGATTTTTCGTGAAATTCGAGAGGATGAACCTTTTGTGATCAAGGATATGACAATCAATCCCTTTACGATTTCCCACGACGCGGTTCAGCCTGTTGGTTATCGCCTGGAATGCGGAGAGCAGTCTGTCGGGATTGCTACTGACCTCGGGAAATATAACGATTACATAATCGGACATTTACAAAATCTGGATGCTCTTCTTCTGGAGGCGAATCATGATATTCGTATGCTTCAGGTGGGAAAATATCCTTATTATCTGAAACAGAGGATTCTGGGAGACAGAGGACATCTTTCCAATGAAAATGCGGGAAGGCTTCTTTGCCGTCTTCTGCATGACAATCTGAAAGCGGTTTTTCTCGGGCATTTAAGCAGGGAAAACAACTATGAAGAGCTGGCCTATGAAACGGTTTGTTCAGAGGTGACCTTAGGTGACAACCCTTATAAGTCCAGAGATTTTCGGATCCAGGTGGCGAAAAGGGATTGCATATCAGATGTGATTACAGTATAGAAAGGACAAATGCTATGAAAAAAACAATCATTACAGTGGTAGGAAATGACACAGTAGGTATTATCGCAAAGGTTTGTACCTATCTTGCAGACAACAGAGTCAACATTCTTGATATCTCACAGACAATCGTGCAGGGATATTTTAATATGATGATGGTAGCAGATACCGGAGCAAGTGAAAAAGATACAGGAACTCTTTCCGAAGAGCTTTCTGCTCTTGGAGATGAAATAGGCGTAGTAATTCGCTGCCAGCATGAGGATATCTTTAATAAGATGCATAGAATATAATGTCCGGGAAGGCATAACATTCAAGGAGAACTTATTATGATAAATATATTTGAAGTAAACGAAACAAATAAAATGATCGAACAGGAAAATCTGGATGTGCGTACCATCACTATGGGAATCAGCCTTCTGGATTGCATTGACAGTGATCTTGAGAAAGTAAATCAGAAAATTTATAATAAAATTACAACCTGTGCAAAGGATCTTGTATCCACAGGAGATAAAATTGCCACAGAATATGGAATTCCCATTGTAAATAAAAGAATTTCCGTGACTCCAATCGCTCTGGTCGGCGGTGCAGCCTGCAGGACTCCGGAAGATTTTGTGACGATCGCAAAAACTCTGGACAGAGCGGCGCATACGGTAGGTGTTAATTTTATAGGCGGATATTCAGCGCTGGTGAGCAAGGGAATGACTCCGGCAGAGGAGCTTCTCATCAATTCCATTCCGCAGGCTCTTGCTCAGACAGAGCGTGTGTGCAGTTCTGTAAACGTAGGCTCTACACGTACAGGTATCAATATGGACGCAGTGAAGCTGATGGGCGAGATCATCCTGAAGACAGCGGAAGCAACAAAGGAACAGGATTCCCTTGGATGTGCGAAGTTGGTGGTATTCTGTAATGCTCCCGACGATAATCCGTTTATGGCAGGCGCGTTCCATGGTGTGACAGAGGCTGACACCATCATTAATGTAGGTGTCAGTGGTCCTGGTGTAGTAAAAACAGCTCTTGAAAAGGTGAGAGGAAAAGACTTCGAAACTCTTTGTGAAATGATTAAGCGTACGGCGTTTAAGGTGACAAGAGTCGGTCAGCTTGTGGCTCTGGAGGCTTCGAAACGTCTTGGTGTAAAATTCGGTATTGTAGACCTTTCTCTTGCACCAACTCCTGCAGTGGGGGACAGTGTGGCTGAGATTCTGGAAGAAATTGGTCTGGAAAGGGTTGGAGCTCCGGGAACGACGGCAGCACTTGCTCTTCTCAACGATCAGGTGAAAAAAGGCGGAGTTATGGCCTCTACGGCAGTCGGAGGTTTAAGTGGTGCTTTTATCCCGGTAAGTGAAGATCAGGGAATGATCGATGCAGTGAATGCAGGTGCTCTTGGAATTGAGAAGCTGGAAGCTATGACCTGCGTTTGTTCTGTAGGCCTTGATATGATTGCGATTCCCGGAGATACAAAGGCTTCCACAATTTCCGGCATTATTGCAGACGAAGCTGCAATTGGAATGATCAACCAGAAGACAACGGCAGTACGTCTGATTCCTGTTATCGGGAAAGGAGTAGGCGAGACGGTAGAGTTTGGAGGACTTCTTGGATATGCTCCGATTATGCCTGTAAATCAATTTTCCTGTGATGCTTTTGTACAGCGTGGAGGACGGATTCCGGCTCCGATTCACAGTTTTAAAAATTGATATAAAGTTTTTGCGTAAATATACATATTATATGAAAAATATATACAATAAATGAGAGATAATATAAATGGGCGGTCAAATATCTGAACTATCAGATATTTGACCGCTTTATCACATTGATGCGTTCAACAAATTATGACGTAAATTGATAAATAATATTGACAAATATAACAAATATGGGTATTCTATATAGAAACGTGTCTCTAGCAAAAGGACACATGTAAGGTTGCAGTACACAGAGGACCGTGAGGGGGATTCCGGCAGCTGTGAAAGGAACCGAATTAACCATCAAAAAGAAAAGGAGAGTGAATCAATTTGGCTAAGTATGTAGGTAAACGAATATTATTAGCCGTCGTAACGGTGTTCATTATATGTGCCATTACGTTTTTTGCTATGAATGCAATCCCGGGCGGACCATTCGATAAGGAAAAGGCTCCAACCCCTGAGGTGCAGGCAGTTCTTATGGAAAGATATAATCTTGACAAACCAGTAGGAACACAGTTCATTTTATATCTGAAGAATCTCGTACACGGAGATTTCGGTGTATCTTTAAAAACAGGTCGTGATATTGCCAAGACTGTAAAAGAGTCTTTTGCGGTATCTGCGAAATTAGGTGGAATGGCAGCATTTTTTGCTGTGACAATCGGTGTTGTTCTTGGAAGTATCGCAGCTCTTATGAGAAATAAGTGGCCTGACAGACTGATTATTTTCTTCTCTACTCTGTTTACTGCGCTTCCGAGTTTTGTACTGGCGATTCTTTTGCTGCTGGTATTCTGTGTACAGCTCCAGTGGATTCCGGCGTTCAGTACCACGGACAAGAACTATATTCTTCCGGTAATCTCACTTGCCCTTTATCCAATGGCCTATATTACCCGTCTTACAAAGACAAGCATGCTGGATGCTCTTGGACAGGACTATATTCGTACAGCTCGTGCGAAAGGTGTACCGCAGGCTAAGGTTATTTTTAAACATGGTTTAAGAAATGCACTGATTCCTGTTATTACATATGTAGGTCCAATGCTTGCATTCATCCTTACAGGAAGTCTCGTAGTTGAAAATATTTTTAACTTTGGTGGTCTTGGTGCAAAATTCGTGGCAAGTATCACTAACCGTGATTATCCAATGATTATGGCAGTAACTATTTTCCTGGCTACATTGATGGTTGTGCTGAACCTGATCAGTGACCTGATCTACAAACTGGTAGACCCGAGAATTACATTTGAATAGGAGGAACACGAAAGAAGATGGCTAACGAAAAAAATACATTAAAAAAGAGCCCTCTCAGCGCGCAGATCGACCTGTCCAAATTCGAGCTTGCTACAGATGCAGAGAAGGCGCAGCAGGATGTAATGAGTGAGTCTACCACTTTTTTCAAAGATGGTATGCGCAAGCTGTTAAAAAACCCTCTTGCTGTTTTCAGTATTGTTGTTTTACTTCTCATTTTTGCAACTACAGTCATTGCTCCGGCAGTAGTTCCTTACGGCTACGAGGAGATGATATCTGTAAACGGCAGACGTGATAAAACAGCAAAGAATCTTAAACCTTTTGAATGGTCTAAGAATGAACAGAAATTCATTGACGACGGCGGTAAGCTGTTCCCGCATATTCTGGGTACAGATGAGCAGTGTCGTGACTATTTCGTACGTATTGTATATGGAACAAGAGTTTCCCTTATCATTGGTGTTTTTGCGGCAGTTCTTGTCCTTATCATCGGCCTTCTCTATGGAAGTATTTCCGGTTATGCGGGAGGCAAGGTGGACTTGATTATGATGCGAATTGTCGATATCATATATTCCCTGCCGGACATGCTGATGATCATTCTGCTGTCCGTTGTATTAAAAGAAACACTGACTCCGGTTATTGAGGGAACCGTTCTTGCGAAACTGGGAACAAATATGCTTTCCCTGTTTATTGTATTCGGTCTTCTTTACTGGGTTGGTATGGCCCGTCTTGTGAGAGGTCAGATTCTTTCTATTAAAGAGAATGAATACATTCTTGCAGCGCGTACCATTGGTGCAAAACCGGGAAGAATTATCCGTAAGCATATTCTTCCGAACTGTATCAGTGTTATCTTTATTTCTACTGCATTACAGATTCCGTCCGCGATTTTTACTGAGAGTTTCTTAAGCTTCGCAGGACTTGGTGTGCAGGCTCCGATGCCTTCTCTTGGCTCCCTTGCAAATGAGGCCATCAAAGGTATCAACAGCTACCCGCATAAACTGATTTTCCCTTCAATCGTAATCTGTCTCCTGGTTCTTTCTTTTAACTTGTTAGGTGATGGTTTACGTGATGCATTCGACCCGAAACTTAGGAGATAATAATAGATGAATACAAATAACAGTGAATATTTATTAGAAGTGAATAATCTCCATACCTCATTCTTTACAGATTCCGGTGAGGTGAAAGCGGTGAATGGTGTTACCTTTAACCTGAAACCAGGAGAAATTATGGGAATCGTTGGTGAGTCCGGATCCGGAAAAAGTGTTACTGCTTACTCCATTATGCAGATTCTTGCAGATACTGGAAAAATCACAGAGGGAGAGGTTCGTTTTAAAGGTGAGGATATCACCAAATGGGACAAGAAACAGATGGCAAGTTTCCGTGGAAAACGCTGCAGTATTATTTTCCAGGATCCTATGACAAGCTTAAATCCAGTTTATACAATTGGTAATCAGCTGATGGAAGCGATTCGCCTTCACACAGATAAGACAAAAGAGCAGGCGAAAGCTCGTGCAATTGAAATGTTGGAGCTTGTTGGTGTAAATGAGCCGGAAAAACGTATTAAACAGTACCCATATGAACTTTCAGGTGGTATGCGTCAGCGTGTTATGATTGCTATGGCATTGGCATGCGAGCCTGACATTCTGATTGCAGATGAACCTACAACAGCGCTTGATGTTACAATTCAGGCACAGATTCTTGAGTTGATGCAGGATCTCCAGAAAACACTGGGAATGGCTATCATTATGGTAACGCATGACCTTGGTGTTATTGCTGATATGTGTGATAAGATTATTGTTATGTATGGAGGAAGTATTTGTGAGCGTGGTACTGCGGAGGATATTTTCTATTCACCGAGTCACGAGTACACAAAGGGACTTCTTCGTTCCATTCCAAAGGTGGACAGCAGTAAGAAACGTCTTATTCCGATTGGTGGAACCCCAATCAACCTTCTGAATATGCCAAAGGGCTGTGCATTCTGTACCCGTTGCGACAATGCTATGAAGATTTGTCTGGATCAGAAGCCGGAGGAAATGGAATTAAGTTCCACACATAAAGCATCCTGCTGGATGAATGTGAAGCGTCAGATGGAAGAACAGGCAGGAGGTAAAGAAGCGTGAGCAGTGAATATCTCGTAGAAGTAAAAGACTTAAAACAGTATTTCCCAATTAACACGGGAATGTTCAGCAAAACAGATCTTAAGGCTGTAGACGGTGTATCCTTTTCCATTAAACCAGGTGAAACTCTCGGATTAGTAGGAGAGTCCGGCTGTGGTAAAACAACAGTTGGTCGTACCCTGTTACGTCTTTATGAGCCGACAGGCGGTGAAGTTTATTTTAACGGTGAGCTTGTTACTGACAAAAATATGAATGCACTTCGTAAAGAAATGCAGATGGTATTCCAGGATCCATATTCTTCACTTGACCCTCGTATGACGGTTGAGGATATTATTGGTGAACCTCTGGATGTACATAAACTGTATAAAACAAAAGCAGAGAGAAGAGAAAAAATTCTTGAGCTTATGGAACTTGTAGGATTAAATGCAGAGCATGCAACACGTTATGCTCACGAATTCTCCGGCGGACAGCGTCAGCGTATTGGTATTGCCCGTGCTCTGGCTGTTAATCCGAAGTTTATTGTCTGTGATGAGCCTGTCAGTGCACTTGATGTGTCTATCCAGGCACAGGTTGTAAATATGTTCGAGGATCTTCAGGAAAAACTGGGTGTAGCATATCTTTTCATTGCCCATGATCTTCTTATCGTTCGTCATATTTCTGATCGTATTGCAGTTATGTATCTTGGTAAGATTGTAGAGATTGGTGATGCAGACGAGGTATATGAGCATCCGCAGCATCCATATACAGAATCTCTTCTTTCTGCAGTGCCGATTCCGGATCCGAAGATTACACGCCAGAGAAAGCGTATCATCCTGGAAGGTGATGTACCGAGTCCGATGAATCTGCCGACAGGATGTGCATTCCGCACCCGTTGTCGTTATGCAACAGAGAAGTGTGCACAGGAATGTCCTACCTTACAGGACAGAGGTGACGGACATATGGTTGCCTGCTGGAATAAATAAAAAATTGGAAAAAAGATATATTGCATCTGGAAACAAATAGTGTTATAATGTACTAGATTACATTAATTTTATGCGGTTTTAATTCGGTAAAGTGAAACCGCATAAGAGCGAACACACAGTGTTCATTTTATGAGTTTGAGGGAGGTCAGATCCCATAACAAACTATATTCGGCAGTGGTCGAAATAACTTTTAATGGAGGGAAACACTATGAACAAAAAGAAAGCAATGGCATTAGTACTTGCTGCAACTACAGCATTATCACCTGTAACAGCATTTGCAGCAGTAGAACCTGTTGAAGGAGCAGATGTTGCGAAAAAGTCTTCTGACGCAGCACCGGACTGGCAGGAGTATAACAATCTGATTGCACAGATTAAAATGGAAACAGACACTGCTAAACGTGAAGAGTTAATGCATCAGGCAGAGGACATCCTCATGGAAACAAATGCAATTGTACCTCTGTATTACTACAATGACCCATATATGCTGAAAGAGAACGTGAAAGGCGTATATTCAAACGTTTATGGATTTAAATACTTTATGTTCGCAGACCCAGGCGAAGGTAAAGATGCCCTTCGTATTTACATGGCTTCAGAGCCAGATAAACTTGACCCGGCTCTGAACTCTACAATGGACGGTGGTT
Source organism: Eubacteriales bacterium (assembly GCA_030536995.1). GTDB lineage: Bacteria > Bacillota > Clostridia > Lachnospirales > Lachnospiraceae > Blautia_A. Next base: position 23,087 of record JAUNOY010000024.1, read on the forward strand.
GTCTTGCAGCAAACTCTTTCACAGGTCTTTGCTCTTACAACGATAAAGGTGAAGTAGAGCTTGCACTGGCAGACAAATATGAAGTAAGTGAAGATGGACTTACTTATACATTTACAATGAAAGATGGTCTGAAATGGAGCGATGGATCTGAACTTACAGCAAAAGATTTTGAATACTCCTGGAAACGTGCAGCTGATCCTAAGACAGCAGCAGATTATTCTTATATGTATAACGGAATCGCTACAAATGAAGACGGATCTCTTAATGTAAAAGCAAGCGAAGATGGTAAAACATTTGTAGTTAACCTGAAAGCTCCATGTGCATACTTCCTTGATCTTTGTACATTCCCGACATTCTACCCAGTACCTCAGGCAAGCGTTGAAGCAGAAGAAGGATGGGAGACAAATCCTGGTCTTTGGGCACAGGAAGCTGGATTCGTATCTAACGGTGCATTTGTTCTTAAAGAGTGGAAACACAATGAGAGCATGGTATACGAGAAAAACCCGAATTACTATAGAGCAGACGAAGTTAAAGTTGAAAGACTTGAGTTCATGTTAAGCGATGATGACGCGGCTCCATACGCAGCATACCAGGCAGGCGACCTTGACTTTATCGATAGTATTCCTACAGATGAGACAGCAGCTGTGCTTGACAGCCCAGAGTTCCATATTGTTGACCAGTTAGGTACATACTACATGTGCTTCAACGTAAACAGCCCACTCTTTGAAGGTAAAACTCCAGAGCAGGCAAATGCTATGAGACGTGCATTCAGCATTATTATTGACCGTGAATACATTGCAGAGAACATTGGCCAGACAGGTCAGGTTGTGGCAAATACATTTGTACCGGCTATCATGCTTGATGGTAATGGCGGAGAATTCCGTGCAAATGATGATGCTTACACATATCCGAACGAGGAAGCAGTTGGATACTTTGATCCTTCCTACGATGCGTATGAAGCGAACTGTGAAGAAGCGAGAAAGCTTCTTGAATCCGCAGGATACAAATTCGGTGATGACGGAATGCTTTCTGATGAGACTCCACTGACTGTAACATACGTGACAAACGAAGGTGCCGGAAACGTTCAGATTGCAGAAGCACTTCAGCAGGATTTCGCAGCTCTTGGTATCGATATGGTAATTGATACAAAAGAGTGGTCTGTATTCCTGAATGAGCGTAAAGCAGGTAACTTTGATTTAGCTCGTAATGGATGGGTAGCAGACTTCAACGATCCAATCAACATGCTTGAAATGTGGACAACAGAATCCGGAAACAATGACGCACAGTTAGGTAAATGATTTTTGGATTTTGATAAGAAAAAGAATTAAATTAACAAAAAGAGCATCGCCTTTTAAAGGGGATGCTCTTTTTGGGAAAAAGATATCGGAGGTATGAATTTATGGTACGAGATGGAATTAAAAGTCTTCGTGATAAGATGAGAGAAAGCGGAATTGATGCGTATCTTGTTCCTACAGATGATTTTCACGCATCAGAATATGTAGGCGATTATTTTAAATGCAGAAAGTATATTACAGGTTTTACCGGTTCTGCGGGAACAGCAGTTGTAACATTGGATATGGCGGGACTTTGGACAGATGGACGTTACTTCATTCAGGCAGAACGTCAGATTGCAGGAAACGGTGTTGAATTATTTAAAATGGGACAGCCAAATGTGCCTACCGTCCATGAATTTCTGGAAAAAACATTAAAGAGTGGACAGACATTGGGCTTTGACGGCAGAACAGTCAGCGCAAAAGAGGCAGAGGAGTTGAAAAATCTTCTTGATAAAAATGGGGTGTCTATTGTTTGCGACAAGGATCTTGTAGGCGATATCTGGACAGATCGTCCGGAGCTTTCATGTGAGCCTGTAAAAGAACTGGAAGTGAAATGGGCTGGTAAATCCCGTGAAGAGAAATGTAAAGAAATGAGAGAGGCAATGAAGGAGAAAGATGCAGATTTATTTGTTCTCACCTCTCTTGATGATATTGCATGGCTTCTGAATATTCGCGGAGGGGATATTCCGTGCAATCCGGTTGTCCTTTCTTATCTTGTAATGAGTCAGGAGGAAGTTCTCCTTTTTGCAAATGAGAAAGCTTTTCCGGAAGAGGTAAAAGAGGCTCTTGCAAAAGATGGAGTAAAGATTTTACCATACAATGATATTTATTCCTGGTGCACGGGGATGAAGGAGGGCGTAAAAGTGCTCCTTTGTCGCAAAAAAGTAAACAGTCGTCTTGTAAGCTGTATTCCTGAGAGCGCAACTATTCTGGATGAAGAGAATATTACGCTTCTTCCAAAGGCAATTAAGACACCTGTAGAAGTAGAGAACGAAAAAATTGCACATATTCGTGACGGAGTAGCAGTTACGAAGTTCATTTACTGGCTGAAGAAAAATGTGGGAAAAATTCCGATGACAGAAATCAGTGCGGCAGAATATTTAAATAATCTTCGTGCACAGCAGGAAAATTTCATGGGCAACAGTTTTGAACCAATTGTTTCCTATGGTGAGCATGCTGCAATGAATCATTATTCTGCAACACCGGATACAGATGTGGCAATTGAACCCAAAGGACTTCTTCTTGCAGATACAGGCGGACAGTATTTAGAGGGTACGACAGATATTACGAGAACTATCGTTATGGGACCTGTAACTGAAGAACAGAAAAAATTCTTCACAGCAGTTCTTCGAGGTACCTTAAATCTTGCGGGTGCAAAATTCCGTTACGGATGCCGCGGATTAAATCTTGATTATCTGGCGCGTCAGCCACTTTGGGAGCTGGGAGAAGATTTTAACCATGGAACAGGTCACGGGGTTGGTTACTATCTCAATGTCCATGAGGGACCAAACGGCTTCCGATGGAGAATGGTTCCGGAACGAGATGACAGTTGTATTCTGGAAGAGGGGATGATTACTTCCGACGAGCCGGGATACTATGTGGAAGGAGAGTACGGAATCCGCCACGAAAACCTTATTGTCTGCAAAAAAGCAGAAAAGAATCACTGGGGACAGTTTATGTGCTTCGAGCATCTGACCATGGTTCCTTTTGACCTTGATGGAATCATTCCGGAGCAGATGAATGAGACAGAGCGCAGACTTCTCAACGATTATCATAAAGAAGTTTACGAAAAAATTTCTCCATATCTGGAAGAAGAGGAGAAAGAGTGGCTGAAAGAAGCTACAAGAGCAATCTGATACAACAAAAACGGTCTTCATGCAAAAAATGCATGAAGGCTGTTTTTTTCAGGAAAAAGGTTGTCAAAGAATCTTGGCGGCGTTTTTTAGGGGAGGAAAAAGAGGATTGCTTTACTTTGGGAAGAGATTTATGGATAATAAGAAAAAACAGAAAGGAAGAGCAGGTGTATGAATTTGGGAAATGAAATTATAAACATTCGAAAGGAAAGAATGATGGGAAGACTGAAGCGGGTACGCAAATTTGAGGCTATGGGAACAGGCGGAGGAGTCGGAATGCTTGCATCCTGCCTGTTTGCACCGGATTCAGAAATGAGAAGCATTATAATTGTGGTGGCAGTTTGCCTGATTCTGGGTGGATGGTATTTGCAGTCAAAAAGAGAAAAGGAAATGCTGAAATATCTGGAATCATAGAAGTTTTTTCTTGAAAAAACAGAAAAATCTGTTGAAATAGAGAGAAAATCAGAGGAGAAGGTTACTCTGCTGGAACAGCCTCTCGAATAGAATGGAGGAAGATGGAATGGGAATTTCTTTAGAAAAGTGGAAAAAAGAAGATGCCGGTGATTTAATGCGAATTTGTAATGAAACAGACAGAACCTATCTCTCAAATGGTCTGCCATATTCTTATACGGAAGAAAATGCCGGTTGGTGGCTGAATATGGTTTCTGAGAATGAGGGAAAACGTGGCATATTTCGCTCGATCAGAGTAAATGGAGAAATTGTGGGAAATATTACAGTGGAACAAAAAGAGGATGTATTTGTCAAAGATGCAGAGTTAGGTTATCTGCTGTTGCCAAGAATGTGGTCAAGAGGAATTATGTCCGAAGCTGTACGCCAGATTTGCGAAATTGCTTTTGAGGAACTGGATATTGTGCGGATTACAGGACAGGTATATGAGCCGAATGCAGCGTCGAGGAGGATTCTGGAAAAGAATGGATTTGAGCTGGAAGGGATTCTGAAAAAAGCAGTTTTTAAAGAGGGTAAAATTTGGAATCTCTGTGTTTATGGGAAAACAAAATAGAGGTATGTCAGACAGAAATGATAATCAGAGAAGTAAAAAAGAATAAAAAACAATATTGGGATTTGCTTTTTCTTGCTGACGAACAGGAAAGTATGATTGAAAAATATCTGGATAGCGGCAGAATGTTTGTGATGGAAGAAAGCGGCTGTGTGACAGCAGAATGTGTCGTCACAAAAGAGGAAGACGGTGTGGCTGAGATAAAAAATATTGCTACAAGGCCACAATTCCAGCGCCAGGGCTATGCGCGAAAGCTCATTGAATATGTGGAACAGGAATACGGTAAAGACTGTCAAATCCTGTGCGTGGGTACGGGAGACAGCCCTTTGACAATTCCTTTTTATAAAAAGTGTGGGTTTTCAGAAGCTTACCGGATAAAAAACTTCTTTACAGACAATTATGATCACCCGATTTTTGAAGAAGGCGTTCAGTTGATTGATATGGTTTATCTCAGTAAGGAAATTTGATTTTGGATTATTAGATATAAGAGAAAGAGAGGAGCAGAAACATGATTTTGGAAACTAAGAGACTGATTCTTCGACCATGGGAAGAATCAGATGCAGAGGAATGTTATAAATATGCAAAAGATCCGCTGGTGGGACCGATTTGCGGATGGATGCCGCACACAAGCGCAGAAGAAAGCAAAGCGATTATCAAAAATGTACTTTCTGTTCCTGAAACGTATGCGGTTATATGGAAAGAAACAAATCTTCCTATTGGAAATATTGCCCTGAAAATGGGAACAGATACAGATTTGACAGAAAAAGAGGATGAGTGTGAGCTTGGATACTGGCTCGGCGTACCTTACTGGGGAAAGGGCATCATGCCGGAGGCGGCAGAAGAATTGCTGCGTCATGCATTTGAAGATTTGGGGATGAAAAAGGTTTGGTGCGTGTACTACGATGGAAATGAGAAATCGAAGCGTGTTCAGGAAAAATGCGGCTTTCAATACCAGTGGACAACCCATGATGTCGATGTGCCTCGACTGCAGGAAAAGCGAACAGGACATGTGAACTGTCTTACAAAAAAGGAATGGGACAGAAGAAAGAAGTGTGAGTTGGGAGTGCATTTGTTGAAGTCCTGTGATACTTTGTTGTTAGGAGTTATTGATGAGAATGGATTTCCGGCGATTTATCCTATGGAAAAAGTGACGTCTGTCGGAATTGAAAAAGTTCTTTTTATTACGAAAATTGATTCGGATAAAGTAAAGGCAATTTGCCAATGCGAGAAAGGCTGCATAGAGTGTTATGCAGATGAGTCCATTGTCTGGCTGTGGGGAAATATAGAGATAATAAAAGATTTTGAAAAAATAAAGCGGATTTTGCCTGAAAAATATTGGGAACGACTGATGAAACATGAAAATTATCGTGATTATTGTGTATTGTTTTTTAAGACAAAAACAGCAAAAATCTATGTTGATGGCGAGAAATATGTACTAAGAGAAGGATTACTGTGAATCCTGCATTGAATGTGCGAAAAAAGCTGATTATAAACAAAATTGAACTTGAGATTGTATATGAAATGTGCCGAAATGTGGAGAAGGTGATGGAAATGTATTCAAAAGAATTATTGGAAATGGACAGAAATACAGTTCAGTATATGATTGATGAGATGCAGGAGGAGATTAATCAGAAGGATGAGGAACTGAACCAAAAGGACGTGCAGTTGAGCCAGAAAGATGCCCAGTTAAATCAGATAAACGCCCAGTTAGAACAGGAGCGCAGGCAATATCAGGAGACTATGGAAAAAATGCAGAGACAGCTTCAGGAACTTCAGGAAAAATAACACAGGATTTTCTCTATACAATAAAGATAATCTGTGTTATAATCATTTCCGAGCATTTATAAAATCAAAATGAAAATTCATTTTGGACTGGTTCGAAAACTTCCCAGGATAAAAAACTAAGGATTGAAAAGCAAAATATCAGGAAAGAGTCTGTACAAAAACAGGCTCTTTCCAGTGTGCCGTATCCTTAGCGGATGCGGTATTTTTTTGCGATTCTTTTCTTAAATAAGTAAAAGAAAAGGAGATTGGAAAATGAATGCGAAACGAAAAATAATCATTGACTGTGACCCCGGAATCGACGACACATTAGCCCTGATGCTTGCATTGTCGTCTCCGGAACTGGAGGTAATCGGAATTACGGTTGTATGCGGAAATGTACCCACAGATATTGGCGCAGAAAACGCATTAAAGGTGCTGAAATTTATGGGCAGGCTGGATATTCCTGTATATTGTGGAGAGGAGGCACCGCTTAAAAGAGATTACATCAGCGCGCAGGATACACATGGAATGGACGGCCTTGGAGAAAGTAACTATCCGGCTGTGACAGAAACGAGGGCGAAAAAAGATGCTGTGAATTTCCTGATCAATACCCTTAAAACCCAAAAGAATGTGTCGATTATTGCAGTGGGACCGCTTACAAATATTGCAAAAGCACTGCAAAAAAACAGAGAAGTATTTAAAAATCTGGATGAGTTTATCTCTATGGGAGGAAGCTTTAAGAGTCATGGAAACTGCTCTCCGGTTGCGGAATATAATTACTGGTGCGATCCGGATGCTGCGAGATATGTATATGAAAATCTGCCCAAAAAGATACATATGGTGGGGCTGGATGTAACAAGAAAAATTGTTCTGACGCCTAATATATTGGAATACATGCAGATACTTGATAAAGAAAAAGGCGGATTTATCAAAAAGATTACACGTTTTTATTATGATTTTCACTGGAAATATGAAAGAGTAATCGGTTGTGTAATCAACGATCCGCTGGCAGTTGCCTATTTTATAAATAGAGAATTGTGCAGCGGATTTGACAGCTATACAACAGTGGAAACAGAAGGAATAAGTATAGGACAGTCTGTTACAGATTCTATGGATTTCTGGAAAAAAGAGCCGAACAGCCATGTGCTTACTGAGGTGAACCAGAAAGAGTTTATGACTATGTTTTTAAACAGGGTTTTTGGAGAGGATGAACAGGAAATCCGAAAAATCCTTTTACAGATTATGTAAAAGGGGGCAGAAGAATGAAAAAAATAACACCATTTCAAATTTGTTTTATTGCATTTTGTACAGTGATAAATCTTGTGGGCGGAAGCATTGCTTTAATGCTGAAGCTTCCGGTATATTTAGATAGTATAGGAACATTTCTGACTGCTGCGCTGCTAGGACCGGCTTATGGAGTAATTCCCGGAATATTAAGCGGAATCATATCAGGGGTGTCTACAGATATTTATGCATTCTATTTTATTCCAGTGCAGATTATGACGGGAATTATGGCGGGATTCGTCTTTAAAACCTCATGGATAAAAAAATGGAAAACACCTTTTGGCGTACTTCTTATCTCTTTGCCCGGAACAGCAGTAAGCGCTGTAATAACAGCATTTCTTTTCGGTGGAGTGACCTCTTCCGGTTCTTCGATTTTGGTTATATTACTGCACAAATTGGGGATGAATCTTGTTACAAGCGTATTTGTTGTTCAGGCGCTGACAGATTATCTGGATCGATTGCTTGCTGTGGGAATCACCGTAGCCGTGCTTGCTCTTATGTCGGATTCTATGAAAGGGCAGATAAAAAAATATGCCTGAAATATGTGAAAATATACAATGTCTCAAAGCAGAATCTGTGATATAATATCGCTCCGGAATGTGAGAAACACATTTTTAGTGTATTTTTATACCCAAGGAGGAGATGAAAATGAAAAATAAATACAACAGAACGGTCACAGCCTGCTTTGTAGGATACATTGTACAGGCAATTGTCAACAATTTTGTACCGCTTCTGTTTCTGACCTTTCAGAGAAGCTATCAGATTTCTCTGTCTCAGGTTACACTTTTAGTAACCTTTAACTTTGGAATACAGCTTCTGGTAGACCTTCTTTCTGTCAAATTTGTGGACAGAATCGGATATCGGACTGCTATGGTAACAGCGCATATTATGGCTGCGGCAGGACTTATTTTGCTGACTGTTCTGCCGGATATTATGACCTCTCCGTTTGCAGGAATCCTGACTGCAGTTATGGTTTATGCCATTGGAGGAGGGCTTCTGGAGGTGATTGTAAGTCCTGTAGTAGAAGCCTGTCCATCAGATAACAAAGAAAAAGCAATGAGTATGCTGCATTCGTTTTACTGCTGGGGACATGCGGGAGTGGTGCTGTTTTCCACCGTATTCTTCTATCTGGCAGGCATAGAAAACTGGAAAATACTGGCGATTGTATGGGCTGTGATTCCGGTTATAAATGCCCTTGTATTTACGAAAGTACCTATTGCACCTTTGATGGAGGAAGGAGAAACAGGACTTAAACTAAGGGAATTATTCAGCATCAAAATATTCTGGGTTCTACTTGTTATGATGATTTGTGCAGGCGCAAGTGAACAGGCAGTAAGCCAGTGGGTATCCACTTTTGCGGAAAAAGGTCTGGGTATTACAAAGACTGCCGGAGATCTTGCGGGAACACTTGCATTTGCGCTTCTTATGGGATTATCCAGACTGTTTTACGGAAAATATGGAGACAGGATGAATCTGGATCGCTTTATGATTTACAGCAGCTTTCTCTGTATTCTTTCATATTTGGGAATTGCTTTTTTCAAAAGTCCGCTTCTCAGTCTGATGGGATGCGCAGTCTGCGGTCTGTCTGTAGGAATTATGTGGCCGGGAACCTTCAGCAAGGCGTCGGCTGCACTTCCCAGAGGAGGCACCGCCATGTTTGCGCTGCTTGCCCTTGGAGGAGATATTGGCTGTTCCGGAGGTCCTACTGTAGTTGGAATGGTATCGGATGCACTGGGAGATAATCTGAAAATGGGTATTTTTGCAGGCGTTATTTTCCCGGTATTATTGTTGTCAGGGATTTTTTTCTGCAAAAAATGAAAGCATAAATAAAAAAAACAGGAAAAAGATACAGCAGAAATCCGTATTTTGGGGGATTCTGCCGTATCTTTTTTTGAATGTAAAGAAAATTTTACTTGCCATATCTGTTCTTATTTGCTATGATACCTTTGCCTGTGAAACGGCAGATTTTATGTTTGAAGGAGCAGTATGGTGCGTAATAAGAGTGATTTCGGCAGCAGAATTAAAAAACTTATATGTGTGTTGATTCCCTTTTTGTTGTTAGTATCTGGAGTGTGCTTTGAAGAGGTCAGAGCAGATTCCATGTTCCCATACTCTTTTTCAGAGGGAGAGTCTTCCTCTATTTCTTACGGAAATAAAACATTTTCCGAGGAACAGGCGTGTACTGCTGAGATGCTGGGAATCCGCGGAACTGCGGGGCTGGGCAGAAGTCATATACAGCTTATGGTACAGAGAAGGGATGAAAGTGCATCCGCTGATTTCTTGTGCCGGAAAATATCTATCCCTACAGAGGGAAAATCTTACATCAGCTCGGATGGAATACAGTTTATTTCCGAATTTTCCGAGAAACATATCGCAAATTATCTTCACAGATCAGATGGAAAAAAACGAATCTGAATACTTTCCCCTAATTTCAATGCCTGAAAATATGCAGGCATGATTTTTGATGCAAAAAAATAAAAAAGCGAAAGCATACAGACAGTATGCTTGTTTCTGTATGCTTCCGCAAGGAGGACTATATGGGAGAAAATATTTTTGTAATTGTATTATGTGTAATTGCACTGGCAGCAGGAATCTGGGGCTGGTGGATTGATAATAAAAGATAAAAAGAGGATGGAAAAATGAATTTTACATATATTATGGGACTACTTGGAGGTCTGGCTTTATTCCTCTATGGAATGCAGATGATGAGTACAGGGCTTGAAGCTGCTGCAGGAAATAAGATGAAAGTGATACTGGAAAGACTCACTGCGAACAGATTTGTAGGCGTGCTTGTAGGCGCTCTGATTACTGCGGTGATTCAGTCATCGTCAGCGACTACAGTTATGGTAGTGGGATTTGTCAATTCGGGGATGATGACTCTGAATCAGGCAATCTGGATTATTATGGGCGCGAATATCGGTACAACGATTACTGGTCAGCTTATTGCGCTTGATGTAGGAGAGATTGCTCCTCTTGTAGCATTTCTGGGAGTAGCTGCTATCGTATTTCTGAAAAATGAAAAAATAAAGCATATAGGAGAAATTATGGCAGGGCTGGGCGTTCTCTTTATCGGTATGGAAATGATGGGAACCGCTATGAAACCGCTGGCAGATTCTGAAAGCTTTGTAAGCATTCTTACGAAATTTGAAAATCCGATTCTCGGAATTGCGGCAGGAACCATATTTACTGCATTGATTCAGTCATCGTCTGCGTCGGTAGGTATCCTGCAGACTCTGGCGGGAAGCGGAATGATAGGTCTGAAAAGCGCAGCTTTTGTATTATTCGGACAAAATATCGGTACCTGCATCACCGCATTTCTTGCTTCCATAGGTACGAGCAGAAATGCAAAGAGAACAACACTTATCCACATAATGTTCAATGTATTCGGTACAGTGATTTTTACGGTTTTATGTCTTGCGACACCTGTTATCCGGATGGTGGAAGGATGGACGCCGGGAAATGCTCCGGCGCAGATTGCCAATCTGCATACAATGTTTAACGTGGTTACGACAATTCTTCTGCTTCCTGTAGGAACCTATCTGGGCAAAATTGCAGTTGCGATTTTAAAAGACAGGGGAGCAAAAGAAGAAACAGAGGGAATGCGTGTGCAGTATCTTCTGGATATCAAACATATCAATACGGAAAAGCTTGGCGCATCCGTAATCTGCATGGAGGGAATTAAGAAAGAGCTTATGCGGATGATGGGGATGGCGTGCAGCAATGTGGCAGAAGCCTTTGATGCAGTAACAGAACGAGACAGGGGTAAATTCGAAGCTGTAGAAGAAAGAGAGGAGTATGTAGATTTCCTGAATAAGGAAATATCGAAATATATTACTTCTGCAGGTTCCTATGAGACAACGAGAACGGGAAGCCAGATTTTTAATTCTCTGTTTTCTGTTACAGGCAATATTGAAAGAATCAGCGACCATGCGATGAATATTGCAGGATATTCCAACCGGATTGCAGAGATGGGAATTCATTTTTCCGATCAGGCAAATGAAGAATTGGGGCAGATGAAGGGAATCTGCACAAAACTATTTGAGTATATGATGGAGAAGCCGTCAGATATTGCTTTCTGGAATAAAAAAATTGCAGGTATGGAGCAGAAGATCGACGACATGACAGAAACTTTCAGGGAAAATATGTATGCAAGAATACGTTCGGGAAAATGCACAGATGAAGGAGGGATTCTTTTCTCTGAGATGCTGACAGACTTTGAGCGTATTGGAGACCATGCGTTAAATATTGCAGATGAGATGATGAAAATGGCTCCTGCACAGGAATAAAATAACAGGGCATACCGGATGAGGGCATTTTTTAACTATGCTCCGGCTTCCGGTATGCCTTTTGTTATTATAAAATTACAATCTGCTTTTCATATTCATGTATAAATGTTCGATTTGCCTTATGAGAGAGAAGAGCTTCGTAGAGATTGGAAGCGAAGACAGTCTCCTCAAGAAGCAGTTTTCCGGTTTCATCAAGAAGAGGGGATGCGTCTGCAAGCTTCGTTATCAGAGGAATCCTGCTGTTTTGCTTGATGGATTTAAGGAGGGCAGAACTCTCTTTGCGAAAGCCCAGAACACGGGCGTAGGGGAGGGTATCAGGGGCAGTCCGGATTCCAAGGAGTAGGTGAAGAAGAGCCCTCTGGATTCTTGTATGGGTCAGCTCCTTTGTCTTCAGAAGAGGGATAAACTGAGAGAAACCCTGATAGGCATTTCTATGTTTCAGGATTCTCTGCGCCAGCTCTGGTGAAAGATCGAGATAATTTTTCATACTTTCTGAACTTTCCCGAAGAAGGGCATAATGAAGAAGAATATCCAAATCGTCTTCTGTAAGAAATTCCTTTTCCCTCAATGCTTTCTTAAACAATGCAGATATATTAATAGGAAGAAACTCTGTTGCCTTTGTCATAAGTTCTTCAAACGTATCAGAATCTGAGGCAGACTCTGCGCTTATATCAGATGCCATCTTCCGAATGGCTGTGGCAGAGGCGAAGCTTCCCAAAGAGGCGTTGGTGTCGTGATATCCATGTCCTTCCCGCCGGATAGTCACAGGTTTCATGGAACTGCCAAGACGAATCAGGGCTTTGCAGTATTCAATCCCAAGAATATTGTTTGGCGCTGAAAGAATTTGAGAAATCTCATGGTAAAGAGGCAGAAGCACACCGCCGAAATCATCTTCCGGAAAGTTTTCGGGATTTTTGAAATATTCAAGTATTGCCCGGCTTCTGGCAGCAGGAAAACTCAAGCCTTTGCTCAAAAACTCTTTCAGAAGTATCTGATAGGCGGGCGGCTCTTTTACAAGAAGATGAGCCAGTTCCATAAGTCCGGAAATTTCTCCGGCTTCACTTCCGAAACAGAGCATATCCACAACACCAAGAGAGTCAAGCAACTGAACGCCGCTTTGGGCAAAAAACTCTGCGCTTGCAGTGGAGGCGGAAACAGGCAGCTCCAACACAAGGTCTGCGCCGCAGCGAAGAGCCATTTCCGCGCGGAGATGTTTGGGGAAAAGAGCGGGAGTTCCCCTTTGAACGAAATCTCCGCTCATGGCAATAATTGTATAATCTGCACGAAGCTTTTCCTTCGCATACTGTATCTGATATTCATGTCCTTTGTGAAAAGGGTTGTATTCTGCGATAATTCCAACAGTTTTCATAAATTGCACCTCAAAAAAAACTTTTCTGTGTCATATTCTACCATCTAAATGCTTGAAATACAAGGAGTCAGGGGTTATAATAGTATTAGCTATGAAATTTAGAAAGGAGCAATAACCCATGGGATTTATTGACGTATTAAAAGACAGAGCGAGAGCAAATGTAAAAACAATTGTATTACCAGAGACAGAGGATATGAGAACTCTGGATGCAACTGAGAAAATTTTAAAAGAAGGAATTGCGAAAGTAGTTCTTGTTGGTAACGAAGAAACAGTTAAAAAGAGCGCTGCAGAAGGCGGCTTTGATATCAGCGGTGCAGAAATCGTTGACCCTGCAACATCTGAGAAAACTCAGGGTTACATTGACAAATTAGTAGAATTAAGACAGAAAAAAGGCATGACACCGGAGCAGGCAAGAGAAATCCTTCTCAACCAGTATCTGTACTACGGCGTTATGATGGTTAAAATGGGCGATGCAGACGGTATGGTATCCGGAGCTTGCCACTCTACAGCAGACACATTAAGACCATGCTTACAGATTCTGAAAACAAAACCGGGAACAAAGCTTGTTTCCGCATTCTTCTTAATGGTAGTTCCAAACTGCGAATACGGCGCAAACGGTGCATTCGTATTTGGCGATTCCGGTCTTGTACAGAACCCGAATCCGGAAGAACTTGCAGCAATCGCAGCATCTTCTGCAGAATCTTTCGAACTTCTTGTTCAGGAAGAGCCTGTTGTAGCTATGCTTTCACACTCTACAATGGGAAGTGCGAAACATGCAGATGTAGACAAAGTAGTAGAGGCTACCAAGATTGCGAAAGCAGAACATCCGGAACTGAAACTGGACGGAGAATTCCAGCTTGACGCAGCGATCGTTCCAAGTGTAGGCGCTTCCAAAGCTCCTAACAGCCCGGTTGCAGGTAAAGCAAACGTACTTATTTTCCCAGACCTTGATGCAGGAAACATCGGCTACAAGCTTGCTCAGCGTCTTGCGAAAGCAGAAGCTTACGGCCCGGTTACTCAGGGTATCGCGAAACCTGTAAACGACCTGTCCCGCGGATGCTCCGCAGACGATATCGTTGGTGTAGTAGCAATTACAGCAGTACAGTGTCAGGCAGAGGATAAATAAGAACGTACATATTATTTAAAATTAGGAGAGTAAAATCATGAATGTATTGGTAATCAACTGTGGAAGTTCTTCCCTTAAATATCAGCTCATCAACTCTGATACAGAGGCAGTTCTTGCAAAAGGTCTTTGCGAGAGAATCGGTATTGACGGACGTCTTGTATATCAGAAAGCAGGCTGTGACAAAGAAATCACAGAGGCAGCTATGCCTACACATAAAGAAGCAATCCAGATGGTTCTCGATGCTCTTACAAATGAAAAAACAGGCGCAATCGCAAGCCTTGCAGAAGTAAATGCAATCGGACACCGTGTCGTACACGGCGGCGAGAAATTCGCTTCCTCTGCAGTGATTACAGATGAGATGATCGCGGCAGTAGAAGAGTGTAATGATCTTGCACCACTTCATAACCCGGCTAACTTAATTGGTATCCGCGTATGTGCAGACCTTATGCCGGGCGTACCGCAGGTTGGTGTATTTGATACAGCTTTCCATCAGACAATGCCTGCAAAAGCATACCTGTACGGACTTCCACTTGAGTACTACAAAAAATACAAAGTAAGAAGATATGGTTTCCATGGAACTTCTCACAGCTTCGTTTCCAAACGTGCTGTAGATTTCCTTGGTCTTGACAAAGACAACTCTAAAGTTATCGTTTGCCACCTTGGAAACGGTTCTTCTATCAGCGCTGTTGTAAACGGCAAATGTATTGACACAACAATGGGTCTTACTCCGCTTGAAGGCGTTGTTATGGGAACACGTTCCGGTAACATTGACCCGGCAATCATGGAGTTTATTGCTAAGAAAGAAAACCTTGATATCGCAGGTATCATGAATGTTCTCAACAAGAAATCCGGTCTTCAGGGATTATCCGGCGGATTATCCAGTGACTTCCGTGATCTCAATGAAGCTGCAGAGAGCGGAAACGAAGATGCAGCAAATGCAATCGAAGTTCTTTGCTATGGCATCGCTAAATTCGTAGGCGGTTATGTTGCAGCTATGAACGGTGTTGACGCAATCGTATTTACAGCAGGTATCGGTGAGAACGCTATTCCTGTACGTGAAAAAGTTGTAAGCTACTTAGGATACCTTGGAATTACTCTTGATAAAGAGGCAAATGGCGTTCGCGGTGAAGAAATCGTGATTTCCACACCGGATTCCAAAGTTAAAGTTGCAGTTATCCCAACAAACGAAGAGCTTGCAATCTGCCGCGAGACAGTAGCTCTTGTTAAATAATTAAAGATTTATCATCTATAAAAGATAATAGTGTACAAGCGAGAAAAAGAAGGGGATGTGAAAAAACTCGATTGAGTTTTTTCACATCCCTCTTTTTG
>JAUNOY010000025.1 GCA_030536995.1 Eubacteriales bacterium
CATTTTCATTACGTTTTGTGCCTGAGCGAAGCGAAAGGAATGGATATAAAAATGATTAATAATTTAATGTATATCGAATTAAAAACAGGATATTCTGATGACGGTCCGGCGTGGATCGGATATGTGAAAACCTCAAAAACTAAGAAAACCATTTATTTTAATGACCATGCTTTTCAGAAGAATAATGGTGGCTATTCAAACTATATAGACATTGAAAATGGCGATGAATACTGGATTTCCGGTTTAAAAAAGAAAGAGAGTAATCGTCATTGGGCAGGACATGGGAAAATTATGATCGATCGCAGAGCTGTTAATGAGTATCTTGCACTGATTGAAGAAAAGGAATTGCCATTGAATCTGTTTGAAGTAGTTGATATAGAAGACAGATTTCCGATTGAAAGAGTAAATGCATTATTGAATGATAAGGAATAGCAAATTTCTGCCAGGCTATATGAAAAGCATAAAAGGAAATCAGATATAAAGAGGGCATAGGAGGAGCTGGATATGGAATTGAAAAAAGTATGGATGTCCCCGGAGACGGAGAAAAAAAGCCGATATGGATATCGGGCGGTAGGTGGAGTATTGGGAATCGTATTGTTGATGACAGTTTTACTTTTGGCGGGAACAATGCTTTCCCTTTTTATGGGAGTGCCTCAGAAATGGTTTTCTTCTATCCTTATAGTCGTTGTCACTGTGCTTGGGATTGTATTGGCTGCACAGATGGGACGGCGCGGGATGCAGGATGCCATGATTTTCTTTCTTACAGAAAATGACCGCTTATGGATTATGGATGCCCGTGGACTTTCAAATCACGGTAATGGTTTTTGGGGATTTGCTGTTGGAAGCATGGAAACTCAGGCATTTTTGCGTAAGCAGGGGAAACAGCCATTTTTGCCAAAAGGGGCAGATGAAATTGTGAAGGTTTTGAACATCAAAGAAAATCGCACCCATTATGCCATCCGCTGTCAGGCCCGTCACCCAAATAAGCGTGTGACTCGACGTACATATTTTCTGGTGAAAGGAATTCAGCATGAAGAAATTCTGTTGAAGGAATTAGAGAGAAGGAAAACCTGGGAGAACACTCTGGAGCCTGTGGAAAATAGAAATCCGCTATATATCATACTCAGTGGAATCATTTTTACAGGCTGTGTGATTCTATGTGTTCTGAGTCATCCGGCATTTTCAAAATTGTCGGAGGAAATTTATTTTCCTTGTCTGGGTGCTTCCTTTGTTATGCTTTTTCCCCTGCTTTACTTTATCATCCGTCAGCGAAGAGGGGAATGAGTTCACGTGGATTTTTCCTTGTGTAAGGGCAGTAAATATAGAGGAGAACAGAAGAGATGGAAAAACGAAAACTTTCAGGAAAAACAATTTTGAAGCTGACAGGGGCGCTGCTTGCTTTGGTTTATTTCGGATTTTGCCTTTATGCAGGCATTACCGGAAAATTTCCCGGTATGCATCGAAAACAACATGTCATGCGGTTCGGAGATCTTAAAAACTGGGTGTCTGGTGGTATGTCGGCGGTTATGATTGCTGTCTTTTGCATCAATTCCGCCATAAACGACCTGAACCTCCAAAAGAAGCGCAAAAAGTCATCGACTCCCTTTTTTTTCATTATGTTACTGCTGCTAAGCCTTCCTTTGCTTCTGGAGTCTTATCTGGATATTGGATGGATAGGAATTGCCCTTTATGCCGGAATTGCAGCGTTCCTGTTTGGGATTGCGTGGATTCCGCAGATTCTGAATCAATGGATTTCCCGCCGGCTTTTGCGTAGGAAACCTATGAGTGGCAAACAGCAGGTGCGGATTATCGAATGGATTCATTTTTATCCTCTGAAAAAGCTGTTGATTTTGGGAATCTGGGGCTTTGGGGTTGTACTGGTACTGCGTGGCATTTGGGTAACAGCAACTGGAAAACTGGAAATGGATGGAGATCTTTTCTTGTTTTTACTTGTCGTAGCAGTTCTGGTTGTGGCTTTGTTTCAGAAAATGAGACGCTATATCTGCACGTCTTACCCCAACTTACCTGTGCTGAATCAGGTTCTTAGCAGAAAGCAGTTGGAGCAGTTATTGGAGGGAGAACACTTTGAACCAATCGTGTTTGAAGATGCAGCCATGAAACAGTATCTTGAAATTTATCGAAGCCAGAACTGGATGTTAATTGGAGGGAAATTACTCTCAAAAAAGCTTGCCTTATGGGTTACAATGAATCGTTCCAGGAACGATACTTCTCTGAATGTGCTTTACCTCAATGGAATGACTGCGAAAGCGAAAGTTAATCTGGAACTCAGAGAAAACAGGTACGAAGAATTTATTCCTGTGCTGAGAGAACTGATTGGACACGAGGAATCTCTTAAATTATACGGAAAAGAGGAGCAGATGGCAGAGAAATTTGCATCTTATTTTTCGAATTGCAATTCCGAGCAGGAGCGCATTGCCTCTTTTCTTACCAGGGATATTACTGAAATCCGGAAGGACTATATCCAGACCTTCTCACCGCCGGATACCAGAAAGAAAAAACGAAGCAGGCAGGAGCGGAAGTAGAAGATTGGATGTCTCTTATATATTTGCTATAAGGGAGAATATTTGAAACTCTTAAATTGGGGTATGATAAAAAAATTCGACTGTTAAATTTTCAAAGAATTTACAGGAATATAATTGATTTTTAAGGAGGGAGTGTATCCCTCCTTAAAACAGGAACTTTCAACATTGCTTGTCTTTTTTTAAGAGAGTGTACAAACCATAAACGAAAAGAACGAGAGCTAAAATGACAGGAACTAATAGTCCATTTTCTAAAATGCTTATTATCATTCTGCCAGGTGGTGTTATCCACTGGGTTGATGGATTTTGCATTGCTGCAATTACGATTCCCACAATACCAATAACACCGCTTAACGTTAAAAAACCACCTTGTAAAATTCTTTTCATAGTTACTGTCTCCTTGTATGCCATTTCTATTTATGCTTTGAGGTTAGTTATCACTAATTATTATACCTCAAAAAATAAGAATTGTAAATATAAGTTTTATCTAGTAAATTATAGGTGATTCTGGACGTTTTGAAATATCTTTGCGTAATATTGTTTTCATTGATGATAGAAAAAAGTCAAAAGATAGTAATTGAAAGATAGAAGTTTAATTGTTGGGGATGAGACCGCTGCAGACGACAGAGTAGGATTTTCGAAATATTTGCCTGATTTAAGAAATGCTATCAGAGAAGATACTATCAATAAGATTAACAAAGAAAACAGGGAGAGACCTTTATGATTTCTCCCTATTTTGTCATATCCTGCTGTTTTCTATATCAAATTTAATTCTCTCCTCATAATAGTAACCGTTTTACGATAAACAAGATAAATCAATAACATAATGAGAACCAATACGAAAGCACAGGCAGCCATTCCTGCAAGTTCAGGGATAGAAATCCGTCCGTCATTGGCATACATAATCATAAAATACAAGAGGAACATCATGGTCATGCCAACAACTGCAGGCGTATGGTAAACACGTTTGCATTGTATCCGTACTTCCCGATTTGAAAAAGCAGGAGAAGCACCCAATCGTTTCAGATCATCAAAAATATAGCGGTTGTTTATAGCAATAGTCTGGCAGCGGGTGTAACAGATTACACAGGCGGTAGTGACACATACAATAAATATGAATAAGAAGGTCATCAGATATACTGCGAAAGTGTTCATAAAATCGTTCATGTTCAGTGAGCGGAATTTAGGCATAAAAGCCCAATAAGCACGAAAATCGGAAGTGTCAGGCATGGAAAGACTGATTTTCGTCATATCATCTGTGTCTCCCCAATAAATTTCACCATGTTCATTCGCAGCAATTTTGTTCACACGATCATAATAAGCAGGGTATTCGCATTCCGGTCCAAAGGATTTTACAAAAGTATGGAAAAATTCATCAGCAAATGCATAGATATCTTCACCGTCTGCATTGAAAAAGTGTGCACTTCCCATCCAATCAGAGGAAAGCCCTTGAGAAATCTCTGCATAATCCTTATCATCCAGAATATAATATGGAACCTTTCCGGTGAGCATACTGAAATAAGCCAGTCCTTCATAGGTTACAGAAAGTGTTTTCCGGGTATTCATGTTGGTAAGGACACTGTCAGAGCGTTTGGCATACATGGCCGCATTGTCGTCCTTATCTGTAATCAGGCGGAAGGTTCCGGAAAGAATATCCAGAGTCTGTCCTGTAAGCTGGTTGAAGGCGGTCTCAGAAACATATTTTGTTTCCTCTAAAAGCTGCTGATATTCATAATGGAAGCTTTGATCTTCCTCTTCCACCTGAGTTTCTCCATCCTGGGCAAGTGTAATGTAGGGAATTTCTTTCCAGTCTTTTAGCTTCAGATTGTGGCTTGCAGCCAGTTTTTCAATCTCAGTCTGAGAAGGAACAGTCTGATCCAGACGATAATCATACATATAGTCAAATTCCCAACCAGATACAGATACAAGCTGTCCGGTAGCCAACATAGGAATATAGAAAATGGCAAAACAGGCTCCTGCTATGAGAACGGTGCTGACCAGAAGGTTATTTACCGTTTGTTTTCCCTGGAATTTCATCATACTACGGGAAATTATGTTATGGTAGGGATTCTTTCTGTCAAAATGCCATCCATGAACGACGGTATGAAGCATGACCAGATAAAGACCAACAAACACAGGAGCATAAAAAATGTTTACAAAAGCGGAAGGATATCGGTGAAATATATTTAACCATATCTCAGGAGCAGAATATCCCAGAATTGCGCCAATAAGGATGAGCAACAATCCGAGAGGTCCGCACCATTTTCCAAGCTTTTTGACAGGTTCATTTCGATGCTCTTCCTGAATCACATCAATGATGTTCGTACGGGAAAGGTAATAATTGGCAGTGAAACAGGATATCACAATAACCAGAAGAATAAATAGCCCTGATAAGAATAGTGCTGTATAATCCAGATGCAGTGTCATTTCAGAACTTTCTACCAGAAGCTGGAAAGAGTTCCAAAGAAAGTAAATCAGTGGAATACCGGCCAGCATACCAGCCAGAGAGGAAAGGCTACTTAAAGTCAGCACTTCTCGAAACACCCCTGGAATCAACTGCTTTTTTGAGGCGCCGAGGGCCATTAAAATTCCAATCTGTCTTGTCTTTTTACGAAAAAACAGACTTGCAGAATAGATTGTAAATACAACGCATCCAAACAATGTGAGCGCAAAAATCATATACATCTGTCTGCGGCTGTCCCCTCCTTCCGGTAAAATGGTAAGTATAGTGGGAGATTTCATCAGCAGTATATAAGCCGTAATAATCATCAGTGCAATAAGATTGCAAAAAAAGTAGAGTTTTGCCTGTTTGTAACCGACATGTCTTAGCTTTCGTTCGATATCTTTCATATTCATAAAAAAGTCCTCCTGTCTAATCGTTGCCGCTCATTTCTTTTAGTGTATCCAAAAGCTGACTGTGGAAAATAGAACGATCACTATGTTTTTCCAATTGCTTATAAATGAGCCCATCTTTCAAAAAAATCACCCGGTCACAAAATGAAGCGGAAAAAGCATCATGTGTGACCATAAAAATAGTAGCACCTAACTGAGTTCGAGCTTCTTCAAAGGATTCGATTACATTTCTGCTGGCTTTGCTGTCCAAATTTCCAGTCGGTTCATCAGCCAGCAGCAGAAGTGGATTGTTAATAAGGCTTCGGGCAACAGCCGTACGCTGTCGTTCTCCTCCAGATACTTCCGCCGGATACTTATTTTGAATATGTTCGATGCCGAAAAGCCGAATCAGCTGATCTGCCAGATTTTCACCGTCTTTTCCTACTGATCCTTTAATGATACGTGGGATTAAAATATTTTCACGGATTGTAAGACCATCCAAAAGCATGAAATCTTGAAATACAAACCCCAATTTTTCATTTCGAATTTTAGCCAGAGTGGTGTCGTCCATGTTTCCTAGTTTTTGTCCTCCTAAAGCAATTACTCCATTGTCGTAGGGAATGTAACAAGAAATACAGTTGAGCAGTGTAGTTTTTCCGGATCCAGATGGTCCCATGACAGCTACAAATTCTCCCTGAGCCACATGGAGATTTACTCCTTTTAAGACAGGATATTCCGTTTTACCGATGTAATAAGATTTTCTCAGATTCTTTACATATAGCATAAATCATTCTCCTTTTCTGTTATTCATGAGGAAACTATGCACAAAAGCTTATTGATTTGTACATAATATTTGTTGTTCTGACTCTACCTTATCATAAAAAAGGCAGTGTAAATTTATCGCTGTAAAGTTTGGAAACTATCGTGTAAAGATTGGAAAAGCGAAGAGGAACATGTAAAATTATGTAACTCGTATGTAAAGTTTGGAACATTAAAAAAATAATTACAGAGATTGTGTATGGTTAAATTTTTTTAAGACTGCTATAATAATAGGGTAATAATGAGAGGAGAGATTCTTATGCTTCGTATTGCAATTTGCGACGATGAAACAGCGGCAAGAGATGCCCTACGGTTTCAATTAGAAAAAATTATAGATGATGAAACTGAAGAAATTGTGTATGAATTTTCATCTGGTGTAAACGCTGAAAAATGGCTGCGAAAATATCCAGGTCAGATTGATTTATTGTTTCTGGATGTGGAAATGAATGGGATGAATGGAATGGAAACTGCGGAGAAAATTCGTGCCTTTGATGAAAATCTTTTGATTGTATTTGTCACTGGATATCAAGATTATGTGTTTGACGGATATCGTGTTGGAGCGTTGGATTATGTAATGAAGCCGGTAGGAGTTCAGAGACTTCGGGAAGTGTATGATAGGGTTAAACATATTTTGAAAGAAAGAATGCAGAAGACTTTTATTGTAAAGAACAGTGACGGAGTATATAGGTTTCAATATGATGATATTTTCTATTTTTATAGTGATAGAAGGCTGGTAAATCTGGTGACGGTCAGAGGAATTTATCCTTTTTATGAGAAACTGGATGTGTTGGAAGAAAAATTGGGAAATTCATTTGTACGGATTCATCAGCGGTATCTGGTAAATGGAAAAAAAGTGTTACATATTGGTCGTACTTCTCTGGATATTTTGGGGCAGGACAGGCAGCTTCAGACCTTACCTATCAGCCGAGCACTAAAAGAAACAGCTTCTACAAAGCTGGCAAGAATGATGCTGGCAGATGGATAACGAGAGAGGAATAAATAATTATGACAACGGAAATAGAGTTCAGTGTACCTTTTCTGATATTTGAAGCAGTTTGTATGATTATAAGCGGAGGAGTACTATATGTTACAGTAGGAAAATTAATAGAGATCAGAAAGCACTGGTGGGCAAAATTATTACTCTGGATTGCTTGTACAATTGCCCCCAATATGATTATTTTTCTTTCTGACTGGGCAAACTTACCACCTACCTTTTTATTGTTTTTAGGAACAATATTTGTATGTTGTGAGGGAAGCAGCTTGAAAAAGCTTGCAATTGGCACCATGATGGCCAGTGCAGTATTTTCATTCAGCGCTCTGCTGGATGAATTTCTTGCAATGCCTTTTTTAAAATATAAATCTGCATTTCGGACTTTTTTCGAATTAGTCCTGTATGGAACTGTATGTCTGTTCCGTCCGGAACGAGACAATGAACTTACACCAGGGATGTGGAAACTGCTTTTGCTTTTAAATCTTACGCCAATAGGGATTGTTTTAACACTTGTGCTTGGGACATCAGATAATAGATATAATAGTCAGGAAGGGCAGTATATGGTGTTGCTTTTTCTGGTACTTTTTTCGTTTGTGGGGCTTTTGTGGACAACAGTAGTTCTATCACGTCAGCGTAAGTTAGAACAGCAGAGTATGTATGCGGAAATGAACCGCAAATATTACGAATCCATGGAGCAGCAGCATTTTGAAATTCGGCGTCTGCGTCACGATATGGCAAACCACCTTCAGACACTTTCTGTGTTACCGGAAAGGGAAAAAAATGAATACATACAGAACCTTTTAGATAGTATGACAGTGATTCGTAATTTACATTATTGCGGAGACTCTACAATAAATGCAGTACTTACGGTGAAAGCGTCTGCAATGGAAGAATTTGGCATTAAATTTTTTTATAAGCTGGATATTCCAACTGAGTTACCGTTAAGTAAAACTGCTATTTGTACATTGTTTGCCAATGCATTGGATAATGCGATAGAAGCCTGCAAACAACTACCAAAAGAAACTCGAGTGATTACGCTGGAAAGTCGTATGCAAAAAGGGATGTTTGTACTTTCAGTAAAAAATCCTCTGTCAAAAGATTCCACGCTTATACAGGATAACAAACAAAAGGGGATGTTTGTCACTACAAAAGCAGATGTGAAAAATCATGGAATCGGTCTGAAGAGTATGGAAGATGTGGTTCGGCAAAAAGAGGGGAAAATGGAACTTCACGTTCAGAAGGGGGAGTTTGAATTGTTTTTATTTATCTATATATAATTATCATTAATTTTATAAAAGAAAGCAGAGCAAAATAATGATCGAAAACATTGATACACTTTATGTGTTTGTAGATTATGGCGATAAATATGCAAAGAATCCCATTTCTTAAGTATCAGTTTAAAAAGATGAGTCGGGAAAGTGTGGTTGAAAGGATTCGGAAAGAATAGAGAGCACCTGGTAAAAAGCAAGTCTGAAAATGGCTTGCTTTTTCTGGTTTCAAAAAAATATATACAAATATCGCTTTATAATATATAATATCACTATGAAATATCCACAAACAGCATAGCATCTGACGCTATATGTTACTACTGGTACTGAAATCAATATACATGAGGTAACAAGATTATGGAATTTGTTTACAGAGGTGCATTTCTTATAGGTATTACCTTGCTTGTCCCGATTATTTTTAAATATCTCACTGCAAAAAGTAAGGAAGATGATATTGCGATTTATACTGTTAAAATGCGCAGCAATATGATGAAAGTATTGAAGATTATGACCATTATCTGCGTTCCGTTGGGAGCTATGGCAGCAGTCGCTTTTTTCGCATTTCTTTCATCTAAGGACTGGGAAAATATGTGTTATACAGCGGTGGTGATTTTTGTAAGTATTGCAGATTTTGCCATGTGGAATCATTATAAAAATAACAAAATTATCGTTTTAGACAATCATAAAATAAAAGTAGTAAAAGGAAGAAAAAGCCGTATTCTCTCAAAAAGTAAAATTACATATAAAAAGATAAATAGCTGCAAAATAAAATTGTATTATAATGATGAAAAATTTTTCACGATTACCCGACAGTTTGACAATTTTGAAAATATGGAAAGCTGGTTGAATGACTTAGAGCAAGGGAAAGTCACTGATATATGATAAAAAAGGAGGGTAACTGTGATTATGAAAAAACTATTCATATTGGCTTTATCTGCGTTGCTGTCCTTAAATGGAGACAGCCTAAAAAATAATCTGTCAGGAGGGCAAACCATGCAAAAAACATATAAAGAACTTGCGGAAGTTTTTAAGAAATATGAGATACAGGGAACGACCGATCAAATGATAGACGATCTGGAACAGGATTATAAAGCGATGCCGCCGGAAGTGGAATTAAATAAAGCTGCAACGCTGCTGACTGTACTGGGGCAGGGAGATTATGATTACGAAAACATGACATGGACTCCTTATACAAATGGTGTGTATACCTTTGATGTGGAATTTTTCAATGTGGAAAAAATGTATACCGATTTTTTGACGGGTGTTTCATCTTTGAATAAAGAAGAACTTGATTTCAAAAATATACAGGAGGATACCAGTCAGGTAAACTGGGAAGAAGGAACAGGAAAAAGAACGGTTTCTTTTGAATGGAATAACAGGCAGTTTACACTGGAGGCAGAAGTGTATGAGGACTGGTTTGATGTAAGCGTTGCAAATGAATTGAATAAGATTATTAAAGAATATGGAAATGAAAAACAGTTATTCTTTACCAGCGACGGATATCAGGAAGGGATTGTTTTTTATCGTGATAAAGAGTGGGCAGATGGGTTCCAACTGGAAACCGGGCTGGGGCTTGTAGAATTCAATTAGGCGATAAAATGTTAAAACTCGTAGGAGAAAGGGAAGTTCATGAAAAATCGTAGGAATCAAATCCAAAATAGGAGAGAACTATCGTCTCATTATGTGATCCGTTCAGAAAGATATTTGGGTCGGCTGTTTGCTTTTTTTGGAATATGCAGTACGGGTTTACTGATTTATAGCATGATCATAAAAGAAGCTTTGTGGGCAATCCTGTTTCTGCTGTTCGTTTCCATAGCGATGACAATCGCGGCTTTGAATATCGGTTTATGGAAAGTAGAAGTAAACGATATGGAAATCGTGTATCGCTCTACATTCGGTCGTGTAAGAACGTACTATTTTGGAGATATCACAAAGGGTGTGTATAAAAAGAGCGGCGCTTTTCGCGTTTACATAGGAGAAAAAAGAATCTTTACCTTTGATGACAATATGGATAATTCTTTGTTTATCGAGCAAATGAACCGATTACATATTCCTGTCTGGAGGTATTCTTTTTATCTGAAAATGAAAAAGAAATCTAAATAGTCCCAAAATGTTTTAAGGGGATAATGCGATTTGATCTTCTGGGAGGTGAGGGAGTAAAAATGAGCAACAAACTGATTAAGGAAAAAGATCTGGAAGCAAAAAGAATAAGAAGAAAAAGAATTAGGAAACTTTTGGCAGTTTTGCTGGTGATGGTTAGTATCTTATTTGTGTTCCTTTGGACAAGGGTGGCAATCACCTCTGTGAAATTTAAAAAGCAGATGGAGCAAATGGTTCTGGGAAAAGATTATTTTATAGAGGATGTTGTGATCAGGAAAAAAGGCACCTACACCTCCCCCGGCGGAAAGTATAGTTTATCTACCAATTATTTCTTCTACTATGATACAGATAAGAGGATGCAGGTCTCAGGGAAAATATATAAGGAGTATGAAGTGGGAGATCTTATTCCAGCTTATACCACAGATCATGTTTACTACGATTATGAAAAAGACGGGATTTTACCAAGAGAAGAATTTCGAGACAACGAGCTGAGGAAGGCTATGGGCGCATTCTGTGGCTGTGTTATTTTTATGGTGGCGTTATATTTATTCTTTGACAGACTGTGAAAGGAATAGACGGAGAACGTCTTTGGAAAATATGTTCCACGCAAAGATAGAAGTATCCGAAGAGGAATTGTGAAGGTGGTATATTAAATGAAAAAAATCAGCGAACAGACAAAGAATTTTTTATTATACGGCATAGATCATACGATCCAGCCGAAAGAAATTTACAAATTAGATGGAGCGATCCTGTTTTTGGTATTCCTGTTCTTCTTTCTGGCAGAAGCATCTCCCTTACCAGTTTTTTCAAAAATATTTCTGGTTATTGTGTACCTCGGATTTGTCGTTCTGAGCTTTTCAAGAACAGAAGTGACCGGAAAAAAAGTTTTTTGGATATACGGAATACAAAGTCTGACTTTTTCAATTTTATTCTGCTGGGCAGGAACGATTTTCATGCTGACGACCATAGAAAAAGAAAGTTATAAAGGGTATTTGGCTGTACTTGCCGTCATTTACATACTTGCAATCGCGGCGTATCTTTTTCTTACCATGCTCCTGATAAAAAAAGATGTATACAATCCCTCATCCTCAAAGAAAGCGGCAGGAGGATGGTGCATAACCAGTTTTGTTCTGCTTGGAATAGGCGCTGCAAAAGTGCTCAGCACGAAAGCTGAGTATACCACTGTGATCAGAATTGCAAGTCTCGGTTTTTATTTTGTTTCTTTACTTTGTATTTTGGGCGTGTTTCATCTGGTGAAATATTTTGCTGTCAAAAAATTGGAAATTGAAAAATGTGATAAGTGATAAGGATTTCAGAGCAATGAAAAATAAAAAATGAGGAATGTAAATGGATGCGATACTGTTTAAAATGCTCAGCAGAAGCATAGTCATTTTTGCAATGGTGATCACTCTGCTTTATTTTCTGATTAAGAGAAAAAAGTTCCATAATAAATTGACAGATAAAGAAGATACAGTCTTAAAGATAATGGCAGTAATTCTTGTGTGTATCTTCCTGTATAAAATGTTTCTGCCGATCATTCTGGATATTCCCTGTTACAGAAATAGTCAATTTGAAACCATTACCGGTTATGCCAGGGACAATGCTCATGGAAAAGGAAATGACAGAAGTGTTGTTATTATCAGTATAGATGATGGTCATGACGAATACGTAGAATTCTCTTATTCCAAAGGAATAGACAAGGGAGACGTTCTGACTGTAAAATATTTACCCCATTCGAAATATGGAATCCTAATTTCAATAAATAATGATAATGTTGCTTTGGAATAAATTGAGCAGGGAGGACAGGCTTATGTATGACATGGACGAACTAAAAAAACTTTATGACAGATTGAAAGCGCAATACCCGAAGTATCGGATGAAATTTTATGGTGAAAATTTCACGCTGACTCTGCTTTATGCCAAAGTGGAAGTTGACAGAACAGGATGTAGAATCTTTGTAAATGAAAAGCTGTACGATGAATTGCCAAGTGAGGAAGTAGATGATATAGACGATCTTTACGAATTGATAGAGGCGTTTCTGTTACAGATGCAGCATTTAGGGATGACCAGTGGAAATGAGACGTATATCACTGCAAATAATCAGGCAGTACGCGGGGGAACACGCTCGTTGTTGTCTTCGGCTGTTTTGTCAGTGGGATGCTTCATAATATTTCTATTAACTAAGGATCTGCTTTATCTGGTTCTGGTTTTTCTATGTCCGGCTGGAGGGTATCTGTATCTTCGCCTGATGCGTCAGAAGGCTTTTTATCAGTATTGGGTATGTCCGGGATGTGGTCAGGATTTGCCCCTTGATAAAAAGAGCCGTTTTCCACAGATGGAGTATGTGTCTCAATGCCCACATTGCGGCAGGGTGCTGGAAAAAGCGCCGGAACTGGAGCCGGTCCGATTGGAACCAGATGCTCCAAAAAAACAACTGGAACCGGACAGGAATCCACCGATGGCCGGGAAGAAATGGCCTTGCACATTGACTGGATGTATTTCTGTGGCTGTCTCTTTGTTTCTATTTGTGATACTGTTTTTTGCCGGCGATCCTTTAGCACCACAAAACGCAGCAGTAGAACTGATTCTGCTTCTGATATGGTTTGGTTTCGGACTGATTCTTTTGCTGCATCGGCATACAGAACCAGAGGAGATACAAAAGCCCGTTGTCGTGCTGCGGGAACAGAAGAAAGTCACAGGGGTTGGGATATTCCTGTGGCTGTTGGGAAGTGTTTTTCTCTTTATGGCTGTTGCGGTTACATTGGCTGTCTCTATTGATGGAAGTACAATCTTTCTTGGAGCGGTTGGTGTTTTTGTTACGTTTTTTGGAGTATGGATGATCCTGGCGGGTCGTAATCGTTCTATGTTTGTATTTCAGGATCATTCTGTTTTGTATATCAGCAGCTTAGGAAGACAAAAGAAATTGGAAGCGGGACAGGTGGCATCTGCTCGTCTCACAGTCAACCGTTCCATTCAGCTATTGAATGCAAACGGGAAGAAACTGGTTTCTGTGGAGACAAATATGCGTGGTGCATCCCGGCTTGCAGAGTGGATTGAAAGCACGGAGCTGGAAGCAGAGCTGACACCTGCCATGGAACGTCAGACAGAGAATCAGGTAAAAGAGAAAAGTGTCATGCAGTGGAGAGAGGAATATCGTACCCACTGGCATGACCATCTGAAAGCAATCCGTACGGG
Source organism: Eubacteriales bacterium (assembly GCA_030536995.1). Taxonomy (GTDB): domain Bacteria; phylum Bacillota; class Clostridia; order Lachnospirales; family Lachnospiraceae; genus Blautia_A. The sequence goes on from JAUNOY010000025.1 coordinate 13,746, forward strand.
ATTGTGGTTAGTTATGATTCTGTATCTTGTTGGAGTTATTTCGCCTATTCCGTTATATCTCTTTGCAGGGGTAAAATTTCGCACAACTATGGCGCTTGCTGCCGTAGCACCGGTTCCTTTTCTTATTTTTTGTGTTGTATTTGCCCCGGTTCTTATTTGGGGAGATCGTCCGAAAAATGCCACAGCAGAATGGAATTCCATGCATATCCGCCTTTCTTTGCCTGTCATGTTTCTTCCGGCTCTTGCTATGCTCTGGCAGGTTCATTATATATGGAGCCGAAGTGCAATGCAGCCGAAAGGCGATGGCGGAATATGGATTATCCAAGGTTTACTCATTGCTGTCCCCGTGATTTTTTTATGCCTTTACCGCACACCAAAGGGGAAACGTCTGGAAGCAGGAGTTTTTATGATATTTGCGAGTATGTCCTTGGGCATGAGTATTTCTTATTGTGCCAATGCGGCTCTTTGCAGACCAGCCCGCCATTATAAAGCGGTCATTGTTGACAGTCATAAGGAAGACCCCGATATAAAAGGTGATGACTACACCTTAACGGCTCTTTTAGATGATGGAAGTGAGGAAAGAATTCATGTATCGGGTGCCATTTATGAGAGGGCGATGAAGGGAGAAGCGTTAGTTGTGTGTCACAGTGAAAGTCCTCTGGGAATGGAGATGTTGAAGATTCATCTGCCGGAGACACAGTGAATATGATTCCTGAAGTACAATATAAAAGAAGCTTAATAAAAGCAATGAAAGAAACGTTATACGTTAATAGCTGAAATTCTACGAATATTTAACATAGGAATGTACATGAATTTTACAGGGATATCATATAATGACATAAATATACAAAAGGAGGCTTATGATGGAATTAGTATTTATGTTTTTGCCTGTAATTGCGCTTGTAATCATTTCTTTAGTGATGTCCCCAAAATGGAAACAGTGTGAAAAAATTGATACAGGAATAGAACTGTGCTATTGGAAACTAAGCTATAGAAGAAAATTTATCAGAACATTATGGATGATTCCACTGTCAATAATAACGGTTATCGGCTTTCACATTTCATTCCTGTCAAATATTGTAACATGCTTAATTACAGTGATATTTTCAATAATGCTGCTTATTCAAGCCGTATATAATTATAAAAAATGGAAAAAAGGAGACTAGGATAGTAAAATTATTACTACAAATGAAAATAGAGAGATAATTTTTATTGGTAACATATAGAGTTTTAGATGAAAAAGAAATTTGCAGAGAGTACCCGACATCAGACGGTTACAAAATGCTGGCGAAAAGAAGAGGATAAATGGATCATTAAAGACGCGCCTTTTGTCGATGATTGGACGGAGGAGGATTATCAAATTTTAGTTGCCTGCCTGAAAAACACAATCCTTTCAAATGGATTTGTGTATGCTGCTTTCTATGAGGGGAAGCTAAAAGGCTTTGTTTCCGTAGAGTCGGAAATGTTTGGGGATGAACAGGAATATTGCGATTTGTCCAGTATTCATATATCAGAGGATCTGCGAAACAGAGGAATTGGCAGAACACTTTTTCTTGCAGCAAAGGAATGGGCGAAGCAGAAAGGAGCTAAAAAACTTTACATATCCGCACATTCAGCCATTGAAAGCCAGGCTTTTTATAAAGCAATGGGCTGTGTGGAAGCCAAAGTTTATAATAAAAAACATGTGGAAGCAGAACCGTATGATTGTCAGTTAGAGTGTATTCTTTAAGAAATAAATTTTGTTTTTGAGGTACAGTTTGCTGAAAGTCGATTCAAATGTGCTTTATTTCTGCAATGCAGGAAAAGACAGGACGGGGGGCTGCTGTTTTACTGTATAAACTAGGAATGTCCCTTGCGTATATCATCAATGACTATATGAAGTCAAAAAACAATTTAAAAGAGTTGTTAAATGAATTCGCAAGACAAAATCCAGCAATAGATATAGAAGTGATTACACCACATAAACGATATATCATGGAATTTCTGGAATGATATATGGATAGGGAAAAAGATAAATCGTGATTTAGTAAAAATATTCTTTCATTGAAAGAATATTAGTGTTGCACCGTGCGAAAGCATTAGATATAATGGAGGGCGGATATTCTAAGAAGAATGTGTCAGCTGACGCTGACCAGAATCGCGCGCCAAGTCTCACATGCGTTTTACTTGAAAAATAGGGGGGATTTTGCTATGCCACTTTCATTTCGACTGTTTTCAGTCGGATTTTCATTTGTATGTTTCGGAATGGGGTTATATGCCCTGGCATCCGGAATTCTGGGAAAAAAGATAAAATCTGTCCCGTGCCTGATTTATACGGTTTACTATCTGCTGGCAAATGCACTGATCTATGCAGTGATAGCTGTATTGGAAGTGACCATGGGAATCTATCAGCATGCGAATATAATAAATCTTTTAAATGGCACACTGGGGAATCTGCTGCATGCGGTAGTATTGGCGCTTGTGTTGCAGCGATGTCTGGGGACCGATTTCTGGCAGGGACTGGCTGCAGCATTTTTAGGGAATTTTGTTGCGTACACAGCAAATTCTGTCCTGATGGAAGTGACATCTTACTACAGCCCCACATTCGGTGGTATGTATCTATATACGTTTATTACCATCTATATTCCGTACCTGGCAGTGTTGCTGACGGCGGCAATCGTTGTGCCGATTTTGAGAAAAAGTAGTTTTTATCGGTACTTTTCTTATTTGTTTTCCAAAAAGTCATGGGCGATTGGAACCTTATTATTCAGCTTTGTATTGATGTGTGTCTGGCAGGTGCTGAATTGGATGTATCCGGATACAACGCCGGGGATAGGGTATAACATCTTCTTTTTTGCACTCATTGTAGTAGCCTTGTTCTGGGTACAGTTTCTGGCAATGTATGCCGCAGGACAGGATAAGATACGGGCGCAGGAGGAAACCATTGCTCAACATCAGGCGCATATGGCGCTTTTGGAAGAACTGCAGCAGGAAATCCGTGCGTTTCGCCATGATTTCACAAATCTGTTTTCTGGTCTTACCTTACAGGCACAGGAAGGTGATCTTGAAGGAATTCAGGATTTTATGAAAAAGACCAGCAGCTATTTTGATGAAAAACTGGGACAGGAGATTCAGCAGATGGACGGATTGAACAATATCAGGCTTTATCCGCTGCGTTCTTTGCTGACTACAAAGCTGGCAGATATGAGAAAAAAAGGAATACATTCCGCGCTTGAGGTACTCTATCCGGTTGATACCAAGGTTGTAATGGAAACGGAAGATCTGCTTCGGGGATTGGGGATTCTGATTGATAATGCGATGGAGGCAGTGCCGCAGACGGATGGAACCGTGCGGATTGTTCTTCTTCAGGAAGAAAAGGAATTGTATATTGCAGTTTCCAATAATTATGAAAAAAAGCCGGAATTATCTGCGCTTTCCCAGAAGGGTTATACTACAAAAGGAACTGGCCGGGGTACAGGGCTTACCAGTTATCGGCGCATCGTATCCCGATGTAAAGGATGTATCACAAGAACTTATTTAAAAGATGGTTATTTTGTACAGGAGCTGAGACTTCCGGCAGCATAGGAGAGGAGAGAAATGATTCCAATTTACATATGTGATGATGAAAAGCCCGTCAGTGACAGGCTGGAACATATTATTTCAAATCAGATTACCATATTGAATGGGGATATGGGGCCTGTCCGTGTGGCTGATACGCCTGAAAAACTGTTAGACCTTCAAAGGGGGGATCGGATACCTGCAGTATATTTTCTTGACATTGATTTCCCGGGGAAGATGAGTGGGCTGGAACTGGCGCAGAAGTTAAGGCTTCACGATCCGCGAGGTTTTATTATATTTATCACGGCGCATAACGATCTGGCGTTTGAAACTTTCCGGTTACGGCTGGAAGCATTGGACTATATTGTAAAAGGCGATTATAATGCAATGGCTATCCGGGTAAGGGAGTGTCTGATCAGTATTCAGGAGCGTTTGGCCAGCGAGCAGCCGAAGAACGGAAGATACTGCACGATCCGGTTGTTTGATACGGTCCGCCATATTCCGGTAGAGACAATTCTTTATTTTGAAGCTTTGGGGTTTAAGCACACACTCTGTCTGCATCTGGATAATGAACTTCTGGAATTTAACAGCAGCCTGGAGCATTTCGCAGAAGAGATGGGAGAGGATTTCTGGCGTTGTCACAGAGGATTTCTGGTAAACCGTAATCGCATTCAGGCAGTTGATCTGAAGCATCAGACGGTTCTTCTGGATAATGGTGAGGAATGTCCTTTGTCCAGAAGAGCAAAAACAGAGTATAACGCCCGGCAAAAACAAAGCTCAAAATAAAAATGTGACCATTCGTGAATCCAAACGGGCAATTTGCGTAAAAAATGAACTATAGAACCTTCTGTTTGTTATAGTTATCTCAAGAAAACAAAAACAACAACAGGAGGTCATTTTTATGAAAACAAAATCTATCTTATCAAATCACATGGTAATGCTGCCGGTCATTTTTATCACTTTTGCCGGATATTTCCTTTCCATATACAGAGGAAATACCAATCTTGCATCGAATTATTCCCTGTTGATCATAGCTGCTAATTGCATGTATTTTGAAAATCCTATTTTCGGCGGTAAGATACCGGAGAACAAAGCATTCAAATTGTTGGCACACATTGACGGTTTTTTGCTGGTTGTCTGGTTTGTGCTCATTGTCGTACAGCTTTTTTTATAAGAAAACGATATGCGAAAATGGATACGGATGCAAGGGAAAGGATTGCTTTTTGCACTGCCATTGATTCTTTTGGTCTTTGGGTTATATCAAGGCTATCTGGCTCCATATAGAAAGGAAACAAGTATACGGGAAGGCTGCTGCCTCTTTTGACAATGGGAACTGTAGGAACGGCAGTATTATTGATCTATCCGGGAATATTCTCGTTTGCAGGTGTGGAATTTATCCTTTTTCTGTGTGGCATGGATATTGCAGAAGCATTTTCCATACTTAAAATGTAAATAATCCGGATAGAAAAAATGGTACAGGTAACGTAATGGAAAGAATATAAAATATTTTCTTACGTTCACTTACCCCACACAATGTTGATATTTCTTTAAATGTTGGGTATAATAAAGACGGGTGATAACAATGAGCTTAATTATTAGTACCGTAAGAAAAGAAAAACAGCGAATTGATTATATGTTGGAAAAATACCGGGAAATGCTGGCAGTACTTCCGAAAGGTTCAATCTCTGAAAAGAAAGTCAATGGGTATACCTACTGCTACTTAAAATACCGGGATGGAAAAAAGTGGTGTCAAAATATATTGGGAAAAATGATATCGAATTCACACGCGAACAGATTGAAAAGCGACGCCATGTGGAAGCAATGATTCAATCCCTGATAGAAGAACAAAAACTTGCGGAAAAGGTATTGGAGGGAAAGCTATGATTTTATATCACGGAAGTAATGTAGTGGTCTCAGAACCGAAACGGATTCAGCAGAACCGTTTTCTGGATTTTGGGTTTGGCTTCTATACGACTACAAATAAAAAACAGGCGGTCTCTTTTGCAGAAAAAGTGTATCGCAGACGCAAAGAAGGCGGAAAGGTTATCAATATCTATGAAATTGACGAACAGAAAGCCTTTTCGGAATGTTCGGTGCTTCGTTTTGAATCCGCAGATGAAGCTTGGCTGGATTTTGTATCAGATAACAGAGCCGGCAATTATGAAGGACCGGAATATGATTTTGTTTATGGTCCTGTTGCAAATGATGATGTTTATACGACCTTTACCCTCTATACGTCCGGTGTTCTGACAAAGGAACAGACATTGGAAGCATTAAAGATCAAGAAACTGTATAATCAATTGGTTTTGGGGTCTGAAAAAGCGTTGAGCTATCTCAAATTCGCAGGAACTTTACCGGAGGTGGAATGGTGATGGACGAAAAGAAATTTGAAGCTATGTTAACCTTGATCGTACCAAAGGTGATTCATTTGATTACGGAAAACTATCCCTATGGTGAAGTTACGGCGTCTAAAGAGTTTTATGATTCAAAAGTTTACTCTCTGTTGGAGCAGGAAGATACAAAGCTTTGGCATTTCAGTCCTTTGACGCTATTTAATATGTTTGAGGAAGAAAAAAGGACCGGAGATTTCGTAATTCCAGAGGAGGTATGATTATGAGTAAAGAAGGAAACTTTCTAGTGTACTGTATTGAAAAATATAAATCTGCGAAGCATCTGACCGGAAAACAAGTCAGTGAGCTGTTTTCTGAATACAATGTATGGGATTATATCTATTCCTGTTTTGAGGCGTTGCATACGACTGGGGATAATTACATCGTAGAGGATATTGATTTGTATATTGAGGCACGTCAGCAGCCAATGGCATAAAGCAGATAACAGTTGCCCGTTTATTCGCCTGTTTTGGTTAGAATAAGCGGGTTTTTCTATGTCAAAAGGGGGCTTATGGTGGGATTTTATATTTTTGTTTTGCTCTAGTGAACTATATTTTTCTTCCATTCTATAGAGGGATAAAGTATAATGTTAGCAAGAAATTGTATGTCTGGTGGTGCGAAAATGAAGAAGATGTACTGCATGAAGTGTGGGCAGGAGGTTCCTGTAAGATTTGGAATGATCCCTAATAGGTGCACTTGCGGAGCTGAATTTCATGAATGGAATAAAAATACGGTTAAGAATACGGCATTGTGTATGATTACTTTCTTACTCTTAATGTCTCCGCTGTTTGTCATTATATATTTTACTCGAAATTTTTTAAGAGATTCTATTATCTTGTATGCAATTATGCTGGTTGCTTTTATCATTTGTTTTCGTCAGGCGGAGGGGATTTTAGTCCGGATTGGAATGTTGAAAATGAGAAACATTGAAATAAAATGATGGAGACTGCTCGATGGTTCAGGGATCAGAAAAATTTTTCATTCTTTTGAAACATAAAGTATAATGCAAAAATTCAAGTTTCACGTGCGTTCGACTTGAATGGGAGGGAAACTATGAAAAAATTGACACATTGGATTATAGCATCGGCAGTGATTATGCTGGCATTTCCCTGGCTTGCGGTTACATTCATAAAAGGTGATGGTGGAATGGCCGTTTGCTTTATTCTGTTTTTTGTATTGAACCCAATTTATGTAATTTGTGCCGGAGTGTATGCTGGTAAGGACAAAAAAAGATTATGGGCATTGCCAATTCTCACAGCATTATTCTTTTTGGCTGGTACATGGTTGTTTTTCGATATGGGTGAAAAGGCATTTATTTTATATGCGTTGGTTTATTTATTCTTAGGAATCACAGCTATGCTGGTTTCCATGTTCATAAAGAAGAAGCATTGAAGGCTGTATTATTGTAGAGCAGATGAATATGAAATTTGAGGTGGAATTATGGGGTCAAGCAAAGAATACTTAAAATTTATTTTGGCTCAGTTATCTGATTTGGAAGAAATTTCTTATCGGGCTATGATGGGAGAATTTCTTATTTATTATCGCGGCAAGATGGTAGGCGGTATTTATGATGACAGATTACTTGTTAAGCCAGTGAAAGCAGCAATTAGTTGTATGCCAACAGTTCAGTATGAATTACCCTATGAGGGGGCAAAAGAAATGTTGCTGGTCGATGAAGTCGACAGTAAGGAATTTTTAACGGGCTTGTTTCAGGCTATGTATGAGGAATTGCCAGCTCCAAAGCCCAAAAAGAAAAAATAAGAACAGGGGGAGGGAACGATTTATGTTTGGATTCAAAAAGAAAGAACAGAAACCATTATGGATTATGGGAAAAGATGTAATGGAGATCATCCGGTCAGACTATGACGAAGGGATGGCCTTTACCCTGATTGAATTTCATTATCAGGGAGGCGCATATCTTATGGGTTCCTGTATAGTTCCGCCGGATGCAGAAGAACGGAAGGAAAATATTTCCTTTGTATTTCAGGATCAGGTATTTCAGGACTTTGATGAATTTCAGGCAAAGGCATGTATTCATGGGATCAGAGTTTCTGAACTGGAAGGACCTATTGAGGTTGTCCGGGCAGGGATCATTGGGAATGATACTATGCTGAAGACGCCTTGGGGAGAAACAAGGCTTGCGAAAAAAGCACTGATATAACAGCGGTATATAAAGCAGGAGAAAAGAAAAATGAAAAGCAGTGGAAAGAGAGAAAAAACAATCTATGACGATTCTCTGACCAGAATATTTTTGGGGTCGGGTTTCACTATGTTTATGATCTTGCTGATTGCCTGCATCATCATAGGCATTACTGTGTTGTTTTACAGGCGTACAGATTCTGAAGGAATAAAAATTATACTTTTTTGTTTGACTCTGGTCGTGCCATGTTCTTATGGAATCCCTCTGTATAGTCTGTTTAAGGCATGGAAGCAGGAACGCAGGCTCGGTATATACTGGAAAGACCGGACAGATCAAGACCGTTCGGAGTGGGAGAGAGACTGGTATCTGACCTGTGACCGGGGCGGATTTATTCTCTGTCACAGAAATTTTATCAGACGAATCGTTGGCCGCAAGGTAGAAACGGAGATTGCAGAGCATGCCAGAGGAAAAGTCTATTATGTGGTGTATGAGGATATGGATGGAAAAACACGTAAATTGAAATTTTCTTCTGATTCCCTTGCGTCGGAGTTTCAGAATTGGTTTAAAAAACAGGCGTATAAAAGATTCTCCCATTCTATGGATGAATGAAGTATAATTAATGAACATAAGGGGGGATAAATTTATATGTTGGTTTGCGGTATTTAAAGTATAGAGTCGTTTTGACTGGCGAAAGATGTAGGGGAAAAATAACGGGTATTATGGATTAAAATGCCGGATATATAATTAGTGGAATTCCTGCAAAAAAGCACTCGTATATTGTGAAAATCAAGAACCGAAACCTATGGGGACAATTATTCCGCTGATAATTTTGGTCTTGACAGTTATATATCTTATTGTTGATATAATCAGGAATGGAAATAATTGGAAAAGATGAACAGGACGCTAAGGGAGATACAGGATGAATGAGAAAATTTTGATTGTAGATGACGAGAAGGAGATTGCAGATTTGCTGGAAGTTTATCTACAAAACGATCATTACGAGGTTTACAAATTTTATAATGGAAGGGATGCCCTGCGGTGTGTGGAAGAAACAGCAATCGATTTGGCTATTCTGGATGTAATGCTGCCGGATATTGACGGATTTCGTATCTGCCAGAAGATTCGGGTAAAGTTTTTCTTTCCGGTAATTATGCTCACTGCCAAAATCGAGGACAGCGACAAGATCATGGGTCTGACCATTGGAGCGGATGATTATATTACGAAGCCATTTAATCCGCTGGAGGTAGTGGCGCGGGTAAAAACCCAGTTAAGGCGGTGCTCCAGATATAATGTATCCATTTCCGGCCAGCCTGCGGAAAAAACAGAGTATGATATCAGAGGTCTTGTGATCAATAAAAACAGTCACAAATGCTTTTTATTTGGCAAAGAAGTATCGTTGACGCCCATTGAGTTTTCCATTCTCTGGTATTTATGTGAACATCAGGGAAAGGTTGTTCCATCAGAAGAGCTATTTGAGGCGGTATGGAAGGAAAAATATCTGAACAATAACAACACGGTGATGGCGCATATCGGGCGTCTCAGGGAAAAACTGGAAGAACCGGCGGAAACCAAGATTTATTAAAACCATATGGGGAGTGGGATATGAAATTGAATAAAAAGGGAAAAAATTTTCTGCTGGGAACTCTGTTAAAAAGTTATTTTGTACAGCTTGTAATCTGCTCTGTGATTGTTATGATAGGTACGATTGTGCTGGATTTGGTTGCTTCGAGCCTGTCTCGTCGATGGTTTGGGGAATTATTCTTTTGGTATTACAGAGCGCTTTATGCATTTGAGGCGGGGGTTGTTGTATGGGTGCTCTGTATTATATGGTTGACCTACCGGCTCATAAAAAAAGTGGTCAGCTATGTCTATGAATTACAGGCGGCAACTGGAAAAATGTTTGATAAAAATACGGATTATATTGAGCTTTCTCCGGAACTCAGTGATATTGCTGTGAAGATCAACGCGTTAAAACAGGAAGCAGAGCAGAATGCGCGTCTTGCAAAAGAAAATGAGCGTAGGAAGAATGATCTGATTATGTATCTGGCTCATGATCTGAAAACGCCGCTTTCTTCCGTGATCGGATATCTGACGTTATTACACGATGAACCTCAGATCTCAGAGGAAGTGAGGGAAAAATATCTTGCTATTGCCAGAAATAAGGCACAGCGGTTGGAAGATCTGATCAATGAATTTTTTGAGATCACAAGATTCAACCTGTCGGAGATTACATTACAGTACACAGAAATCAACCTAACCCTCCTGCTGGAACAGTTGACTTTTGAGTTTCAGCCCATGCTGCAGGAAAAAGGTCTTCAATGCAGTCTTGACGTGCCCGAAAATCTGTTTCTTCGCTGCGATGCGAATAAGATTCAGCGGGTGTTTGACAATTTGCTGCGTAATGCAATCATTTACAGCTTTTTGGATACCACGATTACCATTACTGCAGAATTGGCGGATAAAGAAATAACCATACGATTTGAGAATCACGGAAACACCATTTCCAGAGAAAAACTGTCGTTGATTTTTGAACAGTTTTACCGGTTGGATGTGGAGAGAAGTACAAGCGGTGGTACAGGACTTGGTCTTGCCATTGCAAAACAGATTGTAGAGCTTCATAAGGGAAGGATTTTCGCTGAGAGTGAACAGGAAATCATCCGGTTTACGGTCATTCTTCCCGTTTCGTAAGAAAATCGTAAGAAATTCCGTATAAAATATGAGGAATTCCTTGTGAGGAAACAAAGAAAAGAAGGCTTTTGTTCTGATACAATAACCCTATCAGAGCAAAGGTCTTTTTCTTATGCTCGTACAAATGCTCCGAGAAAATACGTAAACAACGCAGAAAAATATTTCAATATCATTCAGGAGGATATGACCATGAAAAAAAAGAAAACAGTAAAACCAATTCTTGTAAGTTTTGTAATGCTTCTCTGCCTGACGGCGGCAGGGTGGACACATGCAGATTCTGATGTAAAAGGATTTACAGATTTTTCACACATTGAAACGGAATATCTGGAAACATTGGAAAAACTGGACTGGCCGGAAGGGACCACATTACCGGAAACACTGGAAGGAGAAGAGAAAAGTACATCTTTTCAGGTAGGCTATGGGGATACAAGAGCTTCCATTCTCTGGGAATATACATGGATAAAAGAATGGCTGGATACTTATCAGACAGAGCCAAAAGAGGCAGAGAAAGCACTGGAAACACTGGAAACAGCATTCGATATGCCTTATATGGGAGAAGACCGCTGTGATGACGCGACCAGAAGATACCTTCGTGACAACATCAGAAAAGCAAAAGAAGGAGATCCGTCCGGATTTATGGAGAGTATCCGTGCAAGTAATCCGGATGAAAGTGCATTTTAACAATAAAATTTTTTACTATAGGATAAACAGAATATGAAAAAGAAACGAAGAAAGAGAAGAAAACGCATAGGATGCCTGGGAATCAGTTTTTTATTTTTGTTCGCCATCATTTTTGCTGGTGTGTGTATTCTGCCCTGGGTGAAAAATCTGAAAAAAATAAGCATTTCCTATGATGCAAAAGCATTGCTTCTCACAAATCGTTCCAATGGGGAGGTGTTTCTGTCAAAAAGAGAGGAGGAACCGGAACTTCCAGCCAGTCTGGCAAAGCTTTTTGTTGTGGAATATGCCGCGGAAATCGCAGCGCCGGATGCGATTGTTTCTGCCAACTGGGAAGCAATTTCCATGACAAAGCAGGGATCTTCTGTTGCATGGATACAGGAAAGAGAATATTTTCTGCATAATCTCTTTGCTGCCATGCTGGTTCCGTCCGGAAATGATGCCGCATATGTAGTTGCTGATTATTGCGGTGGGATTCTTTCCCCCCAATCCGGAACAACACAGGAACGTATTCAGGTATTTATGAACTGCTTAAATACGCATTTACAGGAAAAAGGGTATAAGGACACGGTTCTATACGATCCGAGCGGTTTTGATCAGGAAGCTGCAACAACGGCATCAGACCTTGCCGCTGTTACAGAACGGCTTTTGGAATACAAATGGTTTCGGGATATGGTATCTCAGAATGTCTATACAGCTACTTTGCCGGATGGAAGCACAGTAAACTGGCAGAACACCAATGATTTCCTGAACCCTTCCTCAGAGTATTATAATGAAAATGTCCTTGGAATAAAAACAGGTTCTATGTCTGACAATTACAGCTTAATTGTGCTCTATCAGCAGCATGGAAAAGAATTTTTAATCTGCAGTCTGGGCTCTAAGTCCGATGCTTCCAGATACGAGGATGTCATCCATATCCTGAAAACCATAGATGAGTCGAATTATCTCAGTCGATGAAGATCCCCACTTCTAAAACAGATGAGGAATTCGAGAGAGGACTATTTACATTATAGAAAGATACGGTATAATGTTATTAAAAGTCTTGAAAAGGGGAGAGACATATGGATTTCAAAGAATTTCACTGGACACGCCAGCCGGAAAGTTTCCAGATTTTGGATAATAAAATTATCGTGGTAACAAAGCCGCATACCGATTTGTGGCAGAGGACATATTATGATTTTCAAAACGACAATGCACCGGTCTTTCAAATGGAAACAGAGGAAAAGTATTTCAGCTTTGTTGTAAAAACTGAATTTGCAGAAAGTCATCATCGCTTTGACCAGTGTGGTGTTGTGATGTATCTGGACAGTGAAAACTGGTTAAAAGGTTCTATTGAATACGAAAATGAGCAGTTTCAGCATCTGGGAAGCGTTGTGACCAATCATGGGTATTCTGACTGGGCTACAACTGCTATAGATGCAGAAATAAAATCCATGTGGTATCGCCTGAGCAGAAGAGAAGATGATTATTGCATCGAGTGTTCCCGTGACGGGGTTCATTTCAGCCAGATGAGGGTATGCCATATGTTTCAGGGCAATGGGAAAATTTCTTTTGGAATTTATGCCTGTTCCCCAGAGGACTCCTCATTCAAAGCGGTGTTCAGCCATATGGAGATGACCGAATGTCAATGGAAAGCTCATGATGGGCAGCAGCCGGATGAGGTTTGAGCCATACAAAGAAAAACTGGAGAGCGTTCAGTGAACGTCCTCCAGTTTTTCTGCGTTTTTTCGAAGCGCCAGCCACATGGTAATGAAAATGACAACATAGATCAACATACCGACTCCGGCAGATTCCCGGGCAAATTTCGTGGAGAGGTTGAATTTCGCCTGTTCTGCGCCAACTGCTCCACTATAAGTTTCCAGAGCCCAGTCCAGTTTCAGAAGGTAATAAAAAACGATTCCTATGTAGAAGGCAAGGGTTCCTCCTATTATTCCGGCATAAAGATTCAAGGAAGGTTTCCAGGAAGAAATGCCTTGTTTTGCAACGAAATAAAACAAGAATATCATAGCTCCACTTCCGAAAAGCAACAGAACCAGTTCCATAACAAATATGGAAATCATGGTATTTCCACTTTGGCGGACAAACATTTCGGTAAGCGCGTCAATTCCTGTTTTTAATAATGTGGCAGCCGCTCCAAAGAGAGCTGCCTGACCAAGAACCTTGGGATAACTGTCAATATTGAACATGTATTCCCGAATTGCAACATAAAGAGCCCCTGTGTACAGGAACCACCACAGCAGAGACAACAGGAAGAACTGGTCGAAATATCCCCATGCCATGTATGGCATATTCACAGTCACTTTGGAAAGGAATCCGAAAAAAATAGTTGCTGCAATGACAATATAAACATCTTTTCTATAATCCATAGGCAATCCTCCCTTTTCTTTGAGTATAGCATGGAAAAGATAGAAATTTCAATCTTATATTTCTCTGTTTTTTGATTATAAACTGCATCTGGATTCTATACAAAATTCCGAATTTTTGGTATAATTAAGACAATAATTGTTACACGAGGTACCAACATGAAAAAGATTCTAGTGGTAGAGGATGACTTGGCGTTGAGCACAGGTCTTTGTTTTGAACTGGATACGGAAGGTTACCTGTCCATGTCGGCATTTAACTGTCAGAAAGCCCGCCATCTATTAAAAAATGGAGATTTGGATCTGGTGCTTCTGGATGTAAATCTGCCGGATGGAAATGGATTTGAGCTGTGCAAAGAGATCAAGAACGCTTATCCGGAGCTTCCAGTGATTTTTCTGACTGCCAATGACCTGGAACAGAACGTCCTCGAAGGATTTGACCTTGGAGCAGAGGATTATGTGACCAAACCCTTTAATATGAAAATCCTTCTTCTCCGGGTAGAAGTGGCGCTGCGCCGTACCGAGGGGCAGAAGACTTCCGGAAGAAATATGCTCTGGAGTGACGGAGTTCTGGTGCTGGACTTTACAGCTCTAACTGCACAACGAGGCGGAGAAACACTGTCTATCACGCCCAATGAATATAAGCTTTTGCGGACATTGACAGAAAATGCCGGCCAGATTTTGACCAGACAGGTGCTTCTGGAACGCCTCTGGGACAGCGATGGAAACTTTATTGATGATCACACGCTGACTGTAACCATGAACCGCTTGCGGGCAAAGATTGAAGATTCTTCCCATGTTTATATTCAGACCGTGCGGGGCATGGGCTACATCTGGAAAGGAAATCCCCAATGAAAAAGAAACAGACGAAATGGCTGTATGCGCTTCTTGTTTTGGCAGGACTCTTTCTTGTGGGGGCGTTGTTCTGGATCTTATGGGAGTATGTTCCAAGGGCATCGGTACGGTATGGACTTTTGGCGGTCTGCGGCGGTATCATAATTTTAAATCTTTTATGGGTCATCTTAAAAAGACAACAGATCAATGGATTTTCCGATGATGTTTGTGAGACGCTGGATGCGGTTATCGCAGGGCGCCAGCCGGATCATTTTCAGCCTTATGAGGATTCTCTGACGGCAAAGGTACAGGGCAAGCTTTTGCAGTATTATGATATTATGCAGGAGGGAAGAAACCAGAGCCAGCAGGATAAGGAGATCCTTCAGGGACTGGTCAGCGATATTTCTCATCAGGTAAAGACTCCTGTGGCAAATATGAAGTTGTATGCAGGGATTCTGCAAAAACCAAATCTGACCGAAGAAAAACGACAGATGTTTCTGACGACATTGGAAGAACAGATCAATAAGCTGGATTTCCTTATGCAGTCTCTGATTCATATGTCCAGACTGGAAACCGGGACGTTTGTCCTGCATATGGCAGAAGGGCGGCTCCATGAAACCATTGCGCGGGCAATGAGTACCGTATGGGCCAAGGCAGAACAGAAAGATATTGAAATTTCTGTGGAATGTGATTCGGAGATTACGGTACAGCACGATCCGAAATGGACGGCAGAGGCCATTGGAAATATTCTGGATAATGCTGTGAAATATACGCCGGCGGGCGGTCATGTGTCCATTACGGTGCGTCCATGGCAGTTTTATACCCGCATGGATATCGCAGATACAGGGATGGGCATAGACGAATCCCACTATCAGGATGTCTTTCAACGGTTTTACCGGGTAGAGGAAGCATCGGCGCAGGAAGGCGTCGGACTTGGACTGTATCTGGCAAATGGGATTATCACCCGGCAAAAGGGGTATATCAGTGTAAAATCAAAACTGGGAGAGGGAACGACCTTTTCCGTATATTTATTAAGCTGACCCCACGGTGAAAGTCTTCCAAAGAAGTGGATAACCAATAAAAACCGGAAAAGCTATAAAAGAAAGAAACTACAGAGGGAGAGGAAAAAGAAGTGGATATTTTAACCGTAAAAAACCTGCATAAAGCTTATGGAAAAGGAGAGGGACAGGTAAAGGCGCTAAACGGTATTGATCTTACTATTGAAAAGGGCAAATTTACCGCGATCATCGGAGCCTCCGGTTCCGGAAAAACGACTCTTCTGAACATGATGGGAGGATTGGATATTCCTGACGAGGGGGAAGTCATTGTAGACGGTGTGAATCTGTCTGGATTGAGAGAGAAAGAACTTGCAGTATTTCGAAGAAACAAGGTAGGATTTGTATATCAGAATTTCAATCTGATCCCTACGCTCAACATTCAGGAAAATATTCTGTTTCCTTTAAGCCTGGCAGGTTCCGGACCAGATCCTGTGTTTTTTCAGGAAATCACGGAATTGCTGCAGATCAAAGACCGGCTCACGGCGTATCCCCATGAACTGTCCGGCGGCGGGCAGCAGCGGGTGGCGATTGCAAGAGCGTTGATGGCAAAACCTTCGATTCTTCTGGCGGACGAGCCCACGGGAAATCTGGATTCCAAAAGCGGACAGAACGTACTGGGACTTTTGAAAATGTCCGTGGAAACTTATCACCAGACTTTGGTGATGATCACCCATAATCTGGAAATCGCACAGATGGCAGACCGGGTGGTACGAATGGAAGATGGACGGATTCTGGCGTAGGGGAGGAGACAGATATGCTTGCAAATAATAATCTGAAGATCTGTCGCACTCTGGTCAGAAGAGATGTGAAGTTTCATCCTGTAAAGTATGTCCTTTTGTCCTGCGCGGCGATGCTGGTAACAGCGCTTTATACCTTTGTCTTTTTGTTGGGAACTTCTGTAGAAGACGCTTATTTATTGAATTACCAGTATTCTTATGGTTCCACCAGCCAAATTCGCTACACAGGACTTACGGAAAAACAAGCGGATACCCTTGCCGGAAACAGCAATATTAAAAGTACCGTTCGTTTAAGTACTATCGGAAGGTTATCCGATCCGGTAATCGGACAGAGAAGCGTTAAGCTGGCGGTGACAGACCGTGCCTACGCCCAGACGGTGTTATCTGTTCCCACGGTGGGAACACTGCCCCGGAAAAATGGAGAGATTGCACTGGACGAGTTTACCATGGATTCTCTTGGTGTACCTCACGAGGTGGGAAGCCCGGTATCCATTGACTGGACAGATTCGAAGGGAGAAGAACATACCACAGCGTTTACCCTCTGCGGATGGTGGGCAAGCCCTACCAATTTTTCGGAAGCCTGCGCCTGGATTACGAGGGAGGAGGCGAAGAAGCTCCTGCCTGACTATGATGAAGAAAACGCTACGAATGTAACGCTTGGGGTAAACCTGCATCAGTCGAAAAATTTAGAGGAACAGGCAAAACTTCTTCTTTCCCAGCAGGGAGTGACAGGCTGTACTTATACCACGAATCTGGCTTATCAGGATGCCCGTACGGAAATGGCAGGACGGCAGGCGCGTCCCTATTATATGCCGGCTCTTCTGGTGGTGCTGTGCGGATATCTGATGGTTTACAGTATTGTCCACGTGGCTGCGGACAGAGAGCATTTGTTTTATGCAGAGTTGAAATCTCTGGGAATGACCCCGCGGCAGATTCGGCAGATGCTGATGGAACAGGGCATGTTGGTTTCTCTGTTGGGAATGGTTCCCGGATGGTTGATCGGATTTATACTTCACTATTTTATCACCGGGCGCGTGATTATTGGAATGGAGGAAAATCCGGCTTTGTATTTTCTGTCCTGGCAGCCCTTTGCAGCAGCGCTTTTGTGTACAGCAGCAACGGTTTTACTGGCGTATCTTTTGCCGTCCTTCCGCCTTTCCAGAAAGACTCCGGCAGAAATGACAGGCAATGTTTACGCACGGCTTCCCAAACGAAAACAAAAGGCAGATGGCCGTATGACTCTGTCACAGCTTGCGTTTCGGACGCTGGGAAAAAACCGCTGGCGTACCCTTTTGTCAGTGGCATCCTTGTTATTAGCGGTACTTCTTTTAAATTCCGTGTGGATTCGATATATCAGTGTCAAAGAAGAGCGCTACCTTTCATCCGTGTTTCCCTGGGATTACAGTTTATGCGACGGTTCAGCATATCTCTCTCAACAGCAGTATAATGAAAAAAACCAGGGTATTACAGAGAAAACCGTAGAAGAACTGAAGAAACGTCCGGAGATTGCCTCTGTCAGTGTTCTGAAAAGCCACGAAGTTTCTATGGAAGCTCCGAAGGAACTGGTTGAACGAATCACGGCATTTTATGACCAGCCCTATGATGAGACACAGACCTTGCGGGAAACCCAGAAAGCCTTTCCCGAATGGCTGGACGGACTGGCAAAGCTGGAAGAGACAGGATCATATACCGGGCTGGTCATAGGAATGGATGGGGTGTATTTGGATTATCTACAGGAATATTCGCCGTTTACCAGCGGAAGCTTTGAGGAAAAGGCGTTTGCATCCGGAGAATTTGTACTGGTTGGCGGAGCTTATCACGAAGGATTGTCCTCACCAATCGAGGGAGAAGAGGTAGAACTTATGGGGCGGAAGTTTACCGTTATGGGTTCTGTGATGCACGATGAAACCTATCTTCGAGGAACAGAAAGTCTGGAAGCGGCGTTTAATATTGTATACATCCTTCCGATGGAAGCCTTTGCTCAGTTGTTTCCAGGACAGGCGTATCGTCAGTTGGCGGTGAATATTGACAAAGGGCAGCAGAAAGAATTTGAAGCTTATCTGGATGAATATGAACAGGGACTGAACCGGGGAGTCGGTGTCGTACGGCGCAGCGAGTATCAGGAAAACTTCCGCGTAGCGCGTCTGAACCTGGTACTTCCGGATCTGGTGATCGGACTGGTGCTCACCGGGATCGCGCTGATGAATTTTATCAATATGCTGGTGAGCAAAACCGTAAGCCGAAAAGGAGAATTTGCAGTATACGAAAGTCTTGGTATGACACGGGCACAGCTTCAAAACCTGCTTCTTCTGGAAGGAATTTTCCATGCAGGATTGATGCTTGTGATCCTGATTCCTGTGACCATACTTTTTGACCGTTTCCTGATGCCGAAGGTGGTAGAGGCCGCGGGATCATGGAGCATGGTTTATACCTGTTCCTTCCTGCCGTTGTGGCTCTTTGCCGCAGTGCTGGGGATACTCGCAGCGGCGGTACCGTTGCTTTGCCTTCATTTTCTCACGAAAGGAAGCCTGACAGAGCGGATGAGACAGGGGGAATAAAACGATGAAAAAATCAGTAAGAGGAAAAAAAGGAATAGAAATTACGGAGACAGAAAAGAAAATCAAAACAGCCGGGTGGATTCTTGTATTTTCGAATCTTGCCGCTGTTTTGATCGGCGGAAAAATAAAGCTTTTTATTCTGACCGCGATACCCTTGGCTGCATATGCCATGTATCTTAGCTTTTATCCCTATATGTATTTTGATACAATCAGCAAAAAAGTACAGGGACTGGTCTTTCAACTTCCATTTATCGGACCCGGAATCGCGTTAATCTTATGTTTGTCCAATTTGAATGTCTATGAATGCAGTTTTATTGTTTATACGAAGATAGCGATTTGTATTATGATTGTGCTCGTAATTCCTTATTTTATCAAATCTTCTAAGACAAAAACGCCACAAAAACTGGGTCGCAAGATTTCCGTTGTGTTTGCTGTATTTGTACTTTCTTTTGGAATCACCTTTCCCGTCAATTATCTATTGACGTTTGCAAAACCGGTACATGAAACGATAACGATAACGGACAAAGAGATAAATACAGCCGGAAAAACGTTGGATTATTATCTGTATGGCAACTGGAAGGGAGAAGAAGAGCGCTTTTCTGTTTCAAGAAGTGTTTATGGCAGATCTTCCATCGGGGATATCCGAAAAATCTGTATCAAACACAGCATTTTTGGATTGGAATATTACACCATCCATGAATAAAGAAGAAATAATTTTCAGAACTGCAGCAAAAACGCTGGCGTTTTCCAGAACTGATCATTCTTCGATTGTTCCGTATTTACTGATGGGTAAATATTTTACCTTTAAATAGTCCCCTTTATGAATTCCCTTGCTGTAAACCGTTACAAATATTTCATTTCCGTCTTTGTCTGTAATGCCAATGCATCGTATTTCATTTTTATCTTCGTCACTGTAATCCCATGAGGTTACGATTCCTTCTGACTGAAGATAGTTCTTATTGATTACGTTGGGAAGGTCTATTACAGCAGGAACTGTCGTTCCCAAAAACGAAGGTATTAAAAAGATCCCTACAATCACTTTTGAAATAGTATTAATTCTTTTTTCATTTCTTTTTATAAAGTCTTTCATATCCCGCGCAGCTCTTTCCCAACGAACCCATCGTTTCTTTTTGAGCACCTGATAGAAAAACCATATGATTAAAATGGCAAAAAATAACGCTCTCATATACAAACATACAATAATTAAATCCATATTTTTCCCTGCACCTCCGTGATTTTTAATAATTATATCATTTCATCGAAGTGGATGTCATTACTTTTTCTATCTGTAGACATATTCTTTTTCCAAAAGTTACAAAAATGTACCTTTCCTGTACCTTGATTGAAACATTGGTCTGTTATAGTAAAACCAACCAAAAAAAAGACAGGACACAGGGAGGAAAGATAGATGGAAGCAATCTTAACAGCCACAGGCTTAAAAAAATATTATGGAAAAGGCGAAACACAGGTACGGGCGTTGGACGGCGTGGACTTAGAGATCGAGCGGGGAAAATTTACTGCGATCATTGGAACTTCAGGTTCCGGAAAATCCACACTTTTAAATATGCTGGGAGGACTGGATACGCCCACAGAGGGAAGCATCCGTATTGGAAACACGGATCTTGCCAAGTTGGGAAGTGAGCAGGCAACGATTTTCCGGAGAAAACAGATAGGATTTATTTTCCAGAATTATAATCTGGTTCCGGTGTTAAGCGTATGGGAAAATATCATTTTCCCTATCTCGCTGGACGGAAGAAAACCGGATAAAAAGTTTATCATGGAAGTAGTCAGGCTTCTGGGGCTGGAAAAGAAACTGGATTCTCTTCCCAATAACCTTTCCGGCGGGCAGCAGCAGAGAGTGGCCATTGCCCGGGCGCTGGCAAGCAAGCCTTCGATCATTCTGGCAGATGAGCCTACGGGAAATCTGGACAGCAAAACCAGTGACGATGTGATCGGGCTTTTGAAAATGACCAGTCGGGAATTTCATCAGACCATTGTGATGATCACCCATAATCCGGAAATCGCACAGATGGCTGACCGGATTATCCGGATTGAGGATGGAAGGATTGCAGAATAGGAAGGGCAAAAGATATGAGCAGAGAGAGAAGAAGCAGAAAAAAATTTGAGCCGGTTCGTGTATTAAAGCAACGGCTTTTTCAGAAAAACAAAGGAAGAAATCTGGTGGCGGTGCTGGCGATTTTGATGACTACTATGATGTTTGCCACCTTATTTACTCTGGCACAGAGTATGAGTGAAAATTTGGTGGAGATGACCTTCCGTCAGACAGGATATGATGCACAGGTTTCTTTCAAATCCATTACGTCAGAACAGGCAGAAATGCTGGCAAACCATCCGGATGTTAAAGAAGTGGGGGAAAGTACGGTTTTAGGACTTGCGGAAAACAAAGCGCTCTCAGGCAAACAGGTAGAAATCCGCTGGGCAGATGAAAGTTACGCATCCCATTCCTTTTGTATGCCTACCATCGGACATCTGCCGGAGAAGGAGAATGAGGCAGCTCTTGATACCTTAACCTTAAAACGTCTTGGTGTGGAACCGAAGCTTGGAGAGACGGTTACTCTGGAATGGAGAAAGGATCTGTCTGATCCGGAAGCAGAAACGGTTTCTTCCACTTTTACCCTGAGTGGCTTCTGGGAAGGAAATGAATCGGTATATGCCAGCATGGCATGGGTATCAAACGCTTATGTGGATACCATATTGGAAAATGAGGCAGAAAGGATAAAGGATGGGAATGTTTTCGGAATGCATATGGCTCAGGTGACTCTGCACAATAACCGAAAGATTGAAAACACGATGGAGCAGGTGCTTTCGGACACCGGACTTACCGATCTGGAATATCATGTGAATCTTGCTTATTCTCCGGAGATGGGCGCAACTGCGCTTCAGGAAACCCTGCCCATGTATCTTGGTATGGTACTGGTATTTCTTGCAGGCTATCTGATCATTTACAATATATTTCAGATCAGTGTTACCGCAGACGTACAGTTTTACGGTAAGCTGAAAACACTGGGAATGACTACAAAACAGATCAAAAAACTGATTTTCGGACAATCCAACCTTTTGTGTCTTATTGGCATTCCGGCAGGTTTGCTTCTGGGATGGCTTCTCGGCATGGTACTGGTACCTGCTTTTACCGGGATTATAGAAGGAGAGAGCCGCGTATCGGCAAGTCCGGTCATTTTTATCGGTTCGGCTGTTTTTGCATGGCTTACTGTGCTGGTTTCCTGTCTGCGTCCGGCGAGACTGGCGGGAAAGGTTTCTCCTGTGGAAGCCCTTCGGATGAACGATGCAGATGGAAAAAGCAAAAATTCCAAAAGAAAAAAGGAACAGACGTCTCTTGCATCCATGGCATGGGCAAATCTGGGGCGCAATAAGAAGAGAACGATTACGGTTGTATGTTCTCTGACACTGGGGTTGGTACTTCTAAGCTGCTTTTATGCAAAGAATGCGTCCTTTGATATGGAAAAATATTTGGCAAATCTGACCATTGCGGATTTCGAACTTTCGGATGTGACCAGTGAAGATTATATTGGCGGTTATAATCCAAAAGGCGATACCTTAAATGAGACGCTGGTGGAAACTCTGGAATCCTTTGAAGGGGTAGAGTCCACAGGCCATCAGTATTCCGCACAGTTTACATGGAAGATGGATGAGCAGACCGCAAAAAATCTCCAGAGTTTTTATACAGAAGAAATGCTTGCAGACTGGAGTACCTACGACCCATCGGGAGCGGAAGAGTTTCACGAAGCAATAGATACTGGAGAAATGAGCGCTGTGATATTTGGTATAGACGGTATCCCCCTTGAGGCTGTCACACAGGAAGCCCATATTATGGAAGGAACTTTTGATTCAGAAGCTTTTGCCAGTGGAAACTACGTTCTGGCAGTGGGACCGGCCATAGAGCAGGATGAGGTTTATCCCTCTCTTCCGGCGCCATCTGTGGGAAGCGCCATAGAATTGGAGGGAAAATCTTATGAAGTGATGGCAGTGGTATATCCACTCATGCCTATTGATGACGGAGCATCGGAAATGGGAGCGCCTGCATCTATGGAAATGCATTTTATTCTTCCAACAGATACATTTCGGGTGCAATGGCCGGAGAATACTCTGCGGAGACTTTTTGTGAATGTAGATGATGTACATGTAAATGAAATGCAGGAATGGATAGAGACTTATACGGAACATGAAGACAGCAGTCTTCCGGTTGCCTCCAGAAAGACAATGGCAGAACAGTATGAGAGGGAAACTCGTTCTTCCGCAGTCATGGGAAATGCCATCAGCATCATCATTGCACTGGTAGGTGTTTTGAACTTTATCAATTCTATGGTGACAGCCATTGTGTCACGAAGACGGGAATTTGCCATGATCCAGAGCGTTGGTATGACAAAAAGGCAGCTTTGCCGGATGTTGGTTTATGAAGGACTGTACTATGCAGGGATTACCCTGGCCACTTCTTATCTGATCAGCGCGGTGACAGTTGGCGTTTGCATCCGTGCAATGGTAGAAGGAGGCTTTACTACCTTCCATTTCACCTTGTTTCCTCTTATGATCTGTACACCAATCTTGCTGATATTTGCAATATTGATCCCGTACCTGTGTTTCAAAAATCTGGAAAAACAAAGTATTGTAGAACGGCTTCGTATGGAGTGAGTAGGAAAATCCGAGCAGAAAAACTGTTCGGATTTTTCTTATTGTATAAAGAAAACCACGCGATAGTCGCGTGGTTCTGTAAAGCTTTAGCGG
>JAUNOY010000002.1 GCA_030536995.1 Eubacteriales bacterium
GGGGTGAAACGTCAATGGAAAAAAACAGAATTCGTTCTGTAAAAACTGGAAAAAGTATGCGTATGAGCTACCAGAGGCAAAAAGAAGTCCTGGAAATGCCGAATCTGATTGAAGTCCAGAAAGATTCCTACCAGTGGTTTCTCGACGAAGGTTTGAAGGAAGTCTTTGATGATATTTCTCCAATCGCAGATTACGGCGGAAAGCTCAGCCTGGAATTCATCGACTTTACATTTGACGAAAAAGATGCGAAATATAATATCGAACAGTGTAAAGAACGTGACGTAACTTACGCCGCACCTTTGAAGGTTCGAGTGCGACTGATTAACAAAGAAACGGAAGAAATCAACGAACACGAGATTTTCATGGGAGATTTACCTATCATGACGGCTACAGGCACATTTGTTATTAATGGTGCCGAGCGTGTAATCGTCAGCCAGTTAGTGCGTTCCCCTGGAATCTATTACGCAATTGCACACGATAAACTTGGAAAGAGACTGTTCTCCAGTACAGTAATCCCGAACAGAGGTGCATGGCTGGAATATGAGACAGACTCTAATGATGTTTTCTATGTAAGAGTGGACAGAACAAGAAAGGTTCCGATCACTGTTCTCATCCGTGCCCTTGGAGTGGGAAGCAATGCGGAAATCGTTGAATTATTCGGCGAAGAGCCTAAGATTCTGGCAAGCTTTTCCAAGGATACATCAACAAACTACCAGGAAGGTCTTCTTGAACTCTACAAGAAAATCCGTCCGGGAGAGCCGTTGGCAGTAGAGAGCGCAGAGAGTCTTATTACTGCAATGTTCTTTGATCCTAGAAGATACGACCTTGCCAAAGTAGGCCGTTACAAATTTAATAAGAAACTTCATTTTAATAAGAGAATCGTCGGCCATAAGCTGGCAGAAGAGGTTGTAGATACAACCACCGGCGAAATCCTTGCAGAAGAAGGCGCAGTAGTTACAGTTGAGCTCGCAGAGACTCTTCAGAACAGCGCAGTTCCGTTTGTATGGATTCAGGGTGAAGAGGACCGCAAGATTAAAGTCCTTTCCAACTTAATGGTTGATATTCATCATTTCCTTCCTGAAATTGATGCGAAAGCTTTGGGTATTACAGAATTAGTATACTACCCTGTTCTCGAAAAAATTCTGGAAGAAAATGACACACAGGAAGATATTGAAGCTGCTATCCGCAGAGATATCCATGACCTGATTCCGAAGCATATCACAAAAGAAGACATTTTTGCGTCTATCAACTACAATATGCATCTGGAATATAGCATTGGAAATGACGACGACATCGACCATCTGGGCAACCGTCGTATCCGTGCAGTAGGCGAGCTGCTTCAGAACCAGTACCGTATCGGTCTTTCCAGACTGGAACGTGTGGTTCGTGAGAGAATGACAACACAGGATTCTGAGAATATTTCTCCTCAGTCTCTGATTAATATTAAACCTGTAACTGCAGCAGTGAAAGAATTTTTCGGTTCTTCTCAGCTGTCACAGTTTATGGATCAGAACAACCCTCTGGGTGAGCTGACCCATAAGAGACGTCTTTCCGCCTTAGGTCCTGGCGGTCTGTCACGAGACAGAGCCGGATTCGAGGTTCGAGACGTTCACTATTCCCATTACGGAAGAATGTGTCCGATTGAGACACCTGAAGGTCCGAACATCGGTCTGATCAACTCTCTTGCATCTTATGCAAGAATTAATCAGTACGGATTTATCGAAGCGCCTTACCGTAAAATCGACAGAACAGATCCTAAGAATCCGCGTGTCACAGACGAAGTAGTCTATATGACAGCAGATGAAGAGGACAATTATCATGTAGCACAGGCGAATGAGCCTCTGGATGAAGAAGGACATTTCATTCATAAGAATGTATCCGGTCGTTATCTGGAAGAGACTCAGGAGTACGAGCGTCACATGTTCGAGTACATGGACGTATCTCCTAAGATGGTATTCTCCGTTGCTACAGCCCTGATTCCGTTCCTGCAGAACGACGACGCCAACCGTGCGCTGATGGGTTCCAACATGCAGCGTCAGGCAGTGCCGCTTCTCACAACGGAAGCTCCTGTAGTTGGTACAGGTATGGAAACAAAGACAGCCGTTGACTCCGGTGTCTGCGTACTGGCTAAAAAATCCGGTACAGTTCTCCGTTCCACATCTACAGACATCAGCATTAAGAACGATGACGGAACAAAAGACGATTACCATCTTACCAAGTTCTTAAGAAGTAACCAGAGCAACTGCTACAACCAGAAACCAATCGTGTTCCAGGGCGAGCATGTAGAGGCAGGACAGGTTATCGCTGACGGTCCTTCCACAGCGAATGGTGAGCTTGCGCTTGGTAAAAACCCGCTCATCGGATTTATGACCTGGGAAGGTTATAACTACGAGGATGCTGTACTTTTAAGTGAAAGACTTGTTATGGATGATGTTTATACATCCGTCCATATTGAAGAATATGAAGCAGAATCCCGTGACACCAAATTAGGACCGGAAGAGATCACACGCGACGTTCCGGGCGTAGGCGACGATGCGCTGAAAGATTTGGATGAACGCGGTATTATCCGTATCGGTGCAGAGGTTCGTGCAGGCGATATCCTTGTCGGTAAAGTAACTCCTAAGGGAGAGACAGAGCTGACAGCAGAAGAACGTCTCCTTCGTGCGATCTTCGGTGAGAAGGCGCGTGAAGTACGTGATACTTCCCTGAAAGTACCTCATGGTGAATACGGTATTGTTGTAGATGCCAAGGTATTTACAAGAGAGAACGGCGACGAGCTGTCCCCTGGCGTAAACCAGTCTGTACGTATCTACATTGCACAGAAGAGAAAGATTTCCGTTGGTGATAAAATGGCCGGTCGTCACGGTAACAAGGGTGTCGTTTCCCGTGTACTTCCTGTTGAAGATATGCCATTCCTTCCAAACGGCCGTCCGCTTGACATCGTGCTGAACCCTCTGGGCGTACCTTCACGTATGAATATCGGACAGGTGCTGGAAATCCACTTAAGTCTTGCTGCCAAAGCTCTTGGCTTCAATGTGGCAACTCCTGTATTCGCAGGGGCAAACGAGACGGATATCCAGGATACTCTGGAACTTGCCAACGACTATGTTAATACAGAAGATTTCGAAGAGTTCCGTGCGAAATATGAAGATGTTTTAGCGCCGGAAGTTATGCAGTATCTGGATGAGAACAAAGCACACAGAGCTCTGTGGAAAGGTGTTCCGATTTCCAGAGACGGTAAGGTGCGTCTCCGTGACGGACGTACAGGCGAGTATTTCGACAGCCCTGTAACCATCGGACACATGCACTACCTGAAACTGCATCATCTGGTAGATGATAAGATCCATGCACGTTCCACAGGTCCATACTCCCTCGTAACACAGCAGCCTCTGGGTGGTAAAGCTCAGTTCGGTGGACAGCGTTTCGGTGAGATGGAGGTTTGGGCGCTTGAGGCATACGGCGCATCCTATACACTTCAGGAAATCCTGACAGTGAAATCCGATGATGTAATCGGACGAGTTAAGACCTATGAAGCTATCATCAAGGGTGATAATATTCCTGAGCCGGGTATTCCGGAATCCTTCAAGGTACTCTTAAAAGAGCTCCAGTCTCTTGGTCTGGATGTAAAAGTTTTAAGAGAAGACCAGACAGAGGTAGAGATTATGGAAACCGTAGATTACGGCGATACAGACCTGCGTTCTGTTATTGAAGGTGAATCCAGAAGACAGTCCGACAGCGAATCCTTCAGCAAACACGGCTATACACAGCAGGAGTTTGAGGGAGAAGAGCTTGTTGACGTAGAAGAGGAAGAAGACGAAGACGATTTTTTAGAGTTTGATGAAACTCTTGATGACGAAGAGTAGAAAGGGGAAAAGAATACATGGCAGAAACAGCAAACACCAATGAAACATATCAGCCAATGACTTTCGATGCCATCAAGATTGGACTGGCGTCCCCTGAGAAAATCAGAGAGTGGTCAAGAGGCGAGGTGTTAAAACCTGAGACCATTAACTACCGTACCTTGAAACCGGAGAAAGACGGACTTTTCTGTGAAAGAATCTTCGGACCGAGCAAGGACTGGGAGTGCCACTGTGGAAAGTACAAAAAAATTCGTTATAAAGGTGTTGTCTGTGACCGATGCGGCGTAGAAGTTACGAAAGCATCTGTTCGTAGAGAGCGTATGGGACATATTGAGCTGGCTGCTCCTGTCTCCCATATCTGGTATTTTAAAGGAATTCCGTCCCGCATGGGTCTGATCCTTGATATTTCTCCGAGAACACTGGAGAAAGTTCTTTACTTTGCAAATTATATCGTGCTGGACCCGGCTGATTCCGGGCTCCAGTATAAACAGGTACTCACTGAGAGAGAATATCAGGAAGCCCGCGAAAGCTATGGAAACAATTTCCGTGTAGGAATGGGCGCAGAGTCTATCAAGGAGCTTCTGGAAGCAATCGACCTTGAGAAAGATTCTGTAGAGCTGAAAGCGGAGCTGAAAGATGCGACAGGTCAGAAACGTGCGAGAATTATCAAACGTCTGGAAGTTGTAGAGTCTTTCCGTGAGTCAGGAAACCGTCCTGAGTGGATGATTATGACTGTAGTTCCTGTAATCCCACCGGATTTACGTCCGATGGTTCAGCTGGACGGCGGTCGTTTCGCCACATCTGACCTGAATGACTTATACAGAAGAATTATCAACCGTAACAACCGTCTGAAAAGACTTTTGGAATTAGGTGCACCGGATATCATTGTCCGCAATGAGAAACGTATGCTTCAGGAAGCTGTAGACGCCCTGATTGACAACGGTCGCCGTGGTCGTCCTGTAACAGGCCCTGGAAACAGAGCGCTGAAATCCCTTTCCGATATGCTGAAAGGTAAATCCGGACGTTTCCGTCAGAACCTTCTTGGTAAACGAGTTGACTATTCCGGACGTTCCGTTATCGTCGTAGGACCGGAGCTGAAGATTTACCAGTGTGGTCTTCCGAAAGAAATGGCAATCGAGCTGTTCAAACCTTTCGTTATGAAAGAACTTGTTGCCAACGGAACTTCACACAATATTAAAAATGCGAAAAAAATGGTTGAGAAGCTGGAGCCGGAAGTATGGGACGTTCTGGAAGACGTTATCAAAGAACATCCGGTTATGCTGAACCGTGCACCTACACTGCACCGTCTTGGTATCCAGGCGTTCGAACCAATTCTTGTAGAAGGTAAGGCAATCAAGCTGCATCCTCTTGTATGTACTGCGTTTAACGCGGACTTCGACGGTGACCAGATGGCTGTTCATCTTCCGCTTTCCGTGGAAGCTCAGGCAGAGTGCCGTTTCCTTCTGTTATCACCGAACAACCTGCTGAAACCTTCCGATGGTGGTCCTGTAGCCGTTCCGTCACAGGATATGGTCCTTGGTATTTACTACCTGACACAGGAAAGACCTGGAAGCAAGGGTGAGGGCAAGTTCTTCAAGAGTGTAAACGAAGCGATTCTTGCATACGAGAACAAGGCGATTACACTTCAGACAATTATTAAAGTTCGCTGCCAGAAGACAATGCCGGATGGCGAAGTGCTTCAGCAGACAGTAGAATCTACACTTGGCCGTTTCCTGTTCAACGAAATCCTTCCTCAGGATTTAGGTTTCGTAGACAGAAGCATTCCTGGAAATGAGCTTCTTCTTGAAGTTAACTTCCTTGTAGGTAAGAAACAGTTAAAACAGATTCTTGAAAAAGTTATCAATACTCACGGCGCAACTAAGACTGCCGAGGTTCTTGATGCAATCAAGGCAACAGGTTACAAATATTCCACACGCGCAGCTATGACAGTAGCCATCGCGGATATGACAGTGCCGCCTCAGAAACCTGAGATGATCAAACAGGCACAGGATACTGTAGACCTTATCACCAAGAACTACAAACGTGGTCTTATCACAGAGGAAGAGCGTTACAAAGAGGTTGTAGATACATGGAAGAAGACTGACGATGAGCTTACCAAGGCTCTGCTTGGCGGTCTTGACAAGTATAACAACATCTTCATGATGGCTGACTCCGGTGCCCGTGGTTCCGATAAACAGATTAAACAGCTTGCTGGTATGCGAGGACTTATGGCGGATACAACCGGTCATACAATCGAGCTGCCTATCAAGTCTAACTTCCGTGAAGGTCTTGACGTACTGGAATACTTCATGTCCGCTCATGGAGCGCGTAAAGGTATGTCCGATACAGCTCTTCGAACAGCCGACTCCGGTTACCTGACAAGACGTCTTGTAGACGTTTCTCAGGATCTTATCGTACGTGAGCTTGACTGCTGCGAGGGAAGAGATGAAATTTCCGGTATGTATGTCAAAGGCTTCGTAGACGGCAAGGAAGAGATTGAAAGCCTTCAGGAACGTCTTACAGGAAGATTCTCCTGCGAGACAATTAAGAATAAAGACGGTGAAGTGATTGTAAAAGCAAATCACATGATCACACCGAAACGTGCTGCCCGCATTATGAAAGAGGGCGTAAACAACAAGGATGGCGGACCGATCGAAGAGGTTAAAATCCGCACAATCCTTACCTGTAAATGTAAAGTCGGTATCTGTGCGAAGTGCTACGGCGCAAACATGGCTACAGGCGAAGCAGTTCAGGTTGGTGAATCTGTTGGTATTATTGCAGCTCAGTCTATCGGTGAGCCTGGTACACAGCTTACCATGCGTACTTTCCACAGCGGTGGTGTTGCCGGTGGAGATATCACACAGGGTCTTCCTCGTGTCGAGGAGCTTTTCGAGGCAAGAAAGCCGAAAGGTCTTGCTATCATCACTGAGATTAAAGGTACTGCAGTTATCAATGACACCAAGAAGAAACGTGAAGTTATCGTGACAGATCCTGAGACAGGAGATTCCAAGACTTACCTGATTCCATACGGTTCCCGTATCAAGATTACAGACGGTCAGGTTCTCGAGGCTGGTGACGAGCTTACAGAAGGTAGTGTAAATCCGCATGATATCCTGAGAATCAAGGGTGTTCGTGCAGTTCAGGATTACATGATCCGTGAAGTACAGCGTGTATACCGTCTCCAGGGTGTAGAAATCAACGATAAGCATATCGAAGTTATCGTTCGTCAGATGCTGAAGAAAATCCGCATCGAAGACAACGGAGATACAGAATTCCTTCCAGGAACACTGGTTGACGTTCTCGACTATGAGGATGCAAACGAGCTGATGGAAAAGGAAGGCAAAGAGCCGGCAGAAGGCAAGCAGGTTATGCTTGGTATTACCAAGGCTTCTCTTGCAACAAATTCCTTCCTGTCCGCCGCATCTTTCCAGGAGACAACCAAGGTTCTTACAGAAGCAGCTATTAAGGGTAAGGTTGACCCGCTGATCGGTCTGAAAGAGAACGTAATCATCGGTAAACTGATTCCTGCAGGTACAGGTATGAAGCGTTACAGCGAAGTTCAGCTTGACACAGTTATGCCGGAACCGAAACAGGAGACTGCTGAAGAAGCTCCTGAAACAAAAGAGAAAATCTCTGATGAGATAGAGGATGAGGAAGAAATTCCTGTACTCGAAGAGGAGTTTTCTGAGGAAGAGGATTTTGAAATCGAAGAGATGGAAGAATCTGACAACGAAGAATAAATGAAATACACGTAAGAATAGGAGAGCGTTCCCCAAGGGACGCTCTTCTTTTTGTTTTACTGGACAAATTTTGGGAAAATATTGTAAAATACAGATTATAGTTTCATTTATGATAAAATCCGACTATAATAAAGTGGGTATATAACTACTTTATAAAAAATAAGGAAGGAGGTGCAGTATGGACAGGGAACATCCGGTTTCGCCGTGGGCGGAATGGAAGATTGTAGAAAAAATTGGAGAAGGCTCTTTCGGAAAGGTATATAAAGCGCAGCGCAGTGAGCGGGGAAAGTTTTTTTATTCGGCGATTAAGGTCATCAATATTCCGGGAAGTCAGAGTGAGCTAAACAGTGTTCGTTCTGAGGCCGGGGATGATCAGTCTGTAAGAGAGTATTTCCGTAATCTGGTGGAGGAATGTATTCAGGAAATCAGTACTATGGAGTATTTTCGCGGAAATTCCCATATTGTATCGGTAGAAGACTTTAAGGTAATGGAATATCTGGATGATATTGGCTGGGAAATTTCCATACGAATGGAGTACCTCACAAGTTTCATGGACTACTGTGCCGAGAAGCTGCTTACCGAGAAGGATGTTATCAAGCTGGGGCTTGATTTGAGCAAAGCGCTTGGATATTGCCGTAAGTTAAATATTATCCATCGGGATATTAAACCTGAGAATATTTTTGTTTCAAGATTCGGGGATTTTAAGCTTGGAGATTTCGGAATTGCCCGTGAACTGGAACGGACAATGAGCAGTTTTTCTAAAAAAGGTACGTACTCATATATGGCGCCTGAGATGTATAAAGGCGAGAAATATGACAGCAGAGTCGACATTTATTCCCTTGGAATTGTACTTTATAAGCTGATGAACAGAAACAGACTGCCGTTCTTAAATCTGGAGAAACAGTTTATCACATACAGGGATAAAGAAAATGCTCTTGCCAGACGAATGTCAGGTGAACCATTGAAAAAACCGGCGGATGCAGGGGAAATGTTTTCCGGAATTATTTTGAAAGCCTGTGCATACAGACCGGAAGACAGATATCAGACTCCGGAAGAATTTTACAATGATCTGGACGATCTTCAGCATGGACGATATAAAGTAGTAACAGAGAATGACTTCGGAAGTCCGGCTGCTGCAGAAAAATTGCAGCAAAGTCGAAAAACGCAAAATCTTGTTCAGGAACAGAAGAAGATTGAACAAAGGAAGCCTGAACAGCAGAAGGCGACGCAGAAACGGAGACAGAAACACAGACGGCGGATTTTGGGATGGCTTGTTCCGGTTCTTCTTACAGCCTGTGCAGCAGTAATTGTTTTCTCTATTTACATGAAGATGTCAGGAAGGAATGAATCAGATATCCAACAGGATACGACAGGTCTTATGGATATTCTTGAGGATGAGAAGTACGAAACCAATGACTCGTCAAAGGATTTCATGTCCCAGATTGAAACGATTAAGGAACGGGCGACAAGTATTGTAGATACTTTGGAAGCGAATGGATACGACTGGACAGGAGTGGAGGGGGACAAGATCAGTTACTATAACCACGACACCAGAGAGTATATGAAAGTGCTTGTTTATCCTTCCAGTTCCGAGGATAAGGTCTATGAGGAATATTATTACTGGAAAGAAAAGCTGTTTTTTGCTTATATATGGTACGATACGAAAGCAGAACTCTACTACTATGACGATGACGGAAATCTGATCAGGTGGATTGATGAAGATGAAATTTGTCATGACAATGAAAAGGATAATCCGGAATATATGGAGAGAGGCGCGAAATATCTGAAGAGAGCGGAAGCAGAAATGAATCTTTTGAAAGGCGCAGAAGAATTAAAATGATGGGAAGTGTGAAAAATGTGCTACCAGATTAAATATGCATATACAAGCCATATTGGAAAAATACGTGGAAATAACGAAGATAATTTCTGGTGCTGCGGAAACACACTTCCGGCAGACAACCGGGGAAGTGAAGGAATTCATGCAGGAGTTATTTCCAGAGCGAAAATCCCGGCTCTTGCAGTCTTTGACGGGATGGGGGGAGAAAGCTGCGGTGAAATGGCAGCCTTTCTGGCTTCTGAAGAATTTGGCAATTATTATGAAACAAATAAAAAGACTTTAAGAAAAAATCCCAATGAGTTTGTAGAGGGATTATGCAGAAGTATGAACCAGGCAGTCTGTCGATATGGGGATGAAAATCGAATCAGCTCCATGGGGACTACAGTCGCCATGCTTCTGTTTGGAGCAGAAAATATTTATGCATGTAATCTTGGAGACAGTCGTGTTTATACAGTAGATGAAGACGGCTTTTTCCAGATTTCCACAGATCATGTGATTGGGAAATTCGCATTTGGAAAGGCTCCTCTGACTCAGTATCTGGGAATACCTGAAGAGCAGCAGTTTCCGGATCCGACTGTGTCAGAAATCAAATACAAAACGGGCAGACGATTTCTGCTCTGTTCGGACGGGATGACAGATATGCTGTCAGACGGTGAAATTGCGGATATTCTTACAAGAGAAATTCCGCTGGAAAGTACAGTGGAAGTTTTGCTTGAACGTGTTCTGGCGAAGGGGGCAAGAGACAATGTGACGATTGTCCTGTGCGAAGTGCAGCAGCCGGTGCCAGGAGAGAGACTAAAAAAATGGTTGGGCGGTTTAAGGAAAGAGATTGTAGGTGAGGTAGTATGAAAAACCGCATGCAGGATTTGGATTTTGAACAGACAGTAGCTTTTGACAGGATTCAGGATTTTGAATTTACCAGAAAGGCAGCCCAGAGATTTCGTCAGGTAGTGAGTCTGGACAGCTTCGAAGATGAAGATGCAGATGTGATATTCAATTATCTGTATAAAGAGATGAAGCTGGTTTCTTTTGGGGATCATCTGAAACGGTACATATATGAAAGAGCAGAACTGGATGAGCCTTTTTCAGAAGTGCCGCAGGAGGTTTACAGGGAGATTGTACTGGAATCTTTTAAGGAAACTTTTACGCCCAAATCAATGAATCCAACATCAACAAAACTTACGGCTCTTGTGAATAACTGGCTGACACAGGTTTCTGTGAAAAGAGATACCCTGTTTATTCTGGGATTCGGGCTGCGTATGACAGCAGATGATGTCTCGGACTTTCTGACAAGAGTTCTGAAGGAGCAGGATTTCGATTTTCACAATCCTATGGAGGTCATTTACTGGTATTGTTATTGTCATCAGTTCGGATATCGTAAGGCGGAAGAACTGAAGGAGGCATATGAACGTCTGGAACCGGATAATACGAAAACAGAGGGGATTATTTATGCAAATAATCTTTGTCTGGATACAGAGGAAAGTCTTATGGAATATCTTTCCTATTTAAAGGCGAAAATGGGCGACCCGATGTCAGAGAAAAGTCAGGCGTTTCAGGAGTTTTCCAGACTTCTGTACAGGGCAAAGGAAATCATTGCCGCTATGTATCAGAAGGATGAGGAGGAGAAACACGGGGACAAAGTGTGGACAGCGGAGAAAATCACGCCGTCCGATGTGGAAAAAGTTATCTGCAGCGGCATTCCTATCAATAAGATGGGAAATCTGAAAAAAATGTCTGCCTCCATTCTGGCGAAGCATTTCAGCCAGAAGAGGTTCAGCAGACAGAGAATTACTAATATTCTGTATCAC
This sequence comes from Eubacteriales bacterium, assembly GCA_030536995.1. GTDB lineage: Bacteria > Bacillota > Clostridia > Lachnospirales > Lachnospiraceae > Blautia_A. Next base: position 11,246 of record JAUNOY010000002.1, read on the forward strand.
AGGCTCCCTGTGGAGAGATTTGACCTGATCACACTGGAGTTTTTCATTGTATCACAGGAGATGCAGGAGGACGATCCGTATAACAGATACCGTCATTTTCTGGAAGAAATTCAGGAAATTCTGCTCAGATGCGGGATGAGTGAAATTTATATAGTGAATCCATACGAATGTTTTTTACTGATGTGCCTGTTGACAGACTGCCCTCTGGCAGTATTTTCGGAAATATGGGAAATGTCTTATGAAGAAGGGGAAGCGTAAGCTTCCCCCTTTGTTATTCGTTATAATATCCGTAGATGGCGCGGGCATTTGAGGCGATTGTTTCCTGAGCTGCGCCTGTATCTGTGAGGTCCTGAGACATGAAGCAGACAACAAGGTCTACGCCCTGAGCCGTATCAAAGATGATTCCGGCGTCGTTTTCAACATTGGAAAGCTCTCCGGTTTTGTTGGCTACGTGGACGCCTTCCGGTATCTGGGCAGGTATCTTGTTTTTTCTCTGCTGAAGCTTCAGGTGGTAATACATGGCCTGGGCATTGGTTAAGGAAGAGTCTGTAGGAAGGTTATTACAAATCTGGTAAATTTCTTTCAGAAAAGTTCCGCAGTCTTTTACAGAAGTGTAATTATCACCGTTTTCCGTGCCTGCAAGAAGGAGACGGTTCATCTGGGTATCTTTGTAACCGTGCGCCTGACAGAATGCGTTTACTTTTGCAAGACCCTCTGTGTCATTTCCGCCACCGAGCCAGTTTACTAATGTGTTGGCTGCATCGTTGTCGCTGACGGTAATCATATTATGGATATGACTGTCAAGTGTTTCCCGATCATACTGTTCGGAAAGCGCGTCATAGTTTTCATAAACGCTTCCCATGATAAAGAGTTTGATGAGGCTGGCTGCCTGCATGGGCGCGCTGGCAATAGAGCCTTCAGAACCTTTCATAAGATTACATACATAAACGGACCAGGTTCCGTTGTCTTTGGGAAGAAGCTGTTCAACCTGACCAAGAAGCTGGTCCATGCTCTCGTCAGTGTTTCCCGTGAAGGTTGAGCCGTTTGAAGGGGAAAGCGTTCCTTCTGTCTGTGAGGAATCCGCTTCATTAGAAGAGGTATCCGGCATGGATGCTTCTTCTTTCTTAAGTTCTTCAAGCTGCATGGACTGTTGAATCAGAGTTGATGCAGATTCAGAAATTTCCTCTACAGTTTCGGACATCTGTGTGACCTTTGCCTGAAGGGAGGCAAGTCGGTCAAGAGATGCGAAGGTAAGGACTCCCAGCGCTGCCAGCGCAAGCACAAGGACTGCGATGACAATATATAAAAAAACTGGTTTGTTTGATTTACTATCTTTCATGTTGATTGCTCCTATCTTGAGAAATACGTATCTATACCGTCTGCAATACCGCTTGCCATAACATTCTGGAATGCTTCATCGTTCATCTGACGGTCGTCATTTTCGTTTGTCATAAAGCCCATTTCAAGGATGGTAACGGGAATGGAACTCCAGTTGATTCCCGTCATAGTGTCAGTATACTGTACGCCCCAGTTTGTAAAACCGGTTACGGAACAGTAGGAATCCAGAATATCCCAGGAAAGCTGGTTGGAATCTTCATAAAGGGAAGATACATAAGGGTTCGATTCGGAAGGAGACATGGCAAGAGCACCGGAGGAATTACCGGAATCTGAACCGTTTGCGTGGATGCGGACACAGATTTCGGCTCCCTGAGCCGCTGCGTATTCAGCGCGTTCTTTGTTGCTGATTGCAGTGTCGTTGTCTGTTCGCGTCATAACAACCTGATAGCCCCTGCTTTCAAGCTCATCCTTAAGCTTCAGAGAAACATTTAAGTTCAGGCTGTATTCCGGGATACCGGTAAAAGCGCCCTGAGTTCCTGTAGTGCATTTGGCTTTCATTTCTGAAGAACCGGGACCGTTTGGTTCAAGGTCGCTCATGTCTATTTTTTCGCTCTGATGCCCCGGGTCGATTGCTACGATATGGGGAGCTTCCGATGAAAAAACATCTTCGGATGCCTGTCCTTCAAAGACGGAAGCGCCGGAGGAGTCTTCCATAGGGATGTTTGCCCTCTCTCTTTCAGCCGGCTGCTGAGCAGCGCGGGCTTTTTGCTTCAGGCGTTTGATATTGGCGTCTGTTTTTTCAATTGCGTCTGCAAAGCTTTTTTCGGCGTTTTTTATTTCGTCATGTTTCATGCTGATTGCCTCCATTGCACTGTCTACATCTTTTTCGGTAGAGACAATCAGGCGGTCAGCCGTCCGGTTGAAGAAAAAAAGTGAAAAAACACATAACATCCCGGTGAGAAATAAAATAACTGCCATCATACTTGTTTTTTTCATAAGTTTTGCCTTTCCTGTATGAAAACAATATAATATGTTTATTATAATGAAAGTTTGGTTAAAATGCAATCGTGCATATAACAAAGCGCTGCATATTTGGAAAAGTAAAATTTAAAAAAAATTAGCGCAAAACACCTTGACAGTCCCATATATAAAGGATATAATGAGCAAGCGTGCAAAGAAAACACGATTTTTTTGGCGCACAATTGCGTAGAATAGCAACCGCAAGGCCCCATAAGAGAAACTTATGGAGAAATAAATCGGGAGGTGAAATGGAATGCCAACATTCAACCAGTTAGTAAGAAAGGGACGTGAGACATCTGTAAAGAAATCTACAGCTCCGGCTCTTCAGAGAACATTCAACTCTTTAAGAAAGAAAGCAGTTGAGCAGTCTGCACCACAGAAACGTGGCGTTTGTACAGCTGTTAAAACAGCTACTCCTAAGAAACCTAACTCAGCTCTTAGAAAAATCGCCAGAGTTCGTCTTTCCAACGGAATCGAAGTAACAAGCTATATCCCAGGAGAAGGTCACAACCTTCAGGAGCACAGCGTTGTACTTATCCGTGGTGGAAGGGTAAAAGACTTACCAGGTACAAGATATCACATCATCAGAGGTACACTGGATACAGCAGGTGTTGCTAACAGAAAACAGTCTCGCTCCAAATACGGCGCTAAGAGACCGAAAGTTAAAAAATAATTCTCAAAGAGAATTTTTCGTCTGAAGAAAGACGGTGTTTACGAATTATCGAAAATTCACGGAAACTATGATTTTTTTGTACGGTATTCCATATACCCTGTCGGTTGCGGGTTAAATATAGGACCTTACCAGTGCGAACATGCGATAGTTATAGCGTGAGTACCGATGATTTAATCAAAATGATTAAGGAGGGAAGTAACGTGCCACGTAAAGGACATACTCAGAAAAGAGACGTTCTGGCAGATCCAATGTACGGAAACAAAGTGGTAACCAAACTTATCAATAACATTATGTTAGACGGTAAGAAAGGTGTTGCTCAGAAAATTGTTTACGGTGCATTCGCCAGAATCGAAGAAAAAGCTGGAAAACCAGCTATCGAAGTTTTTGAAGAGGCTATGAACAATATCATGCCACTTCTCGAAGTAAAAGCAAGACGTATCGGTGGTGCTACTTATCAGGTTCCGATCGAGGTAAGAGCAGACAGACGTCAGGCATTAGCTCTTCGTTGGCTTACCACATATTCTCGTAAAAGAGGCGAGAAAACTATGGAGGAAAGACTGGCTAACGAGCTTTTAGATGCAATGAACAACACTGGTGCATCTGTTAAGAAGAAAGAAGACATGCACAAGATGGCTGAGGCAAATAAAGCATTTGCTCACTATCGCTTCTAATTAGAGGAGGAAAATCCATTGGCTGGAAGAGAATATCCATTAGAGAGAACCAGAAATATCGGTATCATGGCGCATATCGATGCTGGTAAAACTACAACAACAGAGCGTATTCTTTACTATACCGGCGTTAACTACAAGATTGGTGATACCCATGAAGGTACTGCTACCATGGACTGGATGGAACAGGAGCAGGAGCGTGGTATCACAATCACATCAGCAGCTACAACATGTCACTGGACTCTGCAGGAAAACTGCAAAGCTAAACCAGGCGCTTTAGAGCACCGTATCAATATCATTGATACCCCAGGACACGTTGACTTCACTGTTGAGGTAGAGCGTTCCCTTCGAGTATTAGACGGAGCTGTCGGTGTATTCTGTGCTAAGGGCGGTGTTGAGCCACAGTCCGAGAACGTATGGCGTCAGGCTGACACATACAACGTACCGAGAATGGCATTCATCAACAAGATGGATATCCTTGGTGCTGACTTCTACAACGCAGTAGAACAGATTAAGACCAGATTAGGTAAAAATGCTATCTGCATTCAGTTACCAATCGGTAAAGAAGATGAATTTAAAGGTATCATCGACCTGTTCGAGATGAAAGCTTACATCTACAACGATGATAAGGGCGATGATATTTCTATCGTAGACATTCCGGAAGAGATGAAAGATGATGCAGAACTGTATCGTACAGAGCTTGTGGAAAAAATCTGCGAACTTGATGATGAGCTTATGATGGAATATCTTGAAGGTGAAGAACCTTCTGTAGAAGCACTGAAAGCAGTTCTGAGAAAAGCAACATGTGATTGTTCTGCTGTTCCGGTTTGCTGCGGTACTGCATACAGAAATAAAGGTGTTCAGAAACTCCTTGATGCTATCATCGAGTTTATGCCATCTCCATTAGACGTACCTGCTATCGAAGGTACAGACCTGGATGGAAATGAGATCGTGAGACATTCTTCTGATGAAGAACCATTCTCCGCTCTTGCATTCAAAATCATGGCTGACCCATTTGTTGGTAAACTTGCGTTCTTCCGTGTATATTCCGGTACAATGAACTCCGGTTCTTACGTACTGAACTCTACAAAGGGCAAAAAAGAGCGTGTAGGACGTATCCTTCAGATGCATGCTAACAAGAGACAGGAACTTGATAAAGTTTATGCTGGTGATATCGCCGCTGCTGTAGGTTTCAAAGTTACAGTTACAGGTGATACAATCTGTGATGAGCAGCATCCGGTAATCCTTGAATCTATGGAATTCCCGGAACCAGTTATCGAGTTAGCTATCGAGCCTAAGACAAAAGCCGGACAGGGCAAACTGGGTGAAGCTCTTGTGAAACTTGCAGAAGAGGACCCGACCTTCCGTGCACATACAAATCAGGAAACAGGACAGACCATTATCGCTGGTATGGGTGAGCTTCATCTGGAAATCATCGTTGACCGTCTCCTTCGTGAATTCAAGGTAGAGGCTAACGTAGGTGCTCCTCAGGTTGCTTACAAAGAAACAATCACTAAGGCTTGCGACGTAGATTCCAAATACGCAAAACAGTCCGGTGGTCGTGGACAGTATGGTCACTGTAAAGTTAAATTCGAGCCTATGGATGCCAACGGTGAAGAACTGTACAAGTTCGAGTCCACAGTTGTTGGTGGTGCTATTCCGAAGGAATACATCCCGGCAGTTGGCGAGGGTATCGAAGAAGCTATGAAAGCTGGTATTCTTGGCGGATATCCGGTAGTTGGTATTCATGCAAATGTATACGACGGTTCCTACCATGAAGTCGACTCTTCTGAAATGGCATTCCACATTGCAGGTTCTCTTGCATTCAAGGATGCTATGCACAAAGCAGCTCCAATCCTTCTTGAGCCTATCATGAAGGTTGAGGTTACTACACCTGAAGATTACATGGGTGATGTTATCGGTGATATCAACTCCCGTCGTGGTCGTATCGAAGGTATGGAAGATATCGGCGGCGGTAAGATGATTCGTGGATTTGTTCCGCTTTCCGAAATGTTCGGTTACGCAACAGACCTTCGTTCCAGAACTCAGGGACGTGGTAACTACTCCATGTTCTTCGAGAAATACGAGCCGGTTCCGAAGTCCGTACAGGAAAAAATCCTTGCTAAAAAGGATTGATTTCCGTCATAAATAATTAAAATTTACTTGCAAATATCCTTGATTTGCAATATAATCAAGGATAGCAAGTCTAAAATCGATAAAATGTGGCTCTATCATTAGAGCAAAGTTTTAAGGAGGAATTTTAAAAATGGCAAAGGCTAAGTTTGACAGAACCAAAACCCACTGTAATATCGGTACCATTGGACACGTTGACCATGGTAAAACAACTTTAACAGCAGCTATCACTAAAGTTCTTGCAGCAAGAGTTGAAGGTAACGCAGCTACAGACTTCGAGAACATCGATAAAGCTCCGGAAGAAAGAGAGCGTGGTATCACAATCTCCACTTCTCACGTAGAGTACACAACAAATAAAAGACATTACGCACACGTTGACTGCCCAGGACATGCTGACTACGTTAAAAACATGATTACAGGTGCAGCTCAGATGGACGGTGCTATCCTCGTAGTAGCAGCTACTGACGGTGTTATGGCTCAGACTAAAGAGCACATCCTTCTTTCCCGTCAGGTAGGTGTTCCATACATCGTTGTATTCCTTAACAAATGCGACATGGTTGATGACGAAGAGCTTCTTGAACTCGTTGAGATGGAAGTTACAGAGCAGCTTGAAGAGTATGACTTCAACGACTGCCCAATCATCAAAGGTTCCGCTCTTAAAGCTCTTGAAGACCCGAACAGCGAGTGGGGCGACAAGATCATGGAACTTATGGATACAGTTGATGAGTACATCCCGGATCCACAGCGTGATACAGACAAACCATTCGTTATGCCTGTAGAGGACGTATTCTCCATCACAGGTCGTGGTACAGTTGCTACTGGTAGAGTAGAGGCTGGTACACTTCACGTATCTGAAGAAGTTGAAATCGTTGGTATCAAAGAAGAAACACGTAAAGTTGTTGTAACTGGTATCGAAATGTTCCGTAAACTCCTTGATGAAGCTCAGGCTGGTGATAACATCGGTGCTCTTCTTCGTGGTGTTCAGAGAACAGAAATCGAGCGTGGACAGGTTCTTGCTAAACCAGGAACAATCACATGCCATACTAAATTTACAGCTCAGGTTTACGTTCTGACTAAAGACGAGGGTGGCCGTCATACACCATTCTTCAACAACTACCGTCCACAGTTCTACTTCAGAACAACAGACGTTACAGGTGTATGTAACCTTCCAGAAGGCGTAGAAATGTGCATGCCTGGAGATAACATCGAAATGACAATCGAACTGATTCACCCAATCGCTATGGGACAGGGTCTTACATTCGCTATCCGTGAAGGTGGACGTACTGTAGGATCAGGCCGTGTTGCTTCCATTATCGAGTAATCACTGATTAACAGATAAATTATATATAGTGTTATCGTAAGATAACTTTGTGTCCAAGCGTAAGATGCCCCGGAACCGAAAGGTTTCCGGGGTTTTTCTGTTATATAAAAAGGGATATTTTCCCATCCGCAGCGTCTAATCTATGTAAATAAACTTGCTGGCCAGCAAAGAAAGGCGGAACATTATGACAAAAGATCAACTGGGCGTACTGATTCTGGAAGCGGAACGCCAGATGTACTGCACAGCAAAAACCATTCTGGGCAATGATGAGGATTGTGCAGACGCAATTCAGGAGACGATTGTGAAAGCGTTTCAAAAATTAGACACATTGAAAAAGGATAAGTATGCAAAAACATGGCTGATGCGAATTCTGATTAATGAATGCTATAACTTGATTCGTCGCGAAAGCAGGCTTGTATCTCTGGAAAATCTCTCAGAATTACCGGAGAGGCAGCAAAAAGAAGAGACAGATTACAGCGATTTGTATCAGGCTGTGAACGCATTAAAAGACGAGCTGAAGCTTCCGGTAGTTTTGTATTATGCAGAGGATTTCAGTATAAGAGAAATAGCAGAAATTCTGGGGGTATCGGAAGGAGCAGTACAGAAAAGACTGGCGAGAGCCAGAGGGAAACTAAAAGCGGAGCTGGAGCAAATGGAGGTTATCATATGAGATTAGATGATTTAAAAAAGGATTTCCCTGAAACACCGGAATTTATTCATAAAATGGTTATTGAGACAGTTGAGTCACAGTTGGAGGAGAAAAAGAAAATTGTGAGTATTTCAGGAGAGAAAAAACGGAAAAAGAGAGTGCTTCGTACAGCATTTATTGCGGCTGCATGTGTTTTGACGGCAACCATAACCTATGCAGCGGGTTCCAGAATTTATCAGATATATTTGGAAAAGCAAGGAAGCTACGGGATAGAAGCCAAGATAGAAAGCGAAGAGAGTGGGAAAAAGCTGACAATACCTGAAAAAATTGATAAGGTCAAAATTGAGTGCGGTTACATTCCGGAAGGCATGGAATGGAACGATGAGTATCATATACAATATCCGGAGACACCGTATCTTGGAGGATTTTCTTTGTCGTCTGTTCTTTTGGACAGCCGCAGCTTTGATGCGGTTTTGCAGGAAACGGGTGTTGTAGAAAGTGAACAGAGAACCTTTGGTACCAGAGAGGGAATTTACCTGCAATATCAGGATATGAAGCAGGATGGCAGCCTTGACAAATGCATTTATCTGCTTTGTCCTGAGGAATATCAAATGCTTATTATCCATATTGGCGATGATATTTCCAAAGAAGATGCAGTCAAATTTGCAGAAAATATTTCTCTTGTAAAAACAGGGGAGCAGGAGGAAACCAGCGGGCTTTATACATGGAGTGATTATCTGAATCCGGAAACCGTATATGACAGCGATATAGGTGAAACCATTACCTGTGTGTCTGAGAATGAACTGAAAATCTTGAAGGTTGGAGATACCATAGAAATTGCAGGCAGCGGTGAAGACGCATCCGGTGAACAATTGGAGCTTCCGGGAATTTTGATAAGGCTCGATGAGGTTCAGATTGTCGATGACCTCAGCCTGCTGGAGGGTAAAAATATTCCCCAAGAGTGGAAGAACGCAACAGGAAGTGACGGAAAGTTACTGGACAGTACCCTTTCTTACATTAAGTCCGGAGATGGAATTGAGACACTGGATACAGTTGTAAGAACAGAGACGGTGAAACAGAAACTGGTATATGCGGTGGTGACTTATGAGAATCCTACAGAAACGGAAATAAATCATATGCTGTATTTGGGGGCGTTGGCAACGATAAAGCACAAAGACGGAAAATATGAGATGTACTGGGAGGCTTCAGGAGAAGATTATGACCGGATTAGTGAGGACGGCGTCTCCCATACGGCAGAGATGACATATTCCAGCGTAAAGGAGAACTACGGAAATGGAGGAAATTATATTCCGACGCTGAAACCGGGAGAGAGTGTACAGGTGGAAATGGCATGGATCGTAAATGAAAAAGAGCTGGAAGATGTGTACCTGGATTTGACAGGTGATGCAGGGTACCTGCAGTTCACAGAAAAGGAATTGAAATATGGACTGTTTGATATCCGACAGGGAGAGTGAGAGTGTCCGAAGTGGACGTCCTTTTCCATAAATAAACCGCGATTCATCAAGCTGCCACAGTTCCGTATACTTTTATGTAGCTTTTTGAGCCTTTTTTCGTGAAAATACTTGACCTTATACTTACTCCAACCCTTATAATGTAGCCATAAACACAGGAATGCAGGAGCGTTCTTGAAAAAAGAGAGGAGCAAAGGCTATGAACGTAAAGGAAGCGGAAAAGGTCAGCGGCATTTCCGGGCAGAATATCCGTTATTATGAAAAAGAGGGATTAATAACGCCAAAGAGAAATCCGGTGAATTCTTATAGAGATTACGATGAGGAAAACATCAGAACTTTGAAAATTATCCGTATGCTGCGTATGCTTGGTATGCCCATTGAACAGATTCGTCTGATTCTGGAAGGAAATCTTTCTATGGAAGACGCGCTGGGAATGCAGAAGGCGGAACTGGAGCAGCAGACACAGAAGCTGCAGGCGGCAATTCTGTTTTGTGAAAATCTGGAGAGGCAGAAGATTTCTCTGGAGGAATTAAATGTGGATGAATGTCTGGAAAGAATGGAAAGAGAACCTTCGAAGAGCGGGTATTTTACAAGCTGGATGGAAGATTACAAAACAGTGGCGAAAGAGGAGCACGAACGTGTCTTTACCTTTATGCCGGACGGGGCAGTTACCAATCCCAGAGAATTTACAGACGCTCTGCTGGCATATGCCGAAGAAAATAATCTGGATATGATAATCACGAAAGAAGGGATGTATCCGGAATTTACCATTGACGGTGTAGAATATCGGGCGGAACGGAATTATGGACGATCATATCGGGTACCGGTGGCAGTTATCCGTTGCGAAATGATACATCCGGAGCTCTACGAAGCGGAGATGCCTGCCAAACGACGCAGGATTATGAAAATACTTCATCACAGTCTGCCGGCAGCTGCCTTCATATTTATCATGTTCCTCATGATGGGAGGAGCAGGAGGACTGTCCTTCATGGAATACTTTACAACGAAGGAAGGGATGATACTGCTAGCGCTGATGGTGCTTCTGGGAATAGCGCAATTTATTCACTGGTATCTTTTATACCGTAATCTGGACGGAAAAACAGGGAAAAAATAAATTGCTTGGAATTATTTACAAGGAGGGCATTTATATGTTTAAAAAAACATTTTGGGTTCCTTATGAGGACAGTTCAAAGTATCCTACTCTTGCCAAAACTATGGAGGCGATTTCAAAATACTGTGAAGAAACAGGAGAATCCTGTACGTTTGTCAGCGACGATGAAGTTGAGATAAATGGGAAAAGATATGAAATTTACAGGGGATATGAAAATGGAAGCAGAGGAAATTACGGAATAAAATGTAAAGAAAAATAAAACTGGATTTCTATAAATCGTATTGAAATAAAACATCCATCTTACGCGTCTAATTAGTGTATACAAAAAAAATGAACAGTTCGCGGGAGGAGATTTCATGGAAATACTTGTGAAGAAGGCAAAGAAAGGCGATACAGACGCCTTCGCCCAACTGATTCGGATGAATGCCCAAAGTATGTATAAAGTAGCCTGGGCGTATCTGAAGAATGAGGAAGATGCGGCGGATGCCATACAGGAAACAATCCTGATCTGTTATGAAAAGCTTGGTACACTAAAGAAAAGCAAATACTTTAAAACGTGGCTCATACGAATACTGATGAATCAGTGCAATGATTTGCTGAAAACACGCAGAAGGGAAACGGGAGAGTTTGAACAGGCGGAGACTGCCTATGAAGAATCCGGATACCATGAGTGCGAGTGGAAAGAAATTCTTTTAAAACTTGATGAAAAATACAGGGTAATCGTAACCCTTTATTATGGTCAGGGACTTAGCGTAAAAGAAATCAGCAAACTGCTTGAACTGAATCAGAATACAGTTCTCACCCGCCTTTCCAGAGCGAGAGAAAAGCTGCGCAAAGAGTATGAGATGTGAACGGAGGCTTCTTATGAGTAAGATGGAAAATAAATTATTTCAGAGTTTTACAGAGGAAACAGAAATACCGGAAACAGTAAATGCACGGATAGAGAACACTTTAACATATCTGAAAAACGAGAAACAGGAAAAAACAGGAAGAAGAATACATTCATGGAAAAAAGTCCGAAAAACAGCGATTGTTGCTGTTGCCTGTATTGCCCTGACCGGAACCGGCGTATATGCAGTGGGCAGCCATTTCGGTTTGTTTGATTTCATGGAAAGAAGCGGATTGGCAGTATCAGAAGACACGGTGAAAAAGACACAGACAGATGTAGGGGAAAAAGCAGAAAATGCTCTTGCTTCCTTTGAGGTGAAAGAGGCGTTATATGACAACAATTCTGTTTATATCACAATAGAAGTGCAGGCGGCAAAACCGGAGAAATATCTTCTGGTTCCTGAGGATGTTATGGAAACAGATACCCTGTATTATCTGGGAATTGAATCAGAGCAGACAGTAGGGGAATATGCAGCAGAAAAGGGGAGAGAGCTTCTGTTTATAGGAGCAGGATTCCAGTTTACAGAGGAGCTTGCTATGGATACATATGCCCGTGATTTTAAAAGTATCAGCGACGACAAAGCCATCCTGTTTCTGTATGGAAACAGAAGAAACGGAACTTCGGAACCTGAAAAACTGGATTTGTTTTGCACAGGAAGCGCAAGGGAAAAAGATGCAAAAAGTGTAGATGACGTATATCGCTGCAAGATACCTTTTACCTTACAGAAAAGTGAAGAATAAACAGAAATTTCTCTGCCTGAGGAGAAAACCTAAGCGCTCTTACAGGTATACAAAAACAAATAGTTTCACAAACAAACTTTTTGCTTGTAATCCCTTGTCATTTGCCTATGTTATGAGGTATTCTATAGGTTGAACTACTTATGTAACACAAGAAAAATATAAAATGTTGAGGTGCGAAAAAATGCAGGAAATGAAACCTATTAAAGAGGGTAAAGTACGTGAAATCTATGATAACGGCGACAGCCTGATTATGGTTGCGACAGACCGCATCAGTTGCTTCGATGTTATTCTTAAAAATGAAGTAACAAAGAAAGGTACCGTTCTTACACAGATGTCTAAATTCTGGTTTGATATGACAGAGGACATCCTTCCGAATCATATGATTTCTGTAGATGTGAAAGATATGCCGGAGTTTTTCCAGCAGGATAAATTCAACGGAAACAGCATGATGTGCCGTAAACTGAATATGCTTCCAATCGAATGTATCGTTCGTGGCTATATCACAGGAAGCGGCTGGGAAAGCTATAAGGAAACAGGTAAGGTTTGCGGAATTGAACTTCCTGAAGGATTAAAAGAATCTGATAAACTGCCTGAGCCAATCTACACTCCATCTACAAAGGCTGAAATCGGCGATCACGACGAGAATATTTCCTTTGAGCAGAGTATCGCTCACCTTGAGAAATACTTCCCGGGCAAAGGTCAGGAATACGCTGAGAAACTTCGTGACTGCACAATCGCTCTTTACAAAAAATGTGCGGAATATGCTCTGAGCAAAGGTATCATTATCGCAGATACGAAATTCGAGTTTGGTCTGGACGAAGAAGGCAATATTGTAATCGGTGATGAAATGCTCACACCGGACAGCTCCAGATTCTGGCCTGCAGAAGGCTATGAACCGGGACACGGACAGCCATCCTTTGACAAACAGTTTGCCCGCGACTGGCTGAAAGCAAATCCGGACAATGACTGGACTTTACCGGAAGAAATCGTAGACAAAACAATCGAGAAATATCTTCAGGGATATGAAATGCTTACAGGTAAAAAATTAGGCTGATTGAGGTAAAACATGATTTCAAAGACAGTACGCAGGATTCTGCAGGCGCTGTCCTATGACAGTAAGGATGTGGAATCTGCCAGACGTATAGCGGATTTGAGGAAACTGGACACTATACGGATTTTTTTAAAGAAACTGGATGTGCGGATCTGTAACGGAGAACATGAAATTCCTGTGAGACTGTATTTTCCTACAGAACAGGCTATGAGGGCAGTGGTGGAGGAAGGTTATACCTTCCCCATTCTGCTCTTTTTTCATGGTGGAGGCTGGATTAAAGAAAGCGTGGAAAATTACGACCGCGTCTGTGCCCGCATGGCACAGTCCACCTCTCACATTGTAGCGTCTGTAGAGTACAGACTGGCTCCGGAACATCCGTTTCCAACAGGCTTGGAGGACTGCTATGCAGCTGCGAAAGCCCTTTATGAAGACCCGAAGATTCCTTCGGATAAAATTACAATTATGGGAGACAGCGCAGGAGGAAATCTGGCAGCAGCGGTAACGCTTCTTGCGAAAGAGAGAGGTGACTTCATGCCCGAAAGGCAGATTCTCATTTATCCGGCTCTGAACAATTGCTATACAGAAGAATCCCCCTATCCTTCTGTGAAAGAAAACGGACAGGGCTACCTTCTGACAGCATCAAAAATGGAGAATTTCCTGAACCTGTACCAGAGCAGCCCGCAGGACAGAAATAATCCTCTGTTTGCACCGATACTGGCGAAGGATTTGCGCCATATGCCGGAAACTTTGATTTTGACAGCAGAATTTGACCCTCTTCGCGATGAAGGAGAGGCTTACGGAGAAAGACTTCGGGAAGCCGGAAATTATGTGGAGGTTCACAGAATCAAGGATGCGCTTCACGGCTTTTTTGCCCTTGGAATCCGGTTTCTTCATGTGCAGGAAAGCTTTGAATATATGAACGAATTTTTGAAAAGGGAAGCGGTAGAACAGTGGAATTCAAATATTCAAAATGGAGAAAATTAGACAATGCAGCTCTGGCATATCCGGCTCTGACCGGAAAGAATCATACCAGAGTGTTTCGGTTTTACTGTCAGTTAAAAGAGTCTGTGAATGAGGAAATTCTTCAGAAGGCTCTTGACATTACAATGGATAAATACCCCCTGTTTCAGGCAGTGCTTCGGAAAGGACTTTTCTGGTTTTATCTGGAGCACAGGGAACTGCGCGCTATGGCGCAAAAAGAAAATAAACCTCCCTGCAGCAGACTTTATATTCCGGATAAAAAGGCGCTTCTGCTGGAAGTGAGCTATTATAAGAACCGCATTAATTTTGAAGTTTTTCATGCTCTGACCGACGGGACGGGAGCCATGCATTTTCTGCAGGAGCTGGTGCAGAATTATCTGATTCTGGCTTATCCGGACAGGAAGCTGGGACGTATTCCGGTGGATGAGACAATTACGGCAAAAGACAGGGAGGAAGACAGTTTTTCCCAGTATTATTCCTCGGAATTGCCTAAGGGAAAGAAGCAGAGGATTCGGGCAGCCCGTATACGGGGAGAAAAGCTCACCCACGATGAAATGAATGTGACAGAGGTTGTCATTCCGGTGAAAGAAACGCTTGTAAAAGCCAGGTCTATGGGTGTTTCCATAACTGTACTTCTGACGGCAATGTTTCTGTGTGCAATCCATGAGGAATTGTCGGGAAACAGCAGAAAACAGCCTGTGAGACTTCTTGTGCCTGTCAATCTCAGGAATTATTTTCCTTCACAGTCTATGGCAAATTTTTTCGGGTGTATTGAAGTGGGATACCGGTTTACCGAAGAAACAAAATTTGAAGATGTGCTTCAGGGCGTAAAAGAGCAGTTTGAGACAGAGCTTGTGAAAGAAAAGATAGCCATGCGCATGAATGATTATGTACGTTTGGAAAAGAATCCGTTTCTTAGGGCAGTTCCTTTGGAAATTAAGAAGCAGGCGCTGATGGTAGGCGGAAATCTGGACAGACGGAGTATCACAGCCGTGTATTCCAATGTGGGAATAATCCGGTTTCCGGAGGAATACAGAGAATATATAGACCGTTTCGGACTTCTGGCAAGTACAAATACCATGCAGCTTTGTTCCTGTTCCTATGAAAATGAGATGGTGCTGGGATTTACTTCCAAGATTGCAGGGCGGAGCATAGAGAGAAATATGCAGCGAATGCTGAAAGAGGCTGATATTCCCGTAAGGGCAGAAAAGAACGATTTTCCGGGAATGGAACAGGAGAGCAGCAGAGGCAGAAAAATTTTTCAGACCTTTACCTTTTTATGTATTGCAGCAGCGGTTCTATGTGTAATGATGGATTTTATGATGAATAAGAAAACGACATGGAGTCTGTTTTCGGCAGCAGGATGCCTTTGCACCTGGCTGATTGTTGCGGTTGCCTACAGGAAGCGGAGAAATATTCTCAAAAATGAGATGTGGCAGCTTCTCATCGGCACGGTGATTTGTATTTTGTGGGATTTTTTCACAGGCTGGCGCCGCTGGTCTGTGGAGGTGGTCGTGCCGCTGGCATCTCTATGCGTGAGTGTTTCTATTCCGGTGATTGCCCGTGTGAGCTCCCTGGCAGTAGAGGAATACCTCTTTTATCTGGTGCAGGCAGGGATGTTGGGATGTATTCCCCTTTTGTTTATCTGGACGGGGATCTCGAAGTTTATTTACCTTGACGTAGTGTGCGGAGGCTGCAGCTTCCTTCTCCTTGTGTGGCTGTTTATCTTTCGGAGGAAAGATACTCTGCGGGAATTTAAGAAAAAACTGCGGGTATAAAGAAAAAATATTAAAAAACCCCTGTTACGGAGGAAGAAAGAATGTGTCAAAACACAAAAAAAGCAATTTTGGCTGTAAGTTTCGGAACCAGCCACAATGATACAAGAAAAGCCACGATAGATGAGATTGAAAAAGCCCTACAGGAATCGTTTCCTGAGTATCCGCTTTATCGTGCCTGGACGAGCAAAATGATTATCAGGAAACTGAAGAACAGAGATAATGTTCATATTAATACGATTAAAGAGGCCCTGGAACAGATGCGCCGGGACGGGATTACAGACATCTTTGTGCAGACGACTCATGTGATAAATGGTATAGAAAGCGAAGTAATGAAGGAAGAGATCCTTTCTTATAAAGAATATTTTCAGTTTATTTCTTTTGGCAATCCTCTTCTCACAGAGGAGCAGGACAGTATGGATGTAATAGACGCCGTTGTACAGGAATTTTCTTTTCTAAAAGAAGATGAAGTTCTTGTTCTGATGGGACATGGAACGACCCACTATGCGAATTCTGTGTATACAGCAATTGATCATACATTTAAAGACAGAGGGCACAGGAATATTTTCCTTGGCACAGTAGAAGCTTATCCGTCTATGGAAACACTTCTGGAACAGGTCAGGGAATTTCAGCCATCCAAAGTTTATCTTGCGCCGTTTATGATCGTGGCAGGCGACCACGCCAAAAACGACATGGCAGGGGAAGATAAGGATTCCTGGTACAGCAGGTTTAAGACAGAAGGTTATGAAGTAGAACCTATCCTTAAAGGACTTGGCGAATACCCCGAAATCCGCAGGATGTTTGTGGAACATCTTCGGAGTGTGATAAGGGCGTGAGAAGAGGATATGCAGATTTGCTCTGTATCAGAGAGACAGTAACCAGTAATCCTATATATAATAATATGATGTGGGAAATATATTGAATTTTGTGAGAAGATATGTTATATAATACTTAAGAGACGTATATCTCACTTCGCAGATGAGACGAGTGACGGTTCTGACTCGTCGGTAAAATAAAATGTGACCGAGTGATGAGATGAGTGACGGTTCTGACTCATCGGTAAAATAAAATGTGACCGGTGCGAAGAAATATAGCGAGAGGAGAAACCTCTCGCTAATTTTATATCAGGTGCACAGGAATTCGAATGGGAGGAGGCATAAAATGGAATTTGATTATGCAATCTATCGTTTGTCTGATGAATTCTATCGAATGTACCCAGATCCGCCTTACAAAGAAATATTAAAAAAGCAATCCAGAGGATACGCATGTCTGTTGTTTCAAAGTCATTATGGATATTTCATTTGTGTTCCATATCGTTCAGAAATATCACATAAGTATGCGTATCATTTTAGAAGTTCAAAACGGTCTCAAAAGCATAAATCAGGGATTGATTATACTAAGGCAGTGATAATAAAAGAATTAAAATATCTGGATAAACCGATATTGATTGATCAGGATGAATATGCAGAAACAAGAAAAAATATTTTGCACATAGCGAAAAAAGCAGAAGATTATGTTGAAACTTACAAGACATATTTAAAGGGAGAGAAAAGAATAAGTAAAGAGGAATTTTCCAGAAGATATAGATGTACGTCATTAAAATATTTTCATAAAGAGCTTGATATATAATTATTTTTTTGCAAAAAAACATTACAAGATGAACATTTGTTACATTTGTAAATGCGTGTAAAAGATGTAATGAATGATAAGAGCAAGTATCTGTGAAATGACAATTTAAAAGGAGGAAAAAATATGAGGAAAGATGGAATAGGATACTTACCTGATTTTAAAAATACAGTGGAAACAGTGAAAGTTTTGTTGAATTTCTTTAAAGAAGAAAAGGGAACTATTGAATTGAAATATTTGCTGGAATCCTATTTTGGCAAAAAAGATATAAGCAACAATACTGTAAGATTGTTACAAAATACGTTATCTAACTATGGGCTGATATATGAAACTCAGGATTATGTTTATACAGTAACTGACAGAGGTAGGGAATGGATAAAGAAAGGAGGGGAAGAAGAATTACTGATGATTATTCATGAGCATGTTACATATATGGGAGAGCTGCTTCTGGAGCTGGAAGGTAACAGAATGTCGCGTGAGGAGATACAGGAGCGAGCCATCTCTTTTTGTGGAGTGAAGTTTAATAATACAGATATTACCAGAAGACTTCAGATTTTTAAGAGTACAGGAATGGTTAATATGAATCGCCAGAAAAAATACAGTCTTACACAAAAAGGGAGAGTGTTTTTGAGCAGACTGGAATTAGATGTTGAAAGTCAGACTGTTTCTGAAAAACAAAATAAAGCAGATCAGAATGCAATAGAAAAAGAAAAACTATTTATTATAGAGAAACAGAATGAATACAACATTATAAAAAATCTGTACAAGACCGTGGTTTATTATTTTGCTAATAGAAAAAGTAATAGAAGTGTGGACTTTGATGCAGAAATCAAATCAAATATACCGGAAATTCAAAGTGTAAAAGCCGATGTATTGATATATTCTGTCAGGGAAAATAAAAAAATTCCGGAATTTATAATAGAAGTTGTTACGAAAGAAACAAGAAATAAAGACTTTTTAGAGAAACTGTTTGCTTATCAGAGAATGGGGGTTAAAGAATGTTGGATGGTAGATTACGTGTCTGAAAACGTAGTAATTTATGATTGGAAAAACGGGATTTTTAATATAGAAAATATAAATCAGAAAATCAGAAGTAAAAACCTCCCAGATCTGAATATTAATTTTACATCTTTACAGGAAAAATAATCAGACACCATTAAAAATTTTTAAGTGATTTATTACAACCGCAATTTACGAAGATTTTACAAAGCCGCGATTTTACATTTAACTTTCTTTTTTTATACTAAGTCCTGTCAGTAAGGCAAACGAAAACAGGAAAACAAAATAATAAAGTATAATAAAAGAGGAGAAAAAATCATGAAAAAAAGAATCGCATCTATTTTAACAGCAGCAGTAATCGGAGCAACAGCAATCACAACAGTCGTAAGCGCAGCAAGCGGAGAAATCTCCGTTGTTTCCCGTGAAGATGGATCCGGAACAAGAGGTGCATTTGTAGAGCTTTTCGGAATTGAAGAAAAAATCGACGGTGAAAAAGTAGATATGACAACAGAGGAAGCAAGCGTAACAAACAGCACATCTGTTATGATGACAACTGTTGCAGGAGATGAAAATGCAATTGGATATATTTCTCTTGGTTCTTTAAATGATACAGTAAAGGCTCTGAAAATCGACGGAGTTGAGGCAAGCGTGGAAAATGTTGCAGATGACAGCTATAAAGTATCCCGTCCGTTCAATATCATTACAGGCGAGGAAGTAAGTGCAGAAGCACAGGATTTCATCAACTTCATTCTCAGCGCAGACGGACAGCAGATTGTGGAAGACAACGGATACATTAAAGTGGACAATGAAGCGCCGGCATACGAGAGCACAAATCCGTCCGGAAAAGTGGTTCTTTCAGGCTCCTCATCTGTAACACCGGTTATGGAAAAATTAAGCGAGGCTTATCAGGAAGTTAATAAAGACATGACAATTGAAGTTCAGCAGAGCGATTCCACAACTGGTATTACATCTGCAAAAGACGGAATCTGCGACATTGGTATGGCATCCCGTGATCTTAAAGACGAGGAAAAAGAAGGTCTTACAGCTACAGTTATCGCAAAAGATGGTATCGCAGTAATTGTAAATAATACAAACGAAATGGAAGACATGACAAGCGAGCAGGTTAAATCCATCTTCACAGGCGAGACAACAGAGTGGGAAGAACTTTCCAAATAATCGAAACTACAGTGAAGAAGACCGAGCGGCTCTTAAGAGCCGCTCAAACCTTGTAAGAATCCTGTGCCGGGGCTCTATGGCAGAGTCCTGAATTATATTGGTAATGAAAGGTGTGCATATATGAATCACTTAAATGAAAAGAGCACAAAAAATTCCGGCTTAAAGAAAGGGAGTCTGAAAGAAGGCGGTATGAAGCTAATCTTTATGACTGCAGCGTGTGCTTCTGTACTGGCCGTATTTTTAATCTGTATCTTCCTTTTTGCAAGCGGTGTGCCTGCAATCGGTAAAATCGGTCCTGTAGAATTTTTATTTGGAAAGTTATGGAAACCTTCCAACGGAAAATTCGGAATTCTTCCAATGATCGTAGCAAGTATTTATGTGACAGGCGGAGCTATCCTGATGGGCGTACCAATTGCTCTTTTTACTTCAGTATTCATGGCGCGCTACTGTCCGAAAAAAATTTATAGTCCTTTAAAATCAGGAATTGAACTGATGGCGGGAGTTCCGTCTATTGTATATGGTTTCTTTGGATTGATTGTAATTGTACCATTTATTCGAGATACTTTTGGAGGAAGAGGAACAAGTATGTTGGCGGCATCTGTTCTTTTGGGAATTATGATACTTCCTACTATTATCGGGGTGACGGAATCTGCAATTCGAAGCGTGCCGGAGAGCTATTATGAAGGTTCGCTTGCATTGGGAGCAACAAAGGAAAGAAGTATTTTCCGTGTAATGCTTCCGGCTGCCAAATCCGGGATTCTGGCAGGTGTTGTACTGGGAATTGGCCGCGCGATCGGTGAAACAATGGCAGTTGTTATGGTAGCCGGAGGTCAGCCGAGAATGCCTAAGGGAATCCTTAAGGGAGTCCGTACCATGACTGCAAATATCGTGACGGAAATGGGATATGCATCCGGTCTTCACAGAGAAGCTCTGATTGCAACGGCAGTGGTACTTTTTGTCTTTATTCTGATTATAAACTTAAGTATTTCCATGCTGAACAGGAGGGCGGAAAATGCAAATTGATACAACTACAACTGTAGATATTTCAGAAAAGAAGAAGCAGAACAGTTCTTCATTTGTAAGTAAGATAAATGCATATCTGACTCACCCGGGTTCAGGAATTCTGGCACTTATTACAATGCTGGCAGCGATTCTTACTTTCGCGATACTGGCATTTCTGGTAGGATATATTCTTGTGAAAGGTATTCCATATTTGACGGCTGATTTATTTGCTATGGAATACAATTCGGAGAATGTATCGCTGGTTCCGTCTCTGATCAACACCTTTATTATGACAGCAGTTTCCCTTGTGATTGCAGCTCCGCTGGGGATTTTTGCAGCAATTTATCTTGTGGAATATGCAAAAAAAGGAAGCCGTTTTGTAGGGCTTATTCGTATTACTGCTGAGACACTTTCGGGTATTCCATCTATTGTATACGGACTTTTTGGTATGTTGTTTTTCGTGACAACAATGAAGTGGGGACTTTCACTTTTGTCAGGCGCATTTACCATGGTAATTATGATTCTTCCACTGATCATGCGTACTGCAGAGGAGGCGCTGAAATCAGTGCCGGATTCCTACAGAGAGGCAAGTTTCGGACTTGGAGCAGGGAAGCTTCGTACGATTTTTACTATAGTTCTTCCATCTGCAGTACCGGGAATTCTGGCTGGTGTGATTCTTGCTATCGGTCGTGTGGTAGGAGAGACTGCAGCGCTGATTTATACGGCAGGTACGGTTGCCCAGGTGCCTGACAGTCTTATGGGGTCAGGCAGAACGTTGGCACTTCATATGTACGTGCTTTCCAGTGAAGCGCTTCATATGAATCAGGCTTCTGCGACAGCAGTTGTGATTTTACTGTTTGTTTTATTCATTAATTTCCTCTCCGGAAAAATTGCAAAAAGAATTGCGAAAGGATAATAATTATGACTTCAAATACAAAAATCCTTGTGGAAAATATGAATCTTCATTATGGGAAATTCCACGCATTAAAAGACATTAATATGATGATTCCGGAAAAGGAAATCACTGCCTTTATCGGGCCGAGCGGATGTGGAAAATCGACTCTTCTTAAGTCTTTAAACAGGATGAATGATCTTGTGGAGGGATGTGTTATAACCGGAAAAGTAGAGCTTGACGGCGAAGATATTTATGGAAATATGGATGTCAATCTTCTCAGAAAAAGAGTGGGAATGGTGTTCCAGAAGCCTAATCCTTTTCCGATGAGCATTTACGACAATATTGCTTACGGTCCTCGTACGCACGGAATCCGTTCCAAGGCAAAGCTTGATGAGATTGTAGAGAAATCTCTCCGTGATGCTGCTATTTGGGATGAAGTAAAGGACAGATTAAAGAAAAGTGCACTTGGAATGTCCGGTGGTCAGCAGCAGCGTCTCTGTATTGCCAGAGCTCTTGCCGTACAGCCGGAGGTTCTTCTTATGGACGAACCGACCTCTGCTCTTGACCCGATTTCTACTTCAAAGATTGAAGATCTTGCACTGGAATTAAAGAAAAATTATACAATTGTCATGGTAACTCATAATATGCAGCAGGCAACTCGTATTTCTGATAAAACAGCGTTTTTCCTTCTTGGAGAAGTCGTGGAATTTGACGATACAGACAAGTTATTCTCCATGCCTCACGACAAGAGGACGGAGGATTATATAACAGGAAGGTTTGGGTGATAGTATGGCAAGATATTTTGAAAGACAGCTTGAAACGCTTCATGTAGAGCTGATTACCATGGGAAGTCTGTGTGAAAAAGCAATTTCTTTTTCTGCAAAAGCGATTCTGGGACAGGCGCAGGAGTTTGCGGAGATTGTGTTTGAAACTGACAGAGAAATTGATGCAAAAGAGCGGGAAATTGAAAATCTGTGTATGCGTCTTCTTCTTCATCAGCACCCGGTTGCAGGAGATTTAAGAGAGGTTTCGGCAGCAATGAAGATGGTATCCGATATGGAAAGAATCGGAGATCAGGCATCGGATATTGCGGATCTGGCGCAATATATTGATAAGCAGTCAGCTTCTGTTGTTATGAATATCGGAGGTATGGCTGATAATGCGGTAAAAATGGTGACAGAAAGTGTGGATGCTTTTGTAAAAAGCGATCTGGAGCTTAGCAGAAAGGTCATTGACAGTGACGATCTGGTAGACGCGGCATTTAATGAGATTAAAGAGAAAATAGCAGAGCTGGTGCAGGGGGGGAATCTTGATGTGAAAACAGGACTTGACCTTCTTATGGCTGCTAAATATCTGGAAAGAATCGGGGATCATGCCGTAAATATTGCCGAATGGGTAGAATACTCTATAACCGGAGAGCATAGAAATAACGAGCATCAGGGGCGTTTGGACGCCAGAGAAAGCTGAGAAAACAGGGCGGAGGATGAGAACTTGACCAAAAAAATTTTTAAATCAATGATGCTGGTATTAAGTATCACACTGGTGGTTGGACTGGCTTTTATCCTGGGAATTCTTTATCGTCATTTTGGCAAACAGATACAGGTAGAGCTGGATAAAGAAGCTGTTTATCTAAGCTATGGCGTGGAGGAAAAAGGGATTTCTTACCTGAAAAATCTGACAGAAAAAGATTCCAGAATCACCTATATTGCTGCAGACGGAACAGTACTGTTTGATAATGAAACAGATGCACAGTCTATGGAAAACCATGGGGAAAGAGACGAAATTCAAAAGGCGCTGAAGTATGGGGAAGGCAACTCTGTCAGAATGTCAGATACTCTTGGGGAAAAAACTATTTATCATGCTCTCCGTCTAAAAGATGGTTCTGTTCTGAGAGTCTCCAGCACACAGTATTCTGCATTGGCTCTTGTGGGGGAACTTGTACTTCCTATGTGCTGGATTCTGGTTTTGATGCTGATTTTATCAGGAATTTTTGCGTCACGGTTGTCGAGAAAAATTGTAGAACCGGTAAATACGCTTAATCTGGATAATCCGGAAAGTAATCAGATTTATGAAGAAGTAGAACCTCTTTTAAGTAGAATCTACAGACAGAATCGGCAGATTCAGAGCCAGCTTGAGGCTGCGAAGCAGCAGCAGGAGGAGTTTGCTCTTATTACAGAAAACATGCAGGAAGGTCTGATCGTAATAGATAAGTACACGATGATTCTTTCGGCAAATACCAGTGCATGGAAGCTTTTCCATGTTACAAAAGAAGAATTCGGACAGAGTGTGTACAATCTGAACAGAAGTGAAGAATTCCGAAAAGTAATAGAAAGCGTGCTGGAAGGCGGTCATGAAGAAACAATACTGAAAATGGACAGTCGTGATATTCAGGTCATTGCGAATCCGGTTATCAGAGAAAATAAGGTAGAGGGTGCGGTAATTCTTCTTATGAATGTGACGGAGAAAGTTGAGCGCGAAAATTTGAGAAGAGAGTTTTCGGCTAATGTATCGCATGAATTAAAGACTCCTTTGACTTCAATTTCCGGTATTGCGGAAATTATTCAGGACGGTTATGTGCAGCCGGATGATGTGAAGCATTTTGCAGGAAGGATATATAAGGAGTCACAGCATTTGATTCAGCTGGTTGAAGATGTTATTCGTATTTCCCAGCTTGACGAAGCACAGGTTCCGTATGAGTGGGAAAATGTGGATCTTTATCAGATGTCAAAAGACATTTTTGCAAGTCTTGGAGACTGGGCAAAAGAACAGAATGTACATCTTTATATTGGCGGTGAACGTACCATTTGCCATACTGTTCGTCCGATTCTTGAGGAAGCAGTTTATAATCTTTGTGAAAATGCGGTTAAATACAACAAAAATGACGGAAGTGTCAGCATTTTGATTAACGAGGATCAAGAAAAGATTCAGATTACCGTGAAGGATACAGGAGTAGGAATTCCGGCAGAAGACCAGAGCCGTGTATTTGAAAGATTTTATCGTGTAGATAAGAGCCATTCCAAAGAAGTATCCGGAACCGGTCTGGGGCTTTCAATCGTAAAACATGCAGTAACTTTCCTGAAGGGAAGTATTACCCTGCAAAGCAGGGAAGGAATCGGGACAGAGATTACCATTGAGCTTCCGAAAGAAATAAAAGAATAGCAGTTGCGCTGAGATAACAGACAGGAAAAATAAAAAAGCACGGAACCTTTCGAAGAGAATTTTCAGAGGTTCTGTGCTTTTGTCTTACTTTGTGAAGAACAGGAAATCTGCGCATGGACGCTGGTAATTTCCAATGAGTTTATTCATGACTCTGCCGTTGTAGTAGAGAGTGGAAGAGCCGCCGCCATCCAGATTATAGGCGTATTTACAGTTGTAGGATTGAAAAATATTTACCATATCCCAGTGATTCAGTCCTGTGTATTCTCCGGTATCTGTAACCAGAAGGACATAATCATTGGGTTTTACCATACCTATAGCAGTACGCGGATAGTATTTCCGGGTTTCGGCCCAGGGAGGCTGTGCTGCACCGTCCTTGATGAGAATCGGGCCGAAGTTATAGGTATCTTTTACTCCTGCCTTTAAAAGATCTCTGCCGGAAAGTCCCTGAGGAGGTGTGTAAATGGTTCCGTCTTTTTTTACAGCCATAACACTGTAGCTTGTTGCGTAATCGCCATAGATTTTTCCATTTTTAATACACATGCCAAGGGGGGAAGGTTTTCCGGTCCCATAGTCGAAAGCGCTTCCGTTAACACCTATGATTCCTTTATTTGCCGAGACTGCGCTGGAGGTTGTCTGCCGCGTTCCCCCATAGGTTCCGTTGGAGAGGGCGGACTTTATCTGAGAGGGCTTTGAGGTTTTAATATGCGCGACCCAGTAGGAAATTCCGTGAAGCTTCTTTCTCTGAAGATCGATATTCAGGGTTGTGCTGGTGTAGGTATACTTATCCTTGCTTTCTGTTGTGACGGTACGAATAGTACGTCTTCCGTTTTTGTCTACATAATATTTTCCGATGTTCCTGTTTCTTGCCATAACGCCGGTCTTTTTATCGAAATAATAATAGTATTTTCCAATCTTCTGCCATCCGGTAGCCATAGTGGAATTGGAGAGAAAATAAAACTTTTTATTTCCTTCTGTTTTCCATTTATTTGCGATAGCAACTCCCCGGTTATCGAAATAATATTTATATTTAGTTCCTGTTGCCCAGCGGTTTCGGAACATGGCTCCGTTTTTGCGGTTATAGTAATATTTGTTTCCAGAGCGCTTCATCCAGCCTGTAAACTGCCTTCCGTCTGCCAGACTGTAGTAATAATAGCCCTTATATTTAATAGAGCCACGGAGAAGTCTGCCTTTGGAATTATAAAAATAATAATTATTCCCAATTTTCTGCCAGCCTGTTTTCTTCGAAGTAATGCTGACCTTTGCATTTTCTTTTGATACATAGGAAGCCGCCTGGACAGAAGCTGTGCATGATACGCACAGAAGCAAAACCAGAAACAGCATCCCAAGCTGCCTGCGAATCTTTTTCATTGTATCGTCTCCAATAATTAAAATGATATTATGATTATATCATAGAATGATGAAAAACTGTATTGGGAATTTTATCCAAAAAAAAACCGACACTTAAAGTGCCGGTTTTTTGCCGAAATCAATAATTATACGCCCCTTCATAGGTACTGCAGCGGTTACCGTTAATAATCTGCTTTATGATAAAATCTTCCGTTAATATAGTCTGTTTTGATAATATTTACGAAAGCCTGAGGATCTACCTCATGAACCTTCTTGACCAGATCCTTGGCCTCCTCACGAGAGACAACGGAATAGAGAAGACTTAATTCCTCGTTGGAGTAGCAGCCGTGTCCCTCAAACTGTGTAGCGCTGTGATTTGTAAGCTGTGAAATCTCTTCATATACCTTCTGCGGTTTCTTTGTGACAATAAAAAGCGTGTGCTTTTTATATTTCTGGTGAAGCATCTGAACTACCTGAGTGGAAGTAAACTGGAAGATAATGGAGTAAAGAGCCTTATCCCAGCCGAAGAACACACCGGCGATAACGAGGATAATTGCATTGACTCCAAGAATATAGTTCCAGATATCCTTGCCGTTTTTCTCGGAAAAATAAATGGCAAGGAAGTCGAGACCTCCGCTGCAGGTATTACCAATCAGACATAAGCTGATACACAGACCGTTTATTAAACCGCCGAAGATACAGGTAAGAAGCGTATCGTAGGTGATTGGCTGTGCGGGAATCAGGTCGGTAAGGAAACTGGAAAGGAAAATCATACAGCATGAGCTAATTGTGAATTTCTTTCCGATAAACTTAAAGCCGATGATAACCGGAAACGCATTCAGCGCCAGATTGACCAGAGAGTAAGGCAGGACAATCCCCAAATACTTTTCGCAAAGATTAATAAGAAGAAGCGAAAGTCCGGTAAGTCCGCCGGGAAAAAGTCCGCCTGCACGGACAAAGGTTTTGATATTAACAGCAAAAATAACAGCAGCGACACAGGCACAGCCGTAACGTTTGATTTCGTGTTTTAAATTCATTTGTTCCATAAAAGCCCCCACAATTACAGATATTGAATTATTTTGCTTCCCAGCGTCCGGATGCACCGCATGGAAGAACAAGCCCGTTAGAGGATACCGGAAGGCCGATTTCCTGAGAGTCTACATGACCGTCCCACTTCTTAAGCTCTGTGGAGAGCATATAGGTCAAAACAGCAGGAGCAAGCCCTGTGGTATAGGAATTAATCAGGAAAAACAGCGGCTTATCGCTTAAAAGCTGCGCGCATAATTTCACGAGATCATGGATACAGTCCTCAATCTTCCAGATTTCGCCTTTCGGACCTCTGCCGTAGGAAGGAGGATCCATGATAATGGCGTCATAGTGATTGCCGCGGCGAATCTCACGCTCTACGAATTTCACGCAGTCATCTACAAGCCAGCGGATTGGCGCGTCAGAAAGACCGGAAGCTGCGGCGTTTTCTTTTGCCCAGGTCACCATACCCTTGGAAGCGTCTACATGAGTTACACTGGCTCCTGCGGCAGCCGCTGCAAGAGTGGCACCTCCCGTGTAGGCGAAAAGATTCAGCACTTTGACCGGTCTTCCTGCATTCTTGATTTTATTTCCGAACCAGTCCCAGTTTACTGCCTGTTCCGGAAAAAGCCCGGTGTGTTTGAAACTGAAAGGTTTCAGGTGGAAAGTGAGATTTTTGTAATGGAGATCCCACTGTTCGGGAAGATCAAAAAACTCCCATTCCCCGCCGCCTTTTTTGCTTCTGTGATAATGACCGTTCATTTTTTTCCAGCCTTTTTCTGTCTTCGGAGTGTTCCAGATAACCTGAGGGTCCGGGCGGACCAGAATATAATCGCCCCAGCGTTCAAGTTTTTCTCCGCATGAAGTATCAATGACTTCATATTCTTTCCATCCATCTGCAATCCACATAATGTATATTTACCTCTTTCTGATTTTTATCAAACCCGGGCTATTTTATCCATAACCAGACGGTAAATCCGTTTATAGGTTGCCATGGAATAGTGAAGCCCGTCGTCTGTTTCGTTGTCGTAAACGTCGTTTTTGGTACTGTAACCGTATTTAGCCAGCCGGGTATGGGTGTCCAGATAAGTAAACCTGCTGTTGAGAGCGTTCTGCAGAGCAAGGTTGAAATACCGTACGTCCTCCTCTCTTCTCAGGGCTGCATGACCTTTAAGCATACAGGAGTTCAGAGGATTGACGGACATATAAAAAAGCCGGCAGTTTTTGGAAGCGAGCGTTCTTCCAATCCTGTTGAAATAAGAGCCGTAAAGCTTTGCCAGAGCATCGCAGTCCGGACCTCTGCCGTTTACGTAGCGAAGGTCGTTGACACCCAGATTAAAAACAATCGCGATAGGTTTTCGCTTGGAAGCAGGACCTTCAGCCTGAATCTTATTCTTTAAAAGTGCATAGCCTTCTTCCTGAAACCAGCGTATCCCCTGGCCGCTTTTGCAGACAAAATCCAGATAATCCATAAAATCCCCGCCGCACTGCCGACGGAAGGTGTCTCTCATTTTATAAGTTCTGGAATCGCCTACAAAGATTACCTTTGAATATTTGCGGCGGTTCACTCCGGGAAGCTCCCATGGTTCAGGGTCTGTCTCATTTGCCCTGTTAAAAAAGACAGGATAAAGCTTCATATCTTTTTTTATGCTGATTATCTGTCCTGCATAATATTTGGGATTATTTCGCTGCCCTTTTCTGGTTGACCAGCCAAGAAAGGTATAGCCTTCCGGATTTTTCATACCAGGAAGTTTTTTTTGACCGGATCTGATCGTATATTTGCGAAGAATACTGCCGCTTTTCCGGTAAAGGGTAAGATGAACCGCCTGTCCTTTTGCAGAAGCGGAGGATGAGGCATGAACGGCATTTACGCTACATAATGCTGTAAAAATCAGAAGCCACAGTACAAGCAGTCTCTTAATTTTTTTCATAAATAGAAACAGTCCTTTCTTAAAAATGATGATTATCCGGAGAAAGTGTAAAGTCCGGATAATCAAGTATTATGTTATATACGTATCATATCTAAATCTATAATACGGTTTGTTTGCGATAATGTCAATGATTATATAGTGAAAATGCCAGTCAGAGGGTTTTTTGAAGACAGGACTTTGTATGTGTCGCTGAATACATGGAAAGGGCTTGACAATTAGTGCTTTAGTGTACTAAAATGTGTTAGGCATTGATAGAATAATAACGAAGAAACTCGTTAAAAAATCGAGGAGGACTTTATGAAGAAATACAGTGAGATGAGCAGAGAAGAGCTTCAGGCTCTGAAAGAGCAGTTAGATCAGCAGTATGCGGAAATCAAAGCACAGGGACTTGCCCTTGATATGTCTCGTGGTAAACCAAGCGCAGAGCAGCTTAACCTTTCTATGGATATGATGAATGTGCTTGCCAATGGCGCAGAGCTGAAGTGCGAAACAGGTGTGGACTGCCGTAATTATGGCGTCATCGACGGTATTCCCGAAGCAAAGAGACTTCTCGGTGAGATGTCAGAGGTTGATCCTGAACACATTATTATTTACGGAAACTCCAGTCTGAATGTTATGTTTGACAGTATTGCCCGTTCCATGACGCACGGCGTAATGGGAAATACGCCATGGTGCAGGCTGGACAAAGTGAAATTTTTATGTCCAGTACCTGGATATGACCGCCATTTTAAAATTACGGAATTTTTCGGCATCGAGATGATCAATGTACCGATGCATGAGGACGGTCCTGATATGGATATGGTAGAAAAGCTGGTAAGTGAAGATCCTGCAATAAAGGGAATCTGGTGTGTTCCGAAGTATTCAAATCCTCAGGGATATACTTACTCAAGAGAGACTGTAGAGCGTTTTGCCCGTTTGAAACCGGCAGCGCCTGACTTCCGTATTTACTGGGACAATGCATACAGTATCCACCATCTTTACAATGACCAGTTAGATTTCCTTGTGGAAATTCTTGGAGAATGTGCAAAAGCAGGAAATCCTGATATGGTATATAAATTTACATCAACATCCAAGGTAAGCTTCCCAGGTTCCGGTATTGCGGCGGTGGCAGCTTCCAAAGCAAATCTTGCAGATTTCAAAACCTATATGCAGACTCAGACAATTGGACATGACAAACTGAATCAGTTGCGTCATGTGAAATTCTTTAAAGACCTGAATGGACTTCATGCACATATGATGAAGCATGCGGACATTATCCGTCCGAAATTTGAGCTGGTACTGGAAACTCTGGACAGAGAACTTTCCGGTCTGGACATTGGCGAGTGGACGAAACCTCACGGCGGATATTTCATTTCCTTTGATTCTATGGAAGGCTGTGCGAAACGTATTGTTTCTCTCGCAGCAGAGGCAGGGGTTGTTATGACAGGTGCAGGTGCGACCTATCCATATGGAAAAGACCCAAAAGACTCAAATATCCGTATTGCGCCAACCTTCCCGACTTTGGAAGAGCTTGGAAAAGCTGCAGAGGTATTCGTACTTTGTGTGAAGCTTGCAAGTGTTGAAAAACTTCTCGCAGAATAAGGAACATAATATTTACAGAATCAGAATAAGGCATTAATATAATAGTAACTGGCTGAAAGACTCTTTCGGACAGTTACTATTTTCATGTAGTAACGAATATTTAAGCGGGGAGGAATTATGACAGACGAAAAAACAAAAATGAGTGTCGGGAAAAAAGCAGTAATCGGTCTTATTGCGGCTCTTGTTATTCTTACCGGGGCAGCCTACGGATATGGGGTTTATTATTTTACCAATCATTTTCTGCCCGGTTCTATGGTTAACGGTCTGAACTGCTCTTATATGACGGCTGCCGAAGCAGAAGCGCTTCTGGCGAAGCAGATAGATGCTTATGTTCTGACAGTGGATACGAGAAATAACGGCAGAGAGGGAATCACAGCAGAGCAGGCAGGGCTTACCTATGTACCGAATGGTGGAATCGGGAAATTAATGAAGGCGCAGGATCGTTATAAATGGTTTCTGGCGTTTAATCAGAAACAGGAATATGAAATAACATCATCTGTAAAGCTTGATGAGAAACTTTTAAAGAAAGCGATAGCCGGGCTTAACTGTATGCAGGAAGTAAATATTATTAAGCCGGTGGATGCATACATAGCAGAGAAAGAAGATGGATTTGTGGTTTTTCCGGAACAGGAAGGAACTGCGCTTCGAGAGAAAAAAACCGTACAGGTGATCAAAAAAGCGATGGAAACCGTTCAGCTTTCGGTAGATTTGGATAAGGAAGACTGTTACATCAGACCGAAGGTTTACAGAGATGACAAACAGTTGGTGAAGGATTGTAAGCAGATGAATAAGCTTACAAAAGCCATTATAACCTATGACTTCGGGGATCGCTCTGAGGTAGTAGACCGCAGTGTGATCAAAAACTGGCTTATAAGAAATAAAAAAGGAAATTACACTCTGGACAAAAAGCTCGTGGCAGATTATGTTTATAATCTGGGATATAAATACGATACTTTTGGCTGCACCAGAACTTTTCTTACCTATGACGGAAGAGAAAAGATTATTGAAGGCGGAGACTATGGCTGGGCGATTGACCAGCAGGCAGAGACAGAAGCTTTGATAAAAGCTATTAAAGATGGTGTGATTGATGTAAGGGAGCCGGTATATGCCTATAAAGGCTGGAGTAGAAAGACAAATGATATCGGTTATACATATATAGAGATTGACCTTACCAACCAGAGAATGGTATTCTATAAGGACGGAGCGCCGATTGTGGATACACCTGTAGTTACGGGAAATCCCAATGTGGAAGGCAATGAGACACCTACAGGCTGTTTTGCTGTTGATGCGATGATGTCTCCCTATGTGCTCAAAGGAGAGGGATATGCTGCTCCTGTGACATATTGGATGCCGTTTTCCGGAAATGTGGGAGTTCATGATGCGTCCTGGCGAACAGAGTTCGGCGGAAATCTGTATCTGCTGGATGGTTCCCATGGCTGTGTGAATACACCTTATAGTCAGGCAGAAATCATATATCAGAATATAGACATCGGAGCGCCGGTGGTCGTATACAAATAAAGACAGAAATTGAAGGAGATAAAGAAATGAAAATCGTTGTATTAGCAGGCGGAACAAGTACAGAGCGTGAAATTTCCATTGTGTCAGGAACCGGAATCTGTAAAGCACTGCGTCAGAAAGGACATCAGGCAGTGCTTGTAGATATTTTCTGCGGAGATGAAAGGATAGATTGGAAGAATCCGTTTCCACAGGAGTATGATGTGGATGCAGCGTCCGCATATATGAGCAGCTTTAACACAGAGATTGAAAATATGAAAAAGGCGAGAAGGAACTTTTTCGGACCGAATGTTCTGACTCTCTGCGAGCAGGCTGATGTTGTTTTTCTGGGACTTCACGGAGCCAATGGAGAAGATGGAAAAGTACAGGCGGCTTTTGACCTGATGGGAATTAAATATACAGGAACAGGCTATTTAAGCAGCGCTCTTGCTATGGATAAGGGAATTACCAAGCAAATGTTCCTTATGCACGACGTTCCTACACCAAAGGGTACTTCCATGAAGAAGGCTCATGCTGTCAGGGATGTGAAAGAATTGGGTATGGAGTTCCCTGTAGTAGTAAAGACCTGCTGCGGCGGTTCCAGCGTAGGCGTATATATTGCAGCAGATCAGGCAGAGTATGAAAAGGCTCTGGAAGACGCCTACAGCTATGAAGACGAGGTTGTAATCGAGGAATATATCAAAGGCAGAGAATTTTCTGTCGCAGTTGTGGACGGCAAGGCATATCCTGTTATCGAAATCGCTCCGTTACAGGGCTTCTATGATTACAAAAATAAATACCAGCCGGGTTCTACAATTGAAACATGTCCTGCAGAGCTTTCTCTGGAACTCACCGAAAAAATGCAGAGATATGCAGAGGCAGGAGCGCGCGCTCTTGGTCTGGAAGGCTACTGCCGTCTTGACTTTATGATGAAGGAAAACGGCGATATGTACTGTCTGGAAGCTAACACACTTCCGGGAATGACGCCTACAAGCCTGATTCCGCAGGAGGCTCAGGTGCTGGGAATTGACTATCCAAGCCTTTGTGAACTGCTGATCGAAGTATCAATGAAAAAATATAAATAAAGGAAAATTATGAAGAATTTAACATTAGAGAATATTACGAGAGTCTGCAACGGAACCTATTATGGTCCTGCAGATAAGATGTATACGGAAGTAAGCGCGATTGTCACAGACAGCCGCAGGATTTCCGAAGGCTGTCTTTTTGTTCCAATTGTAGGAGAAAAAGTAGACGCCCATAAATTTATTCCCCAGGTTATGGAGGGGGGCGCTTTGGCAACTCTTTCTGAGAGGGTTCTGGAAGATGCGGCGTTTCCGTACATTGTGGTGGAATCTTCTCTTCAGGCAGTGAAAGACATTGCGGAATTTTATCTGGAGCAACTTTCCATCCCTGTAGTGGGAATTATCGGAAGTGTGGGAAAAACAAGCACAAAAGAAGCAATTGCTTCTGTTCTGAAGGAGAAATATCGTACTTTAAAGACAGAAGGGAACTTTAACAATGAACTTGGACTTCCGCTGACAGTTTTTCGCCTTAGAGATGAGGACGAGATTGCAGTTCTGGAAATGGGAATCAGTGACTTCGGCGAGATGAGTCGTTTGGCTAAGATTGCAAAGCCGGATACGGCAGTCATTACCAATATCGGAACCTGTCATCTGGAGTATCTGGGAGACAGAGACGGGGTGTTGAAGGCAAAAACAGAGGTGTTCGATTACATGAAAGCAGACGGACATATTGTTTTAAACGGAGACGACGACAAACTTCGCACAGTAAAAGAACCTCAGGGAATCAAACCGGTGTATTTCGGGCTTGATGAAACAAGTGACATTTATGCAGACAATATTGTAAGCCGTGGATTAAAAGGAATGACCTGTACCATACATATGGGAGAAACTGCTCTTGAGGCAGATATTCCGATGCCGGGGCGTCATATGGTGTACAATGCGCTTGCTGCAGCTGCAGTAGGCAGGATTTATGGTCTTACACCGGGGCAGATTAAGGCAGGAATCGAAAGCCTGGAACCGATCAGCGGCCGTTTCCGTATGATTGAGACAGATAATTTCCTGATTGTGGACGACTGCTACAATGCAAATCCCATGTCTATGAAAGCGTCCCTTGATGTTTTAAGAGACGGTGCAGGACGGAGAGTTGCGATTCTCGGAGATATGGGAGAGCTTGGCAAAGATGAGGCTGCCCTTCATGCAGAGGTGGGAGAACACGCAGGAGTCTGCGGAATTGATGTTCTTATTTGTGTGGGAGAGCTTTGCAGTCATATGGCCCAAAAAGCTTCCGAGACAAATCCGGAGCTTAAAGTAATTTATGAAAAAGATCGTGAGAACCTTCTGAAAGCGCTTTCCGGTTATGTGAGAAAAGGCGATACTATTTTGGTAAAAGCATCCCACTTTATGAAGTTTGAGGAAGTTGTAGCCGCTTTGCAGGAGATGTAAGGTTATGAAAGAATTTGGCGAACGATTTTAGTTTCCTGTGAAAGGGGAGAGAGGTATAATGTTCTTAATGATTTAAGTAAGGGAGGACATTATGCTGGAAAAAATCATGAACCTGCACATATTGCTCTACTGCATGGCTGCCCTGGGGGCGTTGGGAGCAATAGGAATGTTAGCCACGCATCTTACTTACAGAAGAATGATAAAAAAGAATACAAACGGATTTATGAGCCTGAAAGAGAAATGGATGAACTTGTGGAAAACGAGAGATAAGCTTTTAAACCGTATGAACCGTCTGGTGTGGTATCCGGCGCTCTTAAGTACAGCGCTTCTGGGAACAGCGGTTTATCTGGTGACAAGACTTAAGCTTGATGGTCTGTCCCTTCGGTATCTTTACCTGGGAGCTGCGATTCCCACAGCTCTGCTGCTTCTTCGTCAGGCTCTTGATTTTTCTTATAAGGAAGAACTTATTATGAATTCTCTGGTGGATTATGTAGAACAGATGCGTACCTGGGTAGAGGAAATTCCGGCAGAGCATCGGCCCGATGAGGCAATGCAGGAAGAAATGGTGGAACGTATTGCAGAAAGCATCCGTCAGACTGCTGCGGCAGGAAGTCATTTCAGCAAACGCCTGACAGAGGAAGAAGAAGAGATCATGAGAGAAATAATTCGCGAGTTTATGGCATAATTGTCACAATTTACCTTGTGAAATAAGTTTTTATTTGATATACTGAACACAGAAGATTTTTACATTTTTAAAGGAGAGAAAAGCCATGAGTAAAGTAACATTTGATTATTCAAAAGCCGGCTGCTTCGTTTCAGAACAAGAAGTAGAATCTATGAAAGTTCTGGCAGAAGCTGCAAAAGAAACTTTAGTATCCAGATCCGGAGCAGGAAATGATTTCCTCGGATGGATCGATCTCCCTGTAAATTATGATAAAGAAGAGTTTGCGCGTATTAAAGAGGCGGCAAAGAAAATTCAGGAAGATTCAGAAGTATTACTGGTAATCGGTATTGGCGGTTCTTACCTTGGCGCAAGAGCAGCAATCGAGTTTTTAAGACATGGTTTCTATAATAATGTTTCAAAAGAAATCCGTAAAACTCCGGAAATTTATTTCGTGGGAAACAGCATCAGCAGCAGTTATATTAAAGGTCTGATTGATGTAATTGGTGACAGAGATTTCTCTATCAATATGATTTCCAAATCAGGTACAACCACAGAGCCTGCAATTGCTTTCCGTGTATTCAAGGAAATGCTTGAGAAGAAATACGGCAAAGAAGAAGCTTCTAAGAGAATATATGCAACAACTGATAAGGCTCGCGGAGCTCTTAAAAAAGTTGCAGACGAAGAAGGATATGCAGAGTTTGTTGTTCCGGATGACGTAGGTGGACGATTCTCTGTTCTTACCGCAGTTGGTCTTCTTCCAATCGCTGTAAGCGGTGCGGATATTGATAAATTAATGGAAGGTGCGGCTTCCGGACGTGAGCTTGCCCTGAACAGCCCATTTGAGGAAAATGATGCTGTAAAATATGCAGCTCTTCGTAATATCCTTCTTCGTAAGGGCAAAAATGTGGAAGTGCTTGCAAACTATGAGCCAAGCCTTCACTACATGAACGAGTGGTGGAAACAGCTTTATGGTGAGAGTGAGGGTAAAGATCAGAAAGGTATTTTCCCGGCAGCAGTTGACCTTACCACAGATTTACATTCTATGGGACAGTTCATTCAGGACGGCGCACGTATCATGTTTGAGACCGTTATGAATGTAGAGAAATCCGGAGCAGAAATTGTGATCGGAGAAGAAGCGGTTGATCTTGACGGACTGAATTACCTGGCAGGCAAAACAGTAGACTTTGTAAATAAGAGTGCAATGAACGGAACAATCCTTGCTCACACAGACGGTAATGTACCGAACTTAAGAGTTGATATCCCGCAGCAGGATGAGTTTACACTTGGACAGTTATTCTATTTCTTCGAGTTTGCCTGCGGTGTAAGCGGATACCTTCTCGGAGTAAATCCATTCAACCAGCCTGGTGTTGAAAGCTATAAGAAGAATATGTTCGCACTTCTTGGCAAACCGGGCTTTGAGAGTGAAAGAGAAGAGCTTCTTAAGAGACTGTAATGAAAATTGTAATACTGGAAGCGGAAAGTTTGGGTGAAGACATGGTCTTCACCCCTTTTCATAAATTCGGAGAAGTGGTTATCTATCCAAGAAGTACGGCTGCGGAGGTTCCACAGCGTACGCAGGATGCGGATGTAATCATTGCGAACAAAGTTCCGATTTGTGAAGAGACGATCAGAGATGCAAAAAATTTAAAGCTTGTGTGTGTGACTGCGACAGGGATTAATAATCTGGACGGAGATTATCTTAAGGAGAGAGGGATTGCGGCGTATAACGTGGCAGGATATTCTACAGACGGGGTAGCGCAGCACACCTTTGCCCTTTTATTTTATGTTCTGGAAAAACTGAATTACTATGATTATTATGTGAAATCCGGTGAATACGCCAGAGGAAGCTGTTTTTCCCATTTCAGCCAGAGTTTTTGCGAGCTTACAGGCAAGACATGGGGGATTATCGGGCTTGGCGCAATCGGCAGAAGAGTAGCGGAGATTGCTTCTGTATTCGGATGCAAAGTAATCTGTTATTCTGCGTCAGGTCGCAAATATGAGAGTCCTTATGAGCAGGTGGAATTCGAGGAGCTTCTTGAACGCTCAGACTTTCTTTCCGTACATGCGCCTTTAAATATCCATACTGAGAATCTTATGACTCTAGAGGCGTTCCGTAAAATGAAAAAATCTGCTATTTTTATCAATGTGGCGAGAGGCGCTATTGTTAATGAGCAGGATTTGTATACGGCTCTTACAGAAGGGGAGATTGCGGGCGCTGCGTTAGACGTTCTCGTTCAGGAACCGATGAATCCCGAAAATCCGCTTCTTAAAATACAGGACAGCAACAGACTTATTATTACGCCTCATATCGCCTGGGCAGCGAAGGAGACCAGATTCCGTGTAGTGGAGGAGGTCGTAAAAAATATTGAGAGATTTATGAACGGAGAAACGAAGAATCGCGTGTATTGACTGTGGATGAATTTTTAATCTTCCTCGATTACTTGTATCTCCAGATAATCAAAATCAATCTGTTCTATGAAGTTATCCTGGAAAAATCGGGCTTTGTCATGTTTTTTGAAGTCTTTGACTGTGGAATCCAGCCAGATGGGATTGCCAAGATCCATTTCATAGCAGATTTGTTCCAGCCCGCGAAATATTTTGTGTGTTCTTGTATCTTTGGAGTCATCACACACGACAGTGTCCTGAAGCAGCCGATTGTCCTTCCAGATTTTTCCCCATAAACGAAACATATATCTTTTCCTCCTTAAGGTAATTACAAAAATAAGTGAATTTCAGTATAATAGATTTCTTATCAGATGTAAACCCATTGAATGGGAGATATGGCCGGACTGGTAAAGAAAGATGAGGGAGACGGCACTTGTCCGCTTTTTGACGGTGTGCTATAATCGGGATATGGATTATGATTGAGCGATGACCCATAGAAAAAAGCAGAAAGGAAGCAGGAGAAATGAGAATGAAAAAAGCAGCAGCATGGCTTGTGTCTGCATGTATGGGGATTGGTATTCTGACTGGTGCAGGAACAGTAATGGCGGCGGAAGCAGAAGAAGTGATTCATATAGGTGCATTAAAAGGTCCTACTGCAATGGGGATGGCGCAGCTTCTTGAGGATGAAGAATATGAGTTCACGATTGCAGCTTCACCGGACGAAATAGTACCGATGATCGTGCAGGGGAAAGTGGATATTGCAGCGGTTCCGGCGAACCTTGCGGCAGTTCTCTATCAGAAAACAGAGCAGAAAGTCAGTGTTCTTGCAGCAAATACACTTGGGGTTCTGTACATTGTTGAGAACGGTGATACTGTGAAATCTGCAGAAGACTTGAAGGGAAAAACCATTTATGCCAGCGGTAAAGGGGCAACTCCGGAATATGCTCTTAATTCTGTACTTGAAGCAAACGGAATCGACCCTGAGAAGGATGTGACAATTGAATTCAAGTCTGAACATGCGGAGGTCGTGGCAGCTCTTGCCCAGGATCAGACGGCAGTAGGACTCCTTCCGCAGCCGTTTGTGACAACAGCTCTTATGAAAAATGAGAATCTGAAGGTTGCTCTGGACCTTAATGAATTATGGGAGAGCAGCGCTGCAGACGACAGCAGACTTGTGACAGGAGTTGTCGTTGTGAGAAATGAATTTGCAGAAGAAAATAAAGAAGCTCTGGATGCGTTTATGGATGCGTACCAGGAGTCTGTTAATTTTGTAAATACAGATACGGAAGCTGCAGCAGAGATTATCGGCGCGCACGATATCATTCCGAAAGAGGTTGCTGTAAAGGCGATTCCTGAGTGTTCCATTGTCTTCATTGAAGGCGATGAGATGGAAACTATGCTTTCCGGATACCTTGCAACCTTAGAGGAGCAGAATTCGGAAATTATCGGAGGCAAATTACCGGATGAAGCATTCTATTACAAACGATAGAACGAAAAAAAAATACAGAATCATACGCATACTGGCAGTCCTTTTCTGGCTTGGAATCTGGCAGATTGCCAGTATGTGGCTTGGGCAGGAGATCCTTTTGGCATCTCCTGTTTCTGTTCTGAAAAAACTTTCGGGGTTGATTTTTACTGTTGATTTTTGGCAGTCAATAGGTTTTAGCTTCAGCAGAATTATCTTTGGATTCACCCTTGCCGTAGTTCTCGGGATTCTTTTGGGAATTGCTGCTTATGCATCAGAAGTGGTGGAAATTTTGCTGAATCCGCTGATTTCTGTGATTAAATCCACACCTGTCGCATCCTTTATCATCCTTTGTCTGATTTGGATACCATCACGTAATCTTTCCGTCTTTATTTCATTTCTCATGGTGCTCCCTGTTATTTATACCAATATTTTGACAGGAATATGGCAGACAGACAGGCAGCTTCTTGAGATGGCGAATGTTTTTGAAATCAGCATGGGAAGGCGGATTGGATATATTTATTTTTCTCAGATACTGCCTTATTTTATTACAGCCTGCCGCCTTTCTCTGGGGATGTGCTGGAAGGCCGGTGTAGCTGCGGAGGTTATCGGTGTTCCTTCCGGTTCTCTGGGAGAGAAGCTTTATCATGCAAAAATATATCTGAATACGCCGGAGTTGTTTGCATGGACAATTGTGATTATCGCTATCAGCGTATTGTTTGAAACATGTTTTCTGGCGGTTATCGATTATCTGAAAAGGTATGTGGAGCAGCGCTGAAAAGGGAGAAAATATGGATATTGCAGTAAAAAAAATAAGTAAGTCATATGGACAAGAACAGGTTCTGAAAGATTTTTCCTGCGATTTTCCGGAGGGAAAGCTTACCTGTATTATGGGGCGTTCCGGAGGCGGAAAGACAACTCTGATAAAACTTCTCATGGGGCTTGAAAAACCAACCGAGGGTTCTATAGAAGGGCTTTTTGGGAAGAAATTAAGCGCAGTTTTTCAGGAAGACAGGCTGTGTGAAAATTTAAGTGCAGCAGCCAACATCCGTCTGGTATGCAGAAATCATGTATCGGATGAAGAACTGAAAAGCGCTTTTCAAAGAGTTTGCCTTAATGAGGTATGGCGCAAGCCTGTGCGTGAATTAAGCGGAGGTATGCGCCGCCGTGTGGCGATTCTGAGGGCTCTTTTTGCAGAGTATGACTTCCTCATTCTGGATGAACCTCTCAAAGGGCTGGATGAGGAGACAAAACAGAAAACAGCAGTTTACATACTGGAAAAGACACAGGGAAAAACAGTTCTGGTAGTTACCCACGATGAAGAAGAGGCAAAGCTTTTGAGAGCGGAAAAAATTGTTCGTATGTAAATAACAGGGATTAAGTAAAAAAGTAAACGAAGAAAGGCATAAATATGTTACCAATCGCTATAAATTCAGATATGAAAGCTTTATGGCCGGAGGCAGTTCTCGGCTGTATTCAGTGTAAGGTGAAAGTAAAAGAAAGTCCAGCGGAGCTTCTTGAAGAAATTGAGGGGGTTGGCAAAGAGCTTCAGTCAAAAATTGTGAAAGTGCCGGATATTCCGAAGCGGAAAAAAATTGCGGATACAAGAAGTGCCTACAAGGCTTTTGGCAAGGAACCTAGTCGTTACCGCAATTCAGCGGAGGCTATGTGCCGCCGCATCGTTCAGGGGAAAGGACTTTATAAGATTAATAATGTGGTAGAATGCAATAATCTCTTCTCCATCCGCACAGGATATTCTCTGGGGGCCTATGATGTGAAAAAAATTGATGGTTCTGTTCTATGGACGGTGGCTCAGGAAGGTGCACATTATCAAGGAATCGGAAAAGATCAAATCAATGTGGAATTTCTTCCGGTGTTTGTGGACACTCAGGGACCATTTGGAAATCCGACCAGTGATTCCACCCGTACCAGAATTACAGAAAAGACAGAGGAAATTCTTATGGTTATCTTTGGATTTTCAGGTACTGAGGGAATGAAAATGGATATTTTGGATTTGGTAAAGCTTCTTGAAACTTACTGTGAAGCCCATGACATTGAGACTAAAATTATAGAATAAATACAGCAGAATCAAAAACTCCGCTCGGATTGTCCGAAGCGGAGTTTTTGATTTTATCAATATCAATTTATTTGGCGGAAAGCTCGTATTTTACGAGATTCATTTTTACTTTTCCATCTGCGTGGAAGGAGATTCCGTCTGCTTCCTGCGGTGTGTTTAAGGTAATGGTCATAACCTTTTCGCCGTCATTGACGAAGACCTCTGCGCTGAAACGGTCAAGGATGATACGAAGCTTCAGCTCGCCATTTGTGCTGTTTACCAGACAGCGTCTCTGGTGAACATGAGCTCTTCTTGAACCTGAGAATTTACGGTCGATTTTCAGGACAGATTCCTGCGGATGGAAGCTTAAGGATGTCTTAAAGTCTTCGTTCTGTGCGAAACGGACAGTGAAGTTCTGGTAAAGATTCTGCGCATCCTCAGGAAGAATGGAGATTTCCATATCTACGCAGCGTCCTTCTACGCCGTCGAAACACATAGTGTCATCTTCAATTAAAACATCTTCATAAGAAACCTTATTTTCTCTCAGATTTTCCAGCTCTTTGATCGGCTGCTGGTAAAGTCTTCCGTTTTTGATGGAAAGCTCTCTTGGAAGGCTCATCTGACCGAACCATTTCTGGTCAGGAGAGTGAGGAGCGCAGGTATCCCAGTTCTGCATCCAGCCAATCATTACACGGCGTCCGTCAGGAGTGAGAAGAGTCTGGGAAGCATAGAAGTCAATGCCGTAATCAATGGCCTGATCATGCTCTTCTGTAAAGACTTTTTTCTCTTTGTCGTAGGAACCGATGATGCAGAGGGTTCCGTTTCCGTTGTGGTATTCCAGACCTTTTGCCAGCATGTCCTGAGGGCTTACAAGGAGTACGTGTTTGTCGCCAAGCTCCACGAAATCAGGGCATTCCCACATTTTACCGAAGCGGTTGCGGTTCTGTGCAAGAATGGTATCGAATTTCCAGCTCAGACCGTCCTGACTGCTGTAAAGAAGAATCTGACCGCTGCCGTCAGCAGGGCGGTTGGCAACAACGCAGCTATAAGTTCCGTCCTCGTTGCGCCACATTTTCGGGTCACGGAAGTC
Organism: Eubacteriales bacterium; assembly: GCA_030536995.1. GTDB lineage: Bacteria > Bacillota > Clostridia > Lachnospirales > Lachnospiraceae > Blautia_A. Next base: position 53,428 of record JAUNOY010000002.1, read on the forward strand.
GGCTTTGCTGCTTCCTTCCGGAATGTCGTTTCCGTCAAGAACAGGGTTAATGTCAAGCTTTTCGTAATCTACACCGTCTCCGATAGCAAGACACTGAGTCTGTACATCTCTGAAAGTGCCGTCCGGCTGAGGCTCGCGGGCTACACCTGTGTACATGAGAAGCTGTCTGCCGTCAGGAAGTGTCTCCGCACTTCCTGAGAAACAGCCGTCTCTGTCAAAAACCTCATCCGGAGCAAGAGCTGCGGGAAGAAATTCCCAGTGCAGCATATCTTTGCTTACCGCATGTCCCCAGTGCATAGGACCCCAGTGGATATTATAAGGATTATACTGGTAGAACAAATGGTATTGTCCGTTGTAGCAGGAAAAACCATTAGGGTCATTTGTCCAGCCCGTACGGGGAGATAAATGGAATGCAGGTCTTTCTTCTGTTTTGATCATTTTTGCGGAAGTTTCTTCATATTTTCGTGCTTCCCGTAAAGTCTGACTTGTCATAAATTATTCACCTTTCTGTGTGTCTGTGTTTGTCTCTGCCTCATAGAAGGAATCCAGATATTTCTGGAAGATGCTCAGGTATTCTTCAAGACCGTATTTGTTCAGGGATTCAATATATTCATCCCAGTCAGCATCTGTAAATCCGTTCATGATCCAGTCGGATTTTTTCGCATTAATAGTTTTCTGGATGTCAGCCTGTAAGTTGGACAGCTTTTCATTGTCCTCGCGGCTCATAAATACGTTCGGGTATATATATTTGGTGTGCATATCCGGTGTGTAGAATTCTTCAATCCAGTCAAGACGATACTGCGCGTCGTCAGGGCATGTTACGTATTTGTCGTAATATTCGTCAAGAACTGCCAGAGGACCGGAAACAGCTTCTGCCTCACGTACTTCTACAGGAGAAGCGTCTCCGAGAGGAGCATGTGTAAGCATTTCTTCGCCGTCTGCATTTGTGCCAAGCTCGAAGATATCGAATTCATCTTCTTCTCCGTAGGTTCCCCAGTTGTTCTGCGGAGACTGGAACGGGTCGTACATCTGGTCGAGCCATGCGCAGACAAGAGCCGGATTTTCTGCAACTGCTGTTACAACACAGCGACCGCGGTCAAAACCACTTGTAAAGGAACCGTTGTCTGGAGTCAGGTTAGTAGTATCTGCGGTAAGAACAGGGAGCGGAACCCAGTCCTTCAGATTGTCGATGTTTGCAACGTCCCAGGAGAAGCATACGCCGTAACGTCCGGATTTACCTTTGGAAACATAGGTGGACCAGTCATGAGTGAAAGCTTCCGGGTCGATCAGACCTTCTTCATAAAGGTGGTGCATCCACTGGAGACCGTCTTTATAGCCCTGCTGTGTAGCGCTGCAGATAACCTTAAGGTCATCGGTAACTACAATATGTCTTCCCGGGTCAGGGTCTCCGTAGCCTTCGCCGAAGCCGTTGATGAGGATTGCAGGGTCCTGTCCGCCGTCGTTTAAGATACAGGACATTGGAATGATATCTCCCTCAATGCCAAATTCTGCCTGAAGCTCAGAAGCGTGGTCGCGGAAGGCGATGAGAACCTGTTCAAATTCATCTACTGTTTCCGGAATTTCCAGTCCAAGGAAATCAAGCCATTTCTTGTTGATAAAGCTCATGTTGTCAAGAGTCTGGATTGCTGTTTTGTCAGAGCCCAACTGCTCAATCCACGGAAGCGCCCAGATGTGCCCCTCTGTGTCTGTACACATGGTTTTGTATTCCGGATATTTTTCGAATACAGCGCTTAAGTTCGGCATATAGGCGTCGATATATTTTTCCAGAGGAATGATAACGCCCTGTTTTGCATATTTTAGAAGGTCGCTGTCGCCGAAGCCTGCTGTGAAAACGAAGTCTGTCAGATTCTTGGTGTTTGCCATGTTAAGGGCAATTTTGTCAGCCCACTGGTCAGCCTGAATAGCAGTCCATTCGATTTCTACGTTTGTCTTTTCCTGAAGACGTTTGAAAATGGTTCTGTTATTCGGGTTGGACTCTGTATTTGCCGGGAAGCTTGTCATTCCGGTAAGAGTTGCTTTTTCTTTCAGAGGAAATGCCAGTTCTGCAGTATCAACTTCCTGAAATTCGCCTTTATTCAGTTCCTTTTTTTCGCTTTTGCCGCCGCATCCTGCAAGGGAGAGAACCATACATGCTGCAAGGGAAAATGACATAATACGTTTGATATTTTTCGTTTTCATAATCAAAACTCCTTTTTAACTTTCTTAATAGTACAGAGGTATATGGGTTGTGGTTTTACATTGTTTTACATTTGGCCAGAATCAGCCTTTTACAGAACCTGCCATAATTCCGCTGTCAAAATATTTCTGGAAGAAAGGATACATAACAAGCAGCGGTAAGCTGGAGATAATGATGGTTGCATATTTTAAAAGTTCTGCAAGCTGTGCGCGGGCTGCGGTGCTCTGCATATCGGAAATCATACCTGATTCCGGTTGGTTCTGAATGAGGATTGCGCGGAGCACAAGCTGTAACGGCTGTTTCGCAGTGTCGTTTAAGTAAATCATTGCGTCAAAGTAGCTGTTCCACATAGCTACGAACTGCCACAGGGCAAGAACCGCGATAACAGGGGTACATACCGGAAGGAGGATCTTGAAGAAGAAGGTCATTTCGGATGCGCCGTCTACGTCTGCTGCTTCACGAAGTTCATTTGGGATACCTCTGTAGTAGGTTCTGGCAATGATCATGTTCCATACACTGAAAGCGCCCGGGAGGATAACTGCCCACATGCTGTCCAGAAGTCCGAGGTTACTGATCAGCAGGTAAGTAGGAATCAGACCGCCTCCGAAGAACATTGTGATTACAAAGATTGTATTAAAAAATCCGCGTCCTTTGAAATCAGTACGTGACATAGGATAAGCTGCCAGCAGAGTGATCATAACGGATACTACCGTGAAAACAAGGGAGTAAACAACGGCATTTTTAAATCCGACCCAGATCTGAGAGTTGGAGATAACACGTTCATAGGCAGTGGCTGTCCATTTGCTGAAATCAAAGGTAATTCCTTTATTCTGCAGTGTAATCGGATCCATGAAGGATGCGACTATGATATAGATCATCGGGATAATGATTGCGATGACAAACAGACCGAGCAAAATGTATCCTGTGAGCAGCAATGCCTTATCCTGCAGGGAATATCTGGCAAACTGGCTTTTTTTCTTTTTCATCTTGCTCCCTCCTTATAAGCCCTGGCCATCATTCATCTTGGCGACAATCTTGTTTACCGCAATCAGAAGGATGACGTTAATTACCGTGTTAAATAGTCCGACCGCAGTCGAGAAGCTGTAGTCACCGTCGATAAGACCTTTCTTATATACATAGGTGGCGATGATCTCAGATGTGGTCATGTTCAGGTCGGTCTGAAGTGCATATGCCTTTTCGAAACCGATACTCATGATGTTTCCTGCCTGCAGAATGAACTGGATTACTACCATATCTTTAATGGCAGGCCATTCAACCGCCTTGATCTGCTGGAAAATGTTTGCTCCGTCAATAACTGCCGCCTCTCTCAGCTCCTGACTTGCATTGGATAAAGAGGCTGTGTACATGATGGAGGCCCAGCCTGCGCCCTGCCAGATACCGCTGATGATGTAGATGGAGCGGAAAGCCTCCGGCATGGTCATGAAGTTGATGTCTGTACCCAGAAGAAGGTTTACAGGTCCTGTTACAGAAAGAAAAATTCTTACAATACCGCACAGTACGATGACAGATACGAAGTTCGGCAGGTAAAGTACCAGCTGAATTTTCTTTTTAATTCCCTTACTCTGGATACGGTTCAGCAGCAGAGCCAGAATGATCGGAATTGGAAAGCCCCACAATAATCCGTATACACTCAGCTTCAGAGTATTGATAAGATACCGCATGAAGTCAGGCGAAGACATGAATCGTGTGAAGTTTTTCAGTCCCACCCATTCGCTGTTCAGGATACCGCTGATTGGGTTGTAGTCCTGAAAGGCGATCAGGATACCGCCCATGGGTAGATATTTAAAAATGATTGTCAGCGCCAGCGCAGGCAGCAGGAAAAACAGGTAGAGCTGCCAGTGCTGTTTTACATATAAAAGAGTTCCGGCAATTCCTGTTTTTGAATTTGTCCGTTTCCCTTTGGAAACAGAGGTGGAATTGGTTTTCATAATATCCTCCTTTCTTCCTTCTCTTTTGCAATTTTACATTCGCACGTTTCAAGCAGTTAAAATATGTAAAAATAATTGTGCATTTGTAAATATCTGCTTGAGATTTGTTATGTTTATTTTATACCATTTTTTACGTTGCATGTCAATATAAGATTTGACATTTGCTCAAAAACTTTTACATTATTTTTCTATAACTATACAAAAATGAACAATTTAAAGGGTATAATTGAGGGAATTGTTGGTTATAATAATCTAATTTTTTACATTTTTACATTTGACTTATTTTAGCTTGTGCATTATAATGATGTTACAGAAGAAAATAGAATCAGGAGTTTTACAAAAAACTTCGGTATGTGGTATAAATGTAAAAACATATTTTAATGAGCAGGAGGGAAAAGGAGGAGACTATGGCGGTAAAAGTTACAATACAGGATATTGCAGAGGCGCTGGGACTTTCCAGAAATACCGTATCAAAAGCAATCAATAATACAGGCATTCTTGCAGATGCAACCAGAGACAGGGTTTTGAAAAAAGCGGCAGAAATGGGATATAAGCAGTTTTCCTATGTTTCTGATATTATGAAAAATGAAGAAGATACTCTGTTGCAGGCTGCGTCAGAGCCAAGGGAGATTGCACTTCTGACAACAAAGTTTCTGGGAGATTCTCATTTTTCATCTACTATGCTTGACAAATTCCAGAGAGAAATTTCTCAGCTTGGGTACAGCCTTTCCATGCACAGAGTTTTAAGTTATGAAGTGAAAGGAATGCGCCTTCCGGTATCGTTTAATAAAGAAAGAACATCGGGAATCATCTGTTACGAAATGTTTGACCATGCATATAGCCAGATGCTCTGCGAACTGGAAATTCCGATTTTGTTTGTGGATACTCCGGTTGTCGGTTTCGCCGATACACTGAAAGCGGACAGACTGTACATGGACAATCGTTCCGGTGTTTCCGAATTTGTAAGAGAGATGGTAAACAGAGGGAGAAAGAACATTGGATTTGTGGGAGAATATACACATTGTCAGTCTTTCTTTGAGCGTTATATGGCTTTTCGTGATACGATGTATCTGCTTCAGGCTCCGATTAGGGAGGAATGGTGCATTACCGGTAATATGGAAGTGGCAGGAAGAACGGGACGTACGAAGTATCAGCAGTATCTGGAAGAAGAGCTTGAAAAACTTTCGGAGCTTCCCGATGTATTTATTTGTGCTAATGACTTTGTGGCAATGGATTTGTATAATGCTCTCGGAGAAAAAGGATACCATGTCCCGGAGGATGTGTATGTATGCGGATTTGATGATTCTCCGGAATCGCGGATTATTCAGCCGCCTTTGACGACAATCCACATCCACAGTCAGATTATGGGATATTCTGCGGTTCAGCTGCTTTTATCCAGAATCAAAGATCCGGATCTTAATTACCGTACTGTTTATACAGAAACAAAACTAATTCACCGTCATTCCACAGAAGATTAGTAGAAGAAAAAGAGGAGGATTTCTATGAACGGCTTATTGAATCCTGATAATCCGGTTATGCAGTTTATAACGAAAATCGTTTACAGTGTTTATCTCAATATTTTGTGGTTTATCTGCTGTATTCCTGTTGTTACTGCAGGGGCGGCAACGACAGCTCTTTATTATGTTACTCTGAAAATGGCAAAGAATGAGGAAGGCGGAATCACGAAAACGTTTTTCAGAGCTTTTAAGGAGAATTTTAAGCAGAGTACAATTGTATGGTTGATTCTTCTTGCACTTGGGATTGTTCTCGGTGTTGATGGCTATGTGTTATGGCATATGAGATTTGAAAATGCATTCTGGACTGTTATCACAGCCATTTTTCTTGTGGCGGTAGCAGCATATCTGATTGTGGTTATGTATATTTTTCCTTTGATGGCGCGGTTTGATAACACTATTTTCGCAATGTTTAAAAACTCACTGTTTATAGGTATGAGATTCCTGCTCTGTACGGCTTTAGTGGCGGTAATTCACTTTGCAATGCTGTTTGTGATTATTAATATTTTTACGCCTGCAGTGATTTTCGGTGAAGGGCTTTGCGCGTTTTTGAGTTCGTATTTCCTGGCGAATATTCTTAAGCTCTGTGAAGCAAAAGACGAGGTGGTAAGTGAATGAGCGATATGAGCGATATGAGCGAAAAAAAAGCCCTGTTTGAAGAGGAAAAAAAGAAATTCCGCCAGCTTCACGGCTGGAAAAAGCTCGGTTATATCTGGGATTATTACAAGCTTCCCATCTTTCTTCTATGTATTGTGCTGTATATCGGAGGATATATGGTATACAGACAGGTGACTCACCGGGATGTTGTGCTGTATACTGCATTGGCGAATATTGCCCCGGGAGAAGAGGTTAAGGAAGAGCTTGGGAATGGTTTTCTGCTTTCGAGAGAAATTGATCCGAAGAAAAATGAGTGCTATCTTTATTCCGGGTTGTATCTGACGACGGAAATAAATACGGTAGACCAACAGTCTGCTTATGCGTCTCAGATGAAGGTGCTTGCAGCGATTGACGGAGAAGAAATGGATGTGGCGCTCATGGATAAAAACGCATTTGATATGTTTTCCCGTTCAGGTTATCTGTGTGATATCGGAGAACTTCTTTCGGAAAAAACAGACGGACTGTATCAGGAGCTGAATTCTTTCATAGAAAGTAATGTACACATTTTGGAAGACAATGCGACGGATGTGGCGCTGAATCCGGAAATGAAATATGAGTCAGAAACAGAAGAGTTCCCGATGGCTATAAATGTATCGGAGGCTCCTCTGATTGAGAAAGCAGGATTTAACGGAGAAGTATATTTAGGTGTGATTGCCAATTCTCCCAGAAAAGATATGGCAGTGGATTATATCCGTTATTTATATGGAATATAACTTTAAATACCCCGCTGAATTTCAGGCAGACAGTATGCCGGATTCGGCGGGGTTGATTTTACGAAAATTTAATACAGTGATGCGTTGACAAACCCCTTCCAAAATGATATTTTTTTCTTATACTGGGCAGGAATTGTTTCTTAAAAAGGAAAGGGAAAAATGATATGAGAAAAACAAAAATTGTTTGTACCCTCGGACCGTCTACAGATAAAGAAGGTATACTGGAAGAATTAGTAATAGAAGGAATGGATGTAGCGCGTTTTAATATGTCTCACGGTTCCTATGACGAACAGCGGGGGCGTCTGGAACAGTTAAAAGCATTGCGTAAAAAACATAATAAATTTGTTGCGGCACTTCTTGATACAAAGGGCCCGGAGATTCGTATCGGTTGCTTTGCCACGGGAAAGATTACTCTGGAAGAAGGACAGTCTTTTACACTTACAACTGCAGATATTGAAGGTGATGAGACACAGGTATCCATTACGTATAAGAAGTTATACAGGGATGTAAAGGTAGGAGACTGCATTCTGATCGACGATGGACTTATCGGAATGGAAGTTACGGAAATCATTGGAGAGGATATCGTCTGTGTAGTCAGAAATGGAGGCGAAGTTTCCAACCGTAAGGGCGTAAATGTTCCGGGTGTTGCTCTGAAGATGAATTTCCTGAGCCAGAAAGACTGCGACGATTTGCTTTTTGGAATTCAGGAAGGTTTTGATTTTGTGGCAGCATCTTTTACAAGAACAGCAGACGACGTTTTGGAAATGCGTAAGCTTCTTAACGATAACGGAGGCAGGGACATTCAGATCATTGCCAAGATTGAGAATCAGCAGGGTGTGGATAACATTGATGCGATTATTGAAGTGGCAGACGGCATTATGATTGCCAGAGGAGACCTGGGCGTAGAGCTTCCTCTGGAAGATATTCCTGTCATTCAGCGTGATATTATCCAGAAAGTATACCGTTCCGGTAAAAAGGTTATTACAGCAACGCAGATGCTGGATTCTATGATGGTTCATCCGAGACCGACCCGTGCGGAGACAACGGATGTTGCCAACGCCATTTTTCAGGGGACAAGTGCCATCATGCTTTCCGGTGAGACTGCAGCAGGTAAATATCCAATCGAGGCGCTGAAAACAATGGTTCGTATTGCAGTTCATACAGAGGATAATATTGATTATAATGAAATTTTCAAGAATGAGCAGCTTCTGGAAGAGCTAGACATTACAACTGCAATTTCCCATGCAACCTGTACGACTGCCATCGATCTGAAGGCAAAAGCGATTCTTGTAGTCAGCAAGACAGGACGTACTGCGAGAATGATCTCCAAGTACCGTCCGGCCTGTCCGATTGGAGCAGGTTCCACGTCTGAGCAGGTTTGTCGTCAGCTCAGTCTGTCATGGGGTGTTTTCCCGATGAAGGTCAGAGAGGAATACAGCTCTGAGATTCTTTGCCTGCGTGCGGTGGAAGCCGCCGAGAAGAACGGACTCGTGGAAGAGGGAGATATGGTTGTATTTGCAGGAGGAATTCCTCTTGGTATTCCTGGCAGAACGAATCTGATTCGTGTCTGTATTGTGGGAGAATAAAGCCTCTTGCTTCGAGTGGAAAAATAAAGTATAATGTACCATAAAAATTTTGACCAGGTGCTGTGAAAGAAGGAAACAGCGCCGGGGAAAGAACGGAGGATTCTGCAATGAAGTTATATGATGGCGGAGTTTACCTTGTAAATGGACGGGAAATCATCCCCGAAGCACAGGCAAACTTTCCGATTGCGAAAGAAGAAGCAGCGAAAAACACGATTGCCTATTCCATTCTGGAGGCTCATAATACATCCGGAAATATGGAAAAGCTTCAGATTAAATTTGACAAACTTACATCCCACGATATCACATTCGTAGGAATCATCCAGACTGCCCGGGCTTCAGGACTTGAGAAGTTCCCGGTACCATATGTGTTGACAAACTGTCACAATTCTCTTTGTGCGGTTGGAGGAACAATCAACGAAGATGACCACATGTTTGGTCTGACCTGTGCGAAGAAATACGGCGGTGTTTATGTTCCTCCTCATCAGGCGGTTATTCACCAGTTTGCCCGTGAAATGCTGGCGGCAGGGGGCAAAATGATTCTCGGCTCTGACAGTCATACCCGCTATGGAGCACTTGGAACTATGGCTATGGGAGAGGGCGGACCGGAGCTTGTAAAGCAGCTTCTTTCCCAGACTTATGATATTAACATGCCAGGGGTAGTTGCCATTTATTTGAAAGGAACTCCGCGTCCGGGCGTAGGACCGCAGGACGTTGCCCTTGCTATCATTGGAGAAGTTTTTGCCAACGGTTATGTGAAGAATAAGGTTATGGAATTTGTGGGTCCGGGCGTTGCCGGTTTAAGCGCAGATTTCCGTATCGGAATCGACGTTATGACAACGGAGACAACCTGTCTTTCCTCTATCTGGCAGACAGACGAGAAGATTCAGGAGTTCTATGAAATTCACGGCAGAAGTGAAGATTACAGAGAACTGAAACCGGGCGAGACTGCATATTATGACGGTTGTGTGGAAATTGATTTAAGCGAGATTAAACCAATGATCGCTATGCCTTTCCACCCAAGCAATACCTATACAATTGATGAACTGAAGGCAAATCTTGACGATATTCTTGCAGATGTTGAGAAAAAGGCTCAGATCAGCCTTGACGGAAAGATTCCGTATACATTAAGAGATAAGGTGGTTGACGGAAAGCTTTACGTTGACCAGGGAATCATTGCAGGCTGTGCAGGCGGCGGTTTTGAGAACATCTGCGCGGCAGCGGATATTCTGCGCGGCAGCAGCATTGGAGCAGACGCCTTTACTTTAAGCGTATATCCGGCAAGTACCCCGATTTATATGGAGCTTGCGAAAAACGGAGTCCTTGCTGACCTTCTGGCAACAGGAGCAGTTGTAAAGACTGCATTCTGCGGACCGTGCTTCGGCGCCGGTGATACTCCTGCAAACAATGCGTTCAGTATCCGTCATACTACAAGAAACTTCCCGAACCGTGAAGGCTCCAAGATTCAGAACGGTCAGATTTCTTCCGTTGCTCTTATGGACGCCCGTTCCATTGCTGCAACTGCGGCAAATAAAGGCTTCCTGACTTCTGCGGAAGAATATACGGGAGATTACACAAATCAGAAGTATTTCTTTGACAAAACGATTTATGATAACCGAGTATTCGACAGCAAAGGCGTGGCAGATCCGGATACAGAGATTCAGTTCGGACCGAATATTAAGGACTGGCCTGCTATGTCTGCTCTTCCTGAGAATATGGTGCTGCGCGTGGTATCTGAGATTCACGACCCTGTTACTACAACAGATGAGCTGATTCCGTCCGGCGAGACGTCTTCTTACCGTTCCAATCCTCTTGGACTTGCAGAGTTTACACTTTCCAGAAAAGACCCTTCATATGTGGGACGCGCCAAAGAGATTCAGAAAGCGCAGACAGCAATCCAGAACGGAATCTGTCCTCTTGAGGCAGTTCCGGAGCTGAAACCTGTTATGGAAGTAATCCATAAGGAATTCCCGGAAGCAGGAGAAGGCAATCTGGGTGTGGGAAGCACAATCTTTGCAGTGAAACCGGGAGACGGTTCTGCCCGTGAGCAGGCAGCTTCCTGTCAGAAAGTTCTCGGCGGATGGGCAAATATTGCCAATGAATATGCGACGAAGCGTTACCGTTCCAATCTGATTAACTGGGGTATGCTTCCGTTCCTGATTAAAGAAGGAGAGCTTCCGTTTACAAACGGAGATTATCTGTTTTTCCCTGGAATTCGTAAAGCCGTTGCAGAGAAAGCTGCGGTAATTAAAGGATATGTAGTGAAAGAGGATGGTTTAAAGGAATTTGACCTGACTCTGGGCGAACTTACCGACGATGAACGCGAGATTATCCTGAAAGGATGTCTGATTAATTACAATCGTAAATAAGAAAAAATGAAATGAGTCCGGCGGCTGTACAGGTAACTGTGCAGCCGTTTTTGTATGAAATTCAGAAAGTTCACTGTTGATTAAATTATCTGAAAATATTAGAAAATATAAATAAATAATAGTTTTAAAACAAATATAAAGAATATAAAAAGAAACACTTTGAAAAATATCATAAAATGTATTGACAAAATTTGCTTTGGGTGGTATTATAACAACATCAAAACAAACAAGCAATACCAAATAAGAAACTCATTCAATTCATAGTATAGATGTTACAATGAAAGGAATGAAATATTACGAAAGGCCAGGGTGAGTCCGGTGGGAAAGTAAATTTAAACAATCAATATAAGAGTGATGGAAATCGTGTTTCCTGCAAGAAAGACCTGATACATAAATAAATAGTAAAAAAAGATTTCCGGAAATACTAAATTTCAAACGGAAATAAACGTATCAAAGGTAAATATAGAAACGATTGCTTATATTGAATAACCGTCACAATCCTGATACAAAGATTTTGAAATTTGTGTAAAGAAACATTTTTTAAAAGAGTATAACCCTTATCTCAATAGTTCGTTTGGAAGCGGGTTCCCTAGAACACAGGTTGAAGGTAAGAACGATATTTTGAAATCCATATTAGAAATGATAGAATATGAATTGAAGCTTTGCGTCAGAAGAATATCTGTGAAGAAAGATATTGAAAAATAAAATATTAAGGTACTTTTTCGAAAGACTTTGCAATTATTGACAAATATAAAAAAGGGCATTTATGTCAATAAAGTTCTATTTTTAATATTTAGTATAAATGTGAGGAACTATTATTTGAGAAATAAACAGCAAGGGACTTAAGAAGTTAAGTTCAGAGTTGCTTATAAAAAGAATAAACAGACGAAAAAGTGTATCCGGTATTTTACTTAAAAATAAATTATAATCCGTGAAATTATAATTTAAAAATCTATAAAACTTTCTAAGTAAATCGAATGATAAAAAATCATATCGTTTATGAGCAGGGAATAAAGAAAGATATGTTCAGACATATAGTATTAAAATAGAAAAACTGAATAAAGATAAAGAACGAAAAACAGTTTAAAGAAAACGAAGAGGAAAAATAAATTGAATAACGAAGAATTTTAAGGCGGCCATCATTTTTGAAAATAAGTAAAAAGTGATGGTCGTCTTATGTTTATTCCCGATGCAGGAAAGCTACAGGCAGAAATTTTCTTGCGGAATAAAAGAAATTGGGATATACTCTCCTTAATTAAAAAGGAGAGATTTTTTATGTATATAAGAATAGAAGACCATATTTTATATGAAGATAAAGATATGATCGTGTGTCATAAGCCTGCCGGGACTGCTGTGCAGAGCGCCCGTATAGGTTCAATGGATATGGAAAGTGCGTTGAAAAATTATCTTGCACAGAAAGAGCCGAATAAAATGCCGTATCTTGGTATCGTGCATCGCCTTGATCAGCCGGTAGAGGGAATTCTTGTTTTTGCCAAGAACCAGAAAGCGGCGGGAGAATTAAGTCGTCAGATGGCTTCGGGCGAGATGGTAAAGACCTATCTGGCTGTGACAGAGAAAAGACCGCAGAATAAGGAGGGAAGGCTGGAAGACTGGCTGAAAAAAGACGGAAAAACAAATATGTCATCTGTTGTAAAGGAGAAGAGTCAGGGAGCGAAAAAAGCAGTCCTTTACTATGAACTTCTGGATACGGTAAAGACAGAGGAGGGGGAACAATATCTTATGAGAATCCGTCTGGAAACAGGGCGTCATCACCAGATACGGGTTCAGATGTCTCACGGAGGAATGCCGCTTCTCGGAGATAAAAAATATAATGCTGAAGAGAAGTCTCGAACTGCGCTGGCTCTCTGTTCTGCAGAGCTGACTTTAAAGCATCCGTCAACAAAGAAAAAAATGGAATTTAAGACAGTTCCATCGGGAAACGGATTTATGAGATTTTTTTAGGAGAATAAATAAGAAGAAAAAAGCCATACTAACTTTAAAAGCAGAAAAGTGGTGTATGGATTGCGTATAGAATGGAAGAGAAAATTAATGATGGCAGGGATTGCTGCCGGCGTGTTTGTAGGATACAGATATTTACTGCCGGCAGCAGTCCCTTTTCTGGCTGCATGGGTTCTTGCGTCCTGGTTGGAGCCTGTTGCAAGACGGGTAGAACGAAAGACAAAAATAAAAAAGGAATTGACAGGAGCTCTTCTTCTGTTTTGTCTTTTGGCAGGGACCGGTCTTCTTCTTTATCTTGGAGCCGGTGAACTTTTGAGCCAGATACGGAAAGCGTTTATGGGGCTGCCGGAATTTGCGGATAAAGGTCTTGTAATCCTGGAACACTTTTGCAGTATGTTGGAAAGAAATACAGGGATTCTTCGTGAGGACAGCCGTGCATTTGTATTGAGTCAGGTTAGTGAGATTCAGCAGAATATTCTTTCGTTTGTTGGGAAGGATATTGTAGAACTTCTGTTTTCCTGGGCCAGAGGAGCGCTGTTCTTTATGTCAGGAGTTTTAGTCACTTTTATCAGTACGCTTCTGATCATCGGGGATATGGAGAATCTGAGGAGAAAAATTTGGGATTATTCCTGGCTTGTAGGGACGAGACGGGTGGTAAAGAGACTTCAGAAAACGACTGTTTTATATCTCAAGGCTCAGGTGATTATTATTTTTCTGGTTGCTGCTGTGTGTTGCTTCGGATTCTATATTATGAGGAGTCCGTATTATCTGATTTTGGGAATTTTACTGGGACTTTTTGATGCAGTGCCGCTAATCGGGACAGGAACCTTCCTATATCCCTCGGCTGTGGTTTTTCTGATAAGGGGAAAACCGGGAATTGCAGTGGGCTGTGTACTTCTGGATATTGTGACCAGTATGCTCAGAGAAGCGCTGGAGCCGAGGCTTCTGGGAAAAAAATTGGGAGTTTCTCCGATTGCGGTACTGGCGAGTGTCTATCTTGGAGTTTTGATATTTGGAACCTGGGGAGTGATTTTGGGACCGCTGTCCTTTTCTACTGCATATGAAATAGGGAGAGAATGGGATGTCTGGGATTAATCTGGCAAATGCGGGGTTAAATTGTGAAAAAAGTATTAAATCTATAGACGGGGAGATTTATTTGTGTATAATGTAGGAAAGATAAAGAACATATAAAATTTATGTAAAGTCCTGACGGGGGCGATTACAGCGCATATAAGAATAGGAGATAAGAGATGAGAAAAGCAGCGGTTGGGACGGCAGTTATACTGGCGGCACTGAGTATGCTTACCGGATGCAGCAGGGATGAGGTTCAGGAATCGATTCAGCCTCTAGTAGCAGACGCCATCGAAGAGGCCGATTCAGAAGCAGAGGCGATTGAAGAAGAAGAGGAAATGAATTTGATACCGGAATTTGATCCGGCGGTGGAAGTTCAGCCGGGAGCAAGAATTGCTGTTGTGAGCAAAAGTACGAAAGGTGAATTCTGGAATCGTGTAAAAAAGGGAATGGAAGCGGCCGTTAAGGATGCGAATGAGGTATATGGCTTTGAGAAAAAACGGGCGATTACCATGACTTTTGAGGGTCCGGAAGATGAGCATAATGTAGATGAGCAGATTAATATTCTGGATGCAGTGCTTGCAGAGAACCCGGATGTACTGTGCGTATCTGTTGGCGATATGGATTCCTGTCAGGCTCAGCTTGAAATGGCAAAGGAAAACAGAATTCCGGTAGTAGCTTTTGACGCTAATGTGTCTGAGAAGAAGCTTGTCCGTGCATTCCGTGCTACGGATAATGTGGAAGCTGGTAAGATGGCGGCATACAGACTTGGCCGCACAATTGGAAAAATGGGAAAAGTAGCTGTTTTTTCCGCACAGGAAAAGACGCAGAGTATTAAAGACAGAACAGAAGGGTTTGTAGAAAATATATCCAAATATACAGATATTGAGGTAGTAGAAGTCGTTTATGGAGACCAGGTAGAAGATATGGAAGCTGCGATGCAGGAGGTTCTTCACAAATATCCGACGTTGGACGGTGTATTCTGCAGTAATGCAGATGTAGCGGAGATGTATCTGAACATGGAGAAGGACATTGATAACCGTGAGATTGCAATGGTAGGCATGGATGCGACAAGCAGACAGCAGAAGGCAATTCGTGAAGGGGAAGAAATCGGTGTAGTCTCCCAGCAACCTTTCGCTATGGGATATCAGGCAATCTGGACTTCACTTATGACAACAGCACCTAAGAAATCTGTTACATATGAAAGAAATGTTCTGGTTACTCCTGTATGGATCGATGCGGTTTGTCTGGATGACCCGAAATATAAAGATTATCTGTATTCTGAATAATACGATAGAGGCTGTCGCCGGCAGTTTGTGCTTTTGGTACCGACTGTCGGTGATTTTTTTCTCAGTGGGACCCATCTTTGAATGAGATAGCTGTCTCAGAATGAGGATAAAAATACAAAAAAAGTAAGGATGCCTAAAAAAAAGCGTGCAGATGATAGGGCAAATAGATTGTATTTTGCACTTGAATATGATAAAATCTGACTATCTGAAGAGTGAATTGAAAGTAAAGGAGTTGTTTTATGAAAGAATGGACAGACATTATAAAAAATCTTACAATGCTTACACAATTTAGTCTTTCATTTATTACACCTCTTTTGCTTTGTCTGGCTTTTTGCTGGTGGATCAGCGGGGTGACAGGAATCGGAGGCTGGATTTATATTATCGGCTTCTTTTTCGGTATGGGAGGCTCCGGGATGGTAGCTTATAAATTTTATTTATCTACTATGAAGCATCAGAAAAAAGAAGAAAAAAAGAAAAAACATAAGATATCCTTTAACAGCCATTCTTAAAAGTTGGTGAAGGATTGAGGAAAGGGAAGAATTATGAGCAGTTTTTTCAGTAATGTTCAGCCTGCAGTAAAAAAAGAAACAAAAAATGTGGCAGTCTATACGGTAACAGGCGTAATTATCATGTGGATTGGATTTTTTGTCCTTCATCTTATACTGCCGGAGAAAATACCTTTTAATTATACTGTGTTTTTAGCCGGAATAGGTGGTGGTGCAGTAGCGGTGCTGAATTTCTTTCTCATGGGACTTACCGTGCAGAAAGTAGCGGCAACAACAGATGAGGCTGCGGCAAGAATGAAAATGAAGGCAAGTTATTCCCAGAGGATGCTGATTCAGATGCTTTGGGTAATTGTAGCCATTGTAGCTCCCTGTTTCCAGTTTGCAGCAGGAATCATTCCTCTGTTATTTCCGGGAGCGGGAATTAAAATAGCAGGAATTATGAAAAGCAGGAAGTAATGGAATTTAAAATTATATAGAGATGGGAGGTGAAGTACACATGGAGTTAGACATTACAGGTGCAAAGATATATTTTACTTTGCCCATTGACCTGCCTATATTGGGGCAGCTTCGCATCAGTGAGACAATGGTAGTCAGTTGGATTGTCATGATTTTAATTACAGGAGTGTGTATCTGGCTGACGCATGACCTGAAGGTGGAGAATATTTCCAAACGTCAGGCTCTTGCAGAGATGATTGTTGAGAAGGCCAACAACTTCGTAGTGGGAAATATGGGAGAGAAATTCCGCTATATGATTCCATTTGTAGCGGCGCTTTTTGTGACCAGTGTTGTGTCCAACCTGATCAGTCTTATCGGACTTCGAAGCCCTACAGCAGACCTTTCGACAGAGGCTGCATGGGCAGTTGTGGTATTTATTATGATCACAGCGCAAAAGATTAAGACTGGTGGTGTGGGAGGTTATCTGAAAGGCTTTACAACCCCTATCGCCATTATGACACCATTTAATGTTTTATCCGAACTGGCAACACCGGTCAGTATGGCCTGTCGTCATTTCGGAAATATTTTATCAGGTGTGGTAATCAACGGTCTTATTTATGGCGCTCTGGCGCTGGCAAGCTCCGCACTCTTTGGGCTGTTGCCGGGTGTGCTGGGAGATGTTTTGTCAAAGATACCGTTCCTTGATGTTGGTATCCCTGCAATCCTTTCAGTCTATTTTGACTGGTTCTCAGGTGTTATGCAGGCATTTATCTTCTGTATGCTGACTGTAATGTATATTGCAAATGCAGCGGAAGAAGGATAATAAAATTTAAATGAATTTTTAATTTAAGGAGGATTTTACTATGGAATTTCAGTTACTTGCAAAAGGTATCGCATTAGCAGGATGTGCAATTGGTGCAGGAGCTTCTCTTATCGCCGGTATCGGACCTGGTATTGGTGAGGGTAATGCCGTAGCAAAAGCACTTGAGGCAATCGGACGTCAGCCGGAGTGTAAAGGTGATGTTACTTCTACTATGCTTCTTGGCTGTGCCATCGCAGAGACAACAGGTATTTACGGTTTCGTAACAGGTCTGCTTCTTATTTTCGTAGCACCTGGTATGTTCATGAAGTTCCTCAGCTGATAAAGGAAAGAACGGTAATAAGGAGGTTACAACCAGAATGGTACAGGATTTAGTAACAATTGTGCCGTGGAATTTTGTAGCGACGATCGCGAACCTCTTTCTCCAGGTATATCTGATTAAACGTTTCCTGTTTAAACCGATTAATGAGGTGCTGGAGAAGCGCAGAGCCAAAGCAGATGCGGAAATTCAGCAGGCTGTACAGGCGAAAGAGGAAGCGCAGGCAATGAAAACCGAGTATGAAAAAAATATGCAGGAAGCAAAAAACAGAGCAAACGATATTATGGCAAATGCACAGAAAACTGCTGCAATCCAGAGTGAAGATATGCTTAAAGAAACTTCCATGCAGATCGCTGCCATGAAAGAAAAGGCAGAGAAAGACATTGCTCAGGAGAAAAAGAAAGCTGTCAATGAAATTAAAAATGAAATTGGCGATATGGCTATGGAGATTGCCGGTAAGGTCATCGAGCGCGAAATTAACGAAACAGATCATGCGAAGCTTATTGACGAATTTATAGAGAATGTAGGTGAAGCATAATGACACAGACTGCCAGAGTCTATGGGGGCAGCCTGTATGATCTTGCTGCCGAAGAACAGCTCACGGAGCAGATACATGAGCAGATGAAGGAGATACGCAGAATCTTTTGCGAAACCCCTCAGTATGTAAGTCTTCTTGGACAGCCTTCCATTCCGAAGAAGGAAAGGGAGGATATGATTGAGAAGGCATTTGGCTCTCAGGCTGAGCGCTATTTAGTAAACTTTTTAAAATTGCTGTGTGACAGAGGCATTCTCATGGAATTTGCAGGATGCTGTGAGGAATTTACACGGCGCTATAATGCAGAACATGGAATTTCTGAGGCTGTAGTCATCAGTGCAGTTACTTTAAATGACAGACAGATGACAGCTCTGACAGAGAAGCTTGAGAAAATCAGCGGAAAGAAGATTTCTCTTACCCAGAAAAAAGACCCTTCCGTAATCGGTGGTCTGCGTGTAGAGCTGGAAGGCAAGCAGCTTGACGGAACGGTCCAGGGCCGTATGTCAGGTCTTTCCAGAAAACTGAATGAAATAAGTATTTAAAGGATGGGAATGGAAACATGCAATTAAAACCTGAAGAAATATCCAAAGTCATCCGCAGCCAGATTAAATATTACGATAACATTATTCAGCAGAATGAAACAGGTACGATTCTTATGGTAGGTGACGGTATTGCCAGAGCAAGCGGTCTTGTAAACTGTATGGCAGGAGAGCTGCTGGAGTTTGAAGACGGAAGCTATGGTATGGCTCAGAACCTGGAAGAAAACAGTGTATCTATCGTATTATTTGGTTCCGATGAAAATATTGGTGAAGGCCAGACTGTGAAACGTACAGGAAAGGTTGTATCCGTACCTGTAGGTGAAGCTATGATTGGCCGTGTTGTAAATGCATTAGGACAGCCGATTGACGGTGCAGGCCCGATTGACACGCAGGAATTTCGCGCAATTGAGAGTCCTGCTCCGGGTATCTGTGAGAGAAAGTCTGTACACCAGCCTCTTCAGACAGGCATCAAAGCAATCGACTCCATGATTCCGATTGGACGTGGCCAGCGTGAGCTTATCATCGGCGACCGTCAGACCGGAAAAACAACCATTGCCACAGATACGATCATCAACCAGAAAGGTCAGGATGTAATTTGTATCTACGTTGCAATTGGACAGAAACGTTCCACAGTAGCCAATCTGGTAGAGAATCTTACCAGAAACGGGGCTATGGACTATACAATTGTAGTGGCGGCAACTGCTTCTGAAGCCAGCCCGCTGCAGTACATTGCACCATATTCAGGATGTGCAATGGGTGAATACTTTATGAACAAGGGAAAAGATGTGCTTATTATTTATGATGATTTAAGTAAACATGCAGTTGCTTATCGTGCACTTTCTCTTCTGATCCGTCGTCCACCGGGACGTGAAGCCTATCCAGGTGATGTCTTCTATCTGCATTCCAGACTTTTGGAACGTGCAGCGAAGCTGGATGATGAGCACGGCGGCGGTTCCCTGACTGCGCTTCCGATTATTGAAACACAGGCAGGCGATGTATCTGCATATATTCCGACTAACGTAATTTCTATTACAGACGGACAGATTTTCCTGGAAACCGAGCTTTTCCATTCAGGCGTTATGCCTGCGGTAAACCCTGGTATTTCTGTATCCCGAGTTGGCGGTAATGCGCAGATCAAGGCAATGAAAAAAGTTGCCGGTACACTGAAACTGATTTACTCTCAGTATCGTGAGCTTCAGAGTTTCGCACAGTTCGGATCCGACCTTGATGCAGATACAAAGGCGCGTCTGGAGCAGGGTGCCCGTATTGTAGAGGTTCTGAAACAGAGTCAGAATGCTCCGGTTCCTGTAGAAAAACAGGTAGCGATTCTCTATGCAGTTACCAAGGGTATTTTAAGCCGTGTTGCTGTTGATGACGTAAAAGAATACGAGAGCAGCTTATACACTTATTTGGATACAAATGCAGAAGGCACAGCTGTTATGCAGGAAATCCGTGCGACCGGTAAGCTGGAAGCAGATACGGAAGAAAAGTTACGTAAAGTTCTGGATGAGTACACAGAGAATTTTCTGAATTCAAGACCTGAGAAATAAAGTGATTAGGAGGTTCATACAATGGCTGCAAACATGAAAGCGGTAAAGCTGCGTATCAAAAGTGTGCAGAGCACCATGCAGATTACCAAGGCAATGGAGCTTGTAGCATCCTCCAAACTGCGTAAAGCAAAGGAAAGGGCAGAGACCTGTCGCCCTTATTTCACAGAGCTTCACAATACTCTGAAAGATATTGCAAGGGAAAATACAGATTTTTCTTCCGTTTATGCCAGAGAAGGCGTCGGAGATCGCTGCTGTTATGTGGTGATTGCCGGTGACAGAGGGCTGGCCGGCGGATATAATGCAAATCTTTTTAAGTGTATGGAAGCTGCCAGTGCAGATAAGGACTATGTAGTTCTGCCAATCGGAAAAAAAGCAGTGGAATATTTCCGAAGGAAAGGTGTGGAATGTCTGACAGAAGAATTTGCGGAAATTGCAGATATTTCTGTAGCAGACTGCTTCGAGATTGCAAATCTTCTTTGCACAGAGTTCCGTAAAGGAACATTCGGGCATGTAGAGTTGTGTTATACGATGTTTAAATCCATGCTTTCTCAGGTTCCGGAAGTATTTTCCATGCTTCCGCTGCCGGATATCCGGGAGGAGAGCGGCGGAATGGCCGATACGAAAAATCTGATCCTGTATGAGCCGAATGCAGAAGAAGTTTTTAATGCGACGGTTCCGGAATATCTGGCAGGACTGATTTACGGCGCTGTCTGCGAAGGAGTAGCCAGCGAGCTGGCTGCCAGACGTATGGCAATGGATGCTGCTACAAGCAATGCAGAGGAAATGATTGATAAACTGAATCTGTATTATAACAGAGCGCGTCAGGCGAGCATCACGCAGGAAATCACGGAGATTGTTGCAGGAGCAGAGGGTCTGTAATGGGCTTTCACAGCATATAAATAGAGGAGATTCTTAAATGAGCGAAAAACACATTGGCGAAGTAGTTCAGGTCATCGGTCCTGTTTTGGACATCCGCTTTGCGCACGATGAACTGCCTGCACTTCTCAATGCCATAGAAATTGATAATAAAGGCGCAAAGCTGATAGCCGAGGTAGCACAGCAGCTTGGCGATAATACAGTTCGCTGTATTGCCATGAACTCTACCGACGGTCTCGTCAGAGGCACCAAAGCAGTTGACACAGGCGCACCGATTAAGGTTCCCGTTGGCGAAGAGTGTCTTGGCCGTGTATTTAACCTGCTGGGTGACCCGGTTGATAATATGCCTGCACCGAAGGTAGAGGAACGTTGGTCTATTCATCGTCCTGCACCTTCTTATGAAGAGCAGGTGCCTGCAACAGAAATTCTGGAAACAGGCATTAAAGTTGTAGATTTAATCTGTCCTTATGCAAAGGGCGGTAAGATCGGTCTTTTCGGAGGAGCCGGTGTTGGTAAAACAGTTCTTATTATGGAGCTTATTCATAATGTGGCAACTGCACATGGCGGACTTTCCGTATTTACCGGTGTAGGAGAACGTACCCGTGAGGGTAACGACCTTTATAATGAAATGAAAGAGAGTGGAGTTATCGATAAGACCGCATTGGTTTATGGTCAGATGAACGAGCCGCCGGGAGCGCGTATGCGTGTCGGTCTTTCTGGTCTTACCATGGCGGAGTATTTCCGTGATGAGAAGAATCAGGATGTGCTTCTCTTTATTGATAATATTTTCCGTTTCACGCAGGCTGGCTCCGAGGTTTCCGCCTTGCTTGGACGTATGCCTTCTGCTGTAGGTTATCAGCCTACTCTTGCGACAGAGATGGGCGCTCTGCAGGAGCGAATCACTTCAACCAGAAAGGGTTCCATCACTTCCGTTCAGGCAGTATACGTGCCTGCGGATGACTTAACGGACCCGGCTCCGGCTACGACCTTTACTCATCTGGATGCAACTACTGTACTTTCCCGTGATATTGCCAGCCAGGGTATCTATCCGGCTGTAGATCCGTTGGATTCTACCAGCCGTATTCTTTCACCGGAGGTCGTAGGAAGAGAGCATTATGAAATTGCCCGTGCGGTACAGAGAGTACTGCAGCGTTATAAAGAGCTTCAGGACATTATTGCTATCATGGGTATGGACGAGCTTTCTGAGGATGATAAGATGACAGTAAACCGTGCCCGTAAAGTACAGCGATTCCTGTCACAGAGTTTTTCTGTAGCAGAGCAGTTCACAGGTATGGCAGGACAGTATGTTCCTCTGAAAGAGACTCTTCGTGGCTTTAAGATGATTCTTGACGGCGAGTGTGACGAGATTCCGGAGAGCTGTTTCCTGTTTGCCGGAACCATCGACGATGTATTTGAGAAAGCTAAGAATCTGTAAAGGAGGCTGTCTATGAAGACATTTCCGTTACGAATCGGAACACCGGATGGCCTTTTGTTTGAGGGTGACGTAGAACGTATCGTGTGCAGAAGCATTACGGGTAATCTGGCAATACTTGCCGGACATTGTAATTTCTGTACAGCTCTTGGAATGGGTGAGGCTCATGTAGTTATGCCTGACGGAACCAAAAGAAGTGCAGCGTGTATCGGTGGAATGCTTTCTATGATGAACGGAACCTGCCGATTGCTGGCGACAACATGGGAATGGAAGGAAGACATTGATGAAGAGCGTGCCAAAGATGCGAAGAAACGTGCAGAGCAGATGCTTACAAAAGGTGGATTAGGAGACCGTGAATATAAAATCGCGGAAGCGAAGCTCAAGAGAGCATTAGTCCGATTGGATGTTAAAAACTGATAAAAGAGGAAACACCGTAATTCTGTGGGATTGCGGTGTTTTTTTCGTGATTATCATTTTGTTGAACACTTTTTTACACTTTAACGCATAAATGCGTTGACATGGTGAGGGGCTGTGAGGTACAATAAGCAAATAGAGCGCCGGAGAAGCGGTGCAGGGAGGTAGTTTATGAAGAGATTGATGACAGGCGATGAAGCAATTGCCAGAGGCGCATATGAAGCAGGTGTTTCCTATGCATCTGCATATCCGGGAACTCCCAGTACAGAAATCCTGGAGAATTTGTCTACATATAAAGGAATATATGCGGAATGGGCGCCGAATGAGAAGGTTGCCATGGAATCTGCAATCGGCGCATCTGTCGCAGGTTTGAGAAGTATAGTGTCCATGAAGCATGTGGGTATGAATGTGGCGGCGGATCCGTTATTTACCTGGGCATATATGGGAGTAAATGGTGGAAATGTCGTAGTGACGGCCGATGAACCGGGAATGTTTTCCTCCCAGAATGAGCAGGATAACAGAAATTATGCAAAAGCAGCAAAGCTTGCTATGCTGGAGCCGGCTGATAGTCAGGAATGTGTTGACATGGTGAAGGCAGCCTACGAACTTGGAGAGAAGTTTGATACACCATTTATCATTCGTATGACTACTCGTGTCTGTCATTCTAAATCTATTGTGGAATTAAACGACCGAGCAGATGTTCCGGCAAAAGCCTGGGAGAAGAATCCTGCGAAATATGTCTGTCTTCCTGCCATTGCAAGAAAGCTTCGTGTAAAAGTGGAAGAGCGTATGAAAGCTCTGGCACAGTACAGTGAAGAGTCTCCGTTTAACCGTGTGGAAATGGGCGATACAAAGGTGGGGGTAATTGCTTCCGGTGTCTGTTACTACTATGGGAAAGAGGTGTGGGGAGAGAAGGCTTCATACCTGAAGCTTGGATTTACAAATCCTCTTCCTGCAAATCTGATTAAAGATTTCTGTTCAAAAGTGGATAAAGTTTATATATTGGAAGAGAATGACCCGTACATCGAAGAATTTGTGAGACGGCAGGGATGTGAGTGTATTGGAAAAGACGTATTTCCGGCTTACGGAGAAATGACGCCTGATGTTATCCGTGCCTGTGTTACAGGAACGCCCAATAAAACGATGGAATTTGACAGAAGCAAGCTTATCAATCGTGCGCCTACCTTCTGTGCAGGATGTCCGCACAGAGGTCTTTTCTATCGTCTGGGCAAGAGAAAAGATATTATGATAAGCGGTGACATCGGATGTTATACTCTGGCAGCAGGAAAACCATACAGTGCCATGGATTCTACAGTCTGCATGGGGGCGAGCATCAGCCTTGGCGCCGGTGCTCAGAGAGCTTTTAATATGGAAGGTGTGAATCGCAGAGTTGTCACGGTTCTTGGAGATTCCACTTTCTTCCATACAGGTATTAATTCTCTGATTAACACTGTTTACAATAAGAGTAACACAGTAAACATCATCCTTGACAATCGAATCACAGGTATGACAGGTCATCAGAACAATCCGGGAACGGGGTATACAGCCAAGAATGAGGAGACAACCATCATTAAGATTGAAGATCTGGTTCGAGCCATTGGCGTGAAACATGTATATGTAATTAATCCGAATGACCTTAAGGAAGTAGATGAAACTTTGGACAAATGTCTTGCTCTTGATGAGCCGTCGGTGATTATCACCCGCTGGCCATGTGCTCTGAAGAAGTTTTCCCAAGAGGACAGGGAAGAGTTTGAATCTCTGTTTGTTACAAGAAACAGAGTAGATGCGGATAAATGTATAGGCTGTAAGCTTTGTCTGAAAGCGGGATGTCCTGCAATGTCCTACAACAAGGAGACAAAGAAAGTAGTTATCAACGGCGTACAGTGCGTTGGATGCGATGTTTGTACACAGGTTTGCCCGAAGAGTGCAATTGTGAAGGAGGATTAGGACCATGACGAAAAGCATTTTATTAGTTGGAGTAGGCGGTCAGGGTACCATCCTTGCCAGTAAGATTCTGACAACAGGTCTAATGGAAGCAAGCCATGATGTAAAAATGAGCGAAATTCACGGTATGTCCCAGCGAGGCGGAAGCGTTTCCTCTCAGGTTCGTTATGCTGAGAATAAGGGAGAAAAGGTCATGTCTCCTGTTATAGAAAAGGGAAAAGCCGATATCGTGGTTTCCTTCGAAAAAATGGAGGCTTTAAGAGCATTGGATTATCTGAAAGAAGATGGAACACTTGTTGTCAATAATGAAGAAATTCCTTCTATGTCTGTTATCACAGGAGAGGAAGAGTATCCAGAGGATGTTTTTGAGGAAATTAATAAGCATGTAGAGGCAAAAGTTGTAAATGCAACAGCTCTTGCAAGAGAACTGGGAAATGAAAAAGCTGCAAATATGATTCTTCTTGGAACAATCATCAAAGCAATGGGACTTGAAGCGATTGACTGGGATAGCATTCTATCAGCAAATATCAAGCCGCAGTTTGTAGAACTAAATAAAAAAGCATTAAGGGTTGGAATGGACGCAGTAGCGTGAAATTCAATAAAAAAGAGGCTGTGGGTTTTGTCCCGCGGTTTTAAAATGTAAAAAAGGAGAAATATATAAGTGAGAGAAAGAGAGAAATTCGGGTCACGTCTGGGATTTATTCTTGTATCCGCAGGATGTGCTATAGGACTTGGAAATGTGTGGAAGTTTCCGTACATTACAGGAAAATTCGGAGGAGCTGCATTTATTGTAATTTATCTGATTTTTCTTCTGGCAATGGGACTTCCGATTATGGTCTGTGAGTTCAGTGTTGGACGAGGCAGCCGTTTAAGTACAGCGAAAGCTTTTCATAAGCTTGAACAGGATGGGGCGAATTTTCATAAATTCAGCTACATGAGTATGATTGGAACTTATCTGCTTATGATGTTCTATACCATGGTTGCGGGATGGATGATGTATTATTGCTTCGGAACCGCAACAGGTAAGTTTCAGGGAAATGCAGAAAAAGTAGCGGGATATTTTTCCGGACTTCAGGCAGATCCTGTGACAATGATTTTCTGGATGATTCTGGTGGTTGTATTATCCTTCGGAATCTGTTCTCTGGGTGTGCAGAAGGGACTTGAGAGAATCACAAAAATTATGATGATCTGTCTTCTGGCGTTGATTGTTGTGCTTGCAGTGAATTCTGTTATGCTGGATGGAGCTGCAGAAGGTGTGAAATTTTATCTTGTGCCAAATTTTGATAACATCCATAAAGCAGGATGGGGAAATGTTATTTTTGCGGCAATGTCTCAGGCATTCTTTACTTTGAGTATCGGTATGGGCTCTATGGAAATTATGGGAAGTTATCTTGATAAAAACCGCTCTATCATGGGCGAAACGGTTCATATTACCCTGCTGGATACGTTTGTT
This sequence comes from Eubacteriales bacterium, assembly GCA_030536995.1. Taxonomy (GTDB): domain Bacteria; phylum Bacillota; class Clostridia; order Lachnospirales; family Lachnospiraceae; genus Blautia_A. The sequence continues at coordinate 79,552 of JAUNOY010000002.1, forward strand.
GCGTTAATGGCGGGACTTACTATTATTCCTGCATGCTTTGCTTTCGGTGTAGAGCCGGGAGCAGGACCGGGACTTATTTTTATTACTCTGCCAAATGTATTTAATCAGATGGCAGGAGGAAGACTGTGGGGAAGTTTATTCTTCCTGTTTATGTCTTTTGCAGCGCTGTCTACAGTTGTTGCTGTGTTTGAAAGTATTTTATCTTTTGGTATGGAGTTGTGGGGATGGAGCCGTAAAAAAGCTGTAGTAATCAACATTGTGCTGGTGATTATCCTTTCTCTTCCGGCTGTTCTTGGATTCAATGTGCTTTCCGGTATTCAGCCTCTTGGAGCGGGCAGTACCATTATGGATCTTGAGGATTTTATAGTGTCAAATAATGTTTTGCCTCTTGGCTCCCTTGTATTTATCGTATTCTGTACTAATAAGAGAGGCTGGGGCTGGGATAATTTCATTAAAGAAGCAAATACAGGACATGGACTGAAATTTGCAAAAGAAACATGGATGCGCCTGTACATGCAGATCGTGATTCCCGCAATTGTTGCATTTATCTTTATTAAAGGTTACTATGATATGTTCAGCCAGAAAGGAACGGTTGTATTCGTGACATGGATGTGCATTGGATTTGCAATGCTTGGACTTGTGGGCTGGTTCTGTTTCGGAATGACTAAGAAAAGAAAATAACTGCCCGGGCTGCCGGACATTTCGATAAGGGAGAAAATGATTATGATAGCAGAAAAAATGAAACCATATCTGAAAAATAATTCCGCAATCCGTATGATGTTTGAGGAAGGAAATCGTCTGAAAGCAATTTACGGAGCAGACAGAGTGTTTGACTTCAGTCTGGGTAATCCGAGTGTTCCGGCGCCGGACTGTGTACGTCAGGCAATTATTGAGCTAGTAAACGAGGAAGCGCCGACTGTGCTTCACGGATATATGAGTAATGCGGGCTTTGAGGACGTACGCCAGACAATCGCAGAATCTCTGAACCGTCGTTTCGGAACTGCTTTTTCTGCAAAAAACCTGATTATGACAGTGGGAGCTGCCAGCGGTCTGAATGTAATTTTGAAAACAGTTCTCAATCCCGGAGAAGAGGTAATTGTTTTTGCTCCTTACTTCCTTGAATATGGCGCTTATGTCCGCAATTATGACGGCAAACTGGTGGAGATTTCTCCGGATACAACAACCTTCCAGCCAAATCTTACAGAATTTGAGGAAAAGATTACAGCTAATACAAGAGCAGTTATCGTAAATACGCCTCATAATCCTACAGGTGTTGTTTATTCAGAAGATACAATTAAGAAATTAGCTGCGATTCTGGAAAAGAAACAGAAAGAGTTTGGAAGTGTGATTTATCTGATTTCGGATGAGCCTTACAGAGAACTGGCTTATGACGGTGTGGAGGTTCCGTATCTGACAAAGTATTATGCAAATACGATTGTAGGATATTCGTATAGTAAATCTCTTTCACTGCCGGGAGAGCGTATAGGTTATCTTGTGATTCCGGATGAGGCGGATGAAAGTGAAGACCTGATTACTGCAGTAGCAATCGCAAACCGTACTATCGGATGCGTTAACGCGCCGTCTCTGATGCAGAAGGTGATTGCAAAATGTGTAGATGCGGAAGTTGATATGGCTTCCTATGACAAGAACCGTCTTGCTTTGTATAATGGCTTAAAGGAATGCGGTTTCGAGTGCATCAAGCCGGAGGGCGCATTTTATCTCTTCGTGAAATCTCCTGTGGCAAATGAAAAGGAATTTTGTGAGGCAGCCAAAAAATACAATATTCTTATGGTGCCGGGAAGCTCCTTTGCCTGCCCGGGTTATGTAAGACTTGCATACTGCGTATCTTACGAGACAATCATAAATTCCCTGCCTGAGTTTAAGAAACTGGCAGAGGAGTTTGGATTATAGTGAAATTCAAATCCCAGTTCCTGACGATAGAAAAGTCGTCCGGAACAGGGATTTTTTTTGCGCATATGGAAGCGCCGGATTCTTTTTGGGGGAAAATCAGCGGAGCGACTATTGGTTTCTTTACTTCTGCATCTGTATTAAAGCTTGTAGTGTCTGGTCTGATATTTGCGCTGATTGCTCTGACAGGAGCGTATGCATGTATCAGAAAACAGGAGAGAATTTTTGCACATTTTTAAAAGGAACGGAGAGAAACTATGTATACATATGAGGAATTAAAGCATTTTGTTGACAATTGCGGGCATTGTCCTCTGGCGGCTACGCGGAATAAATCTGTGATGGGGAAAGGAAATTTAGAGTCTCCAATCATGTTTATTGCAGAGGCGCCGGGAAACAGTGAGGATAGGGATGGGATTCCCTTTACAGGACCGTCGTGCAGGGTATTCGATGAGCTGTTGGAAAGTGTTGGTATGAGCAGAGAAGAAATTTATCTTACAAATGTGGTGAAATGCCATCCGCCTCACAATCGCAACCCCTTTCCTCAGGAGCAGGAAGCCTGTATTCCTTATTACAAGAGAGCATGGAACCTTTTTATATCGAAAAAACACATGGTTGACTGCAGTTTATCACCCAGCGGCAATTCTGCGTGACCCTGAGAAGATGGAAGAAGCAAAACGGGATTTTAAACAGATTAAAGAAAAAGCGGATACTCTTTTGTGACAGCTTTACGGAGAAAATAAATCATGCTATGATATTCCCATAATTCATAAAAAAGAGGACAAACCACATGACATACAAAGATTATATGGCGCCAATGGAAGGCATAACAAATCACATTTACAGGAAAGCATATCAGGAATTTTATTATCCTATGGATAAATATTTCACCCCGTTTCTGGCTGCGAAGCAGAATAAGCGGTTAAGCGCCAAGGAGATACGGGAGGTGTCTCCGGAGACAAACGAAGGATTGACCGTGATTCCTCAGATTCTTGGAAATAATGCAGAGGACTTTATCCAGCTGGCAAAGATTCTGAGGGATGAATATGGTCATAAAGAAATAAATCTGAATCTTGGATGTCCTTCAGGTACAGTTACTGCGAAGGGAAAAGGAGCAGGTTTTCTGGGAGAGCCAGAGAAGCTTGATGCGTTTCTGGATAGTGTTTACTCCAGTCTTGATATGGAGATTTCCATAAAAACAAGAGTGGGGACAGATTATGAAGAAGACTGGGAATACCTCATGGATATTTATGAAAAATATCCGATTAAGGAGTTGATTATTCACCCAAGACTTCTGAAAGATCACTACAAGGGAAAGCCCCGTCTTGAACTGTTCCGTCAGGGGAAAGAGCGGTTCTCCATGCCTGTAGGATACAATGGGAACCTTTTTACAAAAGAAGATTATAAGAACTTCACAGAACAGTTCCCTCAGACAGAAATTTTCATGTTTGGCAGAGGAATCATTGCAAATCCCGGACTTCTTGATGAAATCCGTGATGGCAAAGCGCCGGACAAAAAGAAGCTTCGTGCATTCCATGACCGCATTTATTCGCAGTATCAGGAAATTCTTTCAGGGGAAAGAAATGTTCTCTTCCGGATGAAGGAGTTGTGGAATTACATGGCGCCGGAGTTTTCCAATTACGAGAAGCCTGCAAAGAAAATAAAAAAATCACAGCACTTCAGTGATTACGAGGCAGCAGTGAATCTCCTGTTTGAACAGGAGTGGAAACCGAACGGAGCAGGAGCAGACAGATATTGAGAAAGGAAGGGCAGTAATGCATATTTTTACTGCAGAGGACTTCGAAAATTTACCGGAGCTGATAAAAAAGGCAAATCCTGACCTTATTCTTTTGGACGTGAACCTTCCGGGAATTTCCGGATTTGAGGTGTGTACACAGATTCGGGCTGTGTCTGAGATTCCGGTGATTTTTCTCACCAGCCGGACAGACTCTATGGATGAGCTTACCGGAATATTAAAAGGAGGTGATGATTATACAGATTTGCAAAATTTTTATTCTTATTATATTTATACAGATGAGACGGATCAGGCAAACAGATGGATGCTTACGAATAACCAGACAGCATGGGGAGGAATGTATGTAAATAAAGACGGCAGCCCCAAGGAAAAAGAAATTCGTGAAATTCTGGGATATGAAGAAGTGGAATTAGGAGGCAGAGAATATCTGATTCATATGAAGCCAAGGCTTGGAAATGAACTGAAAGATATGGCGCAGGGGATTACAGTTACAGATGCAGAGATAAAAGGACAGGCGCCTGAAGACCTGCAGTTGAAATTGGATTCCATTGAAAGAAAGACAGAGTCGGAAGTAGAGTTTTTGGGACACTTTATAGACAAGGGGCTGTGCTATGGTTCTGATAATATTGTGACTTATGCGGCAGTCAATCTTGTCCGTGATAATCTGATTCCGGAAGTAAAATATATGCTGGCATCGGTTATTATCCCTTTCTTTTACATAGGTCTTGTATTTGTTTGTGTGGCTGTAACAGTGCTTTCCGTACAGCAGTTAAGCGATTCAGCTAAGCATAAGGAGCGGTATGAGGTTCTGAAAAAACTTGGAGTGGGAAGCAGAAAAATACGTGGACTTGTGGCGAAACAGCTTGTGGCATATTACCTTTGTCCGGCGTTGCTGGCTATGGTCATAAGCGGAAAAATGATACTTTTTGCAAGTGGAAAATTCGTTTTGCTGACAGGAGTACCGGTATCGGCAGGCATCTTTTTTGCAGAAAGCGCCGCGTTATTTTTGGGAATTTATGTAGTTTATTTCATTGTCACCTACGTGGGTTTTATCAGGAATATAGAACAAAAATAAACGGGAGCCGTCAGGCTCCCGTTTGGCATATTTGAAATCAGCCGTTCTTTCTGAATGCTGCTCTCTTACGTTCTCTTGGATCGAGGATTCTCTTGCGGATTCGGAGGCTTGTAGGAGTTACTTCAAGCAGTTCATCTGAATCAATGAAGTCAATGGACTGCTCAAGGCTTAAAACACGCGGAGGAGTAAGCTTTAAGGCTTCATCGGCAGAAGAGGAACGTGTATTGGTAAGATGTTTTGTCTTACATACATTAAGCTCGATATCCTCTGCTTTACCGTTCTGACCGATAACCATACCGCTGTACACTTTTTCTCCGGGGCCTACAAACAGAGTACCGCGCTCCTGAGCGGAAAACAGACCGTAGGTAACGGATTCACCTGCTTCGAAAGCAATCAGAGAGCCCTGTTTACGGTACTGGAAATCACCTTTATAAGGCGCGTAGCCGTCGAAAATAGTATTGAGGATACCGGTACCCTTGGTGGAAGTCAGGAATTCTCCGCGGAAACCGATCAGACCACGGGATGGAATGTTAAACTCAAGGCGAACAGAACCATCGCTGGCTGTACTCATACCCTGAAGTTCACCCTTACGCTCGCTGAGCTTCTGGATAACTGTGCCGGAAAATTCTTCCGGAACATCAACATAAGCGATTTCCACAGGTTCAAGCTTTTTGTTACGCTCATCTGTACGGTAAAGAACTTCCGGTTTACTTACGGCAAATTCATATCCCTCGCGTCTCATATTCTCAATGAGGACAGACAGATGAAGTTCTCCACGGCCGGAAACCTTGAAGCATTCTGTAGAATCGGTATCTTCCACACGAAGGCTGACATCTGTGTTAAGTTCGCGGTAAAGACGGTCGCGAAGATGGCGGGAAGTGATATATTTTCCTTCCTGACCTGCAAGCGGGCTGTCATTTACAAGGAAGTTCATGGCAATGGTAGGTTCTGAAATCTTCTGGAAAGGAATAGATTCCGGATGATCTCCGCCGCAGAGCGTATCACCGATATGGATATCGGAAATACCGGAAATCGCAACGATAGAACCGATGGAGGATTCTTTTACCTCAACCTTATTTAAGCCGTCAAATTCATAAAGCTTGCTGATTTTTACTTTCTGACGTTTGTCAGGGTCATGGTGGTTCAGAAGAGTAAGCTCCTGATTCACTGCGATTTTACCGTTTTCAACCTTTCCGACACCGATACGTCCCACATATTCATTGTAGTCGATGGTGCTGATAAGAACCTGAGTATCTGCCTCCGGATCGCCTTCCGGAGCCGGGATATATTTCAGGATTGTTTCAAACAGAGGAGTCATATCTTTTGGAGTATCGTTTAAGTCAAGAACTGCATGACCTGCTTTGCCGGAAGCATAGAGGAACGGGCAGTCAAGCTGTTCATCGGATGCTTCGAGGTCCATAAGAAGTTCAAGAACTTCGTCAATTACCTCGTCAGGACGAGCCTCCGGACGGTCAATCTTATTGATGCAGACAATTACGTGGAGGTCAAGCTCAAGAGCTTTTTTGAGGACAAATTTAGTCTGAGGCATGGCGCCTTCAAAGGCGTCTACAAGAAGGATAACACCGTTAACCATTTTCAGGACACGTTCAACCTCGCCGCCGAAATCGGCATGTCCGGGTGTGTCAATGATGTTGATTTTTGTACCTTTATAATGAATGGCTGTATTTTTGGACAGAATCGTGATACCGCGCTCACGTTCAATGTCATTGGAGTCCATGACACGTTCCTGAACCTCCTGATTTTCACGGAATACACCGCTCTGTTTCAGGAGCTGGTCAACCAGAGTAGTTTTGCCGTGGTCAACATGGGCGATAATGGCTACGTTACGTACGTCTTCGCGTTTTGTCTTCATAAATTGAAATCCTTTCTTTTTCATTACAGCTTTAGGGCTGCATGTGTTCTTTCTATATTAATGTATTTTTTCAGTTGCTTTTCCGAAGTTAAAGTTTACCACATTTTAAAAAGATTACAAGGTGTTCCCTGAAAAATTCCTGAAAAAATAGTTCTAAATTTTTCAGCTTGTACATAGACATATATAGAAAAAATACAAGACAGGGTACAAAGAGGAAGGAGAACTACATTATGGCAGATAAAATTATTGAAAACAATCAGGTATCGGTTATGGGGAAAATCGCTGCCGGCTTTTCGTTCAGTCACCAGGTTTTCGGGGAGGGATTCTATATGACGGAACTTCTGGTGAAGCGCTTAAGCGATTCCGAAGACAGGATTCCGGTCATGGTATCTGAACGGCTTGTGGATGTGACTCAGGATTACATTGGAGAATACATAGAAATTCATGGACAGTTTCGCTCCTATAACAGACATGAAGAAAAGCGCAATCGCCTTGTGCTTTCTGTTTTTGCAAGAGAGCTGAAATTCGTGGAGGAAGAGGATGATTCCATACCGGTAAATCAGATTTTTCTGGATGGATATATCTGTAAACCGCCGGTATACAGAAAGACTCCTCTTGGAAGGGAAATTGCGGATCTTTTGCTTGCAGTCAATCGCCCTTACGGAAAATCAGATTATATTCCATGTATTTGCTGGGGCAGGAATGCAAGATATGCTTCAGCTTTTGAAGTGGGAGGACATGTGCTGATCTGGGGAAGGATTCAGAGCCGCGAGTATATGAAGCGTATCGGAGAAAATGAAACGCAGAAGCGAACGGCCTATGAGGTGTCAGTGAGCAAGCTGGAATATATAGAGTGAATGTTGTTTACGGCATCCAGGTCCTTTGCGAACAGTAATGAAGAATGGGATAAACGCTTGCATTTCTTTTGATTCTGAGGTAATATAAGCAAATAAACGATTATAATAACTGTTCCTGCGGTCTGGACAGTTATGATTAAAACAAGTACCAGATTCATAAACGATAAGAGGAATTGTTATGGGAAAAGAATTAACTGAAGTTTACTGCGGAGGCGGGAAAGGCAAGACAACTCTGGCTGTCGGCCAATGCCTGAAGGCTTCGGCACAGGGCAAAAGTGTGATTATCATTCAGTTTCTGAAGGGCAAAGAGCGTCGCGAACTGGATTTTCTTGAGGATATTGAGAACCTTGATATTAAGATTTTCCGTTTTGAAAAAATGGAAGAATGCTATGAGGATCTGAACGAAGAGGAGAAGGCTGAAGAGAAAAATAATATTCTAAATGCCCTCAATTTTGCAAGAAAGGTAATTGCGACCCAGGAATGTGATTTTCTGCTGCTTGATGAGATTCTTGGACTTCTGGATTATGGAATTACTACAGAGGAGGCGCTGAAAGAAATCCTGAAGCTTAAGGATGACTGTATGCACCTTATCCTTACCGGATGGCGCATACCGGATGGTCTGAAAGAATGTGTGGACAGTATCACAACTCTGACAACGAAGCAGATAGAACATAAGTAAACTTGAGGTGCTCAGCATAGCCGGGCATATCATACACAGAAGAATGAAGGAGGAAAGCAAATGGCAATTTTTAAAGGTGCAGGCGTTGCAATCGTAACCCCGATGCATGAGAATGGCAGGGTAAATTATGAGAAACTTGAGGAATTGATTGAGTTCCAGATTGCGAACAGCACAGATGCGATTATTATTTGCGGAACTACTGGCGAATCATCCACAATGACACATGGAGAACATTTAAAGACAATTGAGTTTACAATTAATAAGGTTGCAAAGCGCGTTCCTGTCATTGCAGGTACTGGTTCCAATTGTACAGAAACAGCGATTATGATGTCGAAAGAGGCAGCTTCTTATGGTGCAGATGCACTTTTAGTTGTAACTCCTTACTATAATAAAGCAACACAGAATGGTCTGATCGCACACTATACAGCAATAGCTGAGGCTGTTCCGGAAACACCGATCATTATGTATAATGTGGCAAGCCGTACAGGCTGCAACATCCAGCCGGCTACAGCAGTGAAACTTGCCAAAAATGTAAAAAACATCGTAGGTATCAAAGAGGCAAGCGGAAATTTATCTCAGGTTGCTCAGTTGATGTCTATGGCAGACGGATGTCTGGAATTATATTCCGGAAACGATGATCAGGTACTTCCGATTCTTTCTCTTGGTGGATACGGTGTAATTTCCGTATTATCCAATGTTGCGCCGAAGGAAACTCACGATATGGTTCAGAAATTTATGGATGGCGATGTGAAGGGGGCTACAGAGATTCAGCTTAAAGCGATTCCGCTTGTAAATGCTCTTTTCAGTGAAGTTAATCCAATTCCTGTAAAAGCAGCCCTGAATCTGATGGGAATGGAAGTCGGCCCGCTTCGTATGCCTCTTACTGAGATGGAAGATGCGAACAAGGCGGTACTTGCACAGGCCATGAAAGATTTCGGAATCAAACTTGCTTAAGAGAGACAGACTGAGAGGAAGATACATATGGTAAAAATTATTATGCACGGCTGCAACGGTCATATGGGACAGGTGATTGCAGACCTTGTTGAAAAAGATCCGGATGCGGAAATTGTTGCGGGAATTGATATTTCAGATCAGGGAAAAAATAAATTTCCTGTATTTACAAATATGAGCGACTGTCAGGTAGAGGCGGATGCGCTAATTGACTTTTCCTCCGCAAAAGCTACAGACGCTCTCCTTGATTACTGCGCAAAGCGTGGTCTTCCGGTTGTTCTTTGTACGACCGGCTTAAGCGAAGAGCAGCTTGCAAAGGTAGAAGAAACATCGAAAAAAGTTGCAGTTCTGAAATCTGCAAACATGTCTCTTGGAATCAATACGCTTCTGAAGCTTATTCAGGACGCTGCTAAGGTTTTGGCAGCGGCAGGCTTTGATATGGAAATCGTAGAAAAGCATCACAAATTGAAACTGGATGCTCCAAGCGGCACAGCGCTGGCTCTTGCCGACAGCTTAAATGAAGCAATGGACAACCAGTATCACTATACATACGACAGAAGCCAGAGACGCGAAATGCGCGATGAGAAAGAAATCGGTATTTCCGCAGTCCGCGGCGGTACAATCGTAGGGGAGCATGAAGTTATTTTTGCAGGCCCTGACGAAGTAATTGAATTTAAACACACCGCATATTCCAAAGCTGTTTTTGGCAAAGGCGCAGTAGAAGCTGCGAAATTCCTTGCAGGAAAACCGGCGGGAAGATATGATATGAGCGATGTGATTGGGTGAATTTTCGGAAGTTCCTTTCCCTGAGTTGGGAGAGGAACTTCTTTTTTGGATTTTTTTCCAGTTTCTTCCGGAATACATTTTTGCAGATTGCACATATTAAGAGTACATAAATCTTATAGCAAAGGAGAACGATACAATGAAAAAAATAAGAAGACTTCTTATGAGTGTACTGCTTCTGGGCTGCCTTGCCATGTTTGCCGCCTGCGGAAATGATAATAACGGTACAGTGAACAATGCGGATGAGACAAAAAATAAGACTGCGGATGAGAAGAACATGGATGACACTGCGGCAGATGAGATTCCGGATGATAACAGTTCTGCAGATAATGATATGTTGGGAACGGATGAGGGAACAGATACCGGAACCGGCGACAATGCCGGAAATGAAAACACTGACGGAAACACCGATACAGAAAACGGTGCCGATTCCCGCAGCGACGCAGAGAAAACAGAAACAATAAATGGAACAGATGAAAGCAACAATGATGTTATGGATGGAAACAAAGATAACACAAATACAGTCACAGACGATAACAATAATGATGGAACGGTTTCCGGTGAACTTGGAAATGCAGCCAGAGATATAGGAGACGGTATAGGAGATGCTGTAAAGGATACCGGAGATGCAGTGGAAAACGCAGTGGACGGAAGATAAGAGAATATTCAGATACACGTTTGACGTGATCGTTGGCAGTGCATAGAATCAGTTTTTGGGAAAAAGTCCATTTCAAAAACTGAAGAAATTATGCTGATTTTGTCTTTTTGATTTTGTGAATTTTGACGATTGCACAAAACTTATCAGAAAAATATATAAAAATTTTCTAAAGAGGTGTTAAAATTCATGGAGATGTGATATAATAAGTCCATCAAACAGCAAAGGGGATGGAAGCATGAATTATATCATCAGCGGAAAAAATATCACAGTTACCGAAGGACTTAAGACAGCAGTGGAAGACAAGCTTGGGAAACTGGAGAGGTATTTCACTCCTGACACCGAAATTATCGTAACATTGAGTGTAGAAAAAGAAAGACAGAAGATCGAAGTTACAATTCCTGTAAAGGGAAATATTATCCGTTCCGAACAGGTGAGCAACGATATGTATGTCTCAATTGACCTGGTAGAGGAGGTTATCGAGCGTCAGCTTCGTAAATACAAGAATAAAATCGTAGACAGACAGCAGGAACCTGGAAATTTCCAGAAAGCATATCTTGACAAAGATTACGAGGAAGATGAAGAAGTGAAGATTATTCGTACGAAACGCTTCGGTATCAAGCCAATGTATCCGGAAGATGCCTGCGTACAGATGGAACTTCTGGGACACAATTTCTTCGTATTCTATAATGCAGAGACAGAGCAGGTGAATGTTGTTTATAAACGTAAAGGCAACACCTATGGTCTGATCGAACCTGAATTTTAAGTGAATGAAAGTATTATAAGAGAAAGCCCTCTCCGGAAATGCCGGAGAGGGCTTTTGTTAAAAATATATTGAAAAAATATTACGCAAGATATATAATATATTAATACAAGGACAATATAATGAAACCTATGGATAAGAAAGAAGGGGAAATATGTTAAAAAAGAAAAGAAAACAGGCTCTTGCGGTAATATTGGCTGCTGTAATGTGTTCCGGTCAGCAGGCGTTGGCTGCTGAACTGATACAGGAGAAGCAGGCAGCAGAGATTTTTACAGATGACGCGGAAATCTTTTCTTCAGGAGCAGGAGGAGAGGAAGAATTTACAGAAAAAGAACCGGAAGAAAATATAGAGATTTTGCCGGAAGAAGCCATAGACGGAAATGAAAAGCGCAGCGGGATTGTCTGTACTCCTGCAAATGGCACGGTATTTGAGCCGATTTTGCCAAAGGAATATGAGTCTGTGTGGGATGACGGAGACATAGAGGAAAATCCCCGTCGTGATATAGAAATCGTAAACAATGGAAATAAACCTGTGAAGGTGAACATTGGGGCAATGAAACATTTCTTCACGATGACAGAAAAATATGATGTAAATACAGGATATGAGGGAGTTTTTTCCGGTTCAGGAACCTTAGAACCGGGGAAATATCTGTTTGTCAGGGTTTACTGTAAAAAATCAGAGGGTATTTTTAAAGAAAATATAAAAATTAATGTAAGTAACGGTACGAAACTGAGTTATACCATTTCACAGGATTGTCCTCCGGTGGCAGAAGCGGAGGACTTTGTGAGGGTGAGCGCAGAGGAGCTGGAGTTTGGAGCAACGGGCGTCGGATATCAGACACCGCCTAAGGCGAAAAAAATAACAGTGACAAATATCAGCAAAGAGACAATCCGGCTGCAGCACAAGGGATCCTCAGATGCATTTAATGTAAGCGATTTCAGCAGAGAAACGCTGAAACCGGGGGAGAAAGCTTTTTATACGGTGCAGCCAAAGTCCGGACTGAAAGGCAAGATTTATAAAGAGCAGCTTTTGTTCCGGATTTATGCAAAGAAAAATACACAGACGGAATATGCGGTAAACGCGGCATTTAGAGTATATCCGTATAAGTTGACTGCAATCGCGGAAATTTCTCCAATTACCGGAATACGCAATGGAAGAGAAAAAACAGCAGAGGGGCTGGGACTTCCGGAAACAGTCGGACTGGAACTGGATGGCAGTGATTATACAGAGAAATATGGAGAAATTGCATGGGATGTAAAAAACTGTGCCTATAATCCAATGCAGACAACAGAACAAAAATTTACAGTAAATGGTTTGGTAAAACTTCCGAAGACGGTGCAGAACGAAAATAATATAGACCTTCATGTGTCCACAGAGGTACAGGTAGAAGCCTATGTGCCTTTAAAAAAGCCAATAATCCTTAAGGTGAGAGAAGAGCTGAATAATTGTATTGATTTTTCATTTGAAGCGACGGATTATGGCGTGGCTGGATATGATGTAGTTGCCGCCAAAAATCCGGAACAACTGAAAAAAGGAGAGTATTGTTTCAGGAAATTGGACAATCAGGGATATGGTCTGGGATATTTATCCTTTGATTCGGTGGAGAAGGGAACGTATTATTTTGCTATGCGAACCTATGAATACAGAAATGGTGTAAAAACATATTCAGAATGGTCTGATTCTGTAAAAACAGTAAAAAAATCCAGACGACCCGGAAAAGCTGTCATAAAATCTGTGAAAATAAAAGGGGCGACAGTACAGGTAACTGTGGAGAATTGCAGAAACTGCGACGGTTATGATGGAGTTCTTGCAGAGATGGAGTTTTATGGGAAACCATATAAGAGTGTTTATATAGTAAAAAACAGGAAACAGACAACCCTGACTTTTAAAAATGTAAAAAATGGAACTTATTATGTTGGAGTCCATGGATATAACAGAGATTTTGCCGTGGGTTCCAGGCATCCGAAAGCATTTGGCGAATGGTCTGAGCTTAAACGGATAAGGGTAAAAAACGGGAAGAAATAATTCAAATCCCCTTCGGAATCATGCTCCGGAGGGGATTCTTTTTGCAACTTCTTCGGTTAATTTTCCGATTACGATGCCTGTTATAACGCCGGATATCAAAAGCGCCGGCGCATAGTAAATCAGATTCAGGCTGCTGACTGTAAGCATGGCGATGATGAGCTGCCCTACATTGTGGGCGATTCCGCCTGCCACGCTGACGCCAACGAGACTGAAATCTGTCTTTTTTATCATCAGTGTCATGACTGTGAGACTTAAAAGCGCCCCGGCCATACTATAGAGAATGCTGAACAGATTGCCGAACATGAATCCGATGACAAGAATCCGCACAACAGAGACGAGTGCTGCCTCCTTTGCAGAATATTTCTGTAAAAGAAAGAGTACAGCCAGATTGGCAAGCCCCAGCTTAATGCCGGGGATTCCCATAAAAAACGGAATCAGAGATTCTACATAGCCAAAAATAATGGCAACGGCCGAAAAAAGACCGAGATATGCAAGTTTTGATTTCATATATAATTATGTCACTGCATCCAGTTCTGCAGTTTTTTCTCCTTCTATCATGACTTTATTGGGAAGACAGATAATGGATCCGCCGTTTTTGTCAATGGCTTTTTGCTTTATGCAAAGTTTGTCCGGGCAGGTGGCGTGAATCATATGCGCACTTCCGTCTTTAATCTCACAGACATTGGTATCGTTAATCTCGATTGTACAGTCTTCACCAAGAGAGTAGACACCATATTCTACGCCGTCAACTGTGATGCGGATAGTTCCGTAATCGCCTTTTCGGAAAAAAGACAGACCCAGCCAGAGAACCATCGCCAGAACCAGAATACTGCCAATAAATATCATTTCTTTTTTCTTCAATAAAACAACCTCTTTTTACTCTGATTTTTTCCTATCATAGCATAGCCGCAAATGAAAACGCAAGGTTAGATAAAGGTAAATTCCGAATTCACCAAAAATTTATTGTTTTCCGTGGCGGAAAGTGTTAGAATAGACTAGATTTAGTTTACACAGAATCCCACAGACCGGCATAGCGGAAACTGGGGAAGTAAACACAATGATTCCAATTAATAAAGTGGATAAGCCGGTGACCGGAACAAAATCCGCAAATATAATAGACAGGGAGTAAGCCATGGGAATGTTTTCAAAGGTTTTCGGGACAAGAAGTGAGCGTGAAGTTAAACGTATCATGTCTCTGGTTGATAAAACCGAGAGTTTTCGTCCTGAAATGCAGAAATTAACTGATGAGGAACTGAGAGATAAAACAAGAGAATTTAAGAAACGTCTGGAAGAGGGGGCAACACTGGATGACCTGCTTCCGGAAGCATTTGCCGTTGTAAGAGAAGCTGCCAAGCGTGTACTGGGACTGGAACACTATAGAGTACAGCTGATCGGCGGTATTATCCTTCATCAGGGGCGTATTGCAGAGATGCGTACAGGTGAAGGTAAGACTCTGGTAGCTACACTGCCTTCTTACTTAAACGCACTGGAAGGCAAAGGCGTTCATGTTGTAACTGTCAACGACTATCTTGCAAAACGAGATGCAGACGAGATGGGACAGGTTCATGAATTCCTGGGGCTGACAGTCGGCTGTGTTTTAAATGATATGAAACCGGAAGAGCGCCGTGCAGCATACGGATGCGACATTACTTACGTAACAAACAATGAACTGGGATTCGACTACCTTCGTGACAACATGGTTGTTTACAAAGAGCAGCTTGTACAGAGAGATCTTCATTACTGTATCATCGACGAGGTTGACTCTATCCTTATTGATGAGGCACGTACACCTCTTATTATTTCCGGTCAGAGTGGTAAATCCACCAAGCTTTATGAGGCATGTGATATTCTTGCGAAACAGCTGGAGCGCGGTGAAGCCAGTCATGAAATGACAAAGATGGCTGCTATCATGGGTGAGGAAGTTGTTGAGACAGGAGATTTCGTTGTAAACGAGAAAGATAAGATTGTCAATCTTACAGAGCAGGGTGTTCATAAAGTAGAGAAATTCTTTAATATTGAGAACCTTGCAGATCCGGAAAATCTGGAAATTCAGCACAATATCATTCTTGCGCTCCGTGCGCACAATCTGATGCATAAGGATCAGGACTATGTTGTAAAAGATGACGAGATTCTTATTGTAGACGAATTTACAGGACGTATCATGCCGGGACGCCGTTATTCCGACGGACTCCATCAGGCAATTGAAGCCAAGGAGCATGTAAAGATTAAACGTGAGAGCAAGACTCTTGCAACGATCACATTCCAGAACTTCTTTAATAAATACGATAAAAAAGGCGGTATGACAGGTACAGCTATCACAGAGGAAAAAGAGTTCCGTGATATTTATGGTATGGACGTTGTTGCCATTCCGACGAATAAACCGGTTATCCGTGTTGACCATGAAGATGCTGTTTACATGACAAAGAAAGAGAAATTCAATGCTGTTGTAAGATCTGTTGTTGAGGCTCATGCAAAGAAACAGCCGGTACTGGTTGGTACCATTACAATTGAAACTTCCGAGCTCCTGAGCAAAATGCTTAAACGTGAAGGTATCCCGCATAACGTACTGAATGCGAAATTCCATGAGCTGGAAGCGGAAATTGTGGCACAGGCAGGTCAGGCAGGAGCAGTTACCATTGCGACTAACATGGCCGGTCGTGGTACGGATATCAAACTTGACGATGTGGCAAGAGAGGCCGGCGGTCTTAAGATTATCGGTACAGAGCGTCACGAGTCCAGACGTATTGATAATCAGCTCCGCGGACGTTCCGGTCGTCAGGGTGACCCGGGTGAGTCCCGTTTCTATATTTCGCTTGAAGACGATTTGATGCGTCTGTTTGGTTCCGAGCGTCTGATGAAGGTATTTACTTCTCTTGGCGTAGCTGAGAACGAGCAGATTGAGCATAAGATGCTTTCCAATGCCATCCAGAAAGCCCAGGAAAAGATTGAGTTTAACAACTTTGGTATCCGTAAAAATCTTCTTGACTATGATCAGGTAAATAATGAGCAGCGTGAGATTATCTACAAAGAGCGCCGTCAGGTTCTGGATGGAGAGAATATGCGTGATACAGTTTACAAGATGATCACAGATACAGTAGATACTTATGTGGATATGTGCTTCTCTGATGATGTAGATGCAGAAGAGTGGGATCTTGAGCAGTTCAACGGAACTCTTACTCAGATTATTCCGATTGAACCTCTTACTGTGGAAACTGTGAAAGGCAAGAGAAAAGATGAGATGAAACATATCATCAAGGAAGAGGCTGTGAAGCTTTATGAGGAAAAAGAGGCTGAGTTCCCTGAACCGGAGCAGCTTCGTGAACTTGAGCGAGTGGTTCTTCTCAAGAGTATTGACAGTAAGTGGATGGATCACATTGACGATATGGAAATTCTCCGTCAGGGTATCGGTCTTGCTGCATATGGCCAGAGAGATCCGGTTGTAGAATATAAGATGAGTGCTTTTGATATGTTTAACAATATGATCAGCGCAATTCAGGAAGATACACTCCGTATGTTGTACCACGTACATGTAGAGCAGAAGCTTGAGCGTGAGCAGGTAGCCAAGGTTACCGGTACAAACAAGGATGACAGCTCTGTGAAAAAGCCAATCCAGAGAAAAGAGATTAAAGTATATCCAAATGATCCGTGTCCTTGCGGAAGCGGAAAGAAATACAAACAGTGCTGTGGACGTAAGGCGGTAAAGGCATGAAAAGAGAGTCTTTCGGTTCACGCCTTGGGTTCATCCTCGTGTCAGCAGGATGCGCGATAGGTATTGGCAATGTTTGGAAATTCCCGTATATCTGCGGGGAGTATGGAGGAGCAGCCTTCATATTGATTTATCTTTTGTTTTTGCTTATCATGGGAATCCCCGTCATGGTCTGTGAATTTGCAGTAGGACGGGGAAGTAAGCGAAGTGTTGCGAAATGCTTTGACGTGTTGGCTCCTAAGGGGACGGCATGGAATTCTTTGAGGCATATCGGAACAATTGGCTGTTATATGCTGATGATGTTCTACACTACAGTCGGGGGCTGGATGCTGTATTACTGTTTTAAAAGTGTTCGCGGTGACTTTGTGGGACTGGATTCAAAAGGAATCAACAATGCCTTTAACCAGATGTTGGGAGATGCTCCGACAATGGGCGTATGGATGGTTGTCATCTGTATTATTGGTTTTCTGGTATGCTACTTCGGACTGCAGAATGGAATCGAAAAGATTACCAAAGTTATGATGACTGCGTTGATGGTCATTATGGTAGTTCTGGCAATTCATTCCCTTCTTATGGACAATGCAGCAGAAGGTGTTCGTTTTTACTTAGTGCCTGATTTCAATAAGATGGTGGGAAATGGAATCGGAAATGTGGTGTTTGCAGCGCTCAGTCAGGCGTTTTTCACCCTGTCCATCGGTATCGGCGCAATGCTGATCTTCGGAAGCTATCTGGATCGTTCCAGAAGTCTTACAGGAGAAGCAGTAAGTATTACAATTCTGGATACGTTCGTTGCGTTGACAGCGGGATTTATTATCATTCCAGCCTGCTTTGCGTTCGGAATTCAGCCGGATGCGGGACCGAGCCTGATTTTTATTACGCTGCCGAATATTTTTGTGCGGATGAGCGGCGGAAGATGGTGGAGCAGCCTGTTCTTCCTGTTTCTGACTTTTGCAGCTCTGACTACGATTATTGCGGTATTTGAGAATCTAATCGTGTTTAACATGGACAGCAAAGGCTGGTCACGTAAGAAGAGTGTTCTTGTTTGCGCAGGTACAGTGATCGTGCTGAGTATTCCGTGTGTGCTTGGATTTAATATCCTCTCCGGCTTCCAGCCTCTTGGCGCAGGAAGCACGATTATGGATCTGGAGGATTTCATTGTATCCAACAACCTGCTTCCTCTTGGAAGTCTCGGTTATCTTCTTTTCTGTACAAGAAAGAATGGCTGGGGCTGGGATAATTTCCTGAAAGAAGCCAATGCAGGTGAGGGACTGAAATTCCCATCTTCTCTGAAAGGTTATGTATCCTATGTGATTCCGGCAATTATTATTGTTATTTATCTGAAAGGCTACTATGACAAATTCCAGCCTCTTGGTATGAAGATGCTTGCAGGATGGATGGTAGTTGCCCTTGTGTTGCTTGCCTTTGTGATTTACTGCGCGACAGCCAGGAAGAAAACGAAATAAAGAATTTCATACGATTAAACAAAGAGCCAATGCATCGGATAGCTTCCGTGTATTGGCTCTTAAATTTATTTTCTTGAGGAAATGAGATACTTTGCATTTTCCCAATCCTGTTTTTTTACGAGAATCTTGTATTCATCGTTAAGGTTTTTCTGACCTGCGGAGTCAAGAACTGCAGGATTTCCACCGAGGGGAAGGTCACCGGACATTCGGCTTCTTGTGTTTGTTACCTGAGTTTTAGCAGGGATTTGGTTATCTTCCAGAATGTTTCTGATTCTGGTGTATTCTTTAAAATCTGTTCCAAAATATAATTCTTTCCATGAAAACATATCGTGTACCTCCTTGTGAAAATCTTTCGCTCTTTTCAGTTGATAATATTATAGTATACCGAAAGAAGGAAATCAACAGGTTTCCTGACTTGGGACTTTGCTGAACTGGCGCTTATAGGCGCGGACAAAAGTGCTGTATTCTTTAAAGCCGCATTGTCGGGCTGCTTTAATCACAGGAGTTCCCTCTGCGATGAGGCTTCGTGCGAGAAGGAGACGTTTGCTGGTAATGTAGTTGTGGAGAGTGTATCCTGTATTTTCTTTGAATTTCCGCATAAGATAATACTTGCTCAGATAACTCTGTTTTGCAAGGATATCTATAGTCAGTTCTTCCTGTAAATGACGGTTGATATATTGAATCAAATCTGCAATCTGGGAATCGCAGGAATAGGATTTTTTATCAAAAATGTACTGCTTTTCCAAAAAAATACGGTTCAGATAAACCATAAACTGGGAAAAAAGCGCACGGCTTAGAATTTCGCTTCCATAAGAATCGGATTTCAGAGAAACTTCCAGTTCAAAAAGAATATCCTTCAGTTTTTCCTGAAGGTCGCTGTGAAGTCGAATCAGATTGTAGCTGCGGTCGCTGGCTTTCTGGAAACATTTCGTCAGGTCATTTTCTGAAATATCATTCTGAATCCAGAGGATGAAACGCTCGTAGGGTACAGACGCGTCAATTTCAGGTTTGTGGATTGCATGTCTGTTTACAAGAAGAATGTCCCACGGTTTAAGATGGTAAGCTTTTCCTTCGATATGGTAAGTGACATTTCCGGAAAGAAAGATTACAACCTTGTGAAAATCATGGTAATGAAAGGAAAAGTCTTTTTTCGTTTGATCCTTAATATGAAAAAGCCGAAACTCCCGATCAAGATACCCTGTTTTTTCCATCTGCTCCAGTTGTTCTGTCTGAATCATCGGTTTTCCTCCTTTTCCTTTTATAATACTCATAAAGAGCATTTTTTGCAATATATAATGCAATTTATTCTATATACATAGTAAAAAATATGGGATATAATAATATTAAACAATCAAAAGATACGTCGGAGGACGTTTGAAAATAAAAGGAAGGAAGCCGACCATGAATAACAATATTATAATGACGAAATATCAGGGACTTGGAAATGATTATCTTATTTTAGACCCGAACAGAAACCGTGTACAGCTTCAGGGAAAAAAGGTTGCTCTTCTCTGTCAGAGAGGGTTTGGTTTGGGTGCGGACGGCGTTCTTTACGGACCCGTAGATATTAATGGGAAAATGGGTGTGCATATTTTTAATGCAGATGGAAGTGAAGCTGCAATCAGCGGAAACGGCGTACGTATTTTTGCTAAATATCTGATGGACAATTTATATGTAAAAGAGAAAAAATTCGATATTGAGACTCTGGCAGGAACGATTCATGTAGAATGTC
This sequence comes from Eubacteriales bacterium, assembly GCA_030536995.1. Lineage (GTDB taxonomy): Bacteria > Bacillota > Clostridia > Lachnospirales > Lachnospiraceae > Blautia_A. The sequence goes on from JAUNOY010000002.1 coordinate 99,776, forward strand.
TCAACAGCCGTGCGACGGAATTTCGTGTAAACATGGGGAAGGCATCTTTCCTTTCCAGAGAAATTCCGGTGACAGGAGAGCTTCGCGAGGTAGTAAATGAGACGTTTACTTTTAACGAAACAGAATACAAAGCAACCTGCCTCACTGTAGGAAATCCACACTGTATTATTTTTATGGACAGAGTAAGTGCAGAAGCAGTCAAAAATCTCGGTCCTTATGTGGAAAACGCAGATGAGTTTCCGGAAAGAATGAATCTGCAGATTTGCCGCAAGATTGACACCGGAAATCTGGACATTGAAGTCTGGGAGAGAGGCTCCGGTTATACGAAAGCCTCCGGCACAGGAAGCTGCGCGGCAGCAGTTGCAGCCTATAAACTGGGGCTTGTAGAATCACGGATTAACGTGAACCAGCCGGGAGGAATGATTCAGATTGATATAGAGGAGGACGGAACTATCTATATGACGGGAACAGTAGGCTATATTGCAGATGTAAGCGTTGCAGAGAGTTTCTTCTCTTGATAAAAACGAACCTTTCACTTGGACGAGAGCGCTCCAAATGGAAGGTTTGTTTTGTTTCAAAGGTTTGGCAGGTGCATACTTGAAAAAACATACGGAAATTGCTACTATAAATCTAATAGGAATTCACAAGGGGAAATGACAGGCGTTAAATAAGTACAAATATTGAGAACGAAGGAGATAAAAAATGTCAGAACGCAAAATGAAACGAGTTGAGGATTCGATTACAGAGCAGTCACACCTGATTATGCCAAGGGATTTGAATTCATCGGGATATCTGTTTGGAGGGCAGCTTCTGGCGTGGATTGATGAAACTGCCGGAATCGTGGGAAAACGCCATTCAGAAATGAATGTGGTAACGGTTGCCATTGATAATATGTATTTTAAAGCAGGAGCAAAAGTAAATGATATGATTGTCCTGATCGGTCGCCTGACCCATGTGGGGCATTCCTCTATGGAGGTGCGTATAGATACTTACCGTGAAGCAAGCGACGGAACAAGAACAATGATAAACCGTGCATATTTCACAATGGTTGGAACAGACGAGAACCAGCATCCGGTGGAGGTGCCGGGACTGATTATTGAAGGCGTTACCCAGCAGATTGAAGATGAAGCGGCTGTGAAGCGGGCGGAATTATGGAAAACAAGACGGAGGGAAGGCTTCTGAAACACAGAGAGACAAAAAAGAAACACAGGAAAGGTTTAGGCAGTATGAACAGTATATATCTGATATCCGGTATTTTGCTGGCAGTTATCTGTTTCTTATATGGAATGGTCGTACTCTCCGCAGGATCGGGGACAGGTTTTTTTGTTGTATGGTTCCTGATGGGAGGAGGATTTGCAGGTCTTGGAGTATTTTTACATCTGGAATTGTGGACGAAAATGCCGGGGCTTTTACAAAGAGCGATTCTCATTCTGGCGGCAGCAGGTATCCTTTTGTTTGTTGTTGTGGAAGGAATGATTATCAGTCAGATGAGTCAGAAAGGGAAAAACGGGCTTGATTATATTCTTGTTCTGGGAGCTCAGGTTAATAAAGACGGACCGAGCAGGTCTTTGAAATACAGACTTGACAAGGCGGCAGAATATATGGAAGGAAATCCGGATACTCTCTGTGTGGTATCCGGCGGTCAGGGCTTCAACGAACCTTTTTCGGAGGCAGAAGGAATGGCTGATTATCTTCTTGAGAAGGGGATTCCCAAAGAAAAACTCATTCTGGAAGCAGAGTCAAAGACAACTGCGGAGAATATTACAAACAGCCGAAAGCTTATGAGGGAGAGCGCATCTGTGGGAATCATAACCAATGATTTCCATATGTTTCGTGCGCTGCAGATTGCGCGCAGTCAGGGAATGAAAAATATCTGCGGCATTTCCGCTGCTTCAACGAAATCATTCCTTCCCAATAATATGCTCAGAGAATTTTTTGCTGAGATAAAATATCTGATTAAGAAAACTATGTAAATAAGAAGGGAAAGGCGGACTTTATATTATGAAACAGGTAACTGCAATTGTAGCAGGAGCAGGAAGGCGCGGCAGAAAAGCCTATGCATCCTATGCGTTGGATAATCCCAATGAACTGAAAATTGTGGGAGTGGCAGAACCGGATGAAGAGAAACGTGAGGCGTTCAGAGAAGAACACAGGATTCCGAAAGAGAACTGCTTTAAGAGCTGGGAAGAGCTTCTTTCACAGCCGAAGATGGCAGATTGTGTTTTAATCTGCACTATGGACAATATGCACTATGGTCCTGTAAAAATGGCGGCAGAGAAGGGGTATCATATTTTGTGTGAAAAACCTATGAGCTCGGACAGGGAAGAACTGGAGGATATGGCTCGTATTGCAAGAGAAAGCGGAAAGGTGTTTTCTATCTGTCATGTGCTTCGCTATTCTCCTTTTTTCAGCGAATTGAAACGGCTGCTGGATGCAGGCGCAATCGGAGAGTTTGTCTCTGTACAGCACATTGAAAGCGTGGGATTCTGGCATCAGGCGCACAGTTTTGTCAGGGGGAACTGGAGAAACAGCGATGAAAGTTCTTCTATGATTTTACAGAAATGCTGCCATGATATGGACATTCTTCTCTGGTTGGTTGGAAGTCATTGTAAACGAGTTTCAAGTTTTGGAAGCCTGATGCATTTTAAGGCAGAAAATGCTCCTCAGGGAGCACCGAGGTACTGCATGGACGGCTGTCCTCACAGAGATGAATGCCCGTATTTTGCTCCGAAATTTTATCTGGAGCATAAATATGGAAAAGGGTTTGCAAATGCATTTACACTGGATACCAGCAGAGAAGGAATCTTAAAAGCTCTGAAAGACGGCCCTTATGGAAGATGCGTTTATCATTGCGACAATAACGTGGTAGATCATCAGGTAGTGAATCTGGAATTTGAAAACGGCGTTACCGCAAATATGACTATGTGTGCTTTTACTAATGAAATGGAACGTGTAATCAATCTTATGGGAACAAGAGGACAGATTCGCGGAAACATGGAAAAAAACCACATTGAGGTTATGGATTTTGTAACAGGACATACATACAAAATAGAGCTTTCTGTCTCGGAATCCGGTCACAGCGGAAGCGACTCCATGCTGATGAAAGAATTTACCGCTCTTGTGGCAGCAGATGGAAAAGGGAAGAGCAGAAGCAGCGCCGAGGAAGCGGTGGAAAGCCATATTATCGCACTTGCTGCCGAGGAAAGCCGTCTGAAAAACGGAGAAGTGATTGAGTTGCGATAAAGACTGTGAACAGTAACATGATTACGTTAAGATAACAGAAAAACTGTATATAAAGTTTGTAATTTCCTAAAAGATATGTTATCATAAGCCGTGTGATTTCAACCGAAAGACAATTACAAAGGCAATTGAATTATAAGAAAGAAGGTGAAGCTGTGGTTGAATTAGATCAGTTCAAGAGCATTCTTGCAACTTACACAGAACCATTAGTGGAAGTGAGGGATTCACTTTGACCTCGCTAACAAAGAGCAGAAGGTCGAAGAATTAGAGCGCGAAATGGAAGCGCCTGATTTCTGGGATGACGCAGAAGTTTCCCAGATGAAGATGAAAGAATTAAAGAGCATGAAAGATGACATGGAGACATATCATAATCTGGTGACACAGATGGAAGATATGGAAACCATGATTGAGATGGGATATGAGGAGAATGATCCGGATCTGATTCCTGAAATTCAGGAGATGCTTGACCAGTTCCAGGCTGATTTTGACAATATCCGTATCAAAACCCTCCTTTCCGGAGAATATGACAATGAAAACGCAATCATTAAGCTGAACGCAGGCGCAGGCGGAACAGAGGCATGTGACTGGTGCGGAATGCTTTACCGTATGTACAGCCGCTGGGTAGATAAAAAAGGCTTCTCAATGGAAGTTCTTGATTATCTTGATGGTGATGAAGCAGGCGTAAAATCCGTAACCTTCCAGGTAAACGGAGAAAATGCCTATGGCTATCTTAAATCCGAAAAGGGCGTACACCGTCTTGTGCGTATTTCCCCGTTTAATGCAGCGGGCAAACGCCAGACTTCCTTTGTATCCTGTGATGTTATGCCGGATATCAAGAAAGACCTGGATGTAGAAATCAACGACGAAGATATTCGTATTGATACCTACCGAAGCAGCGGCGCGGGCGGACAGCACATCAACAAAACCTCATCTGCAATCCGTATCACACATTTCCCGACCGGAATTGTGGTACAGTGTCAGAATGAGCGTTCTCAGCACATGAATAAGGATAAGGCGATGCAGATGCTGAAAGCGAAACTGTATCTTCTCAAACAGCAGGAAGCGGAAGCCAAGCTTTCCGGCATCAGAGGAGAGGTTACAGATATCGGCTGGGGCAATCAGATCCGTTCTTATGTAATGCAGCCATATACGATGGTTAAAGATCACCGCACCAATGAAGAGACAGGAAATGTGGATGCAGTTATGGATGGAAGCATTGATATTTTTATCAACGCATATCTGAAATGGATTGCTTTGTCAAAATAAAGAACAGGAAGCGGGACTGTCAGAGCAATGATAGTCCCGTGTTACTATTCACGCGGCACTATTACAATTACATAAAAAATACTTGCACACTTTTGCCATGTGTGTTAGCATAGCCCTAATATGAAAACAAATGTCTTTATAGAGCGTACAGGTGAAAGAAATGCAAAAACTTACAGAAAAGAGAAAATACTTTGTAGTAACAGAACGCGCGGTTCCGGAGGTCCTTTTAAAGGTTGTGGAAGCGAAGCGTCTTCTTGACTCAGGCAGAGCCATGACTGTACAGGAGGCGGCAGAGCAGACCGGAATCAGCAGAAGTTCATTTTATAAATATAAGGATGATATTTTTCCTTTCCACGAAGAAGCGAAGGGGAAAACCATCACCTTCATTATTCAAATGGATGATGAACCGGGACTGCTTTCCGTTGTCCTGCAAACCATCGCAAGATTTCACGGAAATATCCTTACCATTCACCAGAGTATTCCCATCAATGGGGTGGCAACTCTGACGCTGAGTGTGGATATCCTTCCGGGAGAAGGCGATGCAGAGGCGATTATAGACGTAATTGAACACAGCGAAGGGATTCACTATCTGAAAATTTTAGGCAGGGAGTAAACAGAATGATAAATATAGCAGTTTTGGGCTACGGCACAGTAGGAAGCGGCGTGGTGGAAGTTATCAATACAAATCATGAGAGCATTAACCAGAGAGCCGGGGAGGAGTTAAGAATCAAATATGTTCTTGACCTTCGGGATTTTCCGGGGGATCCGGTACAGGAAGTGCTGGTTCACGATTATGAGACGATTGTCAATGACCCGGAAGTAGATATCGTAGTAGAGGTTATGGGAGGAATTGAACCTGCTTACACCTTTGTAAAGAGAGCGCTTCTTGCGGGCAAAAGCGTCTGCACCTCCAATAAGGCTCTGGTAGCCAAGCACGGCAGAGAGCTTATGGACATTGCCAAAGAAAAGAGTATCAACTTTTTATTCGAGGCAAGCTGCGGCGGAGGAATTCCGATTATCCGTGTGCTGAATTCATCTCTCACGGCAGATGAGATTGATGAAGTTACCGGAATCCTGAACGGAACGACGAACTACATGCTGTATAAGATGAGCAGCGAAGGCAGTGATTTTGACGATGTGCTGAAAGAAGCGCAGGCAATGGGATACGCGGAAGCTGACCCTACTGCTGATGTGGAAGGACACGATGCCTGCCGGAAGATTGCAATTCTGTCTTCCCTTGCATACGGGAAATATTTTGATTTTGAAGAGATTTATACAGAGGGTATCACAAAGATTACGCCTGAGGATATGGAATATGCAGAAGCTCTCGGCATGAACATTAAGCTTCTTGCAACAAGCAAAAAGGTGGATGATAACGCTTATTATGCAATGACAGCGCCTTTCCTTGTAGGTAAACAGAGTCCTCTTTACAGTGTGAACGATGTATTTAATGCAGTTTTTGTTCACGGAAATATGCTTGGCGACTCCATGTATTACGGAAGCGGAGCAGGGAAACTTCCTACAGCAAGCGCAGTCGTAGGAGATATCATTGATGAAGCGAAGCATCTTCACAAAACTATTTTTACGAGATGGAGCAGCGAACCTGCGAAGCTTCTCAGTATGGATGAGGTGAAAGGCCGTTTCTTTGTTCGCGTGCGTGAGGTAGCTTCTGAGAAAGTCAATGCACTTTTCGGAAAGGTAAAGGTTGTAAAGCTGGCGCAGTTTCCGGGTGAATTTGCTTTCCTTACTTCTGAGATGACACAGGGAGAGTTTAAAATGAAACTGGATGGACTCAACGGACTGGTTCTGTCTGAGATCAGAGTGAAAGACTGAGATTATCTGTGGGCGGGAACCTGTCATGGTTTCGCGCCCATAGGTGCGTTGAAAGGAGATTTTATGAAATACGTGGTGATTTTGGGAGACGGTATGGCAGACTGGCCTTTAGATGAGCTTCAGGGAGAAACACCTCTTTTCAGAGCCAGGACACCTGTTATGGATGCGCTCGCGAAGGTTTCAGAAATCGGAACAGTCTCAACGATTCCGGATGGAATGGCGCCGGGAAGCGATACGGCGAATCTTTCGGTAATGGGATATGACCCGAAGAAATATTATACAGGACGCTCCCCTCTGGAAGCTCTGAGTATTGGCGCTGACATGAAAGAAACAGATGTAGTGTACAGATGCAATATCGTGACTCTGTCTGAAAATGATGGTGCTTATGAGGAGCAGATTATGATTGATCACAGTTCTGATGAAATCAGTACAGAAGAGGCAACCATTCTTCTGGAAGCAGTCTGTAAGGAACTGTCAAATCCCGCTTTCCGATTTTATACCGGAACCAGTTACCGTCACTGCATGATCTGGGACAGAGGGGAGAGCTTTGATCTTACGCCTCCTCATGATATTCTGACCCGGACGATCGGAGATTATCTCCCTGAGAATGAAGCACTTTTGTATATGCAGAAGCGAAGCTATGAAATTTTGAAAAAACACCCTCTTAATACAGAAAGAAAGAAAAAAGGTCTTAATCCTGCCAATAGCTTTTGGTTCTGGGGGGCAGGAACGAAGCCAATCCTTACGTCGTTTGAGGATATTTATCATAAAAAAGGTGTTATGATTTCCGCTGTGGATCTTTTGAAGGGTATTGCAGTGGGCGCAGAGATGGATCGTATTCTTGTGGAAGGCGCCAATGGAGGGCTTCATACGAATTACGAGGGAAAAGCGGAGGCAGCAGTGGAGGCTCTGACAAAGAAAGGATATGACTTTGCTTACGTACATGTGGAGGCTCCTGACGAAATGGGACATCAGGGAAGTATTTCAAAAAAAATCCAGTCTATCGAATATCTGGACAACCGTCTTATCCGTCTTATAAAAGAAGGACTTGATGCGGCAGGGGAGGATTACAGAATGCTGATTCTTCCGGATCACCCTACTCCGATAAAGGTGCGCACCCATGTGGCAGAGCCGGTGCCATATCTTCTCTATGACAGTACGGCACCCCGTTCTCATAACTGGTGTTATAATGAAAAAGAAGCAGCAGAGAGCGGAAATAGGGTTGAACACGGCTGGGATATGATGAAATACCTTTTTGCTGAATCCGGCAGGTAAGGAAGGGCGGAAGCTTTGTCCGTCACATAAAAGACGAAAAATGCCGGAATTGATTAAAGGAGGCAGATAATGTTAATTGTCAAAAAATTTGGCGGCACCTCAGTAGCAGATAAAGAGAGAATCTTTAATGTAGCGAACAGGTGCATCGAGGAATATAAAAAAGGAAATGAAGTGGTTGTTGTTTTGTCCGCAATGGGCAAATACACGGATGAGCTGATTGCCAAGGCGCAGGACATCAATGAGAAGCCACCGAAAAGAGAGATGGATATGCTGTTTACCATCGGTGAGCAGATGTCAGTCTCTCTTATGGCGATGGCGATGAACAAGCTGGGGGTTCCGGCAGTGTCTCTGAATGCTTTTCAGGTTTCCATGCACACCACGAGTTCTCATGGAAATGCTCGTTTGAAACGGATTGATACAGAGCGAATCAAACGTGAACTGGAATGTGGAAAAATTGTAATTGTCACAGGTTTTCAGGGAATTAATAAGTACGATGATTACACAACTCTGGGCAGGGGCGGTTCGGACACTACGGCAGTTGCTCTTGCAGCGGCTCTTCACGCAGACGCATGTGAAATCTATACAGATGTAGATGGTGTTTATACCGCAGATCCCCGTAAGGTTCCGAAAGCACGAAAATTAAAGGAGATTACTTACGATGAGATGCTGGATCTTGCAACTCTGGGAGCGGGTGTTCTTCACAATCGTTCTGTAGAGATGGCGAAAAAATACGGAGTGCCTCTTGTTGTGCGTTCCAGTTTAAATGACAGTGAAGGAACTGTTGTAAAGGAGGAAGTTACAGTGGAAAGAATGTTGATCAGTGGTGTTGCGCTTGATACAGATGCCGTAAGAATTGCAGTGATTGGATTAAAGGATACTCCGGGTGTGGCATTTAAGTTATTTGATACCCTTGCAAAGAAAAATATTAATGTAGATGTAATTCTGCAGTCTATCGGTCGTGCAGGTACAAAGGATATTTCCTTTACTGTAGATAAAAATGATCTGGATGAGGCTGTAGCGGTTCTGGAGGCAAATCAGGCACGTCTTGGATATAAGGAGCTTCATTCCGAGAGAAATATTGCGAAGCTTTCTATTGTAGGCGCAGGTATGATGAGCAATCCGGGTGTCGCTGCAAAAATGTTCGAGAGCCTTTATAATGAAGGTGTAAATATTAATATGATTTCAACATCCGAAATCCGTGTAACTGTTCTTATCAATGAAAAGGATGGCATCCGCGCTATGAATGCAGTTCATGATGCGTTTAATCTGGCAGATTAAAAAGGAGTAAGTAATGAGAAGTATAGGCGACTTAAAAAGAGCGGCAAAGGCTGCTTTGAGAGGAAACTATGGAATTTTGATTATGGCATCTATAGTCAGTTCACTTTTAAGTTTTCTGGGAAGCACACTTACTGCTGCGCTCTTTCCGGGAGATTCGGTGCTGGCTATTGCTCTGAGTCAGATTTTTGCGGTTATTCTTTCGCTTGTATTCAGTATTGTAACAGCAGGATATTCCTATATGCTTCTGAAAGTGGCAAGGGAAGGCTCCTGTGTTTTGGGGGATTTGTTTTATTTTTTTCAAAGCCATCCGGACAGAGTGATCATAGCGTCAACCGTTCTTGCTGTAATTGATGTGGTAGCTACTTTTCCGGCAACTTACTACAATCTGGCAGTTGAACCGGGGGCTTCCATGGAAGCTCAGATGGAGTGGCTGACAACGTATTCTGTTATCTTTATGGTGACAAGTATTCTCAGTATGCTGATTGGGATTCCATTTGCGATGATTTATTTTCTTCTTTCAGATAATGAGGAAATGGGTGGAATGCAGGCGGTAAAAACAAGTGCACGTATGATGAAAGGAAGAATCGGAAAATACCTGCTTCTGCAGCTCAGCTTTTTCCCGCTGATGCTGCTTTCCGTGCTGGCTTTTTATATTCCCCTTATCTGGGTTATGCCTTATATGCAGATGAGCGCTGCCATGTTTTACAGGGATATTTTAGGGGAGCTGGACACTGTAATTCCAGGTACCGGTATGTATACAGGAGAAACCGGTTCACAGGTGATTGAGCTGCCGGAGACTCCGTCTCTTCCGGAAAAACCGGATCAGCCAGAGGCTTCCGACGAGAAAAAAGAGCAGAAGGACGATTACAATTCCGAAGCATAAATTTATAGGAGACAGATTCATTTATGGATATTATTCAGGTAATCACACAAGAACTAAAAGTAGAAAAATGGCAGGTGGAAGCTGCAGTTAAATTAATTGATGAAGGCAATACCATACCGTTTATTTCACGATACAGAAAAGAAGCGACAGGAGCTTTGAATGACGAACAGCTCCGTAATCTCTTCGACAGACTGGCTTATTTAAGAAATCTGGAGGATAAAAAGACACAGGTTCTGGGAAGTATTGAGGAACAGGGCAAGCTTACCGAAGATTTGAAAAAACAGATTCTGGAAGCGCAGACCCTTGTTGTGGTAGAGGATTTATACCGTCCTTACCGTCCGAAACGCCGTACCAGAGCGACCATTGCCAAAGAAAAAGGTCTGGAGCCGCTGGCAAATATCATTATGCTCCAGATGACGGACAAATCTATTGAAGATGAGGCAAAAGCCTTTGTTTCCGAAGAAAAAGAAGTGCCGTCTGTAAGCGTCGCTATTAACGGTGCCAAGGATATTCTTGCAGAACGTATTTCCGATGAGGCGGATTATCGTATTTATATTCGAAATCTTACTGCCAAAAAGGGAATCATTGCTTCTGTGGCAAAGAAACCGGAAGAGCAGTCTGTCTACGAAATGTATTATGATTTTGAAGGGGCTGTAGATAAATTACCGGGACATAAAGTTTTGGCTTTAAACCGTGGGGAAAAAGAAAAAATTCTTACAGTTAAGATTAATGCGCCGGAAGAAGATATCCTTCGCTATTTAAACAAAAAAATAATCGTAAAAGAAAACCCGAATACAACAGAAATTTTGAAAGAAGTAGTGGAAGACAGCTACAAACGTCTTATCGGTCCTGCTATTGAGCGTGAAATTCGTAACAGCCTTACAGAAAAGGCAGAAGACGGTGCGATTCACGTATTCGGCAAAAATCTGGAACAGCTTCTGATGCAGCCTCCGATTGCAGGAAAGGTTGTACTGGGATGGGATCCGGCATTCCGTACCGGATGTAAGCTTGCAGTTGTAGACAGTACGGGAAAAGTTCTTGATACAACGGTTGTTTACCCTACGGCTCCGACTACCGAGGCAAAAATCAGAGCAGCAAAAGATACCGTGGAGAGCATGATCGACAAATACGATATTTCCCTGATTTCTGTAGGTAACGGTACTGCCTGCCGTGAGTCTGAACAGGTGATCGTAGATATGCTCAAAGAGATTCCTCAGAAAAAGGTTCAGTATGTAATTACCAATGAGGCAGGAGCATCTGTTTATTCTGCAAGCAAGCTGGCTACAGAGGAGTTTCCGAACTTTGATGTGGGACAGAGGAGTGCTGCGTCAATTGCAAGACGTGTACAGGATCCTCTTGCGGAGCTTGTAAAAATCGATCCGAAATCAATCGGAGTTGGTCAGTATCAGCATGATATGAATCAGAAGAAACTGGGAGAGGCCTTAAGCGGTGTTGTGGAGGATTGCGTAAATAAAGTCGGTGTTGACTTAAATACAGCATCTGCCTCTCTTTTAGAGTATATTTCAGGTATCAGTAAAGCAATTGCAAAAAATATTGTGGCTTACCGCGAAGAAAATGGACGTTTTGAAAGCAGAAGAGAACTGCTCAAGGTTGCCAAATTAGGTCCGAAAGCTTTTGAGCAGTGTGCAGGTTTCATGCGTATTTCCGGAGGCAAAAATCCACTGGATGCAACAAGCGTACATCCGGAAAGTTATGAGGCTGCTTCTAAGCTTCTGGAAAAGCTCGGTTATAAAATTTCCGACATCAGTGGCGGCAAGCTTCTTGGAATTTCCCTTCAGATGAAAGGCAAATATGAAAAAATGGCGCAGGAACTGGGAATTGGTGAGATTACGCTTCAGGATATTGTAAAAGAACTGGAAAAACCTGCCCGTGACCCTCGTGATGAGATGCCGAAACCAATCCTTCGAACAGACGTCCTTGATATGAAAGACCTGAAAGAGGGAATGATTCTCAAAGGAACTGTAAGAAACGTCATCGACTTCGGCGCTTTCGTAGATATCGGTGTACATCAGGACGGCCTTGTTCATATTTCCGAGATGAGTGAGAAATTCATCAAACATCCGCTGGAAGCAGTGAGCGTAGGAGATGTGGTAGATGTAAAGGTTATCGGTGTGGATATGAAGAAGAAGCGAATCAGTCTTTCCATGAAAGGAATTCACTGAACAGCGGGAGACCGGTAATGAATTATTTCTATTATTATCTGGTGGGAATTAACGTATTTGCTTTTTCCATATATGGCATTGACAAATTTAAAGCGCAGCGCGGGCTCTGGAGAATTCCGGAGAAGGCGCTGCTCCTTGCAGCAGTTATGGGAGGCTCTGTAGGGGCTTACATAGCAATGAAGTTTTTTCACCATAAAACGAGAAAAGGGAAATTTTATATCGGAGTACCTGTGATTTTTATGATACAGGTTACGGCTTTGCTTGTCTTTTTTCAAAAATATAACTACTGAAAAGCCGATGGTACAATAACGTGTATCAGCAAGTTTAAAATACAGGGCCGCGTTGGCGACCCTGTATTGTTACCATAAAAGGAATGAGAGATTACTGACAGAGGTGATACGTATGGAACAACAGGTGCAGGAACAGGTAGAACAGGGAGTGAAGCAGAGTGTGCAGGAAGTAACAGAAGGAGTAAACCAGCTTCAGCAGTATCTTTATGATAATATTCCGGAATTTACCCGTTTTGGATTTAAAGTAATAATTGCCATTCTTGCCTTTTTTGTGGGAAGAAAGCTGATTAAATGGCTGGTAAAATTTGTGAAGACTTCCATGGAAAAGGCCTCTGTGGATAAAGGTGTGACGCAGTTTGTGGGCTCTCTTATAAAAGCAATTCTTTATATTTTGCTTATTTTTAATATTGCCACAAGCTTTGGTGTAACAGAGACTTCAGTAGCAGCTCTTCTTGGTACCGCCGGTGTTACCATCGGTCTTGCTCTGCAGGGCGGCCTTGCCAATATTGCAGGCGGTGTGATTCTTCTGGTCTTTAAGCCGTTTCAGGTGGGAGATTACATTATTGTCCAGGGACAGGCTGGATGTGAAGGAACTGTTTATAAGGTGGAGATGTGTTATACCACTCTTCTTTCTATAGATAATAAGCATGTGGTAATTCCTAACGGAACTCTCTCCAACAGTATTATAACCAATGTGACTGCCAGAGATTTGCGAAAACTGGAGGTTAAGGTGGGGATTTCCTATCATTCAGATATAGGAAAAGCAAAGGAAATTCTGGAGAAGCTTCTTCGTGAGGATGAAGATACGAAGGACGACGAAGGAATGGTGGTTTTTGTAGATGAGCTGGGAGCCAGCGCAGTGATTATGGGATTTCGTGTGTGGGTAGCGACAGATGCTTACTGGCCTGCGAAATGGAGACTGAATCAAAGAATTAAAGAAGAATTTGATGCGCAGGGAATTGAGATTCCATATAATCAGCTTCAGGTTCATATAAAAGAATGATACAGGGGATTTTTATTGATGAATTCTATTACGAAAAAAACTCGGGTCGATCTGCTGAACGGCCCGATATTTACGTCTATGGTCCGGTTTGCGATACCGGTTCTTTTATCCAGTATTTTTCAGCAGCTTTATAATACAATGGATACGATTATCGTAGGAAATATTCTGGGGGAAACTTCTCTGGCAGCAGTGGGAGCTGCCATGCCGGTGTATGATCTTCTTATGGGATTTGCAATGGGAATGGGGCATGGCCTTTCTATTGTGACAGCGAGAAGCTTTGGATCTGGAAATGAAACTTTATTAAAAAAATCAGTAGCAGCGACAATTAAAATCGGAATTGCCATTGCAGTGATTATAACAGTTGTTACCAGGTTTGTGTTGTTCCCGTTTTTGGAGCTTATGCACACACCGGGAGAGATTATCCATGAGGCGTATAGTTATGTATCTTTTATCACTCAGTTTAGTGCAATAACTTTAGCCTACAATTTGTGTTCCGGTGCTCTTCGTGCCATCGGAAACAGTGTAATGCCTTTGGTTTTTCTTATTATTTCTTCTATTATTAATATTGTGCTGGATATTCTCTTTATCACACAGTTTCAGATGGGAATCCGGGGAGCTGCAGCAGCAACAGTTATTGCCCAGGCTGTATCCGTGGTACTCTGTCTGGTTTATATTGTAAGAAAGACTCCTCTTCTTGTCCCGGAAAAAAAACACTTCGAGACGGATAAACCTCTTTATAAAGAGATGATTGCTCAGGGTCTTTCCATGAGTTTTATGAGTTGTTTTGTCTCAGCAGGAACTGCTGTTCTCCAGTCAGGAATCAATGGGCTTGGATATCTTGTGATTGCCGGACATACTGCAGCAAGAAAGCTTTGTATGTTCTGTCTGATGCCGTTTTCAGCGATGAACGGTTCTATCAATACCTTTGTTTCTCAGAATTACGGTGCAGGGAAACCGGACAGAATCCGCAGAGCGATGAAATATGCGTATTGCTATAATGCGCTGGTAACGGGAATTCTTATGGTGGTGATTTACAGCTTCGCACCGCAGATGGTGAGCTTTATCTCCGGTTCAGAAGAGGCGGTAGTTCTTGGAAACGGCTCCATGTATCTGCGAGTGGTAGCGCCGTTCTATTTTGTTCTGGGGGTGATTAACCAGACGCGTTCCGCATTGCAGGCAATCGGGCGCAAAATTCTTCCGATTCTCTCCAGTGTGATTGAATTAGTGGGAAAGATTATTTTCGCCATGATTTTTATTCCGATTTTCCATTATCAGGCAGTTATCTGGTGCGAACCGATTATTTGGTGCTTCATGGCTGTGGAGCTGGTATTTGCCTTCTGGACAAATCCATACATCCGCGGAAAGAACCGAAGCTGAAATATGACAAAATCCTCTGTCACTGGACAGGGGATTTTTTATACAGATAAAAAAAGATTTTCATACTATTTTTCTGGTATTATATTTATCTTTTTGGTAAAATCAGATTATAGAAAACAAGTAAAGAAGGTGAGTGAAGCAGACGTGTGGAACTTACTAAAGAGAAAAATTCTGTAAAGATTAAGCGACAGAATCAGAGAATACTTCAGAGGAAATCTCTTAGATACGGAAGATGACGATACATAGCTTCAGGAAAGGAGATTCCTCGTGGGGAATAAGAATAATACTATTTTTGATGATGTCTTCCGGACGATGCTTGAGAAGATGCCGGGGCTTGTTATACCATTGATCAATGAGGTTTTTGGAACGGCTTATCCGGAGGATATCCCCATTATACAAAAGAGAAATGAGCATGAAACGAAGGGCGGAGAGATTATTACAGACTCCCATCTTTTTGTTGGGAACAAAGTCTATCATATTGAGTGCCAGAGTACCGGAGATCCTGTAATGGTGATTCGTATGGTAGAATACGACTTTGCGACAGCATTGGAATACGTAGAAAGAGAAAATGGAAAGTTCCGTATATATTTTCCCCATTCTTGCGTATTATATCTTCGTGGAAAGTCCGGCACGGCTGCACTGGAACTGGAAGTCGTGATGCCGGATGGAAAGATATTGGAATATCATGTGCCCATCATTCGGATGGAACAGTATACCAGAGATGTAATATTTCAGAAAAATCTGCTGTTTCTGCTTCCGTTTTATGTAATACGCTATGAAAAACAGAAAAAAGAATTAGAAGAAAACACAGAGAAACTGGACAGCCTGCTGTCCGAGTACCATCTCATTGAACAGCATCTGGAGGAAACATTACTGGACAGGGGAAAAGAGAAAGAATACCGGGATTTGATAGAGCTGATAACCCGAATCTCAGATTATATTTTCTCCGATGCAGGAAAGGCAAGGAAAGGAGTAGGTGATATAATGGGAGGAAACGTATTGGAACTGGAATCTGACCGACTGATTCAAAGAGGATTTGAACAGGGAGAAGAACAACAGGCATTGAAGACTGCACAGCGTATGCTGGAAGCGGGAAAATACACTGTTGCTGAGATCTGTATGATTTCCGGATTAAGTCAGGAAAAGGTTGAACAGTTGAAAAACAAGATGGCTTCAAAGTGACTTCCGGATGAAACAATACAAAACAATAATAATGCAGCTGGTAATATAACAAAAAACGGCAATAAAAGGGGAGATAAGCCCCTTTTTTGGTTATAAAGTACAAAAGAAATGTGCATAATTCGTGAACATGTAACGAATCAATAAAAAACACGACGAAACAATTGACAATACATACATATATATATATAATGTAAGTAAGTTAAAGCGGTCCGTTCACGGCATAATATACAATTAGAGAATGACCGGGGACGTTTGCGGAATCGTAACTTATAAAAATACTCTAAAGGGAGGAACAGGTATGACGAACAAAGGATTCAGAAGAATCATGGCACTTGCACTTGCGTCCACTATGGTAGTTGGAAGCGCAGTTCCGGCACTTGCCAAAAAGAAAGACGAAGTGAAACTCACAGAAGCAGGTTATCCTATTGTACCGGAAGGAGAAGAACTTACTCTGACATGTTTCACAATGACCATGCCTAACGTAGAAAACTTTGAAACAAACGATTTCACCAAGTATCTTGAGGAGCAGACTGGCATACATATTGAATGGGTGACTGCAGGACGTGATGATTGGCAGGAAAAACTGAATATGATGCTTGCTTCCGGTGACTATCCGGATATGATGCTTGGCGTATCACCTGACCTTGCGAAATTCGGTGTAAAAGAACAGATTATTGTTCCGTTAGATGAGTACATCAATGAAGATATCATGCCGAATTATATGGCACGTTACGGTGAGAAACTTGACTTAAGCCGTGAGACAGACGGACAGATTTACTCCCTGTTCAGCGAGAATGACTGCTACCACTGCTCTTATGGACGTAAAATGTGGATCAACACCAAATATCTGGAAGAGATGGGTCTGGAGAAGCCAACTACAACTCAGGAATTTTATGATATGTGTGTGAAATTCAAAGAGTACAAGCCAAACGGAATCGCAGTTGTAGGTACTGCACCTGGAAAAGGCTGGTATGCTGAGTTTGAGAACTGGTTAATGGGATCTTTCATTCTTCCTCCAAGCTCTTCCTATACACTGAGTGTTCGCGATAAGACAGCAGTGACATGGGACGGTGAGGTAAAATGTGTTGCTACAGATGACCGTTACAGAGAATTCCTGAAATATGCGAACTCCCTCTATGAGGCTGGAGCTCTTTACGATGGTAACTTTACACAGACAGTAGAGCAGATGAAAGCGATTATCAACCAGGAAGATGCACCGGTTCTGTGCTTCCCGGAAGGTACAATTTCCGACTGTATTGATTCTTCTTCAAATCCGGAACTGTATGCTCAGTATGAGACACTTTCTCCACTTGAAGGTCCAGATGGCACAAGACTTACAACATTCTTCAGATATTTAGCTCTTTCTGACGGAAGCTTCTGTATCACAGATACATGTAAGAGTCCTGAAGCAGCAATGCGTTGGGCAGATTTCTTCTACAGTGAGACAGGTGACTTAATGTCCCAGTACGGTGCGGAAGAAGGCGTTGACTGGGCTCTTAATCCGGAAGGTGAATTCGGTCTTGACGGCGAACCGGCAGATTACAAGATTCTCAATCCATATACTGCTGAAACTCAGAACCATGACTGGCAGGATCTTGGTATCCGTGTAGCTCCGGCAGAATACAGATTAGGTGCTGCAACTCCTCAGGATGTTGATATTAAGACTGGCGAAGGACTTGAGAAATTATTATATGAATCTTCCAAAAATGATTATGCACCATATACACAGACAGAAGAGAACTCAGACCTTGATGTTCTTCCTCGTCTGAAACTGACAAGCGAGGAGACAACAAACGTTTCCACAATCGCTGTAGAAGTTGAAAAAATGATTGATGAGAACTCTGCTGCATTTATCACAGGAGCAAGAAATATCGAAGATGATAAAGATTGGGAATCCTTCAAAACATCTCTCGAGAGTGCAGGTCTCCAAGAGCTGCTTGAAACATACCAGACAGCATACGACAGACAGATGAAATAAGAAATCTGCAAAAGAGATCATGGGTGGCCGGGCCAGGATGGTCCGGCCACTTTTATTAAAAAATGAAAAGGAGGAGCATAAAAAGTGGGAAAAAACAAAGTGAAAAAAACTAAAATGAAATCCTCTAACTGGCAGTTCTGGCTGATTATTGCCCTGCCATGTATTTATGCATTAATCTTTGCCTATGTGCCTATGGGCGGTATCCTTATGGCGTTTGAGGACTACAGTCCGAGACGTGGATTCCTGGGAAGTGACTGGGTTGGTCTGAAACATTTCACAAGATTCCTTACCTCGACTTCCAGTGTTCAGGTTATTAAAAATACTCTGATTCTTGGTGCATATAACCTGATTATCAGTTTCCCGATTCCGGTTATCCTTGCAGTCTGCATCAATGAGATTCAGTCTAAATTCTTTAAGAAAACTGTACAGATGGTTACATACGCACCGTACTTCATTTCCATTGTCGTACTTTGCGGCATGCTGTTCACTATGACAGACCTTCGTACAGGTATTTTTAATATCTTATTAGGAAAAATTGGAATTGATCCAATTAACTTTACAGGAAGCCCGGAGACATTCCGGCATTTGTATGTATGGAGTGGTGTCTGGCAGACAGCCGGATATTCGGCGATTATTTATATCGCAGCTCTTGCAGGTGTCAGTCCTGAGCTGAAAGAAGCTGCGGTAATGGACGGTGCCAGCCGAATTCAGAGAATTCTCCATGTAGATATTCCTTGTATCATGCCGACACTTGTAATCATGCTGATCATGAGCTGCGGTAATATTATCAATATCGGTTTCGATAAAGTATTCTTATTACAGAACCCGATGAACGCAAGCGTATCCGAGGTTATCTCAACCTTCGTATATAAGGTCGGTATCACACAGGCAGATTACGGCTTCTCAACAGCGGCCGGTCTGTTCCAGTCTGTCGTAAGCTTTATTCTTCTGGTTTCTGTTAACCAGATCAGTAAAAAGGTTACAGACAACAGCTTGTGGTAGGAGGTAGATATATGAACGTAAAATTTAAAAACCAGAGTACAGGTGATAAGATTTTTATTGTTTCTGTATATGCAATACTGTCAATTATCCTTGTTATTGTACTGTATCCATTGATTTATGTAGTAGCAGCATCCTTCTCAGACCCGCAGGCAGTTATCAGCGGAAAGGTAATTCTCTGGCCGGTGGATGTAACACTGAGAGGCTATCAGGCGGTATTTAAGAATCCTAAGATTCTTACAGGTTTTGCAAACTCCCTGTTTTATATGTTTGTAGGTACAGCCATCAACCTTGTTATGACTATGCTTTGTGCATATCCTCTTTCCCGTAAAGAGTTTACAGCAAGAAATAAAATCGCAGCGCTGTTTGTATTTACCATGTATTTCTCAGGCGGACTTGTACCAAACTACATGATTGTCAGCAAACTTGGTCTTATCAACACTCGTTGGGCAATGCTTATTCCGACAGCAATGTCTACATACAATATGATTATTGCACGTACTTATATGGTCAACTCCATTCCGGATGAACTGTATGAGGCAGCGCAGCTTGACGGCTGTTCTCCATTCAAATATCTGATGAAAGTAATCGTGCCGCTGAGTAAACCGATTATCGCGGTTCTGGCGCTGTATTACGGAATTGCAAAGTGGAACAACTATTTTGACGCTATGCTTTATTTGAACGATTCAAGCAAATGGCCGATCACAATGGTTCTTCGTGAAATCCTTATTCAGAACCAGATTGACCCGACCATGCTGACGGATGCCTCGGCACTTTCCAAACTTCAGGGTATGACAGAGCTTCTGAAATATTCTGTTATCGTGGTAGCATCTGTGCCGGTTCTTATGATTTATCCGTTTGTACAGAAATATTTTGTAAAAGGTGTAACAATCGGAGCGGTTAAAGGCTGATAAAGTATAAGGACAGAATACTGACAAAAACTGAACGACTCTTTTTGGGGAGCCGGCGTAGTCGGTGTTCTGTCCTTTTGTCTTTTGGTTAATTGTAAAGAAATACCTGAGACAGCAGGCTGAAAAGAAAGGGAAAAACTTGAAGAGAAAAATTCTGACAGCGGTTTTGACAATAACAATTCTTGGAGGAATTTTGACAGGAGTCGTTACTGTACAGGCAAAAGAAGTTCGCCTTACTTTTAACTGTGATGTTGCAGGAAAAAAAGAGAAGTCTGTGATAGATAAGCTTCTATCGGAATACACGGAGAAAACAGGAATTTTGGTAGAGACTGTATCCGGGGAGGCGGATATATGCATTGATGATTTTGCCGGGGTAACAGAACAGTACAGAAAAGGGAGCATTGTTAATCTCTATCCTTATATGGAAAAAAAAAGTTCCTATAGCAGGACTGTTTCCTGGGGGGAAACTCTTCCTGAAGAAATCAGGGAGAAACTTCAGATTTATAAAAGAGAGATTCCCGGTTATCCGGCTTCAAGATCGGTTGTGCGGATGTTTTGCAATGAAGATTTATTTGAAAAGGCAGGCGTGGAAATTCCAAATACCTGGGCTGAGTTCATAGAAATATGTAAACAGTTTCGTGAACAGGGAATGACCCCTCTGATTTTTCCGGAAAAGGATTCAAAAAGTCCGGTATGGCAGTGGGTGATGAATTATCTTTGCAGCCAGATGGATTTGAATCTGGCAGATTCTCTGGACGAAACAGAAGATCGTTATGTGGAGCTTGCGGAAGCATGTAAGGGAACAGATAAAGAGATTATTGACTACACACAGCCGCAGATGCAGGTTGCTTTGCAGTGTCTGAAGGAATTATTTGATTTATCCGCAGGAAATGATATGGGATACGAAGAGTCTCTGAAAGCTTTTGCGCAGGGTGAGACTCCGCTCATATTTGCCACCAGCGAGGATGACGAGAAGCTTAAAGGTGAATTTTTGCGAAAAGCAGTTCCGTTTCCGGCAGTAACGGAAGAAACCAGCGAATATGCGGCAGGGAAACAAATCCTGGCAGGCGGAGATGCGACAACTTTTTATGCTGTAAATTCAATGCTTATTGATAATAAGGAGAGACTGGAAGCAGCAGTGGATTTTGTCCGGTATATGACTTCAGAGAAGACGCAGGAGAAAATGGCTTTTGAAGCGGGAGTTCTGCCTTCTGTAAAGGAAATAACATTTCCGGAAGAAATGAAAGACTTTAAAGTCGTTGAAGAACCTCTTCGAATGGCATATTTTACAGGTCTTGATGAGATAAATCAAACGGAAATATGGAGTTTTATCAGGGAATACCTGAATGATGAAATGGACATAGCAGTCCTGACAGAAAGGCTGAATCAGTCCTGTCAGGAAGCTGCGAAGAGAATCCGTGAAGAAAACGGATGGACTCTGGTTAATAATTACGGTATGCCTACAACCGGTGAATGTACCAAGTGTGCGCCGTAACAGTTATTTTGCGCACTATTCGTAAAGCGCAAGGAATTCTTCACCGGAATATCTTTCAATGACTTTTCCGGCTTCAAGTACCAAAACAGTCGGAACAGAATCAACCTGAAGATGATCAAGAACTTTATACATCTGTTCAGGGCGGGAGTCACGGTCTTGGCTGGTACTGTAGGAAAGAATCTGCAGATGCTTTTCCCGATTAAGCTTTGTAAGTTCAGGAAGAACTTTCCGGCAGTCAGGGCAGTCGTCTCTTCCAATATAGAGATACTGCGGACGGGAAGAATTCATTTCGATGCGGGCTGTAAGCTGCTCCAGAGTGAGTTCCTTCATTGCCTTATCGGTATTATATTGGAGAAGAGCACAGGCTGCAGGCGCAGGTACGGAAAGCGCCAGTATGAGACCAATGGTAAGAAACTGTTTTTTTGATATTTTTTTCATAGCGTGACCTCCTGCAAGGTATTGTTAGTTACTGTTTATGCGGCTTTATACAGCCGGACAGCAGTTGAATAATTAATTATACCTTATCATAAAAAGGAAGTATGTGCAATGAAAGAGTCAAAGGTATCTGATAATGAAAACTGTGCAGGGATGCACAGAAGGGGGATTTTATGTTTACGGAAGAAAGACAGGCGACTATCCAGAGATTTTTGCTGGAAAAAGGCAAGGTTCGAGTAAAAGAACTCAGTGAAGAATTCCAGGTAACAGAGGATTGCATCCGTAAAGACTTAAAAGCCCTGGAAAATGCAGGCAAGTTAAAAAGAACTTATGGAGGAGCCATTCTCTCACAGGATTATCCGCTGGAAAGAGATGTAGTAGATAGGCGGAATTATCATCTGGAGAAGAAAAAAATCATAGCTGCCAAGGCTATGGAGCTGATTAAAAACAACGAGACGATTTTTCTTGATATTTCTACTACAAATATTGAGCTGGCACATCTCATTGCGGCGTCACCTCTTCGTCTTACTGTAGTGAGCAATATGATAGATATTCTGCAGATTCTGGCGAAGAACAGTTCAATCACAACGATTGGAACAGGCGGAACCATGTATCCGGGAGTAAATGGCTTTATGGGGGTTGCTACGGTTGAGGTCATCAAGCAGTACAGCTTTGACCGCGCATTCATAGGAAGCTGTGGCATTGATATTACGGATGGAACCATCACCACATTGGGGGTTGAGGATGGGCTTACCAAGAAAGCCGCGCTTCACAGCGGAAGACATCAGTACGTAGTTATGGAACGTGATAAATTTTATTTTAATGAGAGTTATAAATTTGCACATTTAGATGATATTGATGGAATTGTAACGGATGAATTTCCTGACAGTACAATTGTCAGTTCATTGGAGGCAGTGGGAGTACAGTTATTTTAAATAGTACGGCTGCTTCAGATGAGAAGAAAGGCTCCTCAGTTACACAGGAAAAGGAGCGGCTGTATGTCAGAGAAATAAGATTCTTTTGGCATACAGCCGAATATGTTTGAGGGAGAAAAAACATGAAAGATTATATATTAGAAGCATGTGTAGATTCCGTAGAATCTGCTCTTGCTGCCGCAGAAGGCGGAGCAACAAGACTGGAACTTTGCAGCAATCTTATTATAGGAGGAACAACGCCGAGTCCGTGGCTTTTTAAAGAAATCAGAAAGCATACAGACATCAGAATCCATGCATTGATTCGCCCTAGATTCGGAGATTTCTGCTATACAGATTCAGAGTTTGCCATAATTAAACAGGCAGTAGCTGATTTCAGAGAACTGGGTGCAGAAGGCGTAGTCATCGGTGTTCTGAAACCGGACGGAACTTTAAATATGGAACAGATGAAAGAGCTTATGGATGCTGCAGGAGATATGTCGGTAACACTTCACAGGGCATTTGATGTGTGCGTTGATCCATATGAAACGATGGAGCAGGCTATTGAGCTTGGTATTGATACAATTCTTACATCAGGACAGAAAAATGTTTGCACAGAGGGTGCAGAGCTTTTAAGAAATCTTGTTGAGAAGAGCAAAGACAGAATCACTATCCAGGTAGGAAGTGGTGTGGGTGCAGATGTAATTCGAAAAATGTACCCGTTAACCGGTGCAAAGGCATATCATATGTCAGGTAAGGTGACGCTGGACAGTGTGATGGAATACAGAAAAGAGGGTGTAAATATGGGACTTCCAACCCTCAGTGAATTTGAAGTATGGCGTACAGACGCAGAAAAAATCAAAGCAGCAAAAAAGGTTCTGGAGGAATTATAATGGCAGTTTTTTTGGAAAAAAACAGAGAAAGAATTGAGAAGAAATATCAGGAATTGGTAAAAGAATTACCACATATTTTTACGGAAGTAAACGAAAAAATGGCTGGTTGTGACGAGGATACGGCTCTCGCATGTAAATATCTTTACAATACCATGCCATACAGTGATTTTGGCAATTATACCTTTGAAATCTTCCTTGACTATGCAGAGCATGGCGTATGGTTATGGAAAAATAAAGAGGCAGTGCGAAATCTTCCTGAGATAATTTTTCTGAACTACGTTCTGGCACACAGAGTAAATGAAGAAGAGGTTGCACCCTGCAGAAAGCTTTTCTGTGAAAAAATCGGCAGCCGTGTAGATGGTCTTTCCTTAAAAGAAGCAGCGCTTGAAGTAAACTTCTGGTGTGCAGAGGAAGCTACTTATCATACAACAGATGAGAGAACTCTTTCCGCCCTTACTGTGTACAGAAGAGGAAACGGACGCTGTGGTGAAGAGTCTGTATTTACTGTAAATGCTCTTCGAAGCGTTGGTATTCCTGCACGTCAGGTATATGCGCCAAGATGGTCCCACTGCGATGATAACCACGCATGGGTTGAAATCTGGTGTGATGGAGAATGGTATTTCCTTGGAGCATGTGAACCTGAGATGGTACTGGATAAGGGCTGGTTTACCAATGCGTCCTCCCGTGCGATGATGATTCACTCCCGTTTCTTTGATGAGGAAGGTGCAGAAGGAGATATTATCAGCAGAAACGGCATGGTTACGGAAATTAACGAACTGAGAAGATACGCTATTGTGAAAGAGATTACCGTAAAAGTAAAGGATGAAAATGGACAGCCTGTAAGTGGTGCAAAGGTATCTTTTGAGGTGCTGAATTATTCTGAGTATGTAACAGTGGCAGAGAAGACTACAGATGAAAATGGAGAGGCAGCGATTACAACTGGTCTCGGAACAATTCATGTATTTGCAGTTCTTGAAAAAGACGGACTTCTGAAAGCCGAGATTCTCATGGATACAAGAAGTGAAGACTCTTGCGAGATAGTACTGAAAGCATTTGAGTCTGAGAGCGCATGGAAAGCAGTAGATATGATTGCTCCACTTGATGCACCGGTAAATACCAATGCGCCTACACCGGAGCAGAAAGCAATCGGTGACAAACGTGTGGCAAAAGCAACTGCAATGAGAGAAGAAAAGACACGCGACTGGGTAAATCCTGAGTGTGATGCTTTCCTTCACAAAACAGTAACAGATATGGAGGATTCTCTGGGATTCCCATTCCGTGAGGAGATGCTCAATGTTCTTTCTGAGAAGGACAGAACAGACTGCTTAAGTGAAGTATTAGAGGAGCATCTGGACTATTCCATGCCATACTGGGATTCTGTAAGTAAGGAGACATTTGTTTCTTATATCATGAACCCTCGTGTGGATTATGAAATCCTCAGACCATATCGAAAAGCCATTTTAGATAAGTTTTCCCCGGATGAGCAGGATGCTATGAGGAAAAATCCTGTAGAAATCTGGAATACTGTGGATAAGATGATTGTTTCCAGACCGGAGCGTGAGAGGGCAAGTGTTATCACAACACCTGCCGCATGCTTAAAAACAGGCATCGGAAGCTTCCTTTCCAAGAAAATCCTTTTTGTGGCGATTGCCAGAACCCTTGGAATTCCTGCAAGATTAAATCCGAATGACCGCTCCATGGAATACATGAATACAGAGGATGAATTTGTTGCAGTTCTTGCAAAAACCGAGAAGAACAGCCGCCTTGTTCTGAAAGAGACAGATGGAACAGAGTGGAAATACTTCCTCAACTGGAGTATTGCAAGACTGGAAAACGGCAAATATACCTCCCTTCTTCTTGACGATGTAGTATTTGAAAACAGAGCGTTAGAGCTTAAAGTTGAATCCGGAAGTTATCGGATTATCACTTCAAACAGACTTCCAAACGGAAATATGTTTGCTAATATGTATGAGTTTGATATAGCTGCGGGAGAGACGAAGGAGGTTGAACTTATTCTTCGTCAGGCAAACCTCGATGATATGCTTGAGAATATTGCAATCAATGAGTTTACACTGAAAAAAGAAGATGGAACAGATGTCAAGGTTTCTGATCTTACCCGTGACGGCAAACATATTCTCGCATTCCTTGAAGAGGAAAAAGAGCCGACAGAGCATATTTTAAATGAAATGATGGAGCAGCAGGAGGCATTTAGGAAATATGCTTCCAGAATTATTTTTGTAGTGCGTTCCAAAGAGGCGCTTTCCACTCCGACGCTTTCCAAAGCTCTTGGAATTTTGGGAGATGAAGTGCAGATTTATTATGATGATTTCTCAGAAATTATCAATACACTTGGAAGAAGAATGTATGTAGATCCTGAAAAACTTCCGCTTATTATCGTGACAAACGGCGAGTTAAACGGAATTTATGCAACCAGCGGATACAATGTAGGTACCGGTGATATGCTTCTTCGTTTAATGTAAACAGGAGGATAAGATTGAAAATGAATATAAATGAAATCAGCGGACAGCGTCAGTTTGACTTTGTTTCCGGATTTAATTATATCAGAGAAGCAGGGACTCCTGCTGAGGAAATGGCAGCTCTTTCTATTCAGGAAGAGCTGGCAAAAATCGGTGTGGAAAGCAGGCTGGAGAAATTTGATTTTGAGACTTTTGAGATAAAAAATGCA
Organism: Eubacteriales bacterium; assembly: GCA_030536995.1. Classification (GTDB taxonomy): domain Bacteria; phylum Bacillota; class Clostridia; order Lachnospirales; family Lachnospiraceae; genus Blautia_A. The sequence continues at coordinate 125,894 of JAUNOY010000002.1, forward strand.
AAGCTTTTCGTCACAGCGCCATATGAAAAAGAATACCGTGTAACCGGATACGGAAGATGTGGAAACACTCCGAAAGAGGGAGTGGAAGCTGAGTTTCTATATGTAGAAAACGGTGATGATATCAGTCTTTCTTATGCAAAAGACAAAATTGTAATGGTGAATAATCCTGTAAGAAAAGATATGTATCAAAAATTCATAAAGGCAGGTGCACTGGGCTTTGTCAGCATTACAGGAACTCCTGTCGATGAAGGAGAAGATCTGATTACAAGAACTTATGGACTTCCTGTAATGGATGAAACACCAGTTCAGGGAGTGAATATACACTATAAGGATGCAGTAGAGATGGTTTCCATGGGGGCTTCCAGAGTGAAGATTCTTGTGGAACAGGAAACTGTAACCCGTACCTCAGCTAATGTGGTTGCCCGTATTGAAGGTACAGAAAAAGCAGAGGAGATTCTTACCTTAACTGCTCATTATGATTCCGTACCGGAAGGTCCCGGAGCGTATGATAATATGGCAGGCTGTGCGATCATTATGGAATTATGCCGTTATTTCAAAGAACATCCAGCGCACAGAACCATGGAATTTGTCTGGTTCGGAGCAGAAGAAAAAGGTCTCGTGGGAAGTAGAAATTATGTAAAAGCGCATGAAGATGAACTGAAAAAACATCTGTTTAACATGAATGTAGACCTTGCCGGGCAGCTTGTAGGGGGAACGGTAATTGGCGTAACAGGAGACGTTTCCATCTGCCATATGATTCAGTATCTGGCAAATGAAATCGGTCTTGGAATGGAAGTTCGTAATAGTATCTGGGGAAGTGATTCCAATACTTTCGCATGGAAGGGGATACCAGCTATGACACTGAATCGTGACGGATTCGGAATGCATACCCGCCATGATGTGGTGGAATACCTTTCTCCGTGGTCACTGCAGAGAAGTGCTGCACTTTTGGGGCATATTGCTCAGAGTTTCGGAAATATTGCATCAATCCCGTTTACCGGAACGGTACCGGAAAGCTTTATCAAAGAGTTAGACGATTACTTTCGTCCGTTTAGCGCAAAATAAAACAGAGCGTTATATTTTTGGAAAAGGTGGAGAAAAATACGCAAAATGGACAGGAAATATTTAATTGATACGGAAGAAAACAGAGAATTTTTAGCAGGGATTACAGAGAATCTTCTTGCTTTTGGACATAAGTTCCCTTCGCCGGGCGGAAGCTCTTACTATTTAGGAGATGATGGTACTCCCTGGACAGACAGAAATCGTGAAACCTGGATTACCTCCCGTATGACACATGTTTACAGCATTGGATCTTTCCTTGGACATGAGGGAAGCAAAGATTTGGCAGCAGCAGGTCTTAAAGGCTTAAAGGGCGAGCTTCACGATACAGTAAACGGCGGATGGTACGCTGGCCTTACTGCAGATAATGAGATTGTACCGAATAAGCAGTGCTATGCACATGCGTTTGTAATTCTTGCAGCATCTTCTGCAGTTCTTGCAGGTATAGAGGGAGCGAAAGAATTACTGGAGAATTCCGGAGCATTTTTCAAGCGACTGGGTTGCTGATTTGGACTGCAATAAGGAGCGTCCGGCAGACCAGTTCAAGCCATACGGCGCAACACCCGGGCATGGAATGCAGACGGAAATCCTGGAATCGCCTATACTACAGACTGGGAAGGTAAGCCGGTGGTACATGACAGAATGCATTGGACTCTTGCAGAGGCAATCAACACTTCTTCCGTTCTTTACCATGTAACGAAGAAAGAGAAATATGCAGATGATTATGCAGATTTCATGGCATATCTGGACGATAAGGTAATCGACCATGTAAATGGCTCCTGGTTCCACCAGTTAGACAAAAATAATCATGTAATCGGTACTGTATGGCCTGGAAAATCTGATATTTATCATGCATTACAGGCAACCTTGATTCCATATTATACACCTGAGGTATCCATTGCTCTGGCAGTGAAAAATGGCCAGAAGATCTGAGCAGATGAAAAAGATACCTGGAAAAAATCTAGTTGAATCAGGTGCTTTTCTGTGCTATAATCTTACATATAAAAAGAAATTTCTTCGGGGTTGGGTGACCGGGGCTGAGTATCAGAATCGGAATTCCCTACCGGCGGTTACAGTCCGCGACCCGCTTCGGCGGTTGATCTGGTGAAATTCCGGAACCGACAGTAAAGTCTGGATGAGAGAAGAACACGCAATAAGATTCATACGTGCTCAATGTCCCCGGAAGTATTTTCCGGGGATTTTTTTCGGGAAATTTCTTTTGCAGAGAATTTTTCTAAAAAAGGAGAGACTAAAGTATGAGTGAACAGGTATTGAGAAACGGGAATGTAATGGCAAGAAGCCGAACAAGAAGTCTGACACAGATTGCCATGCTCGGCGCAGTTGCCGGAGTTTTAATGAATCTGGAATTTCCCCTTCCATTTCTGGCGCCATCTTTCTATCAGCTTGATTTCTCTGAAATTCCGGTGCTTGTAGGTTCTTTTGCCATGGGACCGATTGCCGGAGTCCTTATTGAGCTGGTGAAGATTCTGGTACATCTGGTGACTAAGGGTACTATGACTGCAGGAGTGGGAGATATTGCAAACTTCCTTTTTGGCTGTGCGTTTGTGGTGCCAGCAGGTCTGATTTACAGGTTCCACGCAGTGAAAAGCCGGAGACATGCTGTAGTTGGTATGGCAGTGGGAACTGTAATTACCTCCATCCTTGCCTGCTTTATAAATGCATTCGTGCTTCTTCCGGCTTACGGAAAAGCTTTTGGAATGCCGATTGAAGCTTTTATTGAGATGGGAAGTGCAGTAAACAGTTCTGTAAACGGTCTGTTAAGTTTTGCAGCATTGATTATCATACCGTTTAATTTGTTTAAATACACGTTGACATCTTTGGCAGTATTTTTTATTTATAAGAAAATACGCGTTATTTTAAAAGGTGACTGATAGAAATCAGGATAAGAAGGAGCGCCGGTTTTGCGACTGAGCAGCTCCTTTTTTAATGCATGGATGCTTTACAATAGTATTCCGATTTCTTATAATGACAATAAGAATATTTTCAGGGAGGTATCATATGGGACAGATACATAGTGCAGAGAAACTCACAGATAACAGGTTTGTAAATCTATATAATATTAAAGCGACCAGCGTACATAATACCCCGGTTTCCTACTTTGTGGCATCCAGAGCAAAAAGTGTGGAATTTCTGAAACTGAATACCAGAAAGAATACGCCGGACGGTGTGATTATCTACAGTGTTTATGGGGAAAAGAAGGACAGAGTCGTCCTGATTCGTCAGTATCGTTATACAATCGGAGATTATATTTATGAATTTCCTGCCGGCCTTGTGGAACCGGGAGAAGATTTTCATGAAGGGGCAGTTCGTGAAATGTATGAGGAAACAGGATTAAAGCTGGAGCCGTTGAAGGTGGAGGAAGCATTTGAAAAACCATATTTTACCACGGTGGGACTGACAGATGAATCCTGCGCAACGGTTTACGGCTATGCAAGCGGTGAAATCAGTAAGGATGCTCAGGAAGCAAGTGAAGAGATAGAGGTTGTCCTTGCTGATAAAGAAGAGGTAAAAAGAATCCTCAGAGAAGAAAAAGTGGCAATCATGTGCGCGTATATGCTGATGCATTTCGTAAAAGATGAAGAACCTTTTGAATTTCTGGAATTAAAATAATCTGCGCGGAAAGGAAGTACGACTACTATGATGATCAGAAATAAGAAACTGGAGGAAAAGCTGCGTCAGATTATGGAGCAGGCGGTTGAGGAAAAACTTGTGGCAGGAGTAAACCTTCTTGTCTGGGAGGATGGAAGGGAGCTTGTATATTCTCAGGCAGGACTGGCAGACAGGGAAAATAATAAAAAAATAAACAGAAATACAATTTTCCGTCTGTATTCTATGAGTAAACCGATCACAGCAGCGGCGGCTATGATTCTTATGGAAAGGGGATTACTGGATCTGTATGAGCCGGTTTCAAAATTTTTGCCGGAGTATGCAGATGTGAAAGTAGCAGCAGAAAACGGTCTTGTTTCACCGCAGCGTGAGATGCTGGTAGGAGATTTACTGAGTATGACCTCAGGGCTTGTTTATCCGGATGAGGCAACTGTTTCCGGAAAGACGACAGATCTTGTATATCAGGAGCTTGACAGACGGCTTTACAGTGAAAATCCGATGACAACAAGAGAACTGGCAAAAAATCTGGCAAGCTGTCCTCTGGCATTTACCCCGGGAAGCTCCTGGCAGTATGGGACATCGGCAGACGTTCTTGCAGCAGTGATTGAGGTTATTTCTGAAAGAAAGTTTTCAGAATTTCTGGATGAGGAAATTTTTATGCCGCTGGAAATGCGTGATACCGGATTCTGGGTACCTGAAGAAAAACAGGAGCGTCTGGCAAAAGCCTATGAGACAGTAATGCTTCCAAATGGTAAGAACGACATGGTTCTTTATACCGGAAATCATCTCGGAGTCTGCAATGATATGACAAGCTCTCCGGCATATGAGGCTGGAGGAGCCGGGCTGGTGTCTACTCTTGACGATTACATGAAATTTGCAGGAATGCTTTTGGGAGAAGGATTTTTTGATGGAGTGAGAATCCTGCAGCCGGAAACAGTGCGCTATATGTGCAGTCGTGAGCTGATGCCTGCCCAGCAGGCTGCAATGGATACCTGGATGGGGCTGGAGGGTCACAGTTATGGCAACTTTATGCGTGTATGCAAAAATCCGTCAAAATCCCAAATGCTTGTCCGGGAAGGAGAATATGGCTGGGATGGCTGGCTTGGTATGTATTTTGCCAATTTCCCCAATGAAAAAATGACAATGCTCATAGGAACACAGAAAAAAGACGGAGGAACTTTTTCTCTTACAAGAAAACTGCGAAATACGATCCTGAGTGCGATTGAGTATGCGAAATAAACATACCGGCAGTCTTTGACAAGGCTGCCGGTATATTTTTAGGAATCTTTATACAGTTTGAAAGAGATTATAACATTCCGTCTTTGAGTACATTGTGGTCGCGGAGAACTTTTCCTATGACAGTTTTGTCCACTTTTTTGAGCAATGGTTTCAAAATGGCTGTTACAGGAGCTGGAAGATCCATTTCCAGTGGAGATTTGCCGTCCATCAGCTTTACAGAGCTGTCCAGAAGGTCACGAATATCATAAACACTTCCCCATACCTCAGGAACACCGCGGTCCACTCCGAGAAGTCCATAAACTGCTTCCATTGCAGTACGGACAGAATATTCGGTTGTGAAAACAGTGTCTCTTGGAGTTTCGGTAAACTGACCAAGGAATGCGAAGTTTACGCATCCATCCGGAATTACATCCGGGCGGTCTCCTTTGGTACGTGGCATGAAGAAGGCGGTGATATAAGGCATCATAGTCGGAACACAGACAGCGTGGTTGTTTGCCAGGTCGTCGATCTTGTCAACCGGAACACCCATGTGATACAGCCATTCAGCGGTAATTTCTGCTCCTGTACACTCCTTCATTGGTTTTTTCACATAATCGCCTTTATCATCGGTAAACAAACCGTAAATCCAGACGCAGATTTCTTCTTTTTTCTGGTCTTTAAACTGTCCCTGACGGTTGATTGTCCAGCTTAACAGCCAGGAGGAATCTTGACAGCTTACAATACCGCCGGTAACAACGCGCCCGCTTCTTGGGTCACGCTTACAGATACCCTCAATATAGGAAATGATAGTATCATCAGAAGTGGTGACAGTTGCAGATTCCCAGTTTGTTTTCTGAATGTTGCTGCAGAATTTCTCCGGATGACCGAAAGAAGAATCCTGTCTTGCAATGTTTTTCCAAAGCTCCCAGCAGCCGCTTGTGCGAACCTCCGCATCTCCGGACGGCGCATGGTTCTGGTCGCCGTAGATGGTTCCTTCTGTACAGCTTCCGTTTGTGACAAATACAAGGTCATTTTCTGTTAAAGAAATTTCCTGTCTTTCGCCGTTTACAACGCAGTCAATAGAAGACGCTATTTTTTTATTTCCCTTAAATGTAAAAAGAACATTTGTAACCTGAGTATTAAACTGGAAGTGTACGCCTGCGTCTTCCAGATATTTCTTCATGGGAAGAATCAGTGAATCGTACTGGTTATACTTGGTAAATTTCAATGCTGAAAAATCAGGAAGTCCTCCGATATGATGAATGAAACGCTGGAAATAGAGTTTCATTTCCAGAGCGCTGTGCCAGTTTTCGAAGGCAAACATGGTTCTCCAGTACAGCCAGAAGGTAGAGTCAAAAACTTCTTCATCAAAGAAATCTTCGATGGTTTTGTCATATAAGTCTTCGTCTCTTGTAAGGAAGAGCTTCATAATTTCCATGCAGCCCTTCTGACTGAGATTGAATTTGCCGTCTGTATGAGCATCCTGTCCGCGGTTTCTGGTTGCACGGCATAAGGAATAGTTAGGGTCGTGTTTGTTCAGCCAGTAGTATTCGTCAAGAACGGATACGCCCGGAGTTTCCAGAGAAGGGATACTGCGGAAAAGATCCCAGAGACATTCGAAATGGTCTTCCATTTCACGGCCGCCTCTCATAACATAGCCTCTGGTGGAATCATAAATACCATCGCATGCACCTCCGGCGATATCCATAGCCTCAAGAATATGAATGTGATCGCCTTTCATCTGACCGTCACGTACAAGGAAACATGCGGCTGCTAAAGCTGCCAGACCGCTTCCTACGATATAGGCGGATTTTTCGTCAACACCTGCCGGTTTTTCCGGATGAGCGAAAGCTTCGTAGTTTCCGTTACTGTAGTAAATTCCCTTGCTGTTTTTGGCATTTTTGCCGCGTTCTGTATTGCGGAAATGGTTGACCGGTTTCGGAGCTTCTGCTTTTTCTTCTTTTTTCATGCTGTTCAGCGCGTAGACTCCTGCGCCGAGAGCTGCGGCTGCAGCGCTGGCTTTTAAGAATTTCTTATTCATAATAATCCACCTTTCTTATATTTTTAACTGTGCTTTGTACAACAATAAAGTTCATAATACTTTCCAAACATAAATTTACACCGATCAGGCGGACAAAAAATCCGGCTCCCTCCCATGGTCTGGCGAGCAAAAGTACGCCGACAATAGCTCCAACTAACGCTGTGAGCAAAATCAGCCACCAGATTTGGATACCGAATTTTTGGGCATCAAGGGCTGTCTGGATTTTTAAGGCTGATTCTACAAGGATGAATAATGCAGTACAGTATGTGATAATTTCAGCCATATGCTTAGTTCGAAGCACAAGAATCAGCCCAATGATGCAGGAAGTGATGCCCATTGCAAGGTCAAATTGAAATGCAAGCTGAAACAGGTCTTTGGAAAAATATCCCATCAGCTTTACAATGCCATAGAGGATGAGCAGCACTCCGCACAGGACGCATAAGATGCAGAGCGCGGTCTGCGGTCTGAAAATGAGGAAAATTCCAAGACACAGCAGACATAAGGATAATATATTATAAGCAATTTTGATGTTTTTTATTGACTTCACCAATACATCACTTCCTTCCGTTTCCTGATAGCGTTATCCTAGCATGAAAAAAGTACATTTGGTATGGACAAAAAAAGCGCAGTATCCGAAAATCAGACACTGCGGGATTTTTGTCTGTATGAAGTTGGGAGAAGAAAATCCTGATTCAGACGTGACTACGTTCGCAATCAAGAATCATATCATTGATTGTTGCTTCAAAGGAATCGGATAATTTCTTCAGAAAATATTCTCTGTAAGGCGGCATCTTATCATGAATCCAGTTCATGGTAATACCAATAATGGCGTAACCATAAAAATGAGTGATATATTGGATATCTTCTTCTGTAACAGAATGGCCTTCTGCGGCTTTTTGGACAAAACGGCTTACAAATGCAAAGGTGACCTCTTTTAAATATCGTTCCAGAAGCTCTTTCCTGCTGGAGTTATAGAGATGGATTACAGCCTGACGGTAGCCCAGCACAATGGAGGCTGTGCGCAGAAATTCTTCATAAAAGCCGGAGTTTTCACAACTGTCTGCAAGAACGCGTTCTGCTTCCTCTCTGAAAAGCTGTTCGAGAAGATCATAGATATCTGCGTAATAATAATAAAAAGTATTGCGGTTGATACCGCATGTTTCTACGATATCTTTTACGGTAATCTTATCCAGAGTCTTCTGATTCAGAAGTTCCAGAAAGGTTGATTTGATTGCTTTTTTTGTAAAAGCAGACATGGATGCGTCACTCCTTTCGACAAAATTTTGCATAGTATGAGAGTAGCAGAGACGAAAGGAAATGTCAAATAAGTTCCTGTAAATTTCGACCTGTTTTTTGAGGTATCTAAGGTGTTGCAGGATAATATATTTTAGATGGAATATGTTGTAAAAGGCGGTGCATTATGCCTGATCAGAAGCTTGATAACCTTTTAAATCTGGCAATGGATTCCACAGAACGGGAGAGAGAAAAATCACTGAATCTCAATGTGGGATTTGATTCTGAGGAAAAATTGTGGGATGTAATCGTGAAATACAGCGGGAATGCAGAAAGTTTAAGGGATGAAGGAATTACTGTGGTGGAGCTGTTGGGAGGATTTGCCATTGTTACGCTTCCCGAAAGCAGACTGGAGGAATTTTCCGGTATGCCGCAGGTGGAATTTGTGGAAAAGCCAAAACGTATTTATTTTGAGGTTTTTGAGGCAAAGCAGGCTTCCTGCATCAGTTCTGTGCAGACAGAGGAAAAGGATCTGTCAGGAAAAGGTGTTCTTGTGGGAATTGTAGATTCAGGTATAGATTACCGTCATCCGGATTTTCGTAAGGAGGACGGGAGTACCCGGATTCTGAGAATCTGGGATCAGAGCGACAACAGCGGAAAACCTCCGGAAGGCTATGTAATGGGAACGGAATATTCGCAGGAGGAAATTAATAAAGCCCTGTCTCTTTCTGAGGAGGATGGCAGAAAAATTGTGCCTGAGAGGGATTTCAGTGGTCATGGAACAGCAGTACTTGGGATTACGGCGGGAAATGGAAGAGCGTCGGATGGCGTGAACAGGGGAGTAGCCTATGAAAGTGACCTTTTGGTTGTAAAGCTTGGGATACCCCGTGAGGATTCTTTTCCCAGAACTACAGAGCTGATGCAGGGAATTGACTACCTGGTAAAGCAGTCTCTGGCTATGGGACAGCCGATGGCGCTGAACCTCAGTTTCGGAAATAATTACGGGAGTCATACAGGAGACAGTCTTCTGGAAACCTATATTGATAATGCGGCAGGAGTGGGCAGGATTTCTGTTTGCGCAGGTACAGGGAATAACGGAAATGATAATCTACATACAGGCGGAAGACTTGGAACAGAAGAGGTGCAGGAAATCGAATTTGGTGTCAGTCCCTATGAACCGGTTCTTAATATCCAGCTCTGGAAGTCCTATTCAGACGAGATGGAAATTTATGTCGAGAGTCCTTCCGGAGACAGAATCGGTCCTCTTTACGAGGATCTGGGAGCATGGCGTTATCGTTTAGAAAATACGGAGCTTTTGATTTATTACGGGAAACCGGGACCGTTTCAGATTACGCAGGAGATATACATAGACTTTATTCCTACAGGAAGCTACGTTGACAGCGGTGTATGGAAAATTGTTTTACGGGGAGTAAAAATTAAGGAAGGGGAATACCATCTCTGGCTTCCGGGAGGAAATGTTCTGAATCCGCAGACTGGATTTTTTCTGCCCCGGGCAGAGGGCACTTTGACGATTCCGTCAACCTCTGCCAAAGTCATCACAGTAGGAGCTTATGATTCCAGACTGAATGCGTATGCTGATTTTTCAGGCAGAGGCAGCCGTTTCCTTCCTTTTCGGAAGCCCGATCTTGCAGCTCCGGGGGTAAACATTACAGCGCCCCGTGCAGGAGGGGGATATGCCGGATTTACGGGAACCTCATTTGCCGCGCCCTTTGTCACAGGAAGCGCAGCTCTTCTCATGGAATGGGGAATCACAGAGAAAAACGACCCCTATCTCTTTGGAGAAAAAATCAAAGCCTATCTCCGCCGCGGCGCCCGCCCCCTGCCCGGGTTTGAGGAATATCCCAATCCGGAGGTGGGATATGGGGCGCTGTGTGTGAAGGAAAGTCTCCCATAGGTTCTCTTTCCGATATATGGAGAAAATTTGTATACAATGTATAAGACAGTCTAAAAAAACACATTTAATCTGGAAAATATAGCTAGTATGTGTTATACTAAATTGTACTAATGCAAAGCTTGCTTATTTGATTATTATTATTTTTTTCAGTGTGCAGAGGCGGAGGAAGTAATAACGACAAATGGCGGAGGATTTGTGTATCAAACTGATAAGGAAGGTGAGCAATTGGAAAACTACACCAAGTATAAGTTAAAAAGTAGCGATGAACTGGCAGCGTTATTAGCTGATAAAGACAATCTGTTCGTTGTTGCCTGCAACAAGTGCTTCAAAGAATTTGAAACTATTGACGAACCGGAATGTGGCGAATTTATTGAGTTTGCTGCAGCACAGGGCAAGACAGTTACAGGCAGCATGAAGGTTGATTTCTTATGTAATAAGAGAGCAACAGAGAAGAAATTACAGGATGCGATTCCGGAAGGAACAGAACATGTTGTTGTAATTTCCTGTGGACTCGGAATTCAGACAGTTGCAGATCTGGCAGGCAAGCCAATCGTTGCAGCCAGTGATTCCCTGAATTATACAGGACATCACGGTATGGCTCTGACAAAGAAAACATGTGATGCCTGCGCTCAGTGTTATCTGAATATCACTGGCGGTATCTGCCCGATCGTTGACTGTTCCAAGAGCCTTGTCAACGGACAGTGCGGCGGTGCAAAGAATGGTAAATGTGAAGTGGACGGAGAGAGGGACTGTGCATGGGAGAAAATTTACAGAAGACTTGAGAAACAGGGTCGTCTGGAAGAATTTTTAAACCAGCCGGTACAGATGCGCGACTACTCCAAGACAAACTTCAAGGTGATCAATGACTATGTGAAAGCAATCCGTGAAGAGAGATTCGCAGGCTATGATGGAGGTGTTCATCCGTCAGAACGTAAGGAACTCAGCGAACATATCGCTCTTGAGAGATTCCCTGAGCCTAAGACAGTTGTTATTTCCATGTCACAGCACCTTGGCGCTCCAGCTCATCCAATCGTTGAGGTTGGAGATTATGTAAAAGTCGGACAGAAGGTTGGTGAAGCTTCCGCATTTATCAGCGCTCCTGTTCATTCAAGTGTCAGCGGAACTGTTGTTGCAGTAGAACCTCGTATGCATGCCACAAGAGGGGCAGAGGTTATGGCTGTAGTCATTGAATCCGATGGCAAAAATACTCTGCATGAATCTGTAAAACCGAATAAAGATTATAAAGACCTTACACCGGATGAGATTATTGAAATCGTAAAAGAAGCCGGAATCGTAGGTATGGGCGGTGCCGGATTCCCGACCTCTGTCAAGCTGAAACCAAACAAGCCAATCGATGCAGTTATCCTTAACGGATGTGAGTGTGAACCGCTTCTGACTGCTGACCACAGAGTGCTTCTTGAGTTTGCAGATGACATCATTTATGGTCTTCAGGCTATGCTTAAGACTGTTGATGCGGAAAAAGGTATCATTGTAATCGAAGATAATAAACCGGATGCAATCGAGCTTATGAAAGCGAAAGTTGCAGATATTGAAAATATTGAAGTAGAAGTAGCAAGAACCAAATACCCGCAGGGCGCTGAAAAAACTCTTATCAAACGCGTTACAGGCAAATCTGTACCACGTGGAGGACTGCCGGCAGATGTAGGTGTTGTTGTAAGTAATATCAGTACTGTTAAGGCTATTTCCGATGCAATCCAGAAAGGTATGCCTCTGATTGAGCGTGTTGCAACTGTAACCGGTGAAAAGATTAAGAAACCGGGCAATTACATAGTAAAAATCGGTACGAATGTACAGGAACTGATTGACTACTGCGGTGGTACCACAGATGACGACGTTCTCATTAAGATGGGCGGTCCTATGATGGGATTTGAACTGAAAGATCTGAACGTACCTATGATGAAAGGCTCCAACGGTATTATCGCCATTGATACAGACGAGACACAGCCTCTGGAATGTATCAAGTGCGGACGTTGTGTGGATGTCTGTCCAATGGAACTTTCACCGCTGTATTTTGCGAAGCTGGCTGATCAGGAAGACTGGCTGGGCATGAAAGACAGAAATGTTATGGACTGTGTAGAGTGCCGTTGCTGCGAATTCATCTGTTCATCCAAGATTCCGTTAGTAACTAAGATTAAAGCCGGTAAAAATGCGATAAGGGGGATGAAGTAAGATGTTAATTACCGAATTAAAATCCAAAGAAACCATCGCATCACTGGTTAATGGAAAAAATGTTTTTATCATTAACTGCCAGGGATGTAAAGAAGTTCATTTCCCTGAAAAAGAATCCGTAAATCTCCAGAGAGAGCTGGCTGCTGACGGAAGACTTACAGGTGTTATCACAACAGACTATATCTGTAATGTTGAGAATATGAAGCTTCGTCTCAAAAAACACATGGACGAGATTGAAGAAGCAGATGTTGTGCTTGTTCTTTCCTGCGGTGTTGGCGTACAGACAATTGCGGAATATCTTGAAAATAAAACTGTATATGCAGCCTGCGATACCATCCGCGTACCTGGTTTCCAGGGAGTGACTCCTCTGGAGTACAAATGTGACCAGTGCGGCGAATGTTATCTGAACTTAACCGGTGGCATCTGCCCGATTACTGCCTGCTCCAAGAGTCTTGTCAACGGACAGTGCGGCGGTTCCAAGAACGGTAAATGTGAAGTGGACGGCGAAATGGAATGTGGATGGGAGCGCATCTACAGACGTCTCGAAGAAATCGGACGTCTGGATTTGGTGAAGTGCCCGACACAGATCCGTAACTACGCAACAGATGACGAAGTGTCCAAGTAAAACAACGGTTAAAATTTATATAGAGTAGGAGCAAAATAGAATGAAAATTACTGAATTATTTGAACGTGGTGAATTTGTAGTTTCTGCGGAAGTAGGACCGCCGAAAGGAATTCATATTGAAGGTTTGCTTGAAGAAGCAAAGACATATTTAAGTGGTATCACGGCTGTGAACGTAACAGATAATCAGTCCTCCGTTATGCGTCTGGGCTCTCTGGCAACATGTAAAGCTTTAAAAGATGAAGGTCTTACTCCAATCTTCCAGCTTACCTGCCGTGACAGAAACCGTATTGCTCTGCAGTCTGACCTTTTAAGCGCTGCTATGTTAGGAATTGAGAATCTTCTTCTCTTAACAGGCGACCATACAAAAATGGGTGATCACCCACAGGCGAAACCGGTATTTGACCTTGATTCTGTTTCTCTGATTCACACAGTAAAACAGTTAGAATCAGGCTATGACCTGGGTGGAAACGAACTGGTTGGAGAACCGCCTAAATTTGCCAAAGGTGCAGTAGTATCTCCTTGCAGCGATTCTGTTGATGCACAGCTTGCCAAGATGGAACGTAAGGTTCGCGCTGGCGCTGACTACTTCCAGACACAGGCTGTTTATGAACCTGAGAAATTTATCAAATTTATGGAAAAAGCAAAACAGTTCGGTAAACCGGTACAGCTTGGTATCGTAATTCCGAAATCTGTTGGAATGGCAAGATTCATGAATGCGAATGTAGCAGGTGTTCATGTTCCGGAAGAGATGATTGAAGAGCTGAAAGCAGATAAAGAAAAGACAAAAGCAGGAATCACAGGTGTAGAGATTGCCGCACGTATCATTAGAGAGTGTAAGCCATACTGCCAGGGTGTACATATCATGGCTCTTGGTTGGGAATCTAAAGTGCCGGAAATCCTGAAACTTGCCGGAATCTGATAACTTCATAAAATAAGAGGCATAAAAAGAACTCCTTCTATGGGTAATGTGATAATATTCACGAAAGTCCATAGAGGGAGTTTTTTAAATATTTTCCAAAATATAATCTGCAAGCTTTTCTGCCTGAAAGGATACTCCGTCCACAATCGGGTGGACGTGATGGCAGTTTCCGCAAAGATGGAGCCATTCGGGCAGAGCATTTAAGTCAGGAGCAGTCTCCCACAGAGCCGGGAAGAAGTTCTGAATCAGGGTACGGTCCGGAATCAGCCCTGCGGCGATAATCAGAAGAGAACACTCCACACGGCGAAGGGTATTGGTGGGGATATCCAAAAGGGTGACTGCTTCGATGTGTGGATAACCGTGAACTTCGATCAGTCTGGTACGGAGAAACAGGGGAATCTGAAAAGCTTCCAGACAGTTTATGCGGTTTCTTAAAAGAGCAGGACTTTTGTCTGCGATTTCTGTCATACAGATGACTTCTTTGCCGCATAAAGACAGGCGTCTGGCGAGAATCATTCCAATGTCACCGCTTCCGATGATAACGGCTTTGTCACCGATATCCTTATGGTGGATATTTATGAGTTTCTGGGCTTCTCCGGCGGTAAAAATTCCGGCGGGTCTTGTGCCGCTGACACCCAGACTTCCAAGGGCTCGTTCCGTACAGCCGGAAGCAAGAATAAGGTGCAAAAAAGAACAGGTCCGGATACCTCCAGTATTTGAAAAGGTGATGGTCTTATCCGGAGACACCTCAAGAACCTCTGTACAGAGAAGGATTTGAACAGAAGTTTTTTTTAGCTGCTGTTCCAGTTGTCGGGCGTATTCCGTACCGGTGAGGTCTTCACCGAAATAGGAAAGACCGAATCCGTGGTGAATGCACTGACAGAGAACTCCGCCGAGAGTATCTCCACGGTCAATCAGGAGAATCCTTGATTGTGGACTGCATTTCCAGATACGACAGGCAGCAGTCATTCCGGCAGCGCCGCCGCCGATGATTACGAAATCAAACTGCGTCATGTCAAGTCTCCTTTGAGAAAGTAAGAATTACTGCTGTCTTTGCAGATTTCGGAAATCGGTTTCTCAAGTTTCCGGGCGAGCAGTCTGGTAATCTCATAAGAGCACCGACTTCCCTGACAGGCTCCCATTCCGCTTCCGCACCGACGTTTCACGCCATCGACTGTTTTGGCTCCGCGGGAAATAGCATCCCGAATCTCCCCTTTGGAAACCTGTTCACAGCGGCAAATAATTTTGCTGTAGGAAGGGTCTTTTTGAATGCATGAAGTCTTCTCTGAAAGAGAAAGACGACGCATACACACCGGACTTTTTCGTCTGGGGTGGAAGTTCGGGTTCAGAGGAGGATTTCCAAGAACCGGAAGAAGCTGCCTGACAATGTACTTTGCCAGCTCTTCACAACAGGTAAGCCCCGGCGTCTTAATTCCGATAAGGCTGATAAAAGCAGGGCAGTCTTTTGGCTGGTCTATCACAAAGCTGTGAATACTTCTGGGACTTCGGATAATTTCCAGATTCTCCCCCTGAGAAACCTCGAAAGGATTGGGTCTTATGGAGGCGAAGTTTCTAATAACTGAAGAAAGAGGAAGTTCAGGAAGAAGTTCTCCAAGACGTTTTTCCAGAAACGCAAGACCATCAGAAGAGGTTGAGAAGTCATCGCGCTCACAATCTCCCTGAGCGGAGGGCCCGGCGAGAAGATTTCCGCTCACAGTAGGAACAAGAGTGAGTCCCTTGCCCTTTTCTTCCGGTTCCTCAAAAATAATATGGGAGAGAAAACCCTTCACAGTTTTGTCGAAGATGAAATAATCGGCTTTTTCCGGATAAATCCGCACAGAGGGCGGGAGCAGCAGCTCACGGACTCTGTCTGCGTACACCCCTGCACAGTTGAGGATTCCTCTGGCTGTTATGACTTCTGTTTTGGAAGATTTCGGGGCAGAGGTGTCAGAGACAGTGATACGAAAGCCTCCGTCCGTTTTTTCAATGTCTGTCACTTTTGAAGAAAGGCGGATTTCACAGCCGTTTTCCAAAGCGTTTTCAAAGGTTGCGATGCCGATTTCCCAAGGCTGAACAGTGGCGGTATTGGGGCTGTACAGTCCCATATAGATTTCTCCTGCAAGGTGTGGCTCCAGAGCGTGCGCTTCCTCACCGGAAATCAGTTCCAGTCCCGAAACATGGTTTTGAAGTCCGTTTTCGTACTTCTTTTTCAGAACTTCAGCGCCTCTGGGGCCGTGGCAGAGCATCAGGGAACCGCATCGGGAAATGGGAACTCCCAGTTCCTCGCACAGAAAAGGAAAATTCATATTTCCTTTTACGCAGAGACTGCTTTTCAGCGTGTCGGGTTTATTGTCGTAGCCTGCATAAATAATGGCAGTATTTGCTCTGGAAATCCCCATGCAGACGTCGTTTTCTTTCTCGATAAGCAGAACCTTAAGCTGGTACCGGGTGAGGGTTCGGGCTGCCATACAGCCCAGAACACCGCCGCCGATGACACAGACATCTGCCTGAAACGTGCTACTCATATCTTATGGTTCCCGGATGTTCCAGAGTGTATCCGCCAAGCTGTTCCAGACGTTCCCGGAAAGCGTCGCTTTTCAGGATAGAAAGCAGTTCCTGAACCATAGGGGTATCCCATGCATAATCCGGAATCAGAAGGTCATATTGCTCGGTACAGATTGGCACGAAGTCCAAATCGTAAAGCATAGCGGCAGAGTAAATACCAAGACCTGCGTCCGCAGAGCCGGATGCAATCTGAGCGGCAACGGAGGTGTGTGTGAATTCCTCGCGTTCATATCCGTAAATGGAGGTTGTATCAAGGTTCTCTTTTTTGCAGAGATAATCCAGAAGAATTCTTGTTCCTGATCCTTTCTGACGGTTTACATAGCGAAGACCGGCTTTCTGAAGATCCTTCATGGAGGAAATGCCAAGAGGATTTCCTTTGGCAACCATGATTCCCTGAGTACGTCCGACACATTCCACCAGCTTTATCCCGCCCTGAGGAAAATATTTCTTAAGGAAGGAGATATTGTAGGTTCCGTCGGCTTCGTTGAGAAGATGAATACCGGCAATGTGGTTTTCCCTGCGGCGAACAGACATGATTCCGCCCATAGAGCCTACGTGAGAAGAGCTCATGTAGAGATTGCTGTTGGCTGTATGTATCATGTCGCGCAGCTCATCGAGGAGCGGGTCGTGGCTTCCAATGGCAACAAGAGTGTGTTTCAGTTCAGTTTTGTTTCTGAGGAGTCTTACTTTGACAACTGCACCTGTTTCATAACCTTCTGTTCCCTGAGGAATTTCCAGCATACCGTCTGCTTTCATAAAAGAGCTGATCACACCGCTTCCGCGGCTCAGAGGAGAGGCAATTAGTTCTCCGTTTACATAACCAAGGCGTACACGGACAAATTCCTTATATTTCAATCCTGAAATAACAGCTCTTGACAGCCGCGCCTCTTCATAAACAGGAGAGTCGGCAGCTGTGTGATTCCACTGCTCCAGCAATGGTTTTAGGATTTCTTCAATCACGATGATTCCGGAAACCGGATAGCCGGGAACGCCCAGAATCGGTTTTTTGCCCTGATATCCCAAAATGGCGGGCTTGCCGGGTTTGGCTGCGATTCCGTGATAAAGGACAGTTCCCAGTTCTCCAATGACTTTGGAACTGAAATCCTCTCTGCCTGCGGAAGAACCCGCGTTCAGAAGCACGATGTCACACTGGGAAAGGGCTTTTTCTACCATTGCCTTAATATCGTTAAATTTATCTTTTACAATTGGGTACAGAACAGGAACAGCAGACCATTCTTTCAGCATGGCGGAAAAAATAGAGCCGTTAAATTCCAGAATGTCTCCGGGAGCAGGGTCTGTCACAGGGGAAACAATTTCATCGCCTGTAGGAATGATTCCTACTACAGGCTGCGTGCAGACATCGACCTCCAGAACGCCGCCGGCAATCATGGCGCCGATAGCCGATGGAGTGATTTTCTGATAGGAGGCGAGAATCATTTCTCCTGCGCAGATATCTTCTCCTATCTGGCGGATATGCTGCCAGGGAGCGGCTGCGTCATACAGGCGAACAGAGCCGTCATCCTCCCATACCACATCCTCAATCATTACAACAGCGTCGCAGTCTTCCGGCATCAAATCTCCGGTGTCCACAACCACAAACTGCTCTTTCGTAAGGCGAACAGGGGTTGTCTCTGTAGCTCCGAAAGTATCTTTTGCGCGAAGGGCAATACCGTCCATTGCGCTTGCGTGATAATGAGGGGCACAGATGTGCGCGTAAACAGCATGGCTGGTAATACGGCCACAGCTTTCGGTTACAGGGATTTTTTCCTGCGCACAGCCGAAGCCGTTTTGAGAAAGCAGTTTTTTATATTCATTAAGTGCCTGTTCCAGAGGCACATTTGTTAAAAATTCAAAAGCCATATAAATTTCCTCCGGTATTTCCATAAAACATGTAATCAGTGGTACATATAAACTTGAATTTTTGCGCCTGCGCTGAGTCCTTCGCAGTCTCTGTCAATACCGAAATATCCGTCAGAGACGGACAGGGTAGAGATAAGTCCTGATTTACTGCGGATAGGAGACGCATAAATCTGACCGTCTTTCCGGGTGAGATGTACGCCCATGTACTGTGCGCGTCCGTGGTTGGCGCTGACAGATTCGGTGAGGACTGCCTGCACAGGGAAAAAGGTCTTCTCAATGCCCATAAGCCGGTTCAGGGTATGGGTGACGAAAAGCTTTGTGACGAAAAAGGCTGCGGCAGGATGTCCGGGAAGACCAAAAACAGGCTTGTTTCCTGTTTTTCCCAGAATAGTTGGTTTCCCCGGCTTCATGGCGATACCGTGAAACAGGATTTTTCCATATTTTTCGATGATATCGCAGGTTACATCTTTTGCGCCTACAGAGCTTCCGCCTGAAATCAGTACGGCATCACACTGGGAAATAGCGCAGTTTACAGCTTCTGTCAAAAGAGCGGAATCGTCCTTGACACGACCATAGCTGACTGGTTCTGCGCCGAGCTGCCGGATACAGGCTGCGAGAAGCGAGGTGTTGATATCACGGATCTGTCCCGGTTTGGGTGTTTCTGTAATGTCAATCAGTTCATCTCCGGTGGAAATAATTCCGACGCGAAGGGGAGCGCGTACTTTTACTTCACTGCGCCCCATTGCTGCCAGTGCGCCGATTGCCTGTGGCGTAAGAATCTGTCCGGCAGAAAGAACCTTTTTGCCCGGAAAAATATCATCTCCGCGGTAAATAAGATTCGTGCCCGGAGCAACCGGCTTTAAAATTCCGATGGTTCCGTCTCCGTAATCTTCCGTGTATTCCACCATCACCATAGCGTCTGCGCCATCCGGAAGAGCGCCTCCTGTGGGAACTTCTGCACAGCAGTCATTCTCAAGGGTGAAATTTGCATTTTCGCCCATAAGTACCCTTCCGGACAAAGAAAGAAGGGCAGGGATGCTGTCTGAGCAGCCAAAGGTATCGGCAGCATGTACGGCATAGCCGTCTACAGTGGAGCGGTCAAAATCGGGAACATATTCCTCAGACAGAACGTCTTCTGCAAGAACACGGCCGAAAGCCCGGTCAAGGGGAAGAAGTTCTATTCTGTTTAGGACGGAAAATTCCTTGTCCACCAGCTCTATGACTTCATCAGGGGTTAATACTTTCAGCATAATTAAATTTCTCCTATAATTTGTCCAAGATTTCTATAATCATTTCCGGAGATTCCCGTAAGTTCGCAGAGGAATTCCGAAGAGTTTAAAATATTCATAATGCACTGTACTTCTTTTGAATAGAATGCATCTTTTTTTATGATCATATCGTAACGCTCCTCCTGCAGAGGAATGAAATCGAGATTTTCAATCTGACGGGTTACCCGTCCTGTTCCCAGTCCCACATCTGCCTGTCCCTGAGAGATGGCGTTGGCAAGAGTGAGGTGAGAGCCGATTTCCGTCTGATATCCGTTAATTGCGGAAGAAGGAATTTTCAGCTTCATAAGCTTCTCATCCAGAAGAATACGGGAGCCGGAGCCTTTACGCCTGTTTAAAAAAGTGACGTCAGGTCTTATCAGGTCTGTCCAGTCGTGAAGCTGCTTCGGATTTCCTTTCTGCACATAAAAACCCTGCATACGGTAGCTGAGATTGACAAGTACAGCGTGGGTTCCGGGCATCAGACGACGGACATAGGGGAGGTTATAATCTTCAGAATCACTGTCCCAGAGATGGGAGGTTGCCACCTGCACATTATCCTGATAGAGAGATAAAATACTCTCGAAGCTTCCCACATAAGCGCGGAGCGCACGGATACCGTACTGTCGTAAATAGTTGGAAAGAATATCAAGGATGACATCCTGACCGCTTAAAATAAATTCCGGCTCATGTGAGACGGTCCCGTTTAAAAGACTGCTCTGGGCTGTGACGATTTTGGGCGGAGCAGTCTGTTTTTCGTGGCGGGAACGGGCGATGTAGCTGTTTATATCTTCCTGGGTAAAACGTATTTTTCGTCCTACTTTGAAATGATTCAGCTCGCCGCGGCGTATCATTTCATAGACCGTATTTTTGCTTACATGAAGAAGTTTGGCTACTTCAACAGCAGATAAGGTGTTGGAAGTATCCATGTGTTTTCCTCCTTTCGTACAAGTATAACTCATTATATACCATTTCGTACAATTGTGCTATAAAAAAACGAATTTTGGTTGAGTTTCGCACAAATTCATACTAAAATAATGATAGAAATACAAATAAAATGTGATAAATATATAATGTTACAGAAATACTCCTGCATTATAATGTGCAATTTGTAAAAAGCAGGGGCATTTCTGAGCGGATTTCCGGGAGGGATGATTATGGCAAACAGTTATTATGAGAAAATGGCGAGAATCAATCTTACAACAGGTGAGATTAAGGTTGAAAAACTGGACATGGAGCTTGCGAAGAAATTTATCGGAGGTCGTGGTCTGGGAACGAAGATGCTGTACGATGAAGGTGTGGCAACGGTAGACCCGTTATCAGCAGACAATAAACTGATTTATATTACAGGACCGATGACAGGTACAACAAGTCCGTCCTCAGGACGTTATATGGTTTGTACCAAGTCTCCTCTTACAGGTATGATTGCCTGCTCAAACTCTGGTGGTATCTGGGGTGCGAAGCTTAAATATGCAGGCTGGGATGCCCTCATCGTAGAAGGAGAAGCTCCTGAGTGGACTTACATTAATATCGAGGATGATAAGATTGAGCTTTTGAATGCAGAGCAGTACCTTGGCATGATGTCCGAGGCTCTTGATGAGGAACTGAAAAAAGTTCACGGAGATAAGGCTTCTGTATTAAGCATTGGTGTTGCAGGAGAGAAACAGGTTCTTCTTGCGGCGATTATGAATGACAAGGACCGTGCAGCAGGACGAAGCGGCGTAGGCGCTGTCATGGGAAGCAAGAAGCTGAAAGCTATCGTTGTGAAACCGTCCAGAAGCAATCTGGAAGACATTATTTACGATATGGATGCTCTGAAAGCAGCGAATAAAGAATGCCTCTCAATCCTGAGAGCAAACGGCGTTACAGGAGAAGGTCTCCGTGCTTACGGTACAGCTGTTCTTGTAAATATCATCAACAATACAGGCTCTTTCCCGACAAAGAACTGGCAGGAATCCTATTATGAAAAAGCAGACGATACCTCAGGCGAGACTCTTGCGGATACATATCTGGTAAAAGCAGGCGCATGTCACCGCTGTCCGATTGCCTGCGGACGTATCGTTAATGTAAACGGCAAGGTTGTGGGAGGACCGGAGTATGAGCCACTGTGGGCATACGGCGGAAACTGTGACAATAACGACCTCAATGCTATTGACGAAGCGAATATGTGGTGTAATGAGTACGGTCTGGATGCGATTTCCACTCCATGTACCATTGCGGCAGCTATGGAATTATATGATAAAGGTTATATTAAAGAAGAAGAGTGTGATGGCGTTCCGCTGAAATGGGGTTCTACAGAAGCCATTGTTGAGTGGACGAAACGCATGGGTAATCCGGAATCTCCTCTTGCATGGCTGATGAGCTCCGGTTCTGCACGGCTCTGCGAGCACTACGGACATCCGGAAATTTCCATGAGCGTAAAGAAACAGGAAATGCCGGCATACGATGCACGTGGTATTCAGGGTATCGGTATTACTTATGCAACTTCCAACCGCGGCGGCTGCCATGTTCGCGGATATATGATAAGCCCTGAGGTTCTTGGACTTCCGGAACAGCTTGACAGAACATCAATTGACGATAAGGCTACCTGGGCAAAAATTTTCCAGGATCTCACAGCAGTCATTGACTCTATGGGCAACTGTCTGTTTACTTCCTTTGCTCTTGGCGCACCGCAGTACGCAGCGCTTCTTAATGCGGCAACAGGTACAGAATACACACCGGAAGAGCTTCTTGTAGTCGGCGAGAGAATTTATAACATTGAGCGTATGTTTAATAAAGCTGCAGGAATGAAGCCTGAGGATGACAGACTTCCGAAACGTCTTACAGAAGAACCGATTGTAAACGGACCTTCCAAGGGACAGGTTTCCCAGATTAAGATTACGCTTCCGCAGTATTATGAAGCCCGCGGCTGGGTAGATGCTTTCCCGACAGATGAGACATTAAAGAGACTGGGACTTGACGAATGCGTTGGTAAATAACAGGAGAAATATATGATTGAGGTACGTTTGTTTGCGACCTTGAGAAAAGACAGGGGAAAGATTTTATATCTTTCCTCTGCTGATTTTCATACAGGTTCAGAGATTCTGGCGCATCTTCGGATTTCGGAGGAGGATGTGGCGATTTTTCTTATTAACGGTTTCCATTCGAAACCTGATACAGAGGTGAAAGCAGGGGGATGTCCTTGCTGTTTTTCCTCCGGTGGGAGGCGGCTGATATGAGATACAGCAGAAATATGGGAGCGATTACGCCAAAAGAGCAGGAGAGATTAAAGAACAGCCGTGTCCTAATTGTCGGCTGCGGCGGTCTTGGAGGGAATCTTGTAATGTATCTTGCGAGAATCGGCGTTGGCCATATCGCAGTTGCAGACCCGGATGTTTTTGAGGAATCGAATCTAAACAGACAGATGTTTGCAACAGAACTGACTCTTGGGCAAAAGAAAGTCAGGGCAGCGGCAGAGGCTGTCAGAAGCATAAATCCGGAAGTGGAAATTACCTGTTACGAAGAAGCTTTTACAGTGGAAAAGGGGCTGGAATGGGGAAAAAATCAGGATTTGCTCATTGACGCGGTGGATAACATAGCTGCGCGCAGAGATATGGCAAGAGTCTGCGAAGCCTTAAAAATTCCAATGATTTACGGCGCTGTCCGAGGCTGGAATTTGCAGGTCAGTGTCTTTTCTCCCCAAAAGGCTGTGCAGAAATTACAGCTTCTTTATCCGAAAGACACGCTCCCGGAAGATAAGGCAAGTCTGTCCTTTGTGGTGTCTGCCTGTGCCTCCATCCAGATCGCAGAAGCAGTAAAACACCTTCTGAATAAAGAAAGTGAGCTGAATGGTCAGCTCTTATTTGCGGATTTATTAAATGGGGAGTGGGAGACACTTCCGTTGTAAAGAAATCCCCCTGACCGACTGTTGATGAAGACGGACAGGGGGATTTTTTAATCAAGACTGTAAAAATCAAGGAACCTGCGAAGCTCCACAGTAGAAGGTTCATTTAGGACTGAGGCTGTGCCGCCCTGCTCGATAAGATTTCCGTTTTCAAGATAGAGAACAGTATCGGAGAGGCGCAGCGCCTGTTTAAGACTGTGAGTGATGAGCAGGACTGAGGCTTTCGTTCTGTGGGTATATTCACGAATGACCTGTTCTGCGCGCAGGGTATTATTCATATCTATGGCGGCTGTTGGCTCATCCAGAATCAAAAGGGAATATTCTTTCATCATTAAGCGCGCCAGAGCCATTCGTGCAGTTTCTCCGCCTGACAGACTGGAGCCGTTTTTTTCTGCCAGAGCAGTCAGCTCGAAAGCGCGGATTAATTCTTCTGCTCTGGTTTCGTTGCCAGAGGAGTTTTTCTCTTTATTGAGAAGGATGTTTTTGCGCAGAGTCATGTGAAAGGCGTAGGGTTTCTGCGGAAGATAGCCGATATTTACGGAGGAAGACAAAGGTCTTGTGGCAGAATCCGCTTTTTCAATCCCTGCGAGTACCCTTGCAAAAGTGGATTTACCGGAACCATTGCTGCCTATGACTGCGTAAATGTGAGAAGGCTCAAAAGAGAACGCAGGAAAATTCAGTACAGTTCTTCCGTGATAGCTTTTTGTAAAAGGGGAAACGGTAATCATTTAAACCTCCTTTGCAGCAGGATTCCCAGAACATTGAGAATCAGGGAAATTCCAAGAAGAATATAACCCAGAGAGAGGGCAATAACGAAATTTCCCATATTTGTGTAATTCATAATCGCAGTTGTCATAACATTTGTTTTATATGCAATAGCGCCTCCTACCATGGAAATTGCGCCAACCTCGGCGAAAGCCCGTCCAAGCCCGAAAAGATAAGTGGCAAGGAACTGATGGCGGCTTTCGTTGACGAGAAGGAAGAGGAGCTTCATTTTGCCAAGACGAAGTCCCTGGGTAGTTTCCCGTATACCCGGCGCTATGGTGGAAACATAGGTCTCCACATTTCCGATGATAAGTGGGGTAATGAGGATAATCTGGGCGATTACCATACCCTGTACTGTATACAAAAGACGAAGATGCCGCAAAGGTCCGACTCCGCAGAATAGCAGATAGCAGATCAGACCGCAGACAACGGGCGGAAGGCTCATCATAGTACGGTTTATGGTAACAAGGATGTTTTTGCCCCGAAAAACACTGCTTCCCAGAAGTGTGCCCAAAGGAGCGCCCAGAAGCAGGGCAAAAACGGAACTGGTAAGTCCCATTCGCAGAGTTACGGAGATAATATTCATCAATTCATCGTCTCCGGATAATAAAAGCTGTAAAGCCTGAATGAATGCAGTTTTCATAATTAAACCCGATTCCTGTGTCCGCAGTAATAACGCCGGAGCGTTTCCGGATTATTTCAACAACAGCCAGACAAAATGTCTGGCTGCGTTTTTTCTTTAAATTATTTGTGAACAGTTACAGAAGAAAGTGTTATTCCATGACGCCGTTATTTGCCTGGAAGGTTAAGAAAGTAGCTTTGTCAGAAAGGATATAAGCTCCTGTTTCTTCCGCCATTGTAAGGCAAACGCCCATACCTGCGTTAGAGGAGGTATACCAGCTGTAATCCTTTACGCTTTCTGCTTCAGCAGTGATTCCCAGATCTTCCGGCCACAGGGAAAGCTCTTTTGTATGAGTTCCGGAGTTGTCGCCGCGGGACACGAATGGGAATTCTCCTTCTGCGATAGCTGCGAAAGCATCTTTTACAGTAGCAGCATCTTTTGCTTTTGCAGGGTCAGCGGACGGTCCGCATAATACGAAGTAATTGTACATATAAGTGAGACGTTCAGTTTCCTGGCCGTCGAGAACACGGGCAAATCCTGCGTTTACGAATTCTTCCTCCTGAGATTTGGAGTGAACAAGAATCAGGTCTGCATTGCCGGACTGTGCGTTTGCAATGGCTTTACCGGTACCTGCGGAGAAAACTTCTACTTCGTAGCCGTATTTTTCTTCAAATTCAGGAAGAAGGTAGTTTAAAAGACCGGAATCGTTTACAGAGGTGGTAGTGGACATACGAATGGTTTTCGTCTCGTCTGTAGCTTCCGGAATTTCTGCTGTGGAAGAAGGACCGTCTTCTGTGAGATAGAAAAGATATTCACCGTAATCTTCGAAACCAAAGTTCTTGGTCAGTTCTTTTGCTTCGTCGCTGATCATCCAGTTAATAAGCGCGTCAGCGCCTGCCGTATTAAGTGCAACGTCTGTTACTTCTTTGCCGTCCGCATCAACGAAAGGTGCATCCGGGTTCACGGCAAGTAAGGAATAGTTATTGATCATGCTTTCATCTTCTTCATATAAGATGGTCAGATCTACACTCTTTGCCTCTTCCTCAGCGTATACAGGAAGCGCAGATGATGCCAGCATTGCGGCAGCCATGAATAAGCCAACTGTTTTGGGGTTTTTCATTTCTTTTCCTCCTTAAAAATGTATAAATTTTCATTATCAAGTTATAAAGTATGAATATTATAGCATGAATTTGCAACTGTGACAATAGAATTGCGTATACAAAACATAAAATATATTCTGTTTTGAATATGCTTTTGCAGAGAGAACAGGATAAAAGTGAGCCATTCTATTGACGGAGAAAAAACGAAATGATATAGTGGAAAAAAGTTTTTTCGGAACTGTAAAAGTTGAGATGAGGAGAAGATTATGACAGAAAAAAAGTGTGTCCCATCGATGGATGAATGGCTGAGAGAAGCAAAAAAAGATAAAGATTTTCAAGAATGCGGAATGTATCTTTTTCATAATGGTGTGGTTCGCGGTACTGCGAAAGCAAAAGTACGGATGGGAGAGGAAAATACGCAGCCTGTGACAGGGATGGACTTTGCTTATGACAGGGATAAGGTTGAAAAAGCAGTGGAGGAAGCGCGCAGCTTACCGGGAATCCATTATGTCCGCGCTTGGCTTAACGAAGGGCATCTGGAGGTAGGAGACGATATTATGTTGATACTTATCGGCGGAGATATACGTCCCAGAGTAATAGAAGCTTTACAGATTCTGGTTGGAAACATAAAGAATCACTGTGTGAGAGAAACAGAAATATATATAGAATGAGTTTGGGAGAGATGGACTTCGGAGCAAAAACAGCATTGCCTTTAATTGGGAAATATGATAACCTCTTAGTCGTGCAGACGAACCGTACATCTATTCTTGCAGGAGTGGAGACTGTAAGAAATGAAACGTATTTCAGGGGAGAACACATTTATGTGCGCTATTTTATAAAGAGCGTATTGACAACCATCTCAGAATTATCATCTGTACAGAAGCTGAGATGGAGAAACTAATTGAAGTTTTGAAAAATATTTGAAATAAGGAGTAAAGATGGAAGTATTAGTACAGTGGTTTACAGAAAACCTTTCACAGTTTATTTCACCGGAGGGAGCAGTCTTTCTCATTTCCATGATTCCAATTCTGGAGCTGCGAGGAGGGCTTCTTGCGGCAAGTCTTCTGAAGATTCCGGCAGCAACAGCAATCCCTATATGTATTGTGGGAAATATTATTCCAATTCCATTTATTCTTCTGTTTATCCGGCAGATTTTTAAATGGTTGAAAAAGACACGTCTTTTCTGCGGACTGATCACGAAACTTGAGGATCGTGCGATGGGAAAAAGCGACAAGATCAAACGCTATGAGTTCTGGGGACTTCTGCTTTTCGTGGGAATTCCGCTTCCGGGAACAGGGGCATGGACAGGTTCTCTGATTGCCTCACTTCTGGAAATTGATATTAAAAAATCTTCTGTTGCCATTCTGGGAGGAATCATAATGGCGACGGTTATCATGTATATTGTTTCTTATACATTTCTGGGAAATATCGTACATTAAAAGAGCTGGAAACCGGGACGTCGGAGGACGCCCCGGTTTTTACATTTTGGCAATGGGTAAGTGGTGAAAAAAATGTCGATAAGAAATTCTTGCAAAAAAAATCTGCATCTGTGTATAATAGAACGTGGACAGAACTGTAGGGATATGTTACTATAATAAAGACAAGTTTTCTTATATTCATGTCGCTTCAGACGGTTTATCCCGATACACAAAATTTAAAGAAACCATAATTAAAAGAGAAATTATAAGTTTGATATAGAAGCAGAGGTTGATTATATGATGAGAGAGAGATATGAATCATTATCGCTGGTCTCTTTAAAGGAACTGGCGAAGGCAAGAGGGTTAAAAGGAATCTCGACGCTGAGGAAACCGGCGCTTATTGAGCGTATGCTGGAAGAAGATGCTCGGGAAGAACAGGAGAAAGTGGCTGAAGTACAGGAAGAAGTACAGAAATCGGAATTTTCAGCAGATGAGAAAGATGAGGAGAAAGCTCCGAAGAGGATACATGAAACGAATCAGAGCAGACCGCCGATGCGTACATACAGCAGCTATAACCGCAGCTACAGTGGCAGTAACCGAAGCTACGGGAATAACGAGAGCCGTTCCTATGGCAGTGAAGTGAGAAATTATACCGGAGCTGAGACTCTGGTCTATGACGGCGAAGACAGAGTACAGGAGAAAAATCAGGCTGCAGAGATGGCGCAGCTTGACAGTGGAGAGAGGGCGAACGGAATTTTGGAAGTTCTGCCTGATGGATACGGTTTCATCCGCTGTGCAAACTATAT
Source organism: Eubacteriales bacterium (assembly GCA_030536995.1). GTDB lineage: Bacteria > Bacillota > Clostridia > Lachnospirales > Lachnospiraceae > Blautia_A. The sequence continues at coordinate 154,006 of JAUNOY010000002.1, forward strand.
GCCGGGAGAGAATGATATTTATGTTTCTCCGTCCCAGATTCGCAGATTTAATTTAAAGACAGGAGATATCCTTCAGGGAAATATCAGGATTAAGACGCAGGGGGAGAAATTCAGCGCGCTTTTATATGTAAGTTCTATCAATGGATTCCATCCCAGTGTGGGACAGAAGCGCTATAATTTCGAGGATATGACTCCGATCTTTCCAAATGAGAGACTGAAAATGGAACGTACAGGCGGAACAACCGCTATGAGAATTGTAGACCTCATCAGCCCTATTGGAAAGGGGCAGAGAGGAATGATTGTTTCCCCGCCGAAGGCAGGTAAGACAACTCTTCTTAAGGATGTTGCGAAATCTATTCTGAAGAATAATTCAGACATGCATCTTATTATCCTTCTCATTGATGAGCGCCCGGAGGAGGTTACAGATATTAAAGAGGCGATCAGAGGAGAGAATGTGGAAGTTATTTATTCTACCTTTGATGAGACTCCGGAACATCACAAGCGTGTTTCTGAGATGGTTATTGAACGCGCTCGCCGTCTTGTTGAGCATAAGAAGGATGTTGTTATTCTTCTGGACTCTATTACCAGACTTGCCCGCGCCTACAACCTGATTATTCCTCCAAGCGGAAGAACTCTTTCCGGAGGTCTTGATCCGGCTGCACTCCATTCACCGAAAAGATTTTTTGGCGCTGCCAGAAACATGAGGGAGGGCGGAAGCCTGACGATTCTTGCTACGGCGCTGGTTGATACGGGAAGTAAGATGGACGATGTTATCTATGAAGAGTTCAAGGGAACAGGAAATATGGAGCTGGTTCTGGATCGTAAACTTCAGGAAAAACGAGTATTTCCTGCTATTGACATTCAGAAGTCAGGAACAAGGCGAGAGGATCTTCTTCTTTCTCAGGAAGAACAGGAAGCGGTTTATCTGATGCGTAAGGCATTGAATGGAATGAAATCAGAGGATGCAGTAGAACAGATTCTAAATATGTTTGCCCACACAAAGGACAATGAAGAATTTGTGCAGACAGTGAAGAAACAAAAATGGTTTTGATTTTCCGTCAGGAGTTAATTTTATAGAAGAAAATCATAAAACATCTTGCAATTATAAGAAGCCTATGTTATAATCAGAAAGCTGTTTAATAAAGATTCGTCAATAGAATACGAATAAAGAATAAAAAATAGAAATAACTATAGAGAGGTGAAAATCATGAGAGAAGGAATCCATCCAAATTATTATCAGGCAACTGTAACCTGCAACTGCGGTAACACATTCGTAACAGGTTCTACTAAATCTGACATTCACGTAGAAATCTGCTCCAAATGCCATCCGTTCTACACAGGACAGCAGAAAGCTGCTCAGGCTCGTGGACGTATCGATAAGTTCAACAAGAAATACGGCCTGAACAAATAATTTTATAACGAATATAGCAATGTATGAGAACAGGTTGAGGTTGGGAAATCTCAACCTTTCTTGGTATAAGGGCGTGTTTTAGGAGAAAAAGAAATGAAATCATCAAACATTGGCGGGCAGGCAGTTATGGAAGGCATTATGATGCGCCATAAAGATAAATATTCTATTGCTGTGCGCCGGCCGGATAAAGAAATTGAATTAAAAGTAGAGGATTATAAATGTACTTTCGGGAAGTCTCCGTTTTGGAAGAAACCCCTTGTCCGCGGTGTTGCAAGCTTTGTGGATTCACTGGTTGTGGGGACTAAATGCCTGATGTATTCTGCTGAAATTGCCGGAGAAGAAGAGGATGAGGAGGAAGCAGCGAAGAAAGCCGCTTTGACAGAGGAGGAACGAACTGCACAGAAGGCAAAAGAGGACAGGCAGTTTAAATGGCTGCTCTATGTGACAGTAGCGTTTTCCATTATCATCTCCGTGGCAGCATTTATGCTCCTTCCTTATGCACTTGCAAGTCTCTGCAAAAAAGCCGGTGCATCTGAAATTGTGATTACGATTGTGGAGGCTTTTGTGAAACTGGCTCTTTTCATGGGGTATATGCTTGCTATCTCCAGAATGAAGGACATTCAGAGAACGTTTATGTATCACGGAGCAGAGCATAAATGTATCAATTGTGTGGAGCATGGTCTGCCGCTCACAGTGGAGAATGTTATGGCAAGTTCACGACAGCATAAGAGATGCGGAACAAGCTTTCTGTTTCTGGTAATGCTTGTGAGTATTTTCCTTCATTTTATTTTTGTTCTGGTACCTTTTTATTGGGTACGCTTATTTGGAAGACTTCTTATGGTACCGGTAGTTGCTGGCATTTCTTTCGAATTAATTCAGTGGGCTGGAAGAACAGACAGTAAGATTGCGGATATTTTAAGTAAACCTGGTCTTGCCATGCAGAAACTGACAACAATCGAACCGACTCCTGACATGGTGGAGGTTGCGATTAAGGCGATTGAAGCAGTTTTTGACTGGAGAGCTTATTTGAAAGAGGAATTCGGGAAAGACATTCCGGCAGAAAGCGAAGAGGAGAGTCAGGAATGATGGATAGCCTGCAGATATTGCTGGAAGAGGGAAAAGAATTTCTGGAAAAAGCAGGAATAGAGGAAGCTGGGCTTGATGCCTGGCTCCTCTTGGAATATACAACAGGAAGAAGCCGTGCGTATTATTTTGCCCACAGGGAAGAAACTGTAAAAAAAGAAGTGGCAGAAACCTATCGGAAGCTGGTGAGGGAAAGAGCATTACATATTCCTCTGCAGCATCTGACGCATCAGGCTTTTTTTATGGGATATGAATTTTACGTAAATGAGCATGTACTCATTCCGAGACAAGATACGGAAACTCTTGTGGAGTCAGCGCTAAACGTCTTAAAAAACAGGGAACATCCGAAAATCCTTGATATGTGTACGGGAAGCGGCTGTATTCTTTTGAGCCTTCTTATGGAAAAGAAAGACGGAACAGGAGCAGGGGCAGATCTTTCTGAGGAAGCGCTTAAAGTGGCAAAGAGAAATGCACGCAGTCTTGGAGTGGAAGACAGAACCGTTTTTTTGAAAAGCAATCTGTTTTCTAACGAATATTTTAGCAAAAAAGATGGAAAAAGCTCAGGGGAATATGATATTCTTATTTCAAACCCACCGTATATCAGGACTGCCGATATTGAGGATTTGATGGAGGAAGTAAAATTTCACGATCCTCGCATGGCCCTGGACGGTTTCGAGGACGGACTTTATTTTTATCGGGAAATTACCGCTCGTGCGGGGGAATTCCTGAAGTCCGGAGGATGGCTGATGTATGAGATCGGTTTTGATCAGGGGAAAGTGGTTCAGGAGCTTTTGCACAAAGCAGGATTTATTAATACGGGAATCGTACAGGACCTGTGCGGGCTTGACCGTGTGGTTCTGGGACAGAAAGTAGGATAACAGGAGGAAATGCATGTTTGACAAATTAGATGATTTGCTCATTCGATTTGAGGAAGTCCTGAATGAACTCGGAGAACCGGGTGTCACAGATAATCAGGTGCGCTTCCAGAAACTTATGAAAGAACAGAGTGATCTGCAGCCAATCGTAGATGCTTATCGTGAATATAAAAAAAATAAAGAGACAATTCAGGACAGTCTTTCCATGCTGGAGGATGAGAAAGATGAGGATATGAGAGAAATGCTCAAGGAAGAGCTTTCCGATGCAAAGAAGCGAGTGGAAGAGCTGGAGCATGAACTCAAAATCCTTCTTCTTCCGAAAGATCCCAATGACAGCAAAAATGTTATTGTGGAAATCCGTGGCGGTGCAGGCGGTGATGAGGCTGCTCTTTTTGCAGCAGAGATTTACCGTATGTATGTGAAATATGCAGAATCCCGCCGTTGGAAGACTGAGATGATGAGTTTAAATGAGAATGGAATCGGCGGTTTTAAGGAAGTAACTTTTATGATCAACGGAGCAGGAGCCTATTCCCGTCTGAAATACGAGAGCGGAGTACACCGCGTACAGCGTGTTCCGGAAACAGAATCCGGCGGAAGAATCCATACCTCTACCTGTACAGTTGCTATTATGCCGGAGGCAGAGGAAATTGATTTCCATCTCGACATGAATGATTGTAAATTCGATGTATTCCGTGCATCCGGAAACGGAGGGCAGTGCGTTAATACAACAGACTCTGCAGTTAGACTGACTCATATTCCGACAGGAATCGTTATTTCCTGCCAGGATGAAAAATCTCAGCTGAAAAATAAAGACAAGGCATTAAAGGTTCTTCGTTCCCGTCTCTATGAAATGGAACTGGCGAAACAGCATGATGCGGAAGCAGAGGCGAGACGAAGCCAGATTGGAACAGGAGACCGTTCCGAAAAAATCAGAACCTACAATTTCCCTCAGGGACGCGTCACAGACCACCGTATTAAGCTGACGATTCACAGACTGGAAAATATTTTAAACGGTGATCTGGATGAAATCATAGACAGTCTGATTGCGGCAGATCAGGCTGCAAAATTAAGTAACTTACAGGACGAAGAATAAGGCGTACACGTGTGACCAGGGAGGAGACGTTATGCAGAAAACAGCACTTGTGATCATGGCGGCAGGAATCGGAAGCCGTTTTGGGAAAGGAATTAAACAGCTTGCACCGGTAGGACCTAACGGTGAGGTGATCATGGAGTATTCCATCCATGACGCGTTGGAGGCCGGATTTAATAAAGTGGTTTTTATTATCCGTAAGGATCTGGAAAAGGAATTCCGTCATGTCATTGGAGAAAGAATCGAAAAAATTACAGAAGTAGAATATGTATTCCAGGAGTTGGAGGATCTTCCGGACGGCTTCGAAAAGCCGGAAGACCGTACCAAGCCGTGGGGAACAGGTCAGGCAGTTCTTGCAGCAAAAAAAGTTCTGAATGAGCCGTTTATCGTTATCAATGCAGATGATTATTACGGAAAAGAAGCGTACAGAAAGGTTCATGAGTATCTTGTAAGTGAGCAGCCTGACGATGGAAAGCTTCATATTTGTATGGCTGGCTTCCGTCTGAAAAATACTTTAAGTGATAATGGAAGCGTTACGAGAGGAATTTGTCATATTGAGAATGGGGCGCTTACAGGTGTAACAGAGACACATGATATTATCAAGACAGAAACCGGCGCCGGCGTGAAAAATGCGGACGGTACAATAGATGAGCTTGATGTAAAGAGCCTTGTATCCATGAATATGTGGGGGCTGACGCCTGTATTTATGGAAGCACTGGAGAAAGGGTTTGTTGAATTCCTTGAAGGGCTGGAACCTCAGGATATCAAGAAAGAATATCTTCTTCCGGAACTGATTGACCGTCTCATCAGATCAGGCAGCGCGCAGGTGGATGTACTGGATACGAAAGATACCTGGTTCGGAGTGACTTATCAGGAGGATAAGGCAGTGGTCATAGAAGCTTTTAAGAATCTAATGCTCCACGGTATGTATCCGGTAAATCTTTATAAATGATTCGAAAGGATTGAAATCCATAATTCAGGAGGAGAATTATTATGGGAAAATATTTTGGAACTGACGGTTTTCGAGGAGAAGCAAATGTGAAACTTACAGTTGACCATGCATTCAAGGTGGGACGCTATGTAGGGTGGTACTACGGACGTGACCATAAGGCAAAGATTGTAATCGGAAAGGATACGCGAAGAAGCAGTTACATGTTCGAATATGCCCTTGTTGCCGGTTTGACAGCTTCAGGAGCGGATGCATATCTTCTTCATGTGACAACAACGCCAAGTGTATCCTTTGCAGTTCGTACAGAGGACTTTGACTGCGGTATTATGATTTCTGCAAGCCATAATCCGTTCCATGATAACGGAATCAAGCTCCTTAACGGAAATGGTCAGAAGATTGAAGCTGAGATTGAAGCAAGGATTGAAGCATATCTGGATGGAGAAATCGAAGAACTTCCTCTTGCGACAATGGAGGATATCGGACGGACTATTGATTTTGCGTCAGGACGTAACCGTTATATCGGCTATCTTATTTCAATTCCATCCCGTGATTTCAAGAATATCAAGGTTGGACTGGATTGTGCTAACGGAAGTTCGTCTGCCATTGCAAAGAGTGTTTTTGAAGCTCTTCGTGCCAAAACATATGTGATTAACAATGAGCCGGACGGCACAAACATCAATACCGGTTGCGGTTCAACTCATATTGAGGTTTTACAGAGATATGTGGTAGAAAACGGTCTGGATATCGGTTTTGCCTTTGACGGCGATGCAGACCGCTGTATTGCAGTAGACCACAGGGGAAATGTCATTGACGGTGACAAGATTATGTATGTCTGTGGAAAATACCTGAAAGAACAGGGGAAATTGAACAAAAATACAGTTGTAACAACAATTATGTCTAATCTTGGGCTTTATAAATCTCTGGAAAGAGAAGGAATCGACTATGAGCAGACACTTGTAGGAGATAAATATGTGGCAGAGAATATGATGGAAAATAATTACAGTATCGGAGGAGAACAGTCCGGACATATTATTTTCAGCAGGTATTCGGCAACAGGAGACGGTATTCTTACTGCACTTATGCTTATGGAAGCATGTGTGGAAAAGAAAGCGACTCTTTGTGATCTTGCAAAAGAAATGGTTGTCTATCCGCAGCTTCTGCGAAATGTCAGAGTAGAGGATAAGATTGCTGCACGTGAAAATCCTCAGGTGCAGAAAGTAGTGCAGGAGGTTTCCGATGAGCTGGGAGGCGACGGCCGTATCCTCGTCCGAGAGAGCGGTACCGAACCGCTGATTCGTGTGATGGTAGAAGCCGGAACAGATGAAATCTGCCATGAAAAGGTAGCAAAAGTAGTGAAAGTAATGGAAGCAGAAGGTCTGATCGTCGGATAGGCGCTGATTTTTTGCAATATAAAGGAAGTACATGAAAAATAGAAAAACTGCAGTTCTCCTCGCAGTCTGCCTGACAGCTTCTGTTCTTGCGGGCTGCGGAGGGGAAGCACAGAAAATTTATGAACAGGCAGGAAAAGACCTGACACAGGGAAGCTATGAGTATGCTCTGCAGGGATATCAGGCTTCGATTGAAAACGGAGTAAAGCTTCCGCATTCTTACAGAGGAGCAGGAATCGCCAATCTCCGCATGGGAAATTACGAGGCGGCAGTGGAGGATTTTACCAGTGCGCTGAATTGTGAAAAGCTGGGTAAATCATTAAAGAAAGACCTGCTGTCTTACAGGGCTACTGCTTACATGAAAATGGAAGATTACGGAAATGCCATGGCAGATTGCCAGACGCTTTCTCAGGAGCATTCTATGGATGCAGACCTTTATTTCCTCACCGGAAAAGCGGCTCTTTCTCTGGATTCCTATGACGAAGCCTCCTCAAACTTTAAGTCTGCCTATGAAGAAAATCCGTCTTATGATATGGCAATCCGCATTTACGAGGTATATCTGGAACGGGATATGGAAGCGGACGGAACAGGATATCTGGAAGCTGCTCTGGAATCAGAACCGAAGGATGCGCAGGATTACTGTGACAGGGGCAGAGTTTATTATTATATGAATGATTATGACAATGCCAGAGAAGCTCTGATTCAGGCATCCAATGAAGGGAATACGGAAGCGCTTCTTCTTCTGGGAATGGTATATATGGCGCAGAAGGATATTTCCAATGCAAGAAGCATGTATCAGGAATTTGTTTCCAAAGAGCCTAAAGCAGCCAGAGGCTATAATGGGCTTGCTCTTTGTGATATTTCGGAAGGGGACTACGACAGCGCCCTTGCCAACATTGCGAGCGGAATTTCTGTAGCTGAGACAGAAGAGATGCAGAGCCTTCTTTTCAATGAAATCGTTGTCTATGAAAAGAAGCTGGATTTCACCACTGCCATGCAGAAAGTAAAGGATTATCTTTCCACATATCCGGAGGATAAGGCGGCAGCTAAGGAAAAGGCATTTTTAGAAACCCGTATAGGATAGGCAATAAGGAGTTTTCATGGAATATTTCAATGAACTGGAAGAACGTGTAATCCTGGTGGGAGTCCAGGTGAACGACAATGAAGATACAAAGGAATCTCTGGATGAACTGGAGGAGCTGGCGCAGACTGCAGGCGCAGTGACTGTGGGGAAGGTAATCCAGAACAGAGAGGCGATACACCCGGGAACTTATATCGGAAAAGGTAAAATCGAGGAGGTTCGCGCTCTTGTGCTGGCGCTTGACGCTACCGGAATTATCTGTGACGACGAGCTTTCTCCTGCGCAGCTTAACAATCTTGAAAGGGAGCTGGACTGTAAGGTTATGGACAGAACCCTTCTGATTCTTGATATTTTCGCGGCAAGGGCAGTGACAAGTGAAGGAAAGATTCAGGTAGAGCTGGCGCAGCTTCGCTATCGTTCTGCCCGTCTGGTAGGACTTCGGGAATCTCTTTCCCGTCTTGGAGGAGGAATTGGAACCAGAGGTCCGGGAGAAAAAAAGCTGGAATCCGACAGACGTCTTATCCGTACAAGAATCTCTGCGCTGAAAGAAGAACTTTCTCATGTGGAGAAACATAGAGAACTTATTCGCGCCAGACGTGACAGAGGAACCATGAAGACTGCGGCGATTGTAGGTTATACGAACGCAGGGAAATCTACGCTGTTAAATAAACTGACAGGGTCTGAGGTTTTATCTGAGAATAAACTCTTTGCAACCCTTGACCCGACGACCAGAACTTTGAATCTGGATGACGGGCAGCAGATTCTCCTGACGGATACAGTCGGTTTTATCCGCAAGCTTCCTCATCATCTGGTAGAGGCTTTTAAGAGTACGCTGGAAGAAGCGAAATATGCGGATTATATCATACATGTGGTGGATGCTGCCAATCCTCAGGTGGAAACGCAGATGCATATTGTGTATGAGACTCTCCGCGAGCTTGGTGTTTTGGGAAAAAAGACCATCACACTTTTTAATAAACAGGATCTTGAAGGGGCGAGTCAGCTTCGCGATTTTAAAGCGGACTATACGCTGAAGATTTCTGCAAAAACAGGTGAGGGACTTGACAGTCTGAAAGCTCTTCTTGAGAAGCTGCTGAGTGAAGAACAAATTTATATTGAGAGACTTTTCCCCTACAGCGAAGCAGGTAAAATCCAGTTGATCCGTGAGTTCGGACAGCTTTTGTCTGAAGAGTATACAGACACCGGAATTGCTGTAAAAGCAAGGGTTCCGAAGGAAATCTACGGAAAAGTCAATTGAAAATAAAATAAGATTGTAAACCGAATAAAAGAAATGGTAAACACCATATAGTGTGCTTGATATAAAAAAACACAATATATGGTGTTTTGTGTTGACGGAAGAAAGGCAGTCTGCTACAATAAACGTACAGCGCCTGACCGGAGAGATGAACCGGCAGGGCAAAAAAGGGTGACTGATCACAGTCTCAGAGCATCAGAGGCTGTGATAACAGTATGAGGAGGCAGAAAGATGTTTCAGGTAGTAAAACGTGACGGAGAGATTGCTGATTTTAAAATGGAGAAGATTACGTCTGCCATTAATAAGGCGTTTCAGGCGAAGGATAAAAATTATAACCAGGATATGATCGACCTTCTGGGGCTTCGTGTAACTGCCGATTTCCAGAATAAGATTAAAGACGGACAGGTAACAGTAGAGGATATTCAGGACAGTGTAGAGAACGTACTCATTCAGGCCGGATATGCAGATGTGGCCAAGGCATACATCCTCTACCGCAAACAGAGAGAAAAAGTCCGCAATATGAAATCTACAATCCTTGATTATAAAGAAATCGTGAACAGCTATGTGAAGGTGGAAGACTGGCGTGTGAAGGAGAATTCCACAGTAACGTATTCCGTAGGAGGACTGATTCTCAGCAATTCAGGTGCAGTGACAGCGAATTACTGGCTGTCTGAGATTTATGACAATGAGATTGCAGAAGCGCACAGAAATGCAGACATCCATATCCATGACCTTTCCATGCTGACAGGATATTGTGCGGGATGGTCCTTAAAGCAGTTGATTCAGGAAGGGCTTGGAGGTATTCCTGGCAAGATTACCTCATCGCCTGCCAGACATTTGAGCGTACTTTGCAACCAGATGGTAAATTTCCTTGGAATTATGCAGAACGAGTGGGCGGGAGCGCAGGCTTTTTCTTCCTTTGACACCTATCTGGCACCTTTTGTCAAAGCAGACGGCCTTACTTACCCTGAGGTTAAAAAATGCATTGAATCCTTTATTTACGGTGTAAATACACCGAGCCGCTGGGGAACGCAGGCTCCGTTTTCCAATATCACTCTGGACTGGACAGTTCCGGACGATCTTGCAGAGCTTCCAGCAATCGTAGGCGGCAAAAATATGGATTTCAAATATAAAGACTGTAAAAAAGAGATGGATATGATCAACAAGGCGTTCATTGAGACTATGATCGAAGGCGACGCCAATGGACGCGGTTTCCAGTATCCGATTCCTACCTACTCCATCACAAAAGAATTTGACTGGTCTGATACGGAGAATAATCGTCTGTTATTTGAGATGACAGCGAAATACGGCACTCCGTACTTCTCCAACTATATCAACAGCGATATGAAGCCGAGTGACATTCGCAGTATGTGCTGCCGTCTTCGTCTTGATCTTCGCGAGCTGCGCAAGAAGAGCGGAGGTTTCTTCGGTTCCGGAGAGAGTACAGGCTCTGTTGGTGTTGTCACCATCAATATGCCGAGAATTGCTTACCTTTCCAGAACACCGGAGGAGTTTTACAGACGTCTGGATCATATGATGGATGTTGCAGCCCGCTCTCTTCATATCAAGAGAGAGGTTATCGGCAAGCTTCTTGAAGAGGGACTGTATCCATATACAAAGAGATATCTGGGAAGCTTCAACAATCATTTCTCCACCATCGGTCTGATTGGAATGAACGAGGTGGGATTAAACGCCTGCTGGCTTGGAAGGGATATGTCTGACGAGGCTACACAGAAGTTCAGCAAAGAGGTTCTGGAACATATGCGCGAGCGCCTTGCAGATTATCAGGAAGAGTATGAGGGAGAGCTTTTCAATCTTGAGGCTACTCCTGCGGAATCTACCACCTACAGGCTTGCCAAACATGACAGGAAGCGCTGGCCGGACATCCGTACAGCAGGAAGTAAGGGAGATACGCCATATTATACAAACAGCTCTCATCTTCCGGTGGAATATACGGCAGATATTTTTGATGCTCTGGATATTCAGGATGAGCTTCAGACCCTTTATACCTCAGGTACGGTATTCCATGCCTTTATTGGCGAGAAACTTCCTGACTGGAAGGCTGCCGCGTCTCTTGTACGCAAAATTGCAGAAAATTACAGACTTCCGTATTACACTATTTCTCCTACTTATTCTGTATGTCAGGAGCATGGATATATTACAGGAGAATATTTCACTTGTCCGAAATGCGGAAAGAAAGCGGAGGTTTACAGCCGTATCACAGGCTATTACAGACCTGTACAGAACTGGAACGACGGAAAGACGCAGGAATATAAGAACCGTACGCTTTATGATATTGCTCATTCCCAGCTTAAGAAGGTTCATACAACGATGGTAACCATGACTGACGATGATGTAAAAGTTGAACCTGTAGAATCACATAAATATCTTTTTACAACCAGTACCTGCCCGAACTGTAAGATGGCAAAGAAGATGCTGGAAGGGGAAGAACTGGAAATCATTGATGCGGAGAAAAATCCGGAGCTGGCAAAGAAATTTGGCATTATGCAGGCGCCGACCCTTGTAATTATGGACGGCGGTAAGATGAAAAAATATGTAAACGCATCCAATATTCAGAAATATGTGGATGAGGAAGAATAAAAGATTCCGATAAAAGCTCAGGCTGCTGTAGAAGTACAGCAGTCTGTTTTTTCGTAATCTAAAAGAAATCCCTTAAATTGTACGATGTAAAAATAATATTCTGAATTTAATATATAATATTGACAAGTGCTCATATAATATGCTATAACTAACTAAATCATTAAACCGTTGAAGAAGAGTGAGTACCCTTTGGAGCGCTGAGTCCAGAGAACTGCGGATGGTGGGAACGCAGTGTCAGAGACATAGGGGAATGGGCTTCTGAGGGCGAGCAGAAGTATCTTTTTTGAGAGAACAGTATGCAAGCCGGAGTGCAGACTCCGTTATCAAATCGGGCATATGGAAGTATGCGATGAGTGGGTATCAGATACCAAGCCGGGTGGCACCGCAGGAGTTTTACTCTTGTCCCTGCAAGTAATCGTTGATTGTGGGAGACAGGGGTATTTTTTTATACCCTGATATGTTTTCCACAGCGAAAGTCAGAGAGGAGAAAATTATGAGTGAGACAACAAAAATCCCTTACAAAATTTATCTGGAAGAAAGTGAGATGCCGAAGGAATGGTATAATGTCCGCGCAGATATGAAAAACAAACCGGCACCTCTTTTGAATCCACAGACTCTGAAGCCAATGACAGCAGAGGAACTTGGAGTTGTGTTCTGTGACGAGCTGGTGCAGCAGGAACTGGATGACACTAATCCATATATAGAAATTCCGCAGGAAATCCGTGATTTTTATAAGATGTACCGTCCGTCTCCGCTGGTTCGCGCTTACTGTCTGGAAAAGAAAATGGACACTCCGGCTAAAATTTATTATAAATTTGAAGGAAATAATACAAGCGGCAGTCATAAGCTTAATTCTGCCATTGCTCAGGCATATTATGCAAAGAAACAGGGACTGAAAGGTGTAACGACAGAAACAGGAGCCGGTCAGTGGGGAACTGCTCTTTCCATGGCGTGCGCATATCTTGATATGGATTGTCACGTATATATGGTGAAATGCTCTTATGAGCAGAAACCTTTCCGCCGTGAGGTGATGAGAACCTATGGCGCAGAAGTGACTCCTTCACCGTCTGAGACTACAGAAGTGGGAAGAAAGATTCTGGAAGCTCATCCGGGAACAAGCGGAAGTCTTGGCTGCGCGATTTCTGAGGCTGTAGAGGCAGCTACGAGCCATGAAGGATACAGATATGTGCTGGGAAGTGTTTTGAATCAGGTTATGCTTCACCAGTCTGTAATTGGTCTGGAAACAAAGGCTGCTCTTGATAAATACGGTGTAGTGCCGGATATGATTATCGGCTGTGCAGGCGGCGGCTCCAACCTTGGCGGTCTTATTGCTCCTTTCATGGGTGAAAAGCTCCGTGGGGAAAGAGATTATCAGTTTATTGCAGTAGAACCGGCGTCCTGTCCAAGTCTGACAAGAGGAAAATTTGCATATGATTACTGTGATACCGGAATGGTGACACCTCTGGCGAAAATGTATACTCTGGGCAGCGGTTTCATTCCATCGGCAAGTCATGCAGGCGGACTTCGCTATCATGGTATGAGCCCTGTCGTTTCCCAACTCTATGCAGACGGTCTCATGGAAGCCCGTTCAGTAGAACAGACCTCTGTTTTTGAGGCAGCACAGATGTTTGCGAAGGTGGAAGGAATTCTTCCGGCTCCGGAAAGCTCTCATGCAATCCGTGTAGCAATCGATGAAGCGATGAAATGTAAGGAAACGGGCGAAGAAAAGACGATTGTATTCGGTCTTACAGGAACGGGATATTTCGATATGTTTGCCTATGCAAGATACAATGACGGAGAAATGAAGGATTATATTCCTACAGATGAAGAGCTTAAGGCAGGGCTTAAAGGACTGCCTGATGTCTTATGATGGAGTGGATTTTGACAATTATCTGCGCTGTAATGTCTGTGGTGCTTTTATCCGGCCATGGGGCGTTTCTGATTGCCGGCTATAATACCTCAAGCAAGGCGGATAAGGCAAAATATGATGAAAAAAAGCTCTGTCGTGTTATGGGCGCCGGATTCTTTGTAATCACCGTTCTTCTGACTGCGCTTTCCATACTTGGGGAAAATGCGCCCTCTTGGTTCGGTAAATTTTTTGGCGCTGCGGTTCTTTTGGATGTAATTGTACTTCTTTATGTGTCAAATACGAAATGTTATGCGAAAGATGCTCCGAAAGCAGCAGAGGGAGATTCTGAAGCTGCAGCATCCAGAGAGGCGGGAAACCGAAAAGTAATGATCGGAAGTATGATTTTTACAGGAATTGTATTTGTTTTTGTAGGAATTATACTGTTTACCGGAAATATTCATATAAAGTATGGAGAGAATGAGTTCACAGTGGAGGCTTCTTACTGGCCGGACAGGACGATTCCTTATGAAGAAATCGAAAAGCTGGAGATTGTCAGAGGTGTAAAAGCAGGAAGCAGAACCAATGGTTTCGGAAGTTTCAGACTTTCCATGGGGCACTTTAAAAATGAAGAATACGGAAGCTATATCCGCTATACCTATGCCGACTGTGAGGAAACGGTCGTTATGGATGTAAAGGGAACTACCGTAGTTCTTGCAGGAAAGGATTTGGAGAGTACAGAAGAAATCTACAGGATTTTAAAAGAAAAAACGCTGGCACAATCTTGAAAAGGCACCGAAGCACAGATTATAAAAAAAGAGTACCGGATTTTTCCATGTAAAAGGAAAACGGTACTCTTTTGGTTTCTGAAAATGCTGTTTTCGTATTATGACTGGTTCTGCTCTGCAACCAGATGAGAAGCACCGTACATTTCACGAAGTTTTGGCTTCTCGATTTTTCCCGTAGGATTGCGGGGAACGTCTGCGAAGAAAATCTTGCGCGGGCGTTTGTAGCGGGGCAGTTTTTTGCAGAAAAGATTGATATCCTCTTCTGTGCAGCTGCATCCCGGTTTCAGAGAGATAATAGCTGCGGAGATTTCACCCAGACGTCTGTCCGGAAGTCCGATGACAGCTACATCCAGAATATTGTCGTTGGTGCGGAGAAAATCTTCAATCTGTACAGGATAGATATTCTCGCCTCCGCTGATGATAACGTCTTTTTTACGGTCAACAAGGAAGATAAATCCGTCTTCATCCTCCATTGCCATATCTCCTGTATAGAGCCAGCCGTCGTGTAGAACTTCAGAGGTTGCCTTCGGATCTTTATAATAGCAGACCATGACGCCGGGGCCTTTCACAGCCAGTTCTCCGGTTTCTCCCTGTTTGACAGGATTGCCCTGAGGGTCGATGATTTTTGTTTCCCAACCGTAACCGGCTTTTCCGATAGCGCCTACCTTATGGATGTTTTCTACGCCCAGATGGACGCATCCCGGACCTATGGATTCGCTTAAACCGTAATTGGTATCGTACTGGTGATGAGGGAAGTATTCCTTCCAGTGTTTGATGAGGCTCTGAGGAACAGGTTGAGCACCAATATGCATAAGTCTCCACTGGTCAAGCTGATACATATCAAGTTTAATGTCGCCTCTGTCAAGAGCCAGAAGAAGATCCTGAGCCCAGGGGACAAGCAGCCATACAATGGTACACTTTTCTTCAGATACAGCGCGGAGAATAAATTCCGGATTTGTACCTTTCAGAAGAACTGCCTTACCTCCTGTGAGAAGACTTCCGAACCAGTGCATCTTGGCACCTGTATGGTAAAGAGGCGGGATGCAGAGAAAAACATCGTTCTTTGTCTGGTGATGATGGTGCTGTTCTGCTTTGGCAGAATGCAGCAGCGCCTGATGGGTATGCAGGATTGCCTTCGGGAAACCGGTAGTTCCGGAAGAAAAGTAAATCGCCGCATAATCCTCGTCATTGATATCAATTTTTGGTGACTGGCTGGAACAGTTAGCTGTATGCATGGTGTAATCTTCTGCAAAACCGGGACAGTTTTCGCCTACATAGTAAAGTAGACGGTGCTTGCCGATTTCATCTGCAACCTCTTCCACACGGCCGATAAATTCCGGACCGAATACCAGAATATCAACATCAGCCAGGTCAAGACAGTATTGGATTTCTTCAGCAGAATAACGGAAGTTCAGGGGAACGGCAAGAGCTCCTGTCTTCAAAATACCGAAATATATGGGAAGCCATTCCAGACCGTTCATCAGAAGAATAGCAACCTTATCACCTTTCTTAACTCCACGCTCCAGAAGGAGATTGGCGAAGCGATTAGCTTTTTCATTAAAAACATTCCATGTGATTTCCCGTCTGTAATAAGAAGCGCGTACAGGCTCAATCAGCTCATATTCTCTCCAGGTTACACGTCTTGTCTCAGGCATTTCCGGATTAATCTCCACAAGACAGACATCATCGCCGTACAAGCGGCAGTTTTTTTCCAAAATATCAGTAAGTGGCATAAATATCACCTTTCTTTGGGACGTTTTGCTGTGTCCCGCTCCTTCGAATTCACACTTTAAAGCGTCGGCTTAATAAAGTATATGATAACCAATTAACGCGTTGATGTCAACCGATTTTTGCTGTATTTTGAATCGAAGGTTATCAGATGCCCAGAAGATATTGTGCGTTACCGGACAGGATTTGTTTTTTCTCCTCCACGGACAGACCTGGGAGAGTTTGGATTTTTTCTACGCAGGCTTTCTGGTCTGCCCAGGGAGTATCTGTAGCAAAGAGAACTTTATCAGCTCCATGACTGTGTATCATCCGGGTAAGAAGTTCTTCTTCCATATGAAGAATGGAATATGCAGTGTCAAGATAGACATTCTGACCACAGAGTTTCTTCAGAGATTCCTCATAATTGGTGTTGCTTCCCATATGGGCAAGTATAAGACGTGGAGGAGCGGTTTCCTGCACTACGTCCAGAATCATATCAGGAGAACAGAAATCCTCATCTGGTGTCACGGGATCAAAGCCGGCATGGGTAAGGACGGCAAGTCCAAGTTCTGAGGCTGTGTAGACAAGTCTTTTATATTGGATATCGTTAAAGTGCATTCCCTGATAATTGGGATGTATTTTTATTCCTTTGAAGCCTTCGGAAGCGATAAGTCTTAACTGACCTTTATAATCGGGATGAGCCGGATGGATGCCGGCAAAGGAAATGATTCTCGTGTCAGGATTTTCTGCCCATTTTTCATTTACTGCAGAGGCAAAACGGAGAATGGAATCGAACTGATGGGGAGCAGTGACAACAGGAAGGACAACGCTGACGTCAACACCGCTTTGTTCCATAGAAGCGCGAAGCCCGTCCAGTGTTCCGTCCATGCTGGGAATCTGTTTTATGATAGAAGCCAGATGAGGAATAGCTTTGGCTGCGACCTTATCCGGAAAAATATGTGTATGAAAATCAATAACCATGAGAAAAACCTCCTGAAAAAATAGTTTAAGTGGTTCTATTATAAAATGTAAGTTCAATGATGTAAAGCGATAAAACGCTTTTCCTAAGTATTAGATGGTGTTATAATAGGAAAGAAAATGAAAAATACAGATTGCTGGGAATAGCGACGAACATACAAAAGGAGACAGAAAGTATTTTGAAAAATAATGGTTTTACTGTATTTGACAAAGTGGATGAATTGGAGAGCTAAACCGGAGGGATTTTATGTATAGGATTTATCTTGTAGAAGATGATGAAGTGATAGCAGGACTTATGAAGAAGCATCTGGAATCTTGGGGGTATCAGGTAGAGGTAGTGAAAGATTTTACCAATGTGTTGGGAGAATTTGCAAAAATTGATCCACAGCTTGTGCTTCTTGACCTGAAGCTTCCATTTTTTAATGGTTTTCACTGGTGCGAAGAAATCAGAAAAATTTCTCAGGTTCCTGTGATTTTTGTTTCTTCGGCAGCAGACAATATGAATATGGTTATGGCGATGGCGAGAGGCGCAGATGATTTCATAGCCAAGCCTTTTGATCTGGAAGTACTGGTGGCTAAAGTTCAGGCAATTCTCAGGAGAACTTATTCCTTTGGCAAGGCGTCCAATATACTGGAACATAAGGGGGCGGTTCTTAATCTGGGAAGCGGAAACCTGACAGTGGGAGATGAGAGCCTGGAGCTGACAAGAAATGAACTGAAAATTCTTCAGATTCTTTTTGAGCATAACGGAAAAGCTGTGTCCAGAGATGCTATTATGACGAAGCTCTGGGAAAATGACAGTTTTGTGGATGACAATACTCTCACAGTAAATATGACGAGACTTCGCAAAAAACTTGAGGGAATCGGACTGAAAAATTTCATTGTCACAAAGAAAGGCATGGGGTATATGGTTTGAAAAAAACATGGGTGGAATATCTTCAGAAGATATGGAAGTTTCTTGCTGCAGGGGGGATTTGTGCAGTCATTTTGCTGATGATTTGTTTTCTTTACGATCTTTCACTGGAGCCGCTTCTTTATGGGGCGATACTCTGCACAATTGTAATCGCTTTGTTTCTTTTTTATGGATATTATCAATACAGAAACAAAAAGAGACGACTGGTGCAGCTTCGGGCAATTTTACCTGTGGATCTGGAAGAGATGCCGGAGCCGGAGGATGGAAATGAAGAAATATATCAGAATATGCTTCTTGAACTGAACAGAAAGAGAATGAGCGCAGAGGCGGGAAAACTTAAAATGTATGAGGAAGTCACAGACTACTATACCATGTGGGCGCATCAGATTAAAACGCCCATTGCCGCAATGCGCCTTCTGCTGCAGGAAGAACCGGAGGAAAACCGCGATGAACTGGGAGAACTTTTTAAGATTGAACAGTATGTGGAAATGGTTCTTGGATATTTAAGGGCAGAAGATATGTCCGCAGATATGAAATTTGAGCGTATAGAGCTTGACACAGTTGTGAGAGAGCAGGTTCGCAAGTATGCCCGCATTTTTATAGGAAAAAAAATCAGCCTTGATTTTTCAGAAACAAGGGAAGAGGTGCTTACGGACAGCAAATGGCTTGGATTTGTAATTGGGCAGCTTTTGTCAAATGCATTAAAGTACACGAAAAAAGGAAAAATTTCTATTTATATGGACAAATCACAGGAAAAGACCCTTGTCGTAGAAGATACGGGAATCGGAATTCAGTCATCTGACCTTCCGAGAGTATTTGAAAAAGGGTTTACCGGATATAATGGCAGGGGAGAGGGAAAATCCACAGGAATCGGTCTTTACCTCTGCGCCAAAATTATGAAACGTCTGGGTAATGAGATTTCCATAGAATCTGAACCCGGAAAAGGAACTAAGGTTTTTCTTGGTTTAAAACGCGAGGAATTGGAACTGATGTAAAAGGAGGCAGTATATGATTTATAAAAATGCGATGGAACTTATCGGAAAAACACCTCTCATGGAGGCTGGAAATCTGGAAAAAAAGCTTGGGCTTCAGGCAAAGCTGCTGGTGAAACTTGAATATCTGAATCCTGCAGGAAGCACAAAGGACCGCGCTGCAAAGAGTATGATTGAAGACGCGGAAGAAAAGGGGATTCTGAAAGAGGGGGCTGTAATTATTGAGCCGACTTCAGGAAACACGGGAATTGGCCTTGCTTCCATTGCGGCAGTAAAAGGATACAGGGCAATTTTCGTTATGCCGGAAACGATGAGTGTGGAAAGGCAGAATATCCTGAAAGCCTACGGAGCAGAGATTGTGCTCACAGAAGGGGCGAAGGGAATGAGCGGTGCAATTGAAAAGGCGGAGGAGCTTCACAGGGAAATTCCGGGCAGTTTTATTCCCGGGCAATTTGAAAATCCTGCAAATGCTCTGGCGCACCAAAAGAGTACCGGACCGGAAATCTGGGAGGACACAAATGGTCAGGTGGATTTCTTTGTCGCCTGTGTCGGAACAGGTGGAACGATTACCGGAACCGGAGAATATCTCAAAGAAAAGAATCCGCAGATAAAGGTTGCTGCAGTGGAACCGGCTTCGTCACCTCTCCTGTCAGGAGGAGCAGCAGCGCCTCATAAGATACAGGGAATCGGGGCGAATTTCATTCCGGAGCTTCTGAACAGAGAGATTTACGATGAGGTACTTACCGTTACGGATGAGAATGCGTTTGAGGGAGCAAGACTTCTGGCAAAAACAGAGGGGATCCTTGTCGGTATTTCCTCCGGCGCAGCATTATGGGCAGCAATCGAGGTTGCGCGTCGTCCGGAACAAAAGGGGAAAACAATTGTAGTTCTTCTGCCGGATTCGGGAGACAGATATTATTCCACTCCTTTGTTTGAGTTTTCTTAAAAAATGCTTTTTCTCACTAAAGTTTTGCTTGACAAAAACTGTATAATTGTATACAATCATACAAAAATACAAGAGTACAAAATATAAAGATAAAGAGCGGAGGAACTTATGGAATATCAGGAGCAGTCTCTGGGGAGTCAGATATTTTCCAGAATCAGGGAAGATATCCTGACCGGAGTCTATGAGCAGGGAGCAGAATTAAAGGAAGCGACCCTGGGAGCGAAGCTGGGAGTGAGCAGAACTCCGGTTCGTGAGGCGCTGCGTCAGCTTGAACTGGAGGGGCTGGTAGAAATTATTCCCAACCGCGGAGCCAGAGTTACCGGGATTTCAGAAAAAGATATCGGGGATATTTATCTGATGCGTTCTAAGCTGGAGGGACTGGCAGCGCGTCTGGCAGCAGAGAATATAAAGGATGAGGATTTGGCAGAAATGGAAGAAGTACAGCTTTTGTCAGAGTTTCATCTGGAACATTCCAAGGAAGAACAAATGGTAAATATGGACGGACGCTTCCATGAACTTATGTATCATGCGTCCGGAAGCAGAATGCTGGAACATATGCTTACTTCTTTTCATCATTATGTAAAAATGGCGAGAATCACTTCCATGAAGGCAAAAAATCGTGCAGAAGAATCTGTGCGGGAACATAAGGCAATTTTGGAGGCAATCCGAAACAGAGATGCAGATCAGGCAGAAAAGCTGGCAGACGAGCATATCAGACATGTGATTGCAAATCTTGAACACAGACCGGGCAGAACCCCTAAGGAGGAAGAAAATGAGTAAAATTCAGATGACGACACCCCTTGTAGAGATGGATGGAGATGAGATGACCAGAATTCTCTGGAAAATGATTAAGGATGAATTGTTACTTCCTTATATAGATTTAAAGACAGAATATTATGATCTCGGTCTGGAACACAGAAATGAAACAGATGATCAGGTAACGATAGACTCTGCGCTTGCTACAAAAAAATACGGCGTTGCTGTAAAGTGTGCAACAATCACACCGAATGCAGCCCGTATGGAGGAATATGACCTGAAGGAAATGTGGAAAAGCCCAAACGGAACAATTCGTGCAATCCTTGACGGAACAGTATTCCGTACACCGATTGTTGTAAAAGGAATTGAGCCTTGTGTGAGGAACTGGAAAAAACCGATCACGATTGCAAGACACGCTTATGGCGATGTGTACAAAAATACAGAAATGAAGATTCCGGGAGCAGGGAAGGTAGAGCTTGTCTATACGGCAGAAGACGGGACTGAGACAAGAAATCTGGTCTTTGATTTCAAGGGTCCGGGAGTTGCACAGGGAATGCATAATATTGATGATTCCATCGAGAGTTTTGCAAGAAGCTGCTTCAGTTATGCACTTGATACAAAGCAGGATTTATGGTTTGCAACAAAAGATACGATCTCTAAAAAATATGACCATACCTTTAAAGATATTTTTCAGGAAATTTTTGAGGCAGAATATAAAGAAAAATTTGAAGAGGCAGGAATTACGTATTTCTACACACTGATTGATGATGCAGTTGCCCGTGTTATGAAGTCTGAGGGCGGTTATATCTGGGCATGTAAGAACTATGACGGAGATGTAATGAGCGATATGATTTCTTCCGCATTTGGCTCACTTGCTATGATGACGTCTGTTCTTGTATCTCCGGAAGGATATTATGAATATGAAGCGGCTCACGGAACTGTCCAGCGCCACTATTACAAGTATCTGAAAGGGGAAGAAACTTCCACAAACTCTGTAGCTACGATTTTCGCATGGAGCGGCGCACTTCGCAAACGGGGAGAGCTTGATGGAAACAAGGAGCTGATGGAGTTTGCTGATAAGCTGGAAAGAGCGACCATTCAGACAATTGAGGATGGCAAAATGACAAAAGACCTTGCGCTGATCACTACACTGGAAAATCCGGTTGTTTTAAACAGTGAGGGATTTATTAAAGCAATCAGAGAAAAACTGGATTAAGAGAGGAGAAACCTATGGCTAGAGATGAGATACTGAAAATTGGAGAGCAGTTTAATAATGATTTCCAGGAATTGATCCAGTACTGTCTGGCGTCCGGACGTATTGATCAGAACCTGTACCAGGAATATGATGTAAAACGCGGACTTCGTGATTCCAATGGTAAAGGTGTTTTGACAGGTCTCACGGAGATCTCAGATGTTGTGGGTTATACCTATGAGCACGGACGTAAAATTCCGGCGGACGGTGAACTTTATTATCAGGGATACAATATTGCAGACATGATTGACAGCTTTGAAAACCGTAAGGAATGCTTTGAAGAGACCATTTATACACTGTTGTTCGGACGTGTTCCAAATGAACGCCAGTTTACTATGTTTAAGGGAATCCTTACGGAGATGATGACGCTTAATAACCGTTTTATTCGTGACGTTGTTATGAAAGCATCCAATGAGAATCTCATGAATGCCATGCAAAGGTGTGTGCTGACTTTATATACATACGATGATAATCCGGATGGAACCGGTGTGGAGAATGCATTACGTCAGTCTTTGCAGTTGATTGCAAAGCTGCCGTTGATCGCAGTCTATTCTTATCATTCCTATCGCCATTTCAGACACGATGAAAATCTTCTGATTAAGAATCCGAAGCCGGAATTTACTTTTTCCGAAAATATTCTGTATATGCTTCGCGAGGACGGACAGTTTACAGATCTGGAAGCTAAGGTGCTTGATATTGCCCTTGTTCTTCACGCAGAGCACGGCGGCGGTAATAACTCTACGTTTACGAATCATGTAGTTACCTCTTCCGGTACAGATACATATTCTGCAGTGGCAGCATCTATCGGTTCCCTGAAAGGACCGAAGCACGGTGGCGCGAACCTAAAGGTTCAGGATATGTTTGAAGATATTATGGCAAACTGTGAGAACTGGGAGGACGAAGACGCTCTGAAAGATTATCTGAATGCCATTCTGGATAAAAAAGTCTTTGATCATGCAGGGCTGATTTATGGAATGGGACATGCAGTATATACGCTGAGTGATCCTCGTGAGGTTATTTTGAAGAAATATGCGAGACACCTGGCAGAAGAGAAAGGAAAAGAAAGAGAATTCGCTCTTTATGAGATGGTGGAGAGAATTGCAGGTGAACTGATTATGCACAAACGTAAGCTGTTTAAACCAGTTTGTGCCAATGTGGACTTTTACAGTGGATTTGTTTATAATATGCTGGGAATTCCGAGAGAGCTTTTTACGCCAATATTTGCTATTTCCCGTATTGCAGGATGGTCTGCTCATCGTCTGGAAGAGTTGGTTAATGCTGGAAAAATTATTCGTCCTGCCTATCGTTATGTAGGTCATCACAGATCATATCCGGAGATGAAAAACAGAGAAGAACAGGATCCGTTCAGCGAAGAATATCGTAAGTTCTATAAGCTGGACACAGTGGAGGATGCGTTGTAATATAAGCGCAGAGAATCATTTGTGTTCTACAGTAAGCTTTCTGTAATAAATGAAAAACATGAAATACATGAAATACGAGGAATGCCTCAAACTGTCATAACAGGCGGTTTGGGGCATTTTTACATAGAAAGCGACAAAGAAAGAGTGTGGTTTTGTGTAGAATTTTTTTGAAAAAGACTTTACAAACCACATAAAACCATATATAATACAATTATAAACAACAAGAAACCACAATGATTTGACGAGAAATACACATCAAACCACAAGAGAGTGGATGAAGCTGTTTTTGATACTGCTATATATACTGTGATGCTTACGATATGGAGGATGTTGGAAATGAAAATTTTGGAATCAAAATTTGTACAGGGATTTATTAAAATGGCAAACGATGGATATCAACAGGGATGGCATGAAAGAAATGGAGGAAATTTAAGCTACCGACTGAAACCGGAAGAAGTTGAGATGATTAAACCACGTCTCAATGCACCGGGAGAGTGGGAGCCGATTGGAACAGAGGTTCCGGGACTTGCAGGAGAATTTTTCCTGGTTACGGGAAGCGGTAAATATTTCCGAAATATTATTGTGGATCCTGAGGTCTGTCTGGCTATTATTGAACTGGATGATGCCGGAGTAAATTACCGGATTCGCTGGGGGCTTGTGGAAGGTGGAAGACCGACAAGCGAACTGCCTACACATCTTATGAACCATGAGGTGAAGAAGAAACGAACCAATGGAAGACATCGTGTGATTTACCATGCTCACACAACCAATATTATTGCATTATCTTTTGTTCTTCCCTTGGATGATAAAGTTTTCACGAGAGAACTATGGGAATCGGCAACAGAATGTCCGGTCGTATTTCCAGATGGCGTAGGCGTGATTGGCTGGATGGTTCCGGGAGGAAGAGCGATTGCAGAGAAGACTGCAGAATTGATGAAAAAGTATGATGTTGTGATATGGGCACATCATGGAATGTTCTGTTCTGGTGAAGATTTTGATCTGACCTTCGGGCTTCTTCATACAGTAGAGAAATCAGCGGAAATTCTTGTGAAAATCCTGTCTATGGCTCCACGTAAACTTCAGACCATCAGTCCGGACAATTTCCGGGATTTGGCAAAAGATTTTCATGTAACCCTTCCGGAAGAATTCTTATACGAAAAATAAAAAGAGATACATAAAATCACCGGCGGAAAGTAAGCTTTCCGCCGGTGATTTTGTGTAATGATTACTCAGGTCAATATTTTGCTATTAGATTATATGTGTCCTGAGAAATTTCTTTTTTCAGAGCTGAGTTCCTGATTCCATTACACCTCGTTGCTTTTTTTATGATTTTTTGGATAGATATTTCTGGAGTATACGCAAAGAGTGATTATGGGATGCAGGTGGGATTCTAGAAAAATTTTTCTGCCTTTTTGTCTGCCTATTTTTCTTTACAAGTCACACATCTGGTTTGATGTAATCCTGTTTTGCCTTGACTTTTGTATCAAATGGTTTATAATACAAAAATGCAAATAAGTTGCAAATTATACTAGAAAGAATAAAAGACAAAATCTATGGAGGAGTTATGACGGAATATTTATTAGATTCTCTGAAGGACAGTGTGAGGCTGCTTCCTTTTCTTTTTCTGACATATTTATTGATGGAAACATTGGAGCATAAAGCGGGCAGTGTAGCGAGAAAAAGGATACAGACTGCCGGAAAGTTTGGGCCTTTGTGGGGAGGAATACTTGGAGTAGTTCCGCAGTGCGGATTCTCTGCTGCGGCATCCAGCCTGTTTGCAGGAAGAGTAATCACAGTAGGAACGCTTCTGGCAATCTATTTATCCACATCAGATGAGATGCTTCCGATTATGATATCCAATGCAGTTCCTGCTGTAACCATTGCCGGAATATTAGCTACGAAAGTATGTATTGCTGTAATTTCCGGATTTTTTGTGGAATTTGTTTTTCGGTATATAATGAAACGGCAGGAGGGGAAAATAAACATACATGCAATCTGTGAAGAAGAGCGTTGCGATTGTCAGCATGGAATTGTACGTTCTGCCTTGATACACACAGGAAAGATTTTTCTGTATATCCTGTTGATTTCTCTGATATTAAATATTATTATTGGAGTAATAGGAAGAGACACACTTGCAGGACTCTTTTCCGGTTTTCCGGTAATTGGAGAAATGGCTGCCGCTTTGGTGGGGCTGATTCCCAACTGTGCATCCTCCGTTGTGATCACACAGCTTTATCTGGATGAGATTATCGGAGCAGGAGCCATGATGTCGGGCCTTCTGGTCAATGCAGGAATCGGACTTCTTGTTCTGTTTCGATTAAATCGTGACAGGAAGCAGAACCTTTCCATCATTGCGGCTCTCTACGGGCTTGGAGTTTTCTGGGGTGTTGTCATAGAATTACTTGGAATTGTTTTTTAGGAGATAGATATGGGGTATGCAACAACAAACCGAAAAAAGATAATGGATTTTCTGAAAGCCAGCAGCGACCGGACTGTCACTGCAGCAGATGTGGATCATTATTTAAAAGAACAGGAAAGTGAAGTAAATATTACGACGATTTACCGCTATCTTGATAAGCTTGCCAAGGACGGCACAGTCATAAAATATGCGGCGGAAAAAGGATGCTGTGCGTCATATCAGTATGCGGAGCCGGGGAGAAACTGTGATGGGCATCTTCATATGAAATGTGTAAAATGTGGTAAGATTATTCATCTGGAATGTCATTTCATGGATGAGATTTCACATCACATTGAGAAGGGGCACGGGTTTACTCTGCAGTGTAAAAATTCCATTTTATATGGTGTGTGTAAGGAATGTAAGAAAAGAGGAGAATGAAAATGGAAATAAGCAAGCCTCAGAATCAGTCAAATTACGACAAAGTCATTGAAGAGTGGAGACTTCGTTTTCTGAAGATGGATCAGGAAGCGTTGATTGAGAAATTTCAATTGGAATCAGATGAAATGGCTGTCTATCTTACATACTTTAACTATAAAATGCGCATCGACCGATTCACAGGTGTTATCACCTATGTAGAAGAACCACAGAAAATTGCAGGTTTTAATACCTGTATGGATATCTACAACCTGTTTCATTATTCCATCGATATTCCGGTGGCATCGGGCATTCTGGTTCCCTTTCGCCAGGTAAAAAGGGTATATCCCTTTGAGGCGGCGTATAAGCGAACGGTTTTGAAAACCTTACAGGAAACTTTTTCCGGTCATGTAGAGGAGTTGAAGAATGCCTGTGAAAAGCTTGGGGGAAAGCCCCTGCCTCAGGGAGATGTGGGGTATCAGCTTTCAGTATATCCGTTTTTAGACATAGCAGTTTATTTCTGGGATGCAGACGATGAATTTGAAGCGCAGGCAAACATGCTCTTTGATTCCAATATCACTGATTTTCTCCATGAAGAAAATGTAGTCTGTGTTGCCGCAGATGCAGTATATTACCTGACAGAGGCAGCAGGGCTCGATGCAAAAGAAATTTATGCGAGCAGTGATAAGCGATAAAAATAACATGCAACCTTACAAAAATGTAAGCTTTCACCACGATTTGTAACCCAGGTCGATGGATGAAGGCTTTTTCTTTTGGTATAGTAATGACAGAAACAAAGAACAGGTAAAGGAGAAAAAATTATGTCATTACTGGAAGTAAGCAATGTAAAGAAAATATACAGTACCCGCTTCGGCGGAAATAAAGTGCAGGCGTTGTCAAATGTTACCTTTTCCGTGGAAAAGGGAGAATTTGTTGCGATTATGGGTGAGTCTGGAAGCGGCAAAACAACGCTTTTGAATATTCTGGCGTCTCTTGACCGTCCTACAGAGGGGGAAGTCCTTCTTGAGGGAAAAAGCATCGTGAATCTTTCCGAAAAAGAAATCTCCGCATTTCGCCGGAAAAATTTAGGTTTCGTATTTCAGGACTTTAATCTTCTTGATACCTTAAGCCTTCGGGATAATATTTATCTTCCTCTTGTACTGGCTGGAGAAGACTATCGCGAGATGGCGCAGAAAATCCGCCCCATTGCCCAGGCGCTTCGGATTACAGAGCTTCTGGAAAAATATCCCTATGAGGTATCCGGAGGTCAGAAACAAAGAGTAGCAGTTGCCAGAGCACTGATTACACAGCCCCGTCTTGTGCTTGCAGACGAGCCGACAGGAGCGTTGGACTCCAAGGCAGCCGCAGCTCTTTTGTCCATGTTTGAGGAAATTAATGAGGCGGGACAGACCATTCTTATGGTAACGCACAGTGCCCAGGCGGCAAGCCATGCTTCACGGGTACTTTTTATTAAGGATGGCGAGGTGTTCCATCAGATTTACAGAGGAAATAAAACAAGACAGGAAATGTATCATATGATTTCAGATACGCTGACGATTCTTATGACAGGTGGTGAGACAAATGCGTAAAGGAATGTTTGGAAAGCTGGCTCTTGACAACATCAAACGAAACAGAAGAACCTACATTCCCTATATGATTACCTGTATCTTCTGTATCGCCATGACCTATATGATGTTTTTTATCAATCAGAGTCCGGATTTGAGGGATAAGGTTACAGGCGGTCCCTATATTCAGAGTATCATGCTTATGGGAATTTTTGTTGTCAGCATTTTTTCCGTGATTTTTCTGTTGTACAGCAATGGATTTCTTATGAAGCAGAGACAAAAGGAAATCGGTCTGTATAATATTCTGGGTATGGAAAAGACTCATATCGGTAAGATGCTCTGCGTGGAAATGGTGATTACTTTTGGCGTGAGCTTTCTTTTGGGAATCGGATTCGGAATTTTGGGAAGTAAACTGGCGCTGCTGTTTTTGTTTAAGCTGATTCATGTTCCGGCACAGCTTGGCTTCAACATCGCATATGGGGGAATCGGCGCCTGCGCCATGATTTACGGCTCTGTCTTTATCCTGACTCTATTTAAAAATATGAGAAAAATCCATCTGAATCAGCCGGCGGAGCTCCTTCGCGGAAGCAAAAGCGGAGAGCGGGAGCCGAAAGCAAAGTGGATAATGGCGATAATAGGATTTGTATGCATCGGAGTGGGATATTATATAGCAATAACCACAGAATCGCCGCTGCAGGCAATTACCTTATTTTTTGTGGCAGTACTTCTGGTAATGGTCGGTACATATCTGGTATTTACTTCAGGAAGTATAGCCGTGCTGAAAATCATGCGCTGGAAAAAAAGCTTCTATTATAAGACAAAAAACTTTACTGCAATTTCCGGCATGCTTTATCGAATGAGGCAGAATGCAGTTGGTCTTGCAAGTATCTGTATTTTAAGCACAGGAGTGCTTCTCATGCTTTCGGCTACCACCTGTCTGGATTTCGGTATTGAGGATATTATAGAATATCGTTATCCTTATGAAGCCGAATACAGCGTCAGATGGATAGACAGGGAACAGGAAGAAGGGTTCAGAAAGACCTTTGAAGAGTCTCTGGAGAAGAATCAGGTTCCGGCAGAGGATGTCTTTACGCAGGAATATATGGCAGTCACTTGTTTGTATAATCCGGGGGAAATTTTGATTGCAGAGCCTTCAGACTTTTCGACGCCCTCATCCATTGAATATATGGGGGAAATCGGATATCTTAATCTGGTTACAAAGGAAGAATATGAAAAAATTCAGGGAGTGGATACCGGTCTTCAGGACGGGGAGGTTCTGGTATACAGAAGCGGAGAATCGCCAGTGGAAACTATGACAGTGAATGGTGAGTCGTTCCGGGTAAATGGATGGCTGAAAGAATGGCCTCTTTATACAAAAGAAGATAAGATTGCAAAGAATATGCTTATGGTTGTAACGGAAAATGATTTCCGAAAAATTGATGCTATCCAGCGTGAGGCGTATAAATTCCCAAGTTCTGTTCAATTGGAAATGGGTATGAATATTGACGGAACAGAAGCGGATGAAATCCATTATGGAAAGATTGTAAGTGAGGAACTGAAGGCATATCTGGGAACATTGAGAGAGAAAGGCGATGTTTCTCAGGATGCCTATATCATGCCGAGTATCCAGCAGGAGGAATACTGGACCTTTTATACAAACAATGGCGGACTTTTATTTATCGGTATCTTCCTTGGACTTGTCTTCCTTCTGGGAACTGCAATGATTATCTATTACAAGCAGATTTCTGAGGGTTACGAGGATAAAGAACGATTTGAAATCATGCAGAAGGTAGGAATGAGCAGGAAAGAAGTGAAATCCTCCATCCGCAGACAGATTCTTATGGTATTTTTCCTTCCGCTGATTACTGCAATGATTCATATCTGCGCAGCATTTCCGTTAATCCGCAGACTGCTGATGCTCTTTGGCATGACAAATACCTCTCTGTTTATGGTGTGTACAGCAGTGACAGCGCTTGTGTTCGCCGTAATCTATGGAATCATCTATACGATGACTGCAAAAGTATATTATAAAATTGTGGAGCGAAAAGCATAAGGAATACACGAAGAACACAGCCGGAAAGGCTGTGTTTTTTGTGTGGAAGAGATGGTTGAATTTCTTTCTTTAAAGTGCTAATATAATATAACTTGAGTATTTTCTGTGATGTGTTCAGTACATATAGAGAAAGAGGGGGATTTACTGTGAAAAGCGAAAGCTTCAAAAGAGGTTTAAAGGATGGAGTACCAATTGGACTGGGATATTTTGCTGTGTCTTTTACTTTCGGAATGATGGCGGTTTCAGGGGGGCTGAGTATCTGGCAGGCGGTTTTGATTTCTCTGACAAATCTTACGTCTGCGGGACAGTTTGCCGGACTTGAGATTATCCTTATGCAGGGTTCATACTGGGAGATGGCATTGACTCAGCTGATTATCAATCTCAGGTATTGTCTGATGTCCTTTTCTCTTGCGCAGAAGCTGTGCAGAGATGAAGCGCGGATTCACCGCTACGGTGTTGCTTTCGGAGTGACGGACGAGATTTTCGGAATCAGTGTCAGCAGACCGGGAGCGGTCAGCGCTTTTTATAATTACGGGGCAATGTGTGTGGCGATTCCCGGATGGACACTTGGAACTCTTGCAGGGGCAATTTCCGGAAATCTGCTTCCGGATTTTATGATCAGCGCATTGAGTGTGGCGATTTATGGAATGTTTCTTGCAATAATCATTCCACCTGTAAAGAAAAACAAAGCGATTCTGGGAGTTGTGGCAGTTTCTATGGCAGTGAGCAGTCTGTTTGCCGTAGTTCCTGCACTGAAAAAAGTATCTTCCGGTTTTGTGATCATCATTACAACCATTCTTGTTGCAGGGGGAGCTGCATATTTCTGTCCGATTCAGGAGGATGCGACTACGATAGAAAAGAACACAGAGGAGGAAGCTTAAATGAATCATAATGTTTATTTATATATTCTTGTAATGGCAGGAGTGACCTATCTTATCCGTATGCTTCCTCTGGCGCTGTCAAAAAAAGAAATTACAAGCCCGTTTCTGAAATCTTTTCTCTTTTATGTGCCTTATGCATGTCTGGCTGCTATGACCTTTCCTGCAATTCTGTTTTCTACAGCCAGTGTGATTTCGGCAGCAGTGGGATTTGCAGTTGCGCTTTTGGCGGCTTATAAAGAAAAAAGTCTGCTCACGGTAGCGTTGTTGGCATGTGCGGCGGTATTTATCACAGAAAGGATTTTGGAATTTGCAAATATGCTCTGAAAAATCTGCCGGTTCAGGAAAAGCCCCCGTCGGAAGAGTCTGTATCGTAAAAGAACTCTGCCGCGGAGGCTTTTTTGTTTTATCTTATAAAAGAAAGGTCGATTTCGCCGTCGAACACCGTTGTTGCCGGACCGGTCATATAAACCAGATTTTCCTGCCGGTTCCAGAAGATTTCAAGGTTGCCGCCCAGAAGACGAACTGTTACAGGGGAATCGCCGTCTACATGCCCGTTCAGGATGGAAGCTACGGCAACTGCGCAGGCTCCTGTACCGCAGGCAAGTGTTTCTCCTGAACCGCGCTCCCATACGCGCATCTGTACAGTATGACGGTCCAGAACTTTGACAAATTCTGTATTTACACGATCCGGGAAAGCGATGTGGTTTTCAAATTTGGGACCGATTTTTTCGATTTCCAGATTGTCGATGTCGTCCATGAATACAATTCCGTGAGGATTTCCCATGGAAATTGCTGTAATATGGAAGATTTCGCCGTCGATTTCCAAAGGCTCATTGATAACCTGTTCCTTTTCTGAGACGAAAGGAATTTCTTTCGGACTGAGAATCGGAGAGCCCATATTGACTTTTACTGTAGAGACTTTACCGTTTCTTACGGAAAGGTCAAGATATTTGATGCCGCTTCTTGTAGCGACGCTGATGCTGGTTTTGTTTACAATACCATAGTCATAGGCGTATTTGGCAACACAGCGGATGCCGTTTCCGCACATAGCACCCTGAGAGCCATCCAGGTTATACATATCCATCTCGCAGTCTGCGATATCAGACGGCTTGATAAGAATCAGACCGTCTGATCCGATGCCGTAATGGCGGTCACTGACGAATCTTGCCACTTCCGCCGGATTATCTACCGTTTCTTCAAAACAGTTTACATATACATAATCGTTGCCGATGCCGTGCATTTTTGTGAATTTCATATGATGTCCTCCTTATATACTTCCCTCTTTTACACAATGCTTATTTTATATCATACCATACAGGATAAATGTTATGAAAGCGTGAATTTGAAAAAAATTAGTTATATTTTATATTTGATTTTGTATTATACATCTCAAAAAGCAGTATCTGTTATTTCGATTTTACCTTTGGTACAGAGAAAAATGATTGTTGTTGCAGGAAAACCATGATACACTAAAAAAAATATCCTAAATTTTTACAGGAGGAGAAATGAAAAGTTTAAAGAAGTTTTTATCACACATTTTTATTGACGGTTTAAGCGGCATGGCGCTTGGGCTTTTTTCCACCCTTATTATCGGAACGATTCTCAAGCAGATCGGCGACCTGATGGGAGGACAGCTTGGCAGCTATCTGAGCGCTTTTGCAGTAGTAGCTCAGAGACTTACCGGAGCCGGAATCGGTATTGGAGTGGCTTACAAGTTTAAGGAATCCACCTATGTCCTTCTCTCGGCAGGCGCAGTGGGAATGATTGGCGCTTATGCGTCAAATATTCTTGGCGGAACCTTCTTTTCTGAGAGCGGCGCAGTGATGCTGGCAGGACCGGGAGAACCGCTCGGCGCTTTTATTGCCGCTTATGTAGGAATTACAGTGGGACGTCTCGTTGCCGGAAAAACAAAGCTTGACCTTCTGATCACTCCGGCTGTTACCATTATCAGCGGCGGAGCAGTAGGAATGCTGATAGGACCGGGAATTTCCAGATTTATGAACTGGATCGGAGAACTGATTAACTGGGGAACTGTACAGCAGCCAATCCTTATGGGAATTGTTGTATCCGTGCTTATGGGTATGGCGCTGACTCTTCCTATCAGTTCGGCTGCGCTGGCGATTATTCTTGGATTAGACGGGATAGCGGCAGGGGCGGCAACTATTGGATGCTGCTGCCAGATGGTAGGATTTGCAGTGACAAGCTTTCAGGATAATGGTCTTGGAGGATTTTTTGCCCAGGGAGTGGGGACCTCCATGCTTCAGATTCCGAATATCGTACGGAAACCTCAAATCTGGATTCCGCCTACCCTTGCATCTGCCATTCTTGGACCGATTGCCATTATAGGACCATTCCATATGACAAACAATCCTACAGGAGCAGGAATGGGTACATCAGGACTGGTAGGCCCGATTATGACGTATCAGACTATGGCTGCAGGGGAAGAGCCGATGCTGGTGCTGATGAAGATTCTGGTCTTTCAGGTACTCCTTCCGGCAGTGATTTCCTATATTATCTATGCAGCGATGAAAAAGAAAGGCTTTATACGAAAAGGCGATATGAAACTTGACGTATAGGAGTTGTAACGGAGAATGCATTTATGCATGAAATACATGCATGAATGTATAAAAAACAGGGGAAATATGCATGATTGGTGAATATGTGCATGTAAAAACAAGAAAAAAGTAAATAATTATGCATAAATACTCTTGCAAATAAAAAAAAATGTGGTAGAATAAACACATCATCAAAAAACGTAATGAGCAAGGGAGATAAGCCCTGATATATAAGGAGGAAAAAGAATATGAAGAAATTAGCAGCACTTGCGCTTTGCGCAGCCATGACAGTATCTATGACAAATACTGTTTTTGCACAAAAGGAAGTAAAATCCATCGCTGACCTGGAAGGCGCAAAAATCGGTGTACAGCTTGGAACTACAGGTGATATCTATGCGAGTGATTATGAAGGCGATAAAGCCGGTACAGAAGTTGTTCGTTACAATAAAGCAAATGAAACAGTTATGGCTCTGAAACAGGGTAAGATTGACTGTGTTATCATCGACAGTCTTCCGGCAGAGAAATTTATCGAAGGAAACGATGATCTTAAGATCCTCGATGAGGAGTTTGCTGTTGAGGAATATGCAATTGCAGTTAAAAAAGGCAACACAGAGCTGGTAGAAGAGATTAACAAAGCTCTGAAAGAACTGAAAGAAGACGGTACTCTTGAGCAGATTACAAACAACTTTATCGGCGATGATGATGTAAAAGGAACCTGTCCATATGAGTCTCCGGAAGACGCAGATCATTCTAAAGGCAAACTGATTATGGCAACAAATGCAACTTTCCCTCCATATGAGTCTTTTGAGGGAGATGAGATTGTTGGATTTGACGTTGATATGGCAAAAGCTGTATGTGACAAACTTGGCTATGAATTCGAGGTAAAAGATATGGAATTCAACGCAATCATCAATGCAGTTGACTCCGGTAAGGCAGACATCGGCGTTGCGGGTATGACTGTAACAGAAGATCGTCAGAAAAACGTTGATTTCACAGACAGCTATGCAACAGCTAAACAGGTAGTTATTGTTCGCAAATAAGCTTCCATAAAAAATATTTAAATAAATACTCCGGGCTTCCGGTATCGCCAATCCCGATATCGGAAACCCGGAATTTGTATGTCTGACAGTAAAATGTGAGAAAATAAAAAGAAGAAAGGAAAGTGGTGGAAATTTTGGCTGATTTTATTGAAAAATTTAAGTTTAATTTCATTGAAAACTCAAGATATGAGTTTATTTTTACAGGATTAAAAAATACACTTTTGATTACCCTTTTTGCGGTTATCATCGGTATTGTACTTGGTTTCATGATTGCGATTGTACGTTCTACCCACGACAGGACAGGAAAAATGAAATTCCTCAATGCTGTCTGTAAGGCGTATATTACGGTGATTCGAGGAACACCGGCTATGATCCAGTTATTGATTATGTATTATGTTATTTTTGTAACATATGATCCCGGAATTATGGTTACAGCGATTATTGCCTTTGGTCTTAACTCTGCGGCATATGTTGCCGAGATTGTTCGTTCCGGTATTATGTCCATTGACGAGGGACAGTTTGAAGCAGGGCGAAGCCTGGGTCTGAATTACAGACAGACTATGATTCTGATCATCCTTCCTCAGGCATTTAAAAATGTTCTTCCTGCGCTGGCAAACGAGTTCATCGTATTAATGAAAGAGACCTCTATCAGTGGTTATATCGGATTGACAGATCTGACACGAGGCGGAGATATTATCCGAAGCCAGACATATGAAGCTCTGCTGCCTCTGCTTGCAGTAGCGGCAATTTATCTGATACTTGTCGTATTCCTTACACATCTTGTCAGCAAACTGGAAAGGAGACTGAGAAACAGTGAACGCTAATGGTGAAATTTTATTAGATGTCAAGGGCCTTGAGAAAGCTTTTGGCGGCAATCAGGTTCTCAATGGAATCACAACACAGATCCGTAAAGGAGAAGTAGTAGCGATTATCGGACCGTCTGGCTGCGGTAAATCTACATTTTTACGTTCTTTAAATCTTCTTGAGGTTCCTACAGGAGGACAGATTCTCTTTGAGGGAACAGATATTACGGATAAATCTGTAAATGTTGATAAAATGCGTCAGAAGATTGGAATGGTATTTCAGCAGTTTAATCTTTTTCCTCATCTGACGATCAAAAAAAATATCATGCTTGCGCCTGAGAAGCTTGGGCTTATGAGCCGCGAGGAAGCGTCTAAAAAAGCGGACGAGCTTCTGGAGAGAGTCGGACTTCCAGACAAGGCGGACGCATATCCGAGTCAGCTTTCCGGCGGTCAGAAACAGCGTATCGCCATTGCAAGAGCTATGGCAATGAATCCGGATGTGATGCTCTTTGACGAGCCTACATCTGCTCTTGACCCTGAAATGGTAGGAGAAGTTCTTGAGATTATGAAGGAGCTTGCACAGACGGGAATGACTATGGTTGTAGTCACTCACGAAATGGGATTTGCCCGTGAGGTTGCCAGCCGTGTTATGTTTATTGACGATGGAAGAATTCAGGAAGAAAATACTCCGGTAGAATTCTTTGGCAATCCGAAAAACCAGAGACTGAAGGATTTCCTGTCAAAGGTACTTTAATTTCAGATTAAATTTTCTGGCTAAGATTACAGCAAAAAAAGAGCATCCGATGCTGCGCAGACAGTACAGGATGCTCTTTTTTTATTCCGCTTTTTCTTTTTGGGAATCAGCGGTTAATTTCTTTAGCTCATTGTAACAATATTTGATGATTTCCTTACGGGTGATGATTCCGATGAAATAACCATGGTCATCAACAACAGGAACATAGTTCTGATTGATGGCGCGGTCCAGAAGATCTTCCATAGCAGAATCTGCATGAACCGGCTTATAAGTAGCTCTGCGAGGCAGCGCCATGATAGGAACACCCTCTGCATCTTTCATATCGGAAATATGCATATGCTTCATTCCCCAGAGCAGATCGCCTTCAGAAATTGTACCTGTGTATTTTCCGTCCAGACTCAGAAGAGGGATACAGGAAAATTTCCTGTGTTCCATTTTTTCGAGAGTCTGGCGCAGAGTTTCGTTCTCAAATATGTAAGCAACTTCGCTTTTCGGTGTTAAAAAAAATAAAATGTTCTTCAATCTGATACCCCATTACATTTGTGTGAATTGCTGCTGTTACAGAAGTTCGATACCTGCTTTTCGTGCCTGTACGATCATTTCTTCCGGCCAGAGAGAAACGTGAACCTCTCCGATATGCGCTTTGCGCAGGAAAAACATACAGATTCTGGATTGCCCGATACCGCCGCCGATTGTATACGGAAGTTCTTTATTAAGAATTGCTTTCTGGAAATCAAGCTCCCTTCGGTTGTCACAGCCGGAGAGAGTGAGCTGTCTGTCAAGGCTCTTTTCATCTACACGGATGCCCATGGAAGAAAGCTCAAGAGCAATGTCCAGAACAGGGTAGTAAACAAGAATGTCACCGTTTAATTCCCAATCGTCGTAGTCAGGAGCACGGCCGTCGTGAGGTTTGCCGTCACGCAGTTCTTTACCAATCTGCATGAGGAAGACAGCGCCTTTTTCTTTAGTAATCCGGTACTCTCTTTCCTTTGGTGTACATTCGGGATACATGTCTGCAAGCTCCTGAGAAGTGACAAAGCTGATTTCTCTTGGGAGAAATTCCTCGATGTAGTCATATTGTACAGCCATGTATTTCTCGGTTTTTCGCAGAGCACTGTAAATGGCACGTACTGTCTGGATGAGAGTGTCCATATTACGGGCTTCTTTTGATATGACCTTTTCCCAGTCCCACTGATCCACATAGACGGAGTGGATATTATCAAGATCTTCATCTCTGCGGATTGCAATCATATCGGTATAAAGTCCTTCACCCTCTTTAAAACCGTATTTCTTCAGTGCATAACGCTTCCATTTCGCCAGAGAGTGGACGATTTCCGCATCCTGCTCCTGACCCTTTATATCAAAGCTTACAGGACGTTCTACACCGTTCAGGTTATCGTTAAGTCCGGAAGCCGGATTTACAAATACAGGAGCGGAGACACGCAGAAGGTTAAGCTTCTGAGCCAGTGTCTGCTGAAAAAAGTCCTTTACGGTCTTAATCGCTATCTGTGTATCATGAAGATTCAGGTCTGCCTTATATCCTGTCGGAAGTATTAACTGTTCCATTGGTTGAATCCCCCTTCGTAATTTAATGCTGCAGAAACAGGAACCGTTTCTGGCGCCGGATGTCCGGAAAAAATACCCCCGGCACATCTCTGCAACATTATAACAGGAAAAGTTATGTTTGGCAATTTGCACCTTTTAAAAATTCTGTGAAAATGATACAATAAAACAGGAAAAGATTTGTAATCTGAAATATACGCGCTGCGCGGAGTAAAGGAGGGAAATATATGGCGAGATGTCAGGTCTGTGATGGTCCAATCGTCAATGGAAGATGTAAATTATGCGGAATGCCGTATAAGCGGGATGAAGTTTTGTATCATCTGAATGAGAGTAAAAGTGAACATTATAAACATGCTTCGGAGAAAGCGAGAGCACAGATGAAGCAGGCTCATATACCGGTTTCTGACAGAAAAAAGACACAGGATAAGAGTGAGGTGGGGAAGGCTCTGGATGAGAGAATCCGTCAGAGAAGACAGGCGGCTGAACTTGGTAAAATGCAGAAAAGCGCGAAGACGCATTCTCGTCTTGCTGTTATTCTGACAGTAGTGGTTCTTGTGCTTGCAATTGTCCCTTCAGCGGTAGGATACATAAAACAAAAGTATGAGACAGGACAGGCACGTGAGGTCAAAAAGGCGGTAAAAGGCTATATTGATACAGAAGAACTTCTCCTTATGGGACTTATGGACAGTACGCAGTCGGAGATTGAGGTGGGAGATACCTTTGATCAGGGAATGGTCATGGCCGGGGAATACGTTTTGGAGGTTCCTTATGGTTACATGGAGATTCTTGTGCAATATGCCGAATCTGGAAAAAATGAGGTCTTCTATGAATTTGATGACGAGGAGAACCAGATAGTCCTTGAACTTCACGAGGGCGACCGCCTTTTTGTTAACGGCTATGACGATAAAAACAATTATGTGATGATGTTCCTGATTGAGCAATATGACGAATTGACCTCTATGTAGTTTTTGGTACTTTCTTTTTCATGTACGATGTGCTATACTTTGTAAACGACACACCAGATATGGTACGTAAATAGATGTGATATAAATAAATTAACTATATATAGTATGTGAGGTAAGTGCGATGATATACGTGATCAAGAAAGACGGGACAAGGGAGGAATTCAATTCTCAGAAGATTGTAGCTGCCGTAAATAAATCGGCATCCAGAATCTTATATACATTTTCAGATAAGGAGAAGGATTTTATCTGCCGCTTCGCAGAGGAGCATGCAGCTTCTCTGGGGAAAAATGAGATTGAGATTCAGGAAATGCACAATATTGTGGAAGGTGCTCTGGAGCGGGTAAACCCGGCAGTTGCCAAGAGCTATCGCGATTACAGAAACTACAAGCTTGATTTTATTCATATGATGGATGATGTATATACGAAGAGCCAGGCAATCCGCTATATCGGAGACAAGAGCAATGCAAATACAGACAGTGCGCTTGTTGCCACAAAGAGAAGTCTGATTTTCAACGAGTTAAATAAGGAGCTTTACCGTAAGTTCTTTATGAACCGCAATGAACTGCAGGCATGTAAGGATGGTTATATTTACATCCATGACCAGTCTGCGCGTCTTGATACTATGAACTGCTGTCTTTTCGATGTGGCTTCCGTGTTAAGCGGCGGATTTGAGATGGGAAATGTGTGGTACAATGAGCCGAAGACTCTGGATACTGCATTTGACGTTATGGGTGATATTATTTTAAGTACAGCAGCTCAGCAGTACGGCGGCTTCACAGTACCGGAGGTAGACAAGATTCTGGCTCCATATGCCCAGAAGAGCTACGACCACTATATTAAAGAATTTATGAAATATTCCGATGAGAGCTGGAAGGGAAGAGAAGAAAAAGCCATTGAATACGCTCTTGACAAGGTGAGGAGAGACTTTGACCAGGGCTGGCAGGGGATTGAGTATAAGCTCAATACAGTAGGTTCTTCACGTGGCGATTACCCGTTCGTGACAGTAACGCTCGGTCTTGGACAAAAGCAGTTCGAAAAAATGTGCAGTATTTCTCTTCTGGAAGTTCATAAAGGCGGTCAGGGAAAGAAAGGACGCAAGAAACCGGTTCTATTTCCGAAGATTGTGTTCCTCTATGACGAAAATATTCACGGTAAGGGCAAATGCTGTGAAGATGTTTTTGAAGCAGGAGTGGACTGTTCTGCACAGACTATGTATCCGGACTGGCTTTCCATGTCCGGAAAAGGTTATATTTCCAGTATGTATAAGCGCTATGGCAAGGTAATCAGCCCGATGGGATGCCGTGCATTCTTAAGTCCGTGGTATGAGCGCGGAGGCATGTATCCGGCAGATGAGAATGATACTCCAGTCTTTGTAGGTCGTTTCAATGTAGGGGCAGTCAGCCTTCATCTTCCGATGATTCTTGCGAAGGCACGGGCTGAGAGCAGAGATTTCTATGAGGTGCTTGATTTTTATCTTGAGATGATTCGAAGTCTTCATATCCGTACCTATGAGTATCTTGGACAGATGCGTGCTTCCACGAATCCTCTGGCTTACTGCGAGGGTGGTTTTTATGGCGGACATCTCAAGCCAAACGAAAAAATAGGAAAGATCCTCAAGCCTATGACAGCTTCCTTTGGTATTACAGCTCTCAATGAGCTTCAGGAGCTGTATAATGGAAAGTCCATCACAGAGGATGGACAGTTTGCCCTCGAGGTGCTGAAATATATTAATGATAAGGTGAACCAGTTTAAAGAAGAGGATGGTAATCTTTATGCGATTTACGGCACACCGGCAGAGAGTCTCTGCGGTTTACAGGTAGAACAGTTCCGTAAGATGTATGGTATTGTGGAGGGCGTTTCTGACAGACCGTATGTGAGCAACAGCTTCCACTGTCATGTAACAGAAGATGTAACACCGATTGAGAAGCAGGATCTGGAAGGCCGCTTTTGGGAGCTTTGCAATGGAGGCAAGATTCAGTATGTGCGTTATCCGATAGGATATAACCGTGAAGCAATCCGCACGCTTATTCGCAGAGCAATGGCCCTTGGTTATTACGAAGGTGTGAATCTTTCCCTTGCATATTGTGATGATTGCGGTCACGAGGAGCTGGAGATGGATGTATGTCCTGTATGCGGCTCCAGTAATCTGACAAAAATTGACAGAATGAACGGTTATCTTTCATATAGTCGTGTGCATGGAGATACGAGACTTAATGAGGCAAAAATGGCAGAAATTGCAGAACGCAAATCTATGTAAAATTGTTATAGTGAACAAGACGAACGAAAGCGTGAATTTATACAAAAAAACGAAAAACTGAAACTCACTATTGACACATTGCACAATTTTTGCTAGTATAATTGTATTAATTAAAAAATATAGATACTATTCACATAGCATAATTCTGCTGGGATGTGAATGGGGTGACTGGCAAGAAATTTTCGGATTGTTACTGGTGAGGCAGGCAAAACCAAATTCTATACCTGACTGATATGGAAAGAGCAGGGTGGAGTTTGGTTTTTTTTATTCCAGGATACATGGACACAAAAGGAATTGCAGTTGCTTTTTACCTTAGGAATGAAAATTCTGTCTTTGACAGGAAGGTACATTGGGGGATGTTATGGAGATTCAGAAGGTAATCAATAATAATGTGATTTCTGCCTTTGATGAAAGCGGGCAGGAAGTTGTTGTTATGGGGACGGGAATCGGATTCAAGGCTCATCCCGGAGATCCGGTAAACGAAGAAAAAATACAGAAGATTTTTCGCATAGAAAACCGTAAGATAGCGGACCAGTTTAAGGAACTTCTGGAGAATATACCTCTGGAGCGGATGCAAATATCCACAGATATTATCTCCTATGCAAAGAAGAATATGAATTTGAAACTCAGTCAGAGTATTTATGTAACTCTCACAGACCATATCAACTTTGCTATTGAGAGAATGAAGCAGGGAATCAAGCTGCAGAATGCAATTCTCTGGGAAATCAAGCGATTTTATCCTCAGGAGTATCTTCTTGGAAAATATGCGGTGGAGCTGGTGAATAAACGTCTCGGCATGAATTTTACTGCTGATGAGGCGGGGTTTATTGCTCTTCACATCGTAAATGCAGAGTATGATACGAGTATCAATGATACGTTTGCAATGACAAAGATGATTCAGGGAATACTTGACATTGTGAAAGAGGATTTTGGAATACAGTTTGACGAAGAATCTCTTCATTACGAGAGATTTATTACACACCTGAAGTTTCTGGCACAGAGGATATACCGCCATGAGCTTCTGAGTGACCAGGAAAGCGAACTTCTGGCAATGATTCAGAAGAAGTATCCTAAAGAACTGGAGTGCAGCTGTAAGGCGGCAGAGTACATCAGGGAGAACTTCGGAGAAACAATTTCAGGAGAGGAAATGATGTTTTTGGCAATTCATATCAAGCGGGTGTGTATGCTGCCGGATATGGAAGAATAAAATACTGTTCACAGTAACCAAAAAAGGAAAGAAAGAGGGAAATCAAATGTTTGGTATTTTCAAGAAAAAAGCAAATGGTATTATGATTGGATCCCCTGTAAAGGGAAAAGCAGTGGAGCTGTCACAGGTAAGTGATCCGACCTTCGGTGAGGGAATTCTTGGCAAAGGCGCAGCAGTGATTCCGACAGACGGCAACATTTATGCACCGGCAGATGGCGAGATCGCACTGCTTTTTGACACTCTTCATGCAGTCAGCATTACAACAGATGATGGTGTAGAGCTTCTTGTCCACATCGGACTTGACACAGTTGCGCTTAAAGGCGAGCACTTTACAGCTCATACAGAAACAGGAGCGAAGGTAAAGAAAGGTGATCTTCTTTTGACTGCAGATATTGAAGCAATCAAGGCGGCAGGATACGATGTGATCACTCCTGTTATCGTATGCAACACACCTGACTTTAAGGATGTGGAAGCAATGGTCGGCATGGATGTAAATCCTGGAGACGACATTCTGACAATTAAGAAATAATCATATTACGCTATTTTAGCCGATCATACCAGGAATCCTACGGCAGGATTTGCAGGCTTTCTGAAGAATCGGTTTAAAATATAATTACGCGGTTTCGTTCACCCAGAGTCCTTGCGGGCGGATGAACTGTAGATAAAAGGGATTTAGGGAAAAGGATAAGGAGGAAAAGTAAGTATGAAATTTTTACAGAAATTAGGAAAAGCCTTAATGCTTCCTGTAGCATGCCTTCCGATCTGTGGTATTCTCATGGGTATCGGATACCTGCTTTGTCCTGCGACCATGCAGGGTGGTGACATTGTCGGCTTTACACAGAAGCTCGGTCTGTTCCTCGTAAAAGCAGGCGGTGCTCTTGTTGATAACATGGCAATTCTGTTTGTTATCGGTGTTGGTGTAGGTATGGCAGACGATAACGATGGTACAGCAGGTCTTGCAGCATTAGCTTCCTGGCTGATGATCACAACACTGCTCAACACAGGTTTTGTTTCCACAATCAGACCATCCATCGTTGACAATGCAAAATACACACTGGCATTTGATAAAATTGCAAACCCATTCATCGGTATCCTTGCAGGTGTTATCGGTTCTATGTGCTACAATAAATTCAAGAGCACAAAACTTCCGGACTGGCTGTCATTCTTCAGCGGTAAAAGATGCGTTGCAATTGTTGCAGGCGTAGTTTCCATCATAGTATCCGCTGTTCTTCTGTTTGTATGGCCAATCATCTTCTCCGTACTGATTTCTATCGGTGAAGGTATCGCTAACATGGGCGCTTTTGGTGCTGGTATCTATGCATTCCTGAACCGTCTGTTAATTCCGACAGGTCTGCATCACGCATTAAACAACGTATTCTGGTTTGACACTATCGGTCTTGGTGACCTGACTCATTTCTGGGCAGGCGAAACAAGCGCAGACGTTACATGGAGCCTTGGTATGTATATGTCAGGTTTCTTCCCATGTATGATGTTTGGTGTTCCTGGTGCAGCTCTGGCTATGATCCAGTGTGCAAAAGACAACAAGAAAAAAGTTGCTATCGGTCTTGTAGCTTCTGCAGCTGTTTGTTCCTTTGTCTGCGGTGTTACTGAGCCGTTCGAATTCGGTTTCATGTTCCTTGCACCTGTACTTTATGTTATTTATGCACTTCTGTACGGTATCTTTACAGTAATTACTGTAGCTCTTGGTTTCCGTGCAGGTTTCTCCTTCTCAGCAGGAGCAACTGACCTTCTTTTCTCAGCATCTCTTCCGGCTGCTGCGAAAACATGGCTGATCATTCCTCT
The DNA here is from genome assembly GCA_030536995.1 of Eubacteriales bacterium. GTDB lineage: Bacteria > Bacillota > Clostridia > Lachnospirales > Lachnospiraceae > Blautia_A. Next base: position 197,593 of record JAUNOY010000002.1, read on the forward strand.
TGGAATCGCTGCATTCCTTGTATTCTACCTTGTATTCCGCTTCGCAATCGTGAAATTCGACCTCAAGACTCCTGGTCGTGAAGACGATGAAGAGAATGAAGTAAATGTTAAACTTGCTAACAACGACTACACACAGGTAGCAAAAATTGTTCTTGAAGGCGTTGGCGGTAAAGAAAACGTAAAATCTATCGATAACTGTATCACAAGACTTCGTCTTGAAATCAAAGACTATACAAAGGTTAATGAGAAAGTTATCAAATCTGCAGGTGTTGCAGGCGTTATCAGACCAAGCAAAACTGCAGTTCAGGTTATTATCGGAACAAAAGTTCAGTTCGTAGCTGACGAATTTAAGAAACTTTGTAAATAATTCCAACTAAACCAAAAATAAAAATCATAAAAATCCCTTTTAAGTAGGAATCCCGGCAGGCTGTAAAGCTGTGCCGGGATTCTTCTTGTCTGGGATTTATTTTTTTTCTGTTTCACAGAGGGATGGAAGAGGACCTGTGGAATTTCGTACAATGAGCTTTGCGTGTAGAAGCATGGTTCCGATGGAAACCTCATTCAGGAGACTGGTAAGCGCAGAAAGGCGGGTCGTCGTGGCCGATGATGCTGATATCTCCGATACCTACACCGACCTTGAAGCCGACGGGAACACCGATACCAACAGCTCCTTCCTGTCCGAAGCTGATCCCGGCGCCAACCGGATATCCAAATATGAAGGTTCTGGAGTTTGCTTTTGAACCTGATAAGGATACAGGATACCTTCCCCACGATTATGACAAAAATTGCGTCGTATACACGGGGACTCACGACAACGATACAATCCGTTCATGGTATGATACGCTGCCAATACCTGCATCATTCCTCTTCAGGATTATCTGGGGCTTGGCAATGAGGCGCGCATCAATCATCCGTCTACTCTTGGCTGCAACTGGAAATGGCGGCTGTCCGCTACCGCATAAAAAACCGCACAAAGAGAGAGGTAAAGCTTGAAATTATCCCGCACCTTCAGTTTGCAGCGAAGGGGCAGCTTCTTGAAAAGGAGCAGAAGTTTACATTAGAGGGAAATGAAATACATTCAGGGGGAATGACAGTATATTTTTATACAAACGGGGAAGCAGTATCTTTTGAAGGGGAGTTCTGTGAAGGGCTTTTTTATGCTTACGACGCCTGCGACGGCAGATGCAGCCACGGAAATACTTATATCAACCATAAGCTTGTAAAAACAGTTCCTTCAGGCAAAACAGAATATCTGGAAATTCTTTATACCATGAAGAAGGAAAAGCTTTCTGTAAAAGATATTTTTGAGGAAGCGGCGCAGTACAGAAGAAGAAATGTGGCCGGTTCTGGAGAGTATTATGAAGAACTATCAGGAGGGGACAGATTTCAATATCCACATGGACGAGGACGGGCTGATCAGCGCAGGCTCAGGTCTTGATCAGGTGACCTGGATGGACGTTCGGGTTAATGATATTCTTCCCACTCCCCGTCACGGAAAACCGGTAGAGATTAATGCGTACTGGTACAATGCGCTTTGCGTTATGGATATGCTGGCAAAGGAACTGGGATATCCCGGGAAATATCAAAAGCTGGCAGAAAAGGTAAAAAAAAGTTTCACGGAGAAATTCTGGAATGAAGAAAAGTAGTGGACACAGTTTATGAGAAGCTGTATACTCCTTATGGGCTTCGGACGCTGGATAAGGACGACCCGGAATTTGTGCCGCAGTATGGCGGCGAACAGTTGAAACGGAACCTTTCCTATCATCAGGGAACTGTCTGGACTTTTCCGCTGGGCGCGTATTATCTGGCATATTTAAAGGTGAACAGAGGAAGAAAAGAAGCCTGTGAAACTGTAAAGGAACAGCGTGGAGCATCGGAGAGATGTTGAGAGTGTTTGACAGGCTGGAAGAACTGGAGAACGGAAAAAGAATGCAGGAGGACAAATAATGGTTCGTAAATATGTACTTGGAAAATATTTTGAAACAGAAGCAGTGGTAAAGGCTGTGGAGGAGACAAAGGGAGAGGTTCCCTTTCTGAAAAAGGAATCTGATGGGATTTATACATACAACATGGATGAGGAGACTGCGGTTTACGGTCTGGGAGAATCAATCAGAGGTATCAACAAGAGAGGATGGGTATATGAGTCACACTGCAACGACGACCCGAATCATGTGGAAAATATCCGTTCTCTTTACGGCGCGCATAATTTCTTTGTGGTGGACGGAAGAGAAACCTTCGGTGTTTTCGTGGATGCTCCGCAGAAAATCTGCTTTGACATGGGATATGGAAAAAGAGAAGAAATCCGGATTACAATTGATGAGGGCGGTTATGTACTTTATATTCTGGAAGGCGATTCCATTCTCTCTATTGTGAAAGAGTTCCGAAAGATGATCGGCAGAAGCTACATTCCGCCGAAGTGGGCGTTTGGCTACGGACAGAGCCGCTGGGGATACAAATGCGAGGAAGATATTCGCAGAGTTGCCCGTGAGCACAGAAGCAAAAATATTCCGCTGGACAGTATTTATCTGGATATCGACTATATGGAGCGCTATAAGGACTTCACGGTAGATAAAGAGCGTTTCCCGAATCTCAAGGCACTGGCAGAGGAAATGAAGGAGCAGGGAATTCATCTTGTTCCGATTATTGATGCGGCTGTTAAGGTGGAAGAGGGATATCCGGTTTATGAGGAAGGAATCAAAAACGGGTATTTCTGTAAAAAAGCCGATGGAAAAGAGCAGACAGTAGGCGTTTGGCCCGGAAACTCTCATTTTCCGGATTTCCTGAATGACGAGGCCAGAGAATGGTTTGGCAATAAATATAAAATTCTGATAGATCAGGGGATTGAAGGCTTCTGGAATGATATGAATGAACCGGCAATTTTCTTTACTCAGGATCACTTAAAAGAGGTTTTTGAGGGGCTGGAAGAATTCAAGGGAAAAAATCTTGAAGTGGGCGATTTCTGGAAGATGAAGGACCTTGTTCTCGGAACAGCCAACAGAAAAGAAGATTATGAAAGCTTTTACCATAATTATAAAGGGGAGAAGATTCGTCACGACAGAGTACACAATCTGTACGGTTACTATATGACGAGGTCTGCCCAGGAAGCTTTTGAAAGAATCGCTCCTGACAAGCGAATCCTGATGTATTCCAGAGCATCCTATATCGGAATGCACCGCTACGGAGGTATCTGGATGGGTGATAATCAGTCATGGTGGTCACATATTCTTCTGAATCTGCAGATGCTTCCGGGACTTAATATGTGCGGCTTTATGTACACGGGAGCGGATCTGGGCGGCTTCGGAAGCGATACTACCGAGGATTTGATGCTTCGCTGGCTGGAACTGGGAATCTTTACGCCTCTGATGCGAAATCATTCTGCCCTTGGAACAAGAGAGCAGGAATTCTATCAGTTCGGCAATACTGATGCGTTCAGGAGAATCATCGGACTGCGCTATGCCCTTCTTCCGTATCTTTACAGTGAATTTATGAAATCTGTACTGAAGGATGAAATGATGTTTACGCCTCTTGCCTTTGCCTGTCCTGAAGACGAGCAGGCGAAGCTTGTATCAGATCAGCTTTTTGTAGGAGAGAGTATTATGATCGCGCCTGTTTATACACAGAATGCACAGGGCAGATACGTATATCTTCCGGAAGAAATGAAGCTGTACCGCATGAAGAGTGAAAACGAAATGGAGACAGAGATTTTGAGCAAGGGTCACCATTATGTGAAAGCAGGGCTTGATGAGGTTCTCATTTTTGTCCGTCCGGACAGTATGGTTCCTCTTGTAAAGGGCGGCTGCTGTGTGGAAGAGACAGATACTTCTTCTTTAAGGCTTCTTCATTTCATAAAAGATAAAGGAACATATCAGCTTTACAATGACGACGGATATGGCAAAGATTATGACATGGATATGCATACTACTGCGATTACGGCTTATGCAGATGGCAAAATCGAAGTGTCAGGAGCCGAAAATCCAAAATGTGAGTTGATTTGATTATCTCATAGAGAAAGTCCCCTGTTGTACGTTCAGGGGACTTTCGTTTTTTTATCTTTTTTGCGTTCTTAATTCTCTTGGTGTGATTCCAAAATGTTTTTTAAACTGTCGGTTGAAATTGGACAGATTGTCGAAACCGACGCTTTCTGAGATTTCCAGAACGGTTCTTTCTGAATCTTTCAGTTCCTTGAAGGCGCTCTCCAGACGGTAGCGGTTCAGATAACCGATGAAGCTGGTGCCTGTCATCTGGCGGAACCATCGCATGAAATGGCTTTCGCTGTAGCCGCACTGTAAGGCAGCGTCCTGAATCCGGATGGGATTCTGATAATTTTCTTCAATGTAGTTCAGGGCAAGCTTCAGCCGTTCCAGATGAAGAGGCTCTTCTGAAGAGGCTGAGTCCGTGTCGTTATAGCGGAGAATCAGGGAAAAAAACTGCATAATATCAGCTTTTACCCCAAGCTCGAAACCGGAAGGTCGTTTATCGCAGAGCTCGTCTGCGTCGTTGAGGCAGGAGGAAAATCGGTCATAATGGGCATCCTGCGAAGTGATACAGACAGGAAAGGAAATCCGGTTGTTTAAAAGAGGGAGAAGATACTTCTGGCTGCAGACGTCCACCACATTGCTTCCAAGGAATTCCATGTCAAAAATAATATTTTCGTATTCCATCCGCTGTCCCTTAATCTGACTCAGACCGTGGAGGTGTCCGGGCGGAACAAGGATGATATCTCCTGCGTGTATTTCAAAAGAGGAAAGATCCACCTGAGCCATCCCCACTCCTTTCTTAATGTAAATAATTTCCATAGTATCCTGCCAGTGAAGGAAAACCGAGGGGAAATCATCGGGGATGGTGCAGAGATATACATTGTAGGGAAACATGAATTCCGTATGTTTTTTTGTTTCGTGATATCCGGCGCCGTCTTTGGCCGGCGCGTTTGTTTGTTTCTTCATAATGATAGGATTGTATCATATGTTGGCGAGATTGTACAGGCATTGTTCGTGGAGAAATGGTATAATATATTTAACAGATGAGAGACAAACAAAAAACGGAAAGAAACAAAAGTTGTGTAATAGAAAGGGGATTTCAACATGATGTTAGAAAAAAGACTGGAAGCTCTTTGCGGAAAGAAGATTGCGGACAGCAGCTATGAAGAGCTTTACAAAGCATTGATGACAGTTGTAAAAGAAGAAAGCAAAAATCAGGAAAAAGAAGTAAAGGGACGTAAGTTATATTATATCTCTGCAGAGTTCCTCATTGGAAAGCTGTTAAGCAATAATTTGATTAATCTCGGAATGTATGAGGAAATCAACGCCATTCTGGAGAAAAACGGAAAGTCTATGGCGGAGCTTGAGGAAGCAGAGCCGGAACCAAGTCTTGGAAATGGCGGTCTTGGACGTCTGGCAGCCTGTTTTCTGGATTCTCTGGCAACTTTGAATCTGCCCGGAGACGGAGTAGGGCTTCGCTACCACTGCGGATTGTTCCGCCAGAATTTCAGGGATAATTCACAGAACGAAACTCCGGATTACTGGCTGAACGCGGCGCAGTGGGCAGAGGATACAGGAAAGATTTATCCGGTAAGTCTTGCAGGAAAAGAATACGAAGCGCGTCTTTATCAGCTTGATGTCACAGGCTATAACGGACGTACCAATAAACTGAATCTGTTTGATCTGGATACGGTAGATGAAAGCATCATCGGTACAGGCATCGAATTTGACAAAAACGCTATAGACAAAAATCTGACCTTATTCTTATATCCGGATGACAGTGATGATGCAGGACGTAAGCTTCGTATTTACCAACAGTATCTTATGGTCAGCGCAGGTGCGCAGATGATTCTTGAGGAGTGCCGGGAAAGAGGCTGTGATTTCCATAATCTTGCAGATTTTGCGGCGATTCAGATTAACGATACTCATCCGTCCATGGTGATTCCGGAGCTGATTCGTCTTCTTATGGAAAAGGGAATCGCATTTGAGGAAGCTGCAGAAATCGTGACAAATACCTGTGCGTACACGAACCACACCATTCTTGCAGAAGCTCTGGAAAAATGGCCGGTTTCCTATCTGGAGGAGGTAGTTCCGCAGTTGATGCCTGTAATCCGTAAACTGGATGCTCTTGCAGGAGAAAAGACGGAAGATAAGAGTACCGCTATCATTGACGACAACAATCTGGTACATATGGCGCATATGGATATTCATTTCACACACAGTACAAACGGTGTAGCTGCCCTTCATACGGAAATCTTGAAAAACAGTGAGCTGCACAATTTCTATGAGATGTATCCGGAGAAGTTTAATAATAAGACAAACGGAATTACATTCAGAAGATGGCTTCTGTCCTGCAATCGGGAGCTGACCGCATATATTGAGAGTCTGATCGGTGACGGATTTAAGAAGGATGCTATGGAATTAAAGAAACTGGGCGCATATCTGAATGATAGGAAAGTACTGGAAAAAATCATGGAGATTAAGGCGGACAACAAGGTAAAGCTTGCTCGTTGGCTCAAAGAAAAACAGGGTGTGACTGTGAACCCGAAATCCATGTTTACGATTCAGTCCAAGAGACTCCATGAGTATAAGCGTCAGCAGTTAAATCTTTTATACCTTATTCATCAATATTATGAGATTAAAAGCGGACATCTTCCGGCAGCGCCGATTACTGCAATTTTTGGCGCAAAGGCAGCTCCTGCCTATGTCACTGCAAAAAATATTATCCATGCGCTCCTGACTTTATCTAAGGTGATTGCTGCGGATCCGGAGGTTTCCAAATGGATTCAGGTTGTTATGATTGAAAATTATAATGTGACGGCAGCCGAAAAAATGATTCCTGCCTGCGACCTTTCTGAGCAGATAAGTCTTGCTTCCAAGGAAGCTTCCGGTACAGGAAATATGAAATTTATGCTTAACGGAGCGGTTACTCTGGGTACTCTTGACGGCGCAAATGTGGAAATCGCAGACTGTGTGGGAAATGAAAATATTTATATTTTCGGCCAGTGCAGTGAACAGGTTATCCGCCGCTATGAAAAAGGCGATTACTGCGCGCGCGAGTGGTATGAAACAGATGCAAATATCCGCCGTGCAGTTGATTTCCTCACCGGAAAAGAAATGATGGAAATGGGAAATGCAGATAGCCTGAACAGTCTGAAAAACGAACTGGTAGGAAAAGACTGGTTCCAGACCTTCCCGGATTTCAATGCCTATGTTGTACGGAAAAATCAGGCGATAGCAGATTATGCTGTTAATCCTGAGAAATGGGCAAAAATGGCGCTCAAAAACATCAGCGAAGCAGGGTTCTTCTCCTCCGACAGAACCATTGCAGAATATGATAAAGATATCTGGCATCTGGGAGAGTAACATATATGGATGTCAAAAAAGCCCCGCTTCCATGTGCGGGGCTTTTTAAATAAGGCTTAACACTTTTATTTAATGATAGTACCTGTTTTTTCTTCGTAGCCATCTTTCGCATGAGCAATGTCTGTAATGATGGTACGGCGTCCTTCACCTTTGGAGATGAAGGAGATTCCTGCTTCAAACTTCGGAAGCATGGAGCCCGGAGCAAACTGGTTTTCTTCCATGTGTTTTCTGGCTTCTTCAACAGAGAGGGTATCCAGAAATTCTTCGCTGTCTTTACCGAGGTTCAGGCTTACTTTCTCAACACTTGTAAGGATGAGAAGTGTATCTGCATTTAATTCTTCTGCAAGGAGTCCTGCAGCAAGGTCTTTCTCAATGATTGCACTTGCACCGTGGAGATTGATTCCCTGCTCAAGAACAGGGATACCGCCACCGCCTGCTGCGATAACAACCTGACCCGCTTCTGTCAGAGCGCGTACGGTCTCGATTTCGACAATGCGCTGTGGCTTCGGAGCAGCAACGATTCGCTTGAAGCTTCCGTCAGCAAGTTTTGTAACAAAATTGCCTTTCTGTTCTTCGGCATCAGCCTCCTCAGCAGTTAATACACGACCGATAATTTTTTCAGGTTCTGCAAAAGCGTCATCATAGGGATCAATGACAACCTGTGTCAGAATACTGCTCACCGGTTTATAAATACCGCGGGAGATAAGCTCGGCGCGGATAGAGTTCTGAAGATCATAACCGATATAGCCCTGGCTCATTGCGGAGCAGACGGACATCGGGGCAAAGGTGTAATTCGGATGTGCTTTACCGAACTCATTCATGGCTGTGTGAATCATACCGATCTGTGGGCCGTTGCTGTGGGTAATTACTACGCGTGCGCCTTCTTCTACAAGGTCTGCGATAGCCTTAGCTGCCTGTTTCGTTGCATCTTTCTGTTCCGGAAGAGTGGTTCCAAGCGCTCTGTGACCTAATGCAACGACTACGATTTTTTCGCTCATAGAAAATACCTCGTTTCTTAGATTTTATGCATAATATTAATGTAAAAACAATTTGCAGCTTTTCACATATGTTGCTGTGAACAGCGATCAATATGTTATATTATAAAAGAACAGATGGGGAATTGCAATAGAAGATTGTTTAAAACAACGTTGTCGTTAAAAATATTTGGAAAACAAACAGCCTCCGTGTTTGGGAACGGAGGCTGCTGCTTTTTTGAGGGGGGAGATAGAGAGTGGTATTTCATCTATCCAAGACATATTATATAAGTAAAATGTGTGCAAAGTATGTCTCATTTCTAAAAGAAATAGAAATTTTCTAAATTAATTTTAAAATCTGTTCGGATTTCCATTCATATCTTGTAATTGCCGGTAGAACGTGATAAGGTAAACACATCTTATTTCTGTATCTTCAGAAATAGAATCTTTCACAATGCCGAATCGGCGCAGATATCCTTTTTATGAAATGAAATGACTAAATATGGAAGGAGCGATGCCTATGAATGTTCTGTTTTAATGCAGATATTGTTGGATGGACTTTTGACCGGTAATTGTTTGACCGGAGATATGGAGCGATTATGAAAAACAGAATATGGAAGCGGGCGAAGAGCCTGGGGTTATCGGCAATTCTTTTTACAGCAGCTGTTTGTGGAAATTGGGGACAGACTGCAGAGATAAAGGCATCCAATGTGGATAAAGAAGAACTGGGTATTGTACAGACTGCACAGTGGATGGAGGGAGAAGCGTTCAGAGCGGCTATAAGTATGGAAGTGAATGGACTTCTGGCGTACAGGGAGAATCATATACAGAGGCCGGATGTGCAGGAAGAATCGGATTTGCCGCAGGAAGAAACAGTAGAAGGGGTTACGGAGGAACCGGCAGATTCTGCGCAGTCATGCAGAAGGGAGGAATACAGAGATTCCGAACCTGGACAGGAAGAATGGCAGGAGGAAGGAACTGTGATGGAAGAAGAATTCCCCGAACAGGAGACCCGGACAGAACAGGAAGAGTGGGAAGAGTTAAAGGAAGAGGAGTATGAGGAAGCTTGTGCTGCAGGATATGCAGGGAAAGAACCGGTTTTTGAGGAGGGATATGAGGAGGTTCCTCAGGGAGGAGCTGAGAATCCGGAAATACAGCTTCTGGTGGAAAATTATATTTCGGAATTTTTTCAGCCGATAGAAGACACTATGCCAGAGAGCAGCTGGATTGAAGAAGTAAATGCAGTGAATCAGAAGGGAGAAGCGGTTGTTCTTTATAAGGTTGTATATCCTGTGAAGCTGTCTGAACTTACAGAAGACAGGCTGCGTCTTGATTTTGAAGCTGTGCTGAGAGAAGAGTACAGATATCCGGCAGCGGTAAGCAGCTTTCCGATCAGTCAGGATGAGCCTTTGAATAAAGATTGCGCAGGAACGGGTATGCATCTTCTGGAAATACGGGGGATGGACAGCACGATTCTGGCACAGGGGACAGCTCCTGTTCTTGAGGTGGCAGAAGGAACAGCAGATTTTGAATTAAAATTAAAGTCGCGTGTACGGGAAATAAAAGCGGGAAATTCCTGTGTGTATGAAATGCAGGCAGTCAATACGGGAGATATGAACCTGAAAGATATTGTGATAAAGAGTGAGTTTGAATCTCAGAGAACAGATCCGGGACAGATAAAGGCTGTATGGGAAGCCGGTCAGGGAGTCCAGGTTCAGGGGAGGCAGGCGGTTATTCCCGCGCTGGGCAGAGGAGAAACGGTAAGCCTTTATATGACAGTTCAGCTTGGTGAAGGAGAGGAGGGAAGATTTGTACATAAGGTTACAGCTCAGGCTGCCAGTCCCCAAAAAGAAGGAGAAATAATAAGAAAGGAAGTTCTTACGGAAGTGAATATTATTCCTCTGAAAGCAGATTTTACAGTGGAAAAGACAGCGGATCGCACAGAGGCTTATCCCGGAGATACTGTTAATTATCAGATTTGTATTCGCAATACAGGAGAACGCACACTTCATTCTGTTTTGAGTACAGAGCGGTTTCTGGGAGCAAGTGTGCAGGCAAAGTTTCTCCCGAAAGAGGGCGTGACTTTAAATGCTTCAGGTACACAGGCTCTGATTGAAAAGATTGCACCCGGGGAGACGTTTGCCCTGCAGGCGTCAGTAACTCTTCCTCAGTATGTTACTTCGCAGGAACTGATCAATCAGGTGACAGTTATTTCTAAAGAAACAGGGACCAAAACTTATGAGTCGCAGTCAAGAGTGAATGTGACAATGTATACGCCGACTCCGACGATAAATCCATATAATGGTTATCAGGTGGATTATCAGTCTTCAGGGCTGGGAAAAAGCGCATATTCGTCATCCTCTCAGCCAAAGACAGGGGATAATACGGAGATTAGAGGGTTCCTCATGCTTTTAAGCCTTGCGGTTTTGGCAGCGGCAGGCGTTTTTTGGAAGCGGAAAGGAAAAAGCAGTGATTGAAAAGGCGGTTTAGGTGTGATATTCTAATAAGGAGTATAATTTGATGCTGTGAAAGAGGAACAGCAATCAAAATTACGACAGGAGGCAGTATCATGAAATTACTATCTTTATTAGAACGTCTGGATTACACCTGCCTGCAGGGAAGTACAGACAGGGATGTGACCACTGTTGTTTACGATTCTAGAAAAGTTGAAATGGATTCCCTTTTTATCTGTATCCGAGGCGCTGTTGTCGATGGACATAAATTTATTCCGGATGTACTGGAAAAAGGGGCGAAGACCCTGGTGGTGGAGGAACCGGTAGAGGCACCGGAGGATGTCACTGTTATTCTTGTAAAGGATACCCGCTATGCGATGGCGTTTATTTCAGCAGCTTATTTCGGATATCCGGCAGAAGAATTGAAGGTCATCGGTATTACAGGTACCAAGGGAAAGACGACAACTACATATATGGTGAAGTCCATTCTGGAGAATGCCGGGTATAAGGTAGGACTTATCGGAACGATTGAAGCAATTATAGGTGATAAGGTGATTCCGGCTGCTAATACAACTCCGGAGTCTTATGTTGTACAGGAATATTTTCGTGAAATGGCGGATGCCGGATGCGATTGTGTGGTTATGGAGGTTTCCTCTCAGGGGCTGATGCTTCACAGAACGCAGGGTTTTGTGTTCGATTTCGGTATTTTTACAAATATTGAACCGGATCATATCGGACCAAATGAACATAGGGATTTTGACCATTATCTCAGATGCAAATCCATGCTTCTGAAGCAGTGCAGGGTAGGGATTGTAAACAGAGACGATGAACATTTCCGGCAGATAATCGAAGGGCATACCTGTGAATTGGAAACCTACGGATTTTCACCGGATGCGGATTTGCGTGCAGAGGACGCAAAACTGATCGGAGGAAAGGGATATCTGGGAATTTCCTATCATCTTCGCGGACTCCTTGATTTTCCGGTAGAAATTGATATTCCTGGTAAATTCAGTATTTACAACTCTTTGACAGCAATTGCAATTTGCCGTCATTTCAATGTTTCAGAGGAAAACATTATCAGAGCCCTGAAGGTGGCGAGGGTAAAGGGACGCATTGAGATGATTAAAGTATCGGACGACTTTACTCTGATGATTGATTATGCGCATAATGCTATGGCGCTGGAGAGTCTTCTTGGAACTTTAAGAGAATATAACCCGCACAGACTTGTATGCCTGTTTGGATGCGGAGGCAATCGTTCCAGACTGCGTCGCTATGAAATGGGAGAGGTTTCCGGTCGTCTGGCAGACCTTACGATTATTACATCTGATAATCCCCGCAATGAAGAACCACAGGCAATCATTGATGATATCAAGACAGGAATTGCGAAGACAGACGGTAGGTATGTTGAGATTATAGACAGAAAAGAAGCGATTGCCTATGCAATTCATCACGGTGAGCCGGGAGACATTATTGTCCTTGCAGGAAAAGGACATGAGGATTATCAGGAAATCAAAGGAAAGAAATATCCTATGGATGAGCGTGTGCTGATCAGGGAGATTCTTGAAGGGAAATAAAGAAAGAGCAGATTTCAATGATATATGCGGACATTATTATAGATATTTCCCATGAAAAACTGGACAGGAGCTTCCAGTATATAGTGCCGGAAGCGCTGGAAAAAGAAATACAGATGGGGATGGTAGTTTCCATCCCTTTTGGAAAAAGTAATAATATAAGGAAAGGATATGTTGTCGGACTTTCGGGGGAAGCTAAATTTGAGCCTGAAAAGATGAAGGAAATCTGTGAACTTTGCAGCAATGAGGAGACTACGGAATCAAGACTCATAGCTCTTGCATCCTGGATGAAAGAAAATTATGGTTCGACTATGATTCAGGCGCTCAAAACAGTGCTTCCGATTCAAGAAACGGTCAGGGCAAAGGAAAAGAGAGTTATATGCCTGAACATATCCGAAGAAAGAGCTAAGGAAATCCTTGAAGAGCTGGAAAACAGCCGGTGTAAGGCAAGGGCAAGACTTGTCAGGGCACTTTTGGATGAGAAACGTATCGATCATGCTTTGGCTGTGAAGAAATTAAATGCCACGACTTCTGTAGTCAGAAAGCTCGCTGAAGAAGGCATCATACGTTTGGAGACGAATGAAATTCCGAGAATTCCCATAGATAGAGAGACAGTTGAAAAAACAGGAGAATTTCCTCTTACGAATCAGCAGGAACAGGCGGTAGAGGAGATTCTTGAAGAATGGGAAAAACCGTTGCCCAGACCGGTGCTGATTGAAGGAGTAACAGGAAGCGGAAAGACTCAGGTTTACATGAAACTGATTGAGTATGTAATGAAACAGGGGAAACAGGCAATTGTACTGATTCCGGAGATCGCGCTTACCTATCAGACGGTGCAGAGATTCTGTGGTCGATTCGGAGATAAGGTTTCTGTTATCAATTCCAGACTTTCACAGGGAGAGCGCTATGAGCAGTTCAAGAGAGCAAGGAGAGGGGAAATCCAGATTATGGTAGGTCCCCGTTCCGCCTTGTTTACCCCTTTTAACAGGCTGGGGCTTATCATTATTGACGAGGAGCATGAAGCCAGCTATAAAAGCGAAAACAGTCCAAGATATCATGCGCGGGAGACTGCAATTTACAGAGCATCTCTGGAAAACGCAAAGGTTGTGCTTGGTTCTGCAACACCTTCTCTTGAGGCATTCAGCCGCGCTCAAAGCGGAGAGTACGCTCTTGTAAGACTTAACAGGCGATATGGGAACCGACCGCTTCCCCAGGTATCAATTGTGGATTTACGGGAAGAATTAAAAGCAGGAAACCGTTCTGTATTAAGCCGGAAGCTGAAAGATGCTCTGAAAGACCGGCTGAATAAAGGAGAGCAGGCGATGCTTTTTCTGAACAGAAGGGGATTTGCCGGATTTGTATCCTGTCGTTCCTGCGGTCATGTGATGAAATGTCCTCACTGTGATGTATCTCTTTCCGAACACAGTCACGGAAGACTAATCTGTCATTACTGTGGCTATGAAGAATTTAAACCTCAGAAATGTCCGGTGTGCGGCTCTCCTTATATAGGAGGATTCAAAGCAGGAACTCAGCAGATAGAGCAGGTACTGAAAAGAGAGTTTCCGAAGGCAGGAATTCTTCGGATGGATTATGATACTACACGAAATAAAGGAAGTTATGAAAAAATCCTGGCTTCTTTTGCAGCCCATGAAGCAGATATTCTTATAGGAACGCAGATGATTGTCAAGGGACACGATTTTCCTGCTGTTACGCTGGTAGGAGTGATCGCGGCAGATATTTCTCTTAATGCGGAGGATTACCGGTGCGGAGAGCGAACCTTTCAGCTGCTTTGTCAGGCAGTAGGGCGTTCCGGAAGAGGAGAAGGCCCCGGAGAAGCCGTAATCCAGACCTATCATCCGGAGCATTACAGCATACAGGCTGCAGCAGCTCAGGATTATCGTGCTTTTTATGAGGAAGAAATGAGTTACCGGATGCTTCTGGATTATCCGCCGGCAGCTCATATGATGGCGGTTCTTGGTTCCTGTGCAGATGAGGAGCTTCTGGGACAGGCGATGCATTATCTTGAGCTTTATATCCGCAGAGTATACCCAGAAAAGGATCTCCATGTAATAGGACCTGCCTGTGCTGCGGTAGGGAAAATAAAAGATATTTACAGACAGGTAATTTATTTAAAACATGAAGAATACAGAACTCTGGTTGTCATAAAAAATAAACTGGAGAAATATATTGACATAAATTCCGGATTCCGGAAAATATATATACAATTTGACTTTAGCTGACAGATAAGAAAAGCAAAAGGTCAGAAAGAAAAGGAGAAGAAAGATGGCACTTAGAAAAATCAGAACAGAAGGCGATCCCGTATTAAATAAGGTCAGCAGACCAGTAGATGAGATGACACAGAGAAACCGTGAGCTTATCGTCGACATGCTTGACACCATGTATGATGCAATGGGAGTCGGACTTGCAGCAGTACAGGTAGGAATTCTGAAACGTATTGTAACAATCGATGTGGGAGATGGTCCGATTGTATTGATCAATCCTGTTATTTTGGAAACTGCAGGTGAGCAGACAGGAGATGAGGGATGTTTAAGCGTGCCTGGAATGGCCGGACAGGTAACACGTCCGAACTATGTGAAAGTAAAAGCTCTTGATATTAATATGGAAGAAGTAGAGTACGAGGGAGAGGGACTTCTTGCCCGTGCCTTCTGCCATGAAATTGATCATCTGGACGGACATATTTATACAGAACTTGTAGAAGGTGAGCTTCACCGTGTAACTTATGACGATGACGAGGAATAAGAAGATATGAAGATAGTATTTATGGGAACACCTGACTTTGCAGTGCCGCCTTTGAAGGCGCTTGCAGAAGCAGGATATGAAGTGGCTGCAGTTGTGACACAGCCGGATAAACCAAAGGGAAGAGGTAAGGTTTTGATGCCTACTCCCGTGAAGGAAGAAGCGATGAAGCATGGGTTCGCAGTTGTACAGCCGGCAAAGGTGAGAAATAATCCGGAATTTCTGGAGTTTCTGAGGGAAATAAATCCGGATATCATCGTAGTAGCTGCCTTTGGTCAGATCATACCGAAAGAAATCCTGGAACTGCCCAAATTCGGATGTATCAATATCCATGCATCCCTGCTTCCGAAATACAGGGGAGCAGCGCCGATTCAGCAGGCAGTCATTGACGGAGAAAAAGAATCTGGTGTTACTATTCAGAAAATGGGAGAGGGAATTGATACAGGAGATATGATTTCAAAAGTCACAGTCCCTCTGGACAAAGAAGAGACAGGTGGAAGTCTTTTCGATAAGCTGGCAGAAGAGGGTGCAAAACTTCTGATAGAAACACTGCCGTCTATTGAGAACGGAACGGCTGTCTATGAGAAACAGCCTGAAGAAAGCCCGACTCCGTATGCGGCAATGATTACCAAACAGATGGGACTTATGGATTTTTCAAAAAGTGCCGATGAGCTGGAGCGTCTTGTTCGTGGTATGAATCCATGGCCAAGCGCATATACTTATCTTAATGGAAAAACTCTGAAGGTATGGAGATGTGAGGTAGTACAAATTATCGGAGGAGCCTGCACAGATGAAAAAAATACTGTGGAACCCGGAACAGTACTGAAGGCAGATAAAGCAGGTATTCATGTAGCCTGCGGCAGAGATATTCTGGTGCTTACAGAGGTACAGCTTGAGGGTAAGAAGCGTATGGAATCAGATGCGTTCCTGCGCGGTTACAAAATTGACGAGGGAACTCTCTTAAAGAATTGCAAGGAGTGATTAGATGTACGGATACGGATATTATGGTTTTGATCCAACTTATTTTCTGCTGATCATAGGAATGCTGATTTCGCTTGCGGCGTCAGCAAAGCTTAAAAGTACCTTTTCCGTATATAAAAAAGTACGAAGCGCTTCAGGATATACGGGAGCAGAGGCGGCGCAGAGGATTCTCAGAGCTGCCGGTATTACAGATGTGGAGATTGTACCGATTTCCGGAAGTCTCACGGATCACTACGATCCCAGGACGAAAAGAGTCTGCCTTTCTGAGGATAGTTACAATAAAACATCTCTGGCTGCAGTAGGAGTAGCGGCTCATGAATGCGGACATGCCATTCAGCATGCGATTAATTATGCGCCTCTTTCTCTGAGAACGGCGATTGTTCCGCTGGCAAACATAGGTTCTGCACTTTCCTGGCCACTGTTTCTGGCAGGACTGATTTTTTCGATTCGTCCTCTTCTTACAGTGGGAATTGTTCTGTTTTCTCTTGCAGTTCTGTTTCAGCTTGTCACGCTTCCTGTGGAGTTTAACGCTTCCTCAAGGGCGCTGAGAATGCTGGGAACAACAGGAATCCTGGGAGAGGGAGAAGTGAGTGGGGCAAAAAAAGTGCTTTTTGCAGCAGCCATGACTTATGTGGCGGCACTGGCATCATCTATACTACAGCTTGTAAGACTAATCATACTGGCCGGAGGAAAAAAAGATAGTGACTAATGGAATAAATACCAGAGAGATGATTCTGGAAATTTTACTTGAAATCGAAGAGGAAGGGAAACATAGTCACATTGCTATTCGCAATGCCCTTTCCAAATACCAGTTCCTTCCCAAACAGGAACGTGCATTTATCACCCGTGTGTGTGAGGGAACATTAGAATACAGAATTTTTATTGATTATATTATAGATTCGTTTTCCAAGATTACAGTAGATAAAATGAAGCCTGTGATCAGGGAAATCCTGAGAAGCGCAGTTTATCAGATTAAGTTTATGGACAGTGTTCCGGACAGTGCGGTGTGTAATGAGGCAGTGAAGCTTGCTCAGAGGAAAGGCTTTTATAATCTGAAGCCTTTCGTAAACGGGGTTCTTCGTACCATTGCAAGAGAAGCAGATAGTTTGGAACTTCCCAAAAAAGAGGAAGGGCTGGTTCGATATCTGTCTGTGAAATATTCTATGCCGGAAATTTTGGTGAATCGTTGGCTTCAGGACTACGGGGAGGAAAAAACAGAGTTGATCCTGGCTGATTTTCTGAAGGAAAAACCAATTACCGTGCGCTGCAGAACCTACCTGAATTCACAGGAGGAGATTTATAAAAGTCTGACAGAGCAGGGGGTAGAGGTAAAGCCGGCTCCGTATCTGCCGTATGCGTATGAAATTTCGGATTTTAATCATATTCTTACCCTTGACGCTTTTATCAATGGCAAAATTCTTGTACAGGATGTAAGTTCTATGCTGGTAGCAGAAGCAGCGGCTCCTCAGAAAGGGGATTATATTATTGATCTCTGCGCTGCACCGGGGGGAAAGAGCCTTCATGTGGGAGATAAAATGGAAGGCTATGGAATAGTGGATGCAAGAGATGTAAGCGATTATAAGGTAGGGCTTATTGAAGAAAACATTCGAAGGACAGGTTCTATTAATGTACAGGCGAAAGTACAGGACGCAACGGTATTTGATGTAGAATCTGAATGTAAGGCAGATATTGTCATTGCAGATGTACCTTGTTCCGGTTATGGTGTCATCGGCAAGAAGCCGGAGATTAAATACAGAGTGACACCACAGAAGCAGGAGGATATTGTAATCCTTCAGAGGAATATTCTGGATAAGGCGGCAGAGTATGTGAAATCAAGAGGTGTTCTCATATTCAGTACCTGTACCATTGCAAAAGAAGAAAATGAAGAAAACATGATGTGGTTTTTGAATAATCACCCGGCATTCAGACTGGAAAGTCTGGATCCTTATCTTCCGGAGGAACTCCACTGTGAAACTACTGCACTGGGATATCTGCAGCTTCTTCCGGGAGTACATAAAACAGATGGTTTTTTCATTGCGAGATTTAGGAGAAAATAAAAAATGACAGACATTAAGTCTATGAATATGGAAGAACTCAAGGCGCTGATGACTGCATTGGGAGATAAACCCTTCCGTGCAAAGCAGATTTACAGCTGGCTTCATGAGCGTCTGGTTACTTCTTATGACGAAATGACAAATATACCTAAAAGTCTGAAAGAAAAACTGAAGGATTATCCGATCACAGCTCTGGAAATGGTAGATGTTCAGATTTCCAAAATTGACGGTACAAGGAAATATCTTTTTCGTTTAAATGACGGAAATGTGATAGAGAGTGTATTGATGCGCTATAAACACGGGAATTCTGTGTGTATTTCTTCACAGGTGGGCTGCAGGATGGGGTGCAGGTTTTGTGCATCTACCATCGGAGGTCTAACAAGGTGCCTTACTGCTTCGGAAATGCTGGATCAGATTTACAGAATTCAGGTGTTGAGCAAAGAGAGAGTTTCCAATGTGGTTGTAATGGGAACCGGAGAACCGTTGGATAATTATGAAAATCTTTTGCGTTTTGTACATATTCTTACAGAAGAAGGCGGGCTTCACATCAGTCAGAGAAACCTGACGGTATCTACCTGCGGACTTGTTCCAAAAATGTATGAGTTGGCGAAAGAGAAACTTCAGATGACCCTGGCGCTTTCCCTTCATGCGCCAAATGACGAAAAGCGTCAGGAGCTTATGCCGATTGCCAGAAAATATACAATGGATGAAGTACTGGATGCATGCAGGAATTATTTCGCTGAGACAGGGCGCAGGATTACCTTTGAGTACAGTCTTGTGGCAGGAGTAAACGACAGTGATCAGGATGCGAGGGAGTTATCCGGGAAGATTGGAGATATTAACTGTCATGTCAATCTGATTCCGGTCAACCCTATAAAAGAACGTTCTTTTCAGCGTTCAACCCGTCAGGCTGTGGAGAATTTTAAAATTAAACTTGAAAAATGCGGAATAAATGTTACTATTAGAAGGGAAATGGGCAGTGATATTGACGGTGCCTGTGGACAGTTAAGAAAAAGCTATATGGAAAAAACAGAAAGCGAGAAGTGACATGAGGGTATATTCAGCTACTGATGTGGGGCAACTAAGGACAACAAATCAGGATTATGTGTTTGCCTCCCCGAACTCGGTTGGAAATCTTCCAAATCTGTTTGTCGTTGCAGATGGTATGGGTGGGCATAATGCAGGAGACTATGCATCCTCCCATGCTGTACAGACTGTGGTAGATGAAATCAGACAGGATGCAGATTACAATCCTGTAAAAGTAATCCGTCATGCCATTGAAAGTGCAAATACGGAAATTATCAATCAGGCGGAGAACGACGAAAAACGGAAAGGCATGGGAACAACCATGGTAGTGGCTACTATTGTGGGAAATTATGCCTATGTGGCCAATGTGGGAGACAGCCGTCTTTATATGGTCAACGAGAAGATTCAGCAGATAACAAAAGATCACTCATGGGTGCAGGAACTGGTGAGACGAGGCGAGATTAATGCTGAGGAAGCAAGAAATCGCCGTGATAAGAATGTAATCACCAGGGCGCTGGGTGCGGAAAAAACAGTTGATATCGATTTCTTTGATCTGAGACTGGATCCCGGATGTACAATACTGATGTGCTCAGACGGGCTCAGCAACATGGTAGAGGACAGCCGGATCGAAGAAATTGTATTGGAATCGGATAAATGTCCTGAGGAAAAAGGGCAGACTCTTATCGAAGAGGCAAACCGCAACGGCGGAAAGGACAATATTGCAATAGTATTGATAGAACCATTCACAAATGAGGTGGAGAAATGTTAAAGACGGGAATGATTATAGCGGAACGCTATGAAATTTTAGGGA
Source organism: Eubacteriales bacterium (assembly GCA_030536995.1). Lineage (GTDB taxonomy): Bacteria > Bacillota > Clostridia > Lachnospirales > Lachnospiraceae > Blautia_A. The sequence continues at coordinate 217,563 of JAUNOY010000002.1, forward strand.
AAATCGGTACCGGCGGAATGGCGGACGTTTATAAAGCGAAAGATCATAAGCTGAACCGTTTTGTAGCTATAAAGGTGTTGAAGCCTGAATTCAGAGAAGATACGACATTTATTCGTAAATTCCGCAGTGAAGCTCAGGCAGCAGCCGGACTAACACATCCGAATATTGTAAATGTATTTGATGTAGGGGACGATGAAGGTGTTTACTATATTGTTATGGAACTGATCGAAGGTATTACTCTTAAGGAATATATTTCCAAGAAGGGCAGACTTTCGGTTAAGGAAGCGACAAGTATCGCAATTCAGGTGTCTATGGGACTGGAGGCGGCTCACAGCCACGGGATTGTACACCGTGATGTGAAACCGCAGAATATCATTATCTCCATGGACGGCAAGGTAAAGGTAACAGATTTCGGTATTGCCCGCGCGGCGTCCTCTAATACAATCAGTTCCAATGTGATGGGATCTGTTCATTACAGCTCTCCGGAACAGGTAAGAGGTGGATACAGCGATGAGAAGAGTGATATCTATTCTCTTGGTATCACACTTTATGAAATGGTGACAGGACGGGTTCCGTTTGACGGGGACACAACTGTGGCGATTGCGATTAAGCATCTTCAGGAGGAAATGGTTCCTCCGAGCATTTATGCAGAAGATCTTCCAAACAGTCTGGAGCAGATTATTTTCAAATGTACACAGAAGAGTGTTGATCGCCGTTACAGCCGTATGGAGGATGTGATTGCAGATCTGAAGCATTCTCTTATCGATCCTCAGGGTGATTTCGTTAAGTTGACTTCTGTTGATACAGAGGCTAAGACTGTGGTGATTTCCGATAAAGAACTGGGCGAGATTAAACATACGCCGAAACAGATTTCCAAGCAGGAAGCTGCGAGTCTGGAAGCAGAGGTAAATGAGACGGATTATGAGGATTCAGAGGAAGAAATTTACAGACGCAAACAACAGAAGCGTGATACAGGCAGAAGAAGCAGCAGTACATCTTCCAAAGGCGGACACCGGAAATCAAAGAAAAAGAAAGGTGTCAGTCATGGTCTTACAATCGTTGCATTTATTGGCGGAGCAGCAATTCTGATAGCGGCAATCTTTTTCATTGCCCGTACAGCGGGACTGATCGGAGGAGATAAAAATCCGGCAGAGGGACAGAAGCAGGAACAGAGCCAGTCGAAGGATGATGAGAGTCTTGTAGTGGTTCCTGATCTGAGAGGAAAAACTGAAGCTGAAGCAACAGAGATGACGAAGGATATGCATCTTGGAATTCAGTTCATGGGAGAAGAGGCTTCTACTCAGGAGAAAGGCAGAATAAGCAGACAGGATATTGAACCTGGAGAAAAGGTTCAGGCATATTCAATCATACAGTATTATGTCAGCAAAGGTGCCCAGGAAGTAAATGTTCCGGATACAGACGGACGTACAGGAATTGAAGCACAGCAGATTCTTGAGGACATGGGATTCACAGTGACCGTACAGAAAGAATACAGTGAGCTGGATGAGAACGGTTATCCTTTTGTAGATCCGGGTTATGCATACTACACCATACCGGAAGCCGGTACAACTGTGAAATCAACAGATACAATCACTCTGGTTATCAGCCGTGGTGTAGATTACGGAGACAGCATTGAAGTGCCGAGTGTTGTTGGGGTACAGAGAGACGAAGCGATTACCACTCTTGGTAAATTCCTGGATGTCAGAGTTGAAGAACAGATGAGTTCAGAAGTTCCGGCAGGAGAAGTCATTTCTCAGAGTCCGGATGCATATGAATGGGTAAATCCGGATGATGGTATTACAATTACGGTCAGTACCGGAAATACGGATCCAGCTGCGGCAAAAACGGAAACAACAGATAACGGGCTGGCAGCACAGCAGTCTGCAGCGCAGCAGCAGGCAGCAGCAAACGGTGAGGTATGGAAATGTACGCAGAGTCTGAATACACCGACAGGATATGCGGGTGGTCCTGTACGTCTGGAACTGATCCAGGAAGTTGGTGGTGAATCAAAGGCCTCTGTTATAGTTGAGGGTCAGGTTCTGCAGTTTCCGTATGATCTCAATATTACAGGTGCACCGGGAGTGAGTGACGGAATTCTTTACCTTTCCGAAGAAGTTAACGGAACGTATCAGGAGCTTGGTCATTATCCGATTAAATTTTCAAAGGCAGAGTGATTTATGCAGGGGAAAATCATAAAAGGTATCGCCGGATTTTATTATATCCACGCAGAAAACAATGAGGTATATGAATGTAAGGCGAAAGGAATTTTCCGTAAGGATAATCAAAAGCCGCTGGTAGGGGACAATGTGGAAATCGAAATTCTGGACGAGAAGGAGAAGGTGGGAAATATTACAGCCATCCTTCCCAGAAGGAATGCTCTTATCCGCCCGGCAGTGGCAAATGTTGATCAGGCTTTTGTCATTTTTGCAATGGAGAATCCGAAACCGAATTTTCTGCTTCTTGACAGATTTCTGATCATGATGGAGCAGCAGGGAGTGCCGGCTGTAATCTGTCTTAACAAAAAAGACCTGGCAGCACAGGAGGAACTGGAGTTTCTCTGTGAGACATATAAAGGATGCGGATACCATGTAATTCTTTCCAGTGCTCTCAAAGGTGAGGGGCTGGAAGAAATCAGACAGATACTCAGAGGGAAGACTACAGTTGTAGCAGGTCCCTCCGGTGTCGGGAAATCCTCTCTGACCAATGCACTCCAGGAGGGAGTGCAGATGGAGACAGGAGAGATAAGCAGAAAACTGAAAAGAGGACGTCATACGACGAGACATTCTCAGGTGATTCCGGTGGAAGCGGATACCTATCTGGTTGATACACCGGGATTTTCATCCCTATATCTTACAGATATGGAAGAGCAGGAATTGAAGGATTATTTTCCGGAATTTCGTGAATATGAGGGGAAATGCAGATTTCAGGGCTGCAGACATATTCACGAGCCGCAGTGTGCGGTAAAAGAAGCCCTGGACAATCACAAGATCAGTCAGCTCAGGTATGAGGACTATCTTGGGCTTTACGAAGAATTGAAAGAGAAAAGGAGATACTAGCTAGATGATGTATCAGTTATGCCCTTCAATATTGGCAGCAGATTTTAACAGACTGGGGGAGCAGATTAAAACCTTAGAAGCAGAAGGTGTGGAGTGGCTCCACATTGATGTTATGGACGGTGATTTCGTACCGAGCATATCTTTTGGAATGCCGGTAATCAAATCTATTCGTAAAGAATCAAAAATGTTTTTTGATGTTCATTTGATGGTAACGGAACCTGAGAGATATATTCAGGATTTTGTAAACTGTGGAGCAGATTCTATTACTGTACATGCAGAGGCATGTGAGGATCTGGACAGAACAGTAGAGCAGATTAAGGACTCAGGAGTAAAGGTTGGCGTATCTATAAAGCCGGCAACACCTGTAAATGACATCAGTCATCTTCTTCCGGATATTGATATGGTCCTTATTATGACTGTACAGCCGGGCTTCGGAGGTCAGAAGTATATGGATGAATGTACAGAAAAAATCCGAGAAGTTCGTGAACTGATCAGTAGAGAAGAGTTAGATGTTGATGTGGAAGTCGATGGCGGAATTGCAGATGGTACACTGGAGACAGTAATAGAAGCAGGTGCAAATATTATCGTTGCAGGTTCTTATGTTTTTAATGGAGACATTCAGACAAATGTGAAAAAAATCCTTACAAAGATGAATGAACTCAGCGAGGAATAAATAACGAGGAACAGTATGATAGATACAGTGATCGTAAGCGGGGGCAATATCCAGACAGATTTTGCCCTCGATTTTTTAAAGAAAATACAGGAAAAACAAAAAGTAGAAGAACTTCATTTTATTGCGGCAGACAAGGGACTGGAGTTTTTTATGAAAACAGGACTGGCTCCTAATGAGGCAGTGGGAGATTTTGACAGCCTTTCAGATGAGGGAAAAGAATATCTTTTGTCTCACGAGGAAATTCAGGTGAAAAAATTAATGCCTGAGAAAGACGATTCGGATACTCAGTCTGCTCTCCGTCTTGCAGTGGAACGAGGAGCGAAAGAGGTTCTTATACTGGGAGCTACGGGAACTAGACTGGATCATGTGATGGCTAACATGGAACTTCTTTTGCTGGGGAAGGAACTGGGGATTTCAGTAGCTATAACAGATGTCAATAATTACATATGTCTTGCAGATAAGGAAACATTGATAAAAAAAGAGGAACAATTCGGAAAATATGTTTCCTTTTTCCCCATGGGAGGAGATGTAATGGGACTGACTCTGGAGGGATTTTATTACCCTTTAAAGGACTATCATCTTACAGCAAGAGACTGTGGATTGACTGTGAGCAATGAAATAAAGGAAGAAGTAGGAAAAATTTCCTATGATTCCGGTTATTTGATGATGATCATGTCAAGAGACTGAATAGGAAAAACTCCGATAATTTTTGGAATTAACCAGATATTATCGGAGTTTTTTTGTTTGGTCGGTTTGGGGCAGAAGATGTAGAAGAATGGGAGAACTATAAAAAAGAATACTCTTTGACAAAAAATTGAAAATCTGGCTTTTCCATAGAAGCGGTAATAAGACTGCCTACTTCTATCGTGGAAAGGGGAAGATTCTTCTGATAACGTATGAGCTGACACCCCCAGAACGATTCGGGAGAAGCGGGGGTAAATGCGCAGCCGTTTTCAGAAAGAGCATTTCCAAAATGGGAAACGTAAGGGGAATTAGGATGGATGTGTCCGCTGAGAATCAGGCTGCAATTTTTGACCATAGTCTTCATACTGGGGAGAGGGTTTATGAGATACGGAGGATGGTGCATAATAAGTACACTGTTTTCGGGAAGCGTCAGTGATAGTTCCGGTACAAGAACAGCGTGATCACAAAGCGCAGGAGTAGTTTGCGTGCAGGTGTTTAGGGAAAATATGGAGATGCCGTCTATACAAAGGCTGTGGCATTCAATTCCCATACGTGTCAAAAAATTTTTATACTCTTTAAATGAATTCCGGGAGCCTGTATATTCTCCGTCATGATTTCCTTCACAGGCAATTGTCTGGGCACCGGAAAGCTTTGTTTCTTTAAATAACATTTGAATACAGGCTTCTGATAATTGAAATTCCTGCCTGATACCATGATATCCAAAATCCCCGGTCAGGGTGATGACATCCGGTTTCCAGTCTGATGGAAGTCCGGAAAGTGCTTTTAACATACACTCAAAGCGAAAGAGAAAGTTTTCCGGATTGTGAATATCAGCATGTATGTCAGTCAGATGTAAGATGATCATAAATATATTCTCCTTAATGTGTAATGATGTTGAGACGAAAGATATTTGGAAATGGTTTCATGTCTTATGTTTCCCATCTCATTATATAAAACAAAATTGATTTAATCTATCCACTTATTGTTAAAAGTAATTCAGGAAAATTAGAAAATTTCAAGGATTTACTGTCAGAAAATTTTACAAAGTTTTACTTTGTCGGGATAGATGAAGAAAAGTACCCCATGATAAGATAAAAGCACAAACTGTCAGACAGATATGAAAGAAAGGAAATATAACAAGGTTTGCTATGAAAATAAAGAGGAAAAATATATGGATTACCGGAGCAAAGGCAGTAGCCGGAGGCATCATTTTAATTATTGCATTGTTTCCTATATATTGGTTATTACTCATGGCCATACGCCCGGCAAATCAAAATATGGAGGCCATATCTTTGATTCCAAGGGGGATTACATTTCAATATTTCAGACAGCTTTTTCAGGATAAAGGATTTGATGTGGCATTGAAAAACAGTTTGATTAATTCGATTGTTTCATTGTTTTTTTCACTGGTATTAGGACTTTGCACCAGTTATGTACTGGCAAGAAAAAGATTTGATTTTCCTGTGAGAAAGCCAATGACAGGATGGATTTTTCTGATTCGTATTCTTCCTCCGGTTGCTTTTATTATTCCGTTATATATTATTTTTGGAAAATTAGGAATTTTAGAAACAAGACTACCTATTATCCTGGCTTGCATTTTAATTAATCTTCCACTGGTAATTTGGTTTATGCTTACTTTCTTTAAGGATGTTCCGGAAGAAATGGAAGAAAGCGCAAAAATGGATGGGGCATCTGAGTGGCAGATTTTCTTTAAGATTATTTTGCCGCTTGTGTTACCGGGGATAGCAGCGGTTGCCATGTTATCTTTTATGTATTCCTGGAATGAATATACATATAGCATAATTTTGACCCGTTCGCCTAAAAATTACACCATTCCGCTGGCTTTGGCGGTATTGAATACAGAAGATAACGTCACAAACTTTGGATTGGTTTCAGCAGGAGGAATTACATCTTTCCTTCCAATGGCATTATTTGTTTTATTCGCACAGAATTATCTGATCAGCGGACTTTCAAGCGGTGCGGTAAAAGAGTGAAAATCGGAATATATCATATTTCGTTTTCGATATATAAAAACAAAAATACTTTTTCATGGAGGAACAAACATGACCTTAAAAAAACTGATAACAAGTGTTTTATGCATGACCTTAGCAACAACCGTAGTGCCGTCAGCTGTAAATGTTTATGCTGCTGGCAAAAAAGAGGGAGAACCGACAAAAATGACTCTGATTCTTCGAGGAGGAAGCTATGCAGATGTATTAAAAGCAGCTCTTCCCCAATTTGAAGAGGAAAATAATTGTGAAATTGAAACTTTGGATATGTCTTTTGATGATCTTCATACAGGCATTACTTTAGACGCGGCAAACAAAGAGGGGACTTATGATCTCTGCATGGTAGATGGAAGCTGGATGGCAGAATTCACCGAAAATAATGTACTGGCAAACCTTTCCGAGATGGGATATACCTTTGACGAAGATATTATTCCAAATACAACCACAATATGTAAAAAAGATGAGGATATTTATCTGGCTCCTTATTTTGGTAACGTTACGGTTTTATTATATAATAAAGCGAATGTAGAAGAAGCGGGATATAAACCAGAGGATATCAAGACTTTGGAAGATCTCATGAATGTGGCAAAAGCGGAAAAAGAGGCCGGAAAAAACGGATTTGCTTATCGTGGAGATACACCGGATAATATTGTTTCGGACTTCCTTCCGGTTCTTTTGGCAAACGGCGGCTGGGTAGTAGATGAGAACAATCAGCCAACAATTAACACACCGGAATTCAAGCAGGCAGTGGAGTACTATACAGAATTAATTGGCACGGGAATGGCTATGTCCAAGGATGATGTCAGTGCATCTATTGATAACGGTTCCTCCGCATTGGCAATCGGATGGCCGGGATGGTATGTACCGTCTGCTGACAGTGCTGCAAATTATATGGTAAGCCCGACAGCTGTAAAAGAAGGCGCAGAAACCTATAACACTTCGGAATATGGAACATGGTGCCTTGGAATTCCGGCAAACAGCCCGAATCCGGATCTTGCAATGAAGCTTCTTCAGTATATTATGAGCCCTGAGGTGCAGCTGGAAAGTGTGAAAAATGGAGGTGTTCCATGTCGCTACAGCGTTTTGAAAAATGAGGAAATCTTAAAAGATTACCCGCATCTTTCTACAGTATGTGATGCTTTAGATCAGGGTGTGTATCGTCCGGCTATTGCAGAATGGACAGAGTTTACAAATATTCTCGGTGCAGAAATGGGAAATATTATAGCCGGGACAAAAACTGTAGATCAGGGGCTTAAGGATGCACAGGATCAGTTGGAAAATCTAATGGCCTAAGTACAGAGAGGATCTTTATGAAAAAACAGAGTGCAAAGAGACAGGGCTGTAAAGCCCTGTTTGCTTATGAGATGACAGTGCCGGCTATGGCTGTTATACTGGTTATGACGGTGTATCCTGTTATTTTTACTGTATTATATAGTTTTACTGATTACAATTATTTAAAGGGAACATATTCCTGGATTGGTCTGAAAAATTATAAGGATTTGTTTTCCAATGCTTTTTTCCGCCAGTCTGTCTGGAACACAATTTTATTTACCTTAATTGCGGTTGCAGTTGAAATTGTGCTGGGACTTCTTTTGGCATTGTATGTAAACAGTCTGAAAAAAGGAAAAAAAATTTTTCGGACACTGGTACTGCTTCCTTATCTCCTTCCGGCTGTAACTGTTGCATTAATCTGGAGAATGATGCTTTCACCTAACTATGGAATTGTGACACACATTATTGAAGATTTGGGGATTCCCTCATATAACTGGTTTTACGATATGAAAACAGCCTTCGGAACGATTCTTGTGATTGACATATGGCAAAATACACCTTTTGCATTTCTTTTGATTTATGCATGTCTTCAAGGGGTTTCTGAAAGTCAGAAGGAGGCCGCGGCAATTGACGGTGCAGGATATGTTCAGACCTTTCGTTATGTTGTTTTCCCGAATATTTCAGGAGGAGTTGCTCTATGTGCCATGCTTCGTACGATTGATACCTTTAGGCTGTTTGAAAAGGTAAATATTTTGACAGGGGGAGGTCCGGCGGGATCGACTTCTACGATTACTCAGTTTATGTACACTTATGGAATTAAAACCCTGAAATTTGGTTTTGCAAGTGCCAGTTCCCTTGTAATGACGATACTTGTATTGGTTCTGTCGGCAGGATATGTGAAAAAGGCAATTTCTGCAAATGAATGATCCGCAGGAGAGCAAGAAAGGCGTATAAGAAATTATGAAAATAGAAATGGAAAAATTAGAAGAGATTGTAAAAACAGCAGGCGCCATGTTTATGAATCGCAAAAGTGCAGGAGAAATTTCTCAAAAAGGAAAAGCTGATTTTGTAACAGCAGTGGACATGCAGGTGCAATCGTATATGCAGGAAAGGCTGAAACTGGAATTTCCGGAAATTCAGTTTATGGGAGAAGAAAAACAAAATGGAAATATCGATTTCTCTTATCCCGTATGGATTTTAGATCCTGTTGACGGTACAACAAATCTGATTCATGATATGAGAATCAGCGTATTATCCCTGGCGCTATGGGGTGGGGAAAATATTGAGCTGGGAATCATATACAGACCTTATGCAGAGGAGTTCTTCTATGCAGAAAAAGGAAAAGGGGCTTTCTTAAACGGAGAACAGATTCATGTAAGTACCGCGAAAACCATAGAAGAAGGCTTGATTGCAGTAGGGACAAGTCCTTACCAAAAGGAGTGTGCAAAAGAGAATTTCGAACTTTTTAAAAATATCTTTGTGCAATGTGAAGATATCAGATGTTTGGGGTCTGCAGCATTTTCGCTGGCCTGTGTAGCCTCCGGACGTCTGGACGGATATTTGGAAAGAGGATTAAAGCCATGGGATTTTGCAGCTGGTCTGCTTCTGGTACAGGAAGCAGGAGGAGAAGTGACAAATTATAAGGGAGAAAATATTTGCGCTGTAGAAATTTCGGATATTGTTGCCGGGAACGGAAACATTGGGTGGAATGAGCTGGTAATATGAAGAATGCAGATAGTCAGGATATCAGGAAAGTATGAAAAATATCTGATAAGAAAAGTAGAAACCATAGGATTTCAATTAGGAAGTTCTATGGTTATTTTTTGTATTTTCGCTTACCGGATATGCTGGGGGCTTTTATTGCCAGGGGGGTGCGTTTGGTTATTAAAATTCAGGAGCAAGAAAAGGGAAATTGAAACTGAATATTCACAAAGATAAAATGGTATGGTATAATAGAAAATACTGTATTATGGCTTTTTTTCGAGAAGAAATACAGGTAAAATCTGAAAAAAATTAATTACCATATTATAGGAATATTAGGAGGAAATAGAGAAAATGAAACTTGGTATCGTAGGTTTACCTAATGTAGGAAAAAGTACATTGTTTAATTCTTTGACAAAAGCAGGAGCAGAGTCTGCAAACTATCCGTTCTGTACGATTGACCCGAATGTGGGCGTTGTAACAGTACCGGATGAGAGACTGAAGCTTCTCGGGGATTTCTATCATTCTAAAAAAGTGACCCCAGCAGTAATTGAATTCGTAGATATTGCAGGGCTTGTGAAAGGCGCTTCCAAGGGAGAAGGTCTTGGAAACCAGTTCCTTGCAAATATTCGTGAGGTGGATGCGATTGTCCATGTTGTACGCTGCTTCGAGGATTCCAATGTCATTCATGTGGATGGATGCATTGACCCTCTTCGTGATATTGAAACTATCAATCTGGAGTTAATTTTCTCAGATTTGGAAATTCTTGAGAGACGAATCGCAAAAGTAACAAAGACAGCCCGTATGGATAAAGAAGCAGCAAAAGAACTTGACTTCCTTGAGACGGTAAAGAAGCATCTGGAAGACGGACAGATGGCAATTTCCATGGAACTGGAGTCAGAGGATGAAGAAGGATGGATGGGAACTTATAATCTCCTTACATGGAAACCGGTGATCTATGCTGCGAATGTTACGGAAGATGATCTTGCAGATGACGGTGCATCCAATGCTCATGTGGAGTCAGTTCGTAAATTTGCGGCAGAACAGAACAGTGAGATTTTTGTGATTTGCGCACAGATTGAACAGGAAATCGCAGAGCTTGATGACGATGAGAAGAAGATGTTTCTGGAGGATCTTGGGCTTACAGAATCAGGTCTTGAGAAGCTTGTACGTGCAAGCTATCATCTCCTTGGTCTTATGAGTTTCCTGACATCAGGAGAAGACGAGACAAGGGCATGGACCATTAAAATTGGAACGAAGGCTCCTCAGGCTGCAGGAAAAATTCACACAGATTTCGAAAGAGGCTTTATTAAGGCTGAAGTTGTCAATTATCAGGATCTTCTGGATTGTGGTTCTTATGCAGGCGCCAGAGAAAAAGGTCTGGTACGAATGGAAGGGAAAGAATACGTTGTTCAGGACGGCGATGTGATTCTGTTCAGATTTAACGTATAAACAGGTGATGTATGGAGATGTCGATTCGTTTTCCTAAATTAGGACTTGGATTTGATTATGTGCCGAAATCATTTCAGATTTTCGGTTTTGAAATAACCATATACGGGATTCTCATTGCTGTGGGAATGATTCTTGGCATCTCCTTTGTGGTGCTTGAAGCAAAGCGCAGTAACCAGAATCAGGATAAATATCTTGATATGATAATTCTTTCTCTGGCAGCGGCTGTGGTGGGAGCCAGGATCTCCTATGTAGGGCTGAACTGGACGCTTTACAGGGGAAATCCCATGGAGATTTTTAATCTGAGAGGCGGAGGAATCTGGTTCTACGGAGGACTTCTGGGGGGGATACTGGCAGCAGCTCTTTTCTGCAAAATCAGTAGTCTTCCATTCTGGCAGATGGCAGATACGGCGGTTATGGGAATTTTGATAGGACAGGCAGTGGGACGCTGGGGAAACTTTTTTAACAGAGAATCCTTTGGAGAATATACCAAAGGTATCTTTGCCATGCAGCTTCCCATTTCGGCAGTCCGTTCAGGGGAAGTAACAGAACTGATGAGGGAGAATCTGATTTCTGAAGGCGGAATTTCCTATATTCAGGTAAGTCCTGTGTTTCTCTACGAGAGCCTGTGGTGTTTGCTTCTGTTTCTGATTCTTCTGGCAGTTAAGAGAAAAAAGAAGTTTTACGGCGAAATTTTTATGCTTTATCTGGCTGGATATGGACTGGGAAGGTTTTTCTTCGAATGGATTCGTGCAGATAAGCTTTATATTCCCGGAACAAAAATTAGTATCGGCATAGTGATTTCGGCAGTCTTGTTTTTGTTTTTTGTACCGGCAGTGATGATAAAAAGAACTATGAGCAGGAAACGGGCTGCGGCGAGAAAGCAAAGAAGAGAAAAAATATATCTGGCTCAGGAAGAAGCATACAGAAAAGAAACTGAGAAGGATGATACCGGACAGGCGGGAAAAGAAAAAAAACCTGACATCGAACATGATGTATCTGGGGAGAATGCGGATGATCTCCTGGCTTCACAGGAAGAAATGCCAGATGATACTGCTTTCGGAAAGTCAGAGGAAACAGATTCTGATAACTGGGAAAATTCCCGGTATGCTCATATAGCGGATGCATGGAGAACAGAAAGTTTTCCGAAAGAGGATGAAGGTGGAGAAGATCCGGAAGCTTTTTCGGAACCAATGGAAGAAAAAACCGTGGAATAAATAAAAAAGTACAGGAAATCCCGTTGGAATCCTGTACTTTCTTTTTTTTTAGAAAGATGGTACAGGTAGAAAAAAAGCGTATAACTTAATATAATTTTAATAAATTAAAAATAGATTCCCCTTGTTTTTTACGTTTAAATAGTTTAGAATAATTGTATAAGTGGTAGAAAGTGGTGAATAGTGGTGGAAAATGGGGCGCCGATGGCAGAGTGAACCATTGACACCCTGCGGAGTGCGAGGGGGAGACTTGCACTTACGAGAGTAGGTGAGTTTTATGTTCATGGGAGAGTACAATCATATAATCGACGCGAAGGGGCGTATGATTATTCCCTCTAAGTTCAGGGAACTCTTAGGGGAAGAGTTCGTTCTGACAAAGGGACTTGACGGTTGTCTTTCCATTTATCCCATGGAAGAATGGGAAGTGTTTGAACAGAAACTCAGAGCTTTACCACTTACGAATAAGAACGCAAGAACCTTTTCACGATTCTTTGTTGCAGGTGCGACTACATGTGAGCTGGATAAGCAGGGGAGGATTCTCGTTCCTCAGACGTTACGGGAATTCGCTGGTCTGGAGAAAGATGTGGTTTTAACAGGAAATCTGAACAGGATTGAAGTGTGGAGCAAAGAAAAGTGGAGCGAAAACTGCAATTATGATGATATGGACAGTATTGCAGAAAGTATGCAGGATATGGGCATTATCATCTGAGCAGTTCGCCGGGGAAATCCAGACAGGAGACGGATATGACATTTGAACACAAATCTGTATTACTGGAAGAAACTATCCAGGGCTTAAGGGTAAAGCCGGACGGAATCTACGTGGATGGCACTTTAGGAGGAGCGGGACATGCCATTGAGGTATGTAAGAAACTTTCTGCCAAGGGGAGATTTATTGGTATAGATCAAGACCAGGATGCGATAATTGCTGCGAGTGAAAGGCTGGCCGCCTATGAACAGGCGACTGTCATTCGCAGCAATTATTGTTACATGGTGCAGGAACTGAAAGCCCGCGGAATTGAGAAAGTGGATGGAATTGTCTTAGATCTTGGAGTATCATCCTATCAGCTTGATAATGAAGAAAGAGGCTTTACTTATCGCTTTGATGCGCCGCTTGATATGCGCATGGACCAGAGACAGAGCCAGACAGCCAGTGATATCGTCAATGGCTACGAAGAAAAAGAATTATACCGTATCATCCGTGATTACGGAGAAGATAAATTCGCGAAGAATATAGCGAAACATATTGTTGCTGCCAGAACACAGGCACCTATTGAGACAACGGGAGAGCTTACTGAAATTATACGAAGAGCGATTCCGATGAAAATGCAGGCGAAATCAGGTCATCCTGCGAAGCGTACTTTCCAGGCAATCCGTATTGAATTGAACAGGGAACTTGATGTACTTCGCGATTCTTTGGATGGAATGATTGATATGCTAAATGAAGGCGGCAGAATCTGTATTATTACTTTCCATTCACTGGAGGACAGGATTGTTAAGACGATTTTCAGAAAAAATGAGAATCCATGTACTTGTCCGCCGGATTTTCCTGTATGTGTATGTGGCAATACATCAAAGGGAAAGGTTATCACCAGGAAACCGATTCTTCCAAGTGATGAGGAAATGGAAGTAAATCCACGTTCCAAAAGTGCGAAGCTTCGAATATTTGAACGGGGGTAACCGTAACGATTTGTTTGTGAGAGAGGCAGGAAATGGCGAAGACAACAAGAGCTGAAACAGCCCGGAGAAATATGAACAGCGCCAGAGTAAACAGGGGAGTATACGTAGAAGGAAGTGCTGCCAGACGTCTGGCAGAAGTGCCGGAGAGACATTATCCGGCGCGTCCTGCAAGGAAGAGGGTGCGTACAGAGGCAAGGAGGCCGCAGCAATCGGCACGGCCGAAGCATCAGACAAGCCAGCAGGCACTCAGAAACAGAGAAAAAGCCATGGGGATGAGCCAGGGCTTTGTTGTGTTCCTTGCAATCGTATCAGCTGCCATTCTTTTTTGTGCAGTAAATTACCTCCAGTATAAGTCAGAAATTACAGGAAAGATGAGAAATATAGCAACTCTGGAATCAGAGCTGGCGCAGTTAAAAGAAGATAACGATGCTTATTATAGTCAGGTGACTTCTATGGTAGATCTGGAACGGATTAAAAAAATTGCAATAGGTCGTCTGGGAATGAAATACCCTGCTGAGGAACAGATAGTAACCTATCAGACAGAGGGAAGCAGCTATGTGAGACAGTATCAGGATATACCTGATTCAAAGTAGGTGAATGATTGAGCAGTAAAAGAAAAAATTACAGAAAACCAAAGAGAAAAATTAATTATGGAATGCGAAAGAAGCTGGTAATACTGTTTACATTTGTATTACTGGCTTTAGTCGGTTTGATGGTAAGAATTACCTTTATTAATGCGACAAGCGGAAATAAATATAAGAAACAGGTATTAAGTCAGGCTCAGCAGAGATATGAGAGTCGTGTTCTCCCGGCCAAACGAGGAGATATTTATGACAGAAACGGGAATCTGCTGGCAACCAGTAATAAAGTTTACAATGTAATTCTGGATTGTAAGGCTGTCAATTCTGATAAAGATTATGTGGAGCCGACGATTAGGGCTCTTGTGGATATTTTGGGACTTGATGAGGAGGATGTCAGAGACAGACTTTCGGATACAAGAACCATGAACAGCCAGTATCAGATTTTGAAAAAACAGCTTTCTATGGATGAAAAGAAGAGTTTTGAAGAATATTGTACGGTGGAAGAAGACTCAGGTTTGACAGATACTCAGATTAAGGAGCGAAGCAATGTAAAGGGAGTCTGGTTTGAGGAAGATTATCTGAGAAGCTATCCGTTTAATGAAGCTGCCTGTGACACTATTGGATTTACGTTCGCAAGAGATGTAGCGGACTGGGGACTTGAAGGATATTATAACAGTACACTTACCGGTGTGGACGGAAGACAGTACGGATATTTCAATAATAATTCTGATGTAGAGCAGACGATTATCGCACCTACAAACGGAAAGAGTATTGAAACTACTATTGATATCGGTGCGCAGCAGATTGTGGAGAGCTGGGTCAACGCATTTAATGACTGGATGGGTGCGAAACACGTAGGAGTCATTGTGGAGGATCCGAATACGGGAGAAATCCTTGCTATGGACGGTGGTGACCGTTATGACCTGAACCAGCCGCGCGATATGTCCAAAGTACACACAAAAGAAGAAATAAAGGCGATGAATGATGCAGAAACGGTGGAAGCATTAAGTGCCATGTGGAGCAATTACTGTGTGACAGATGCATTTGAGCCGGGATCGACTGTGAAACCGATTGTGATGGCTTCTGCTCTGGAAAAAGGTGCGATTAAAGAGGCAGATACTTTTGTCTGCGATGGCAGCCAGGTTTTCGGAGCAAATTCAGAAACACTTATTAAATGTGCCGCATATCCGAATGCTCACGGAACAGAAACACTGGGCGAAGTAATTGCCAATTCCTGCAATGACGGTATGATGCAGATTGCAGAAAAAATGGGAGCAGAACGGTTCATAAAAACACAAAGCGTCTTTAACTTCGGAACAAGAACCGGTATTGACCTTCCGAACGAGGGAGCAGGAATTATCCATACTACAGATACTATGGGTCAAACTGAGCTTGCATGTTCCGCTTTCGGACAGGGATTTACCTGTACTATGATTCAGGAAATCAATGCCATGTGTTCTGTAATTAACGGCGGTTATTACTACCAGCCTCATCTGGTGAAGGCGATTAAGGACAGTCACGGCGGAATTGTAAAATCAATAGAACCGACTCTTTTGAAGCAGACAATCTCATCAGGGATTTCCAGTGATATCAGAAGCTACATGGAATTGAGCGTGCAGCAGGGTACCAGCCGTACGTCCAAGGTTCAGGGCTATAGTTCAGGTGGTAAGACAGGAACAGCGGAGAAATATCCGCGAGGAAACAAGAAATATCTGGTATCTTTTATTGGATTTGCTCCGGTGGAGCGTCCGGAAGTGGTGATTTATGTTGTCGTGGATGAGCCTAATGTAGAAGATCAGGCGAACAGTACCTATGCCCAGTTTATTGCACAGGGAATTCTTTCCCAGCTTCTTCCGTATTTGAATATTGTTCCGGATGAAGCAGTAAACGGAGAGGTGCCTGAGACAATTCTTGCAGAAGATCTTGCGAAGCATCTGGTAAGTACTCCGGGAAGCCAGATTGATGATAACGGAAATCTGGTTGATTCTGCCGGAAACCTGATTGATTGGGAAGGAAACCGTATTGATAAGGAAGGCTACCTTCTGGATAAGGAAGGAAACTATGTTATTGATGAGAATGGAAATTATAAGATGTCTGAATATTTAAACGGAAGTGCTGATATGCTTCCGGAGGCTGTTTCAGACCCGAATGTTCCGGAACCTCTGGAGGATGATTCCGACCCGATTCAGGGAAATGATATGGAAAGTGAAGGACTTACCAACGAAGAGGCAGGTCTGGAATAGCGTAACAGTATAAGCAAACGAATACCCCCGCATGGGAAAAGCATATATTACTATGACTTTTCTCTGCGGGGAATTTTTATGAAAAAAAATATGACCTATCACAAGAAAAAAATCTGGATTGTATTTATTTGCTGCTTTGGAATACTCATGGGGCTGATCGGGCGGCTGACTTATCTTATGGGCTTTCGCTCGGATTACTATTATGAGCGGGCGCAGGATCTCCACGAAAGAGAGCGAGATATCAAGGCAGCCAGAGGAGAAATTCTGGATGCAAAGGGAAAGGTGCTTGCCTCAAATAAGACAGTCTGCACAGTTTCCGTCATTCACAGCCAGATAAAGGAGCCGGAAAAAGTCATAGAAACTTTGTCGGAAAAGCTGAAAATGGAGGAAGCAGAAGTTCGTAAACGGGTGGAAAAGATTTCGTCTATTGAAAGAATCAGAACAAATGTGGACAAAGCAGTGGGAGATAGTATCAGGGAAGAAAATCTTTCAGGAGTAAAGATCGATGAAGACTATAAGCGTTATTATCCGTACGGAAGTCTTGCCTCGAAGGTTCTTGGCTTTACAGGAGGAGATAATCAGGGAATCATCGGTCTTGAAGTAAAATATGAGGATGTTTTAAAGGGAATTCCCGGAAAAATCCTTACAACAACAGATGCAAGGGGAGTAGAGATTGACGGTATCGGAGAGACAAGGCAGGATCCTGTGCCCGGAAATTCCCTAAAAGTAAGTCTTGATGCAAATATTCAGGAATTTGTTCAGCAGGCGGCTTGTAAGGTGATGGAAGAAAAGGAAGCAGAACGTGTTTCGGTTCTTCTTATGAATCCGCAGAATGGAGAAATTTATGCCTGCGTCAATGTGCCGGAATTTGACCTGAACCATCCGTTTGACCTGAACTACAAAGCAGATACATCTGCTCTTTCCGAAAAACAGAAGCAGGAACTTTTGAATCAGATGTGGAGGAATCCCTGTCTCAACGATACATATGAGCCGGGGTCTACCTTTAAAATTATCACAATGTCTGCAGGACTGGAGGAGGGAGTGGTGACACCGGAGGATTCTTTTTACTGTCCCGGATACAAAATAGTGGAAGATAGAAGAATTCGTTGTGCGAGGAGAGGAGGACATGGAGCCCAGACCTTTGTTCAGGGCGCGCAGAACTCCTGCAATCCCGTATTCATTGAGGTGGGGCTTCGTCTTGGAGTGGAGAAATACTATGAATATTTTAAACAATTCGGACTTCTTACAAAGACGGGAGTAGACCTGCCCGGAGAAGCAGGAACTATCATGCATAAAATGGAAAATATGGGAGATGTGGAGTTGGCTACTGTGGCATTCGGTCAATCTTTCCAGATAACGCCCATCCAGCTTGCGACAACAGTCAGTTCCCTTATCAACGGGGGGAAAAGGGTGACACCTCACTTTGGCGTATCTGTTTTAAATGAAAACGGCACTATGGGTAAAAAAATATCTTATCCTGTGAAAAAAGGAATTGTTTCGGAGGAAACTTCTGTAAAGGTAAGGGCGATACTGGAAACAGTGGTTTCTATTGGTTCAGGAAAAAATGCTCAAATTGACGGTTATGAAATCGGAGGAAAAACAGCGACTTCTCAGACCTTACCCAGAAGCGCCAACCGTTATATCTCTTCTTTTCTGGGATTTGCTCCGGCAAAAGACCCTCAGATACTCGGAATCTGCATTATTCATAATCCTAAGGGAATCTATTACGGAGGAACAATAGCGGCGCCTGTTATCCGTAGTATTTTCGACAATGTACTGCCCTATCTGGGAATTGAAAAGAGAGAAGAAATTATAACTCCGGTTCCCACTGAGGGTTGATAAATGAGAGAAAAAGACGTATACTTAAAGATGATTTAAAAATAAAACGAAAGAATTAAAAGAGGTGTGAGGATGGACTCTAAAATTGTAATCCCCGTATTGATTTCCTTTGCAATCAGCGTTGCATTAGGACCGATTATCATTCCCTTTCTCAGAAAGTTGAAAATGGGACAGACAGAGAGAGTAGAAGGTGTGCAGTCTCATCTTAAGAAGGCGGGAACGCCTACTATGGGCGGCGTAATCTTTCTGGTTGCGACAACTGTAACGGCTCTCTTATATATGAAAGATTACCCAAAGATCATTCCGGTGTTATTCCTGACTCTTGGATTCGGAATTATTGGATTTCTGGACGACTATCTGAAGGTTGTACTGAAACGTTCTGACGGACTTCTTCCATGGCAGAAGATGCTGCTTCAGATTATCCTGACAGGAATATTTGTGTTCTATATTATGAATTACACAGATATTTCTCTCACGATGATGATTCCATTCTGGAAAGGGCACTATCTGAATCTTGGCTGGCTTGCAGTGCCGGTACTTTTCTTTGCGGTAATCGGTACGGTAAACGGAACAAACTTTACAGACGGACTTGATGGGCTTGCATCAAGCGTAACTCTGATCGTAGCTGTATTTTTTACCGTGGTTTCCATCGGAATGAAGTCTGGCATTGAGCCGATTACCTGTGCAGTAGTGGGAAGCCTTATGGGATTCCTTCTCTTTAACGTATATCCGGCGAAGGTATTCATGGGAGATACAGGCTCTCTGGCTCTGGGTGGTTTCGTTGCAGGAACTGCCTATATGATGCAGATGCCGTTATTTATCCTGATCGTGGGAATGATTTACTTTGTAGAGGTGCTTTCTGTAATGATTCAGGTTACTTATTTTAAAGTGACCCATGGAAAGCGTTTCTTTAAGATGGCTCCGATCCATCATCATTTTGAGCTCTGCGGATGGTCAGAGACTCGTATTGTAGCGGTATTTTCAGTGGTGACCGCAATTATGTGCATGATTGCATTTATGGCTATGTAAAGCTGTAATGCAGGCAGGAGGTTTGTTATGGAATTACAGGGAAAAAAGGTTCTGGTATTCGGTTCCGGAAAAAGCGGGATCGGAGCTTCTGACCTTTTGGGTAAGATTGGTGCATTCCCGATTATCTATGATGGAAATGCCGACATTGATAAAGAGGCAGTGCTACATAAAACAGAAGGAACATACAGACTGGAAATCTATGCAGGAGAGCTTCCGAAGGAAGTTCAGGACAGTCTTGACCTGGTCGTTTTAAGCCCGGGCGTACCGGTAGATCTGCCGATTGTGAAAAGCTTCTATGAACAGGGACTCCCTGTATGGGGAGAAGTGGAGCTTGCTTACCGTACGGGTAAGGGAGAAGTTCTGGCTATCACGGGAACCAACGGAAAGACTACAACGACAGCTCTTCTGGGTAAAATTATGTCAGATGCAAAAGATTCTGTGTTTGTGGTAGGAAACATCGGAACACCATATACGTCCCGAGCGCTGGAAATGAAGGACAGTACAGTGACTGTAGCTGAAATCAGCAGCTTCCAGCTTGAAACGATTGAGAAATTCGCTCCGAAGGTAAGTGCGATTCTTAATATTACAGAAGATCACTTAAATCGTCATCATACGATGGAAGAGTATATCCGTGTGAAGGAGCTGATTACGAAAAATCAGGGAACAGAGGATGTCTGTGTGCTGAATTATGAGGATGAGGTGCTTCGTGCATTCGGTCAGAATCTTGTGCCGCGGGCAGTATATTTTTCCAGTGAACGAAAGCTTGAGGAAGGAATTTATCTTGACGGGGATTCCATTATTCTCAAAGACGGAGAACTGGAAACAGAGGTGGTAAAGACAGGAGAACTTAAGCTTCTGGGCAAGCATAATTTTGAGAATGTGATGGCTGCCGTTGCGATGGCATATTATGCAGGTGTTGACATTGCGGACATCAGAAAAAGCATCTGTGAATTTACAGCCGTAGAGCACAGAATCGAATATGTAACAGAAAAAAATGGCATTGTGTATTACAACGATTCCAAGGGAACAAATCCGGATGCCGCCATTAAGGGAATTCAGGCGATGAATCGCCCGACCTGGCTGATCGGTGGAGGATATGACAAGGAATCCTGCTACGATGAATGGATTGAGGCGTTTGACGGAAAGGTGCGCTGTCTTGTTCTCATAGGACAGACGAAAGAAAAAATAAAAGAAGCAGCAGAAAAGCACGGCTTCCATGATATTGTTCTTCTGGACAATTTAAAAGAGGCAGTTTCCTACTGCGGAGAACATGCAGTTTCCGGAGACGCAGTGCTTCTTTCTCCTGCGTGTGCAAGCTGGGGACAGTTCGATAATTATGAACAGCGAGGAGACATGTTTAAAGAATATGTTCGTAATCTTTAAGGAATATCTGTACCGGGACTTCTCATATGCTTAAAAGAGACTGAAGCAGGAGTGTGGGAAGACCGTGCCGGAAAAAAAACACAGAGATTCTTTTCAAAAAACAGATATGACGATGCTGGTACTTGTATTGATACTGGTGGCTTTTGGGCTTACCGTTTTGTACAGTACCAGCGAGTATAATGGCAGAGTACGTTTCCACGACTCTGCCTATTATTTTAAGAAGCAGCTTTTTGCAACGGTATTGGGGATTTTTGTCATGTATGTAGTGGCGCTGATAGATTATCATATTCTCATCAGGGCAGCGCCTGTGGCATACCTTCTTTCTATGGTACTTTCCACAGCAGTTCTTCTGGTAGGGCAGGAGATTAACGGTTCAAAGCGGTGGCTGAATTTGGGACCGCTGTCTTTCCAACCGTCAGAATTTGCCAAGGTGGCTGTAATCCTTTTTCTTGCATGGCAGATTGGAAGGAGCAGCGGTAAAACATCAGGATTCTGGTTTATGTGCAGAACAATGGCAACTCTTCTGCCAATCGTGGGGCTGGTCGGTTCAAATAACCTGAGTACTGCCATTATCATTCTCGGAATCGGAGTTGTTCTTATTTTTGTATCAAATTCCAGATATTTGCAGTTTATAGGGATGGGCGGAGCAGGAATCGCCTTTGTAGGAATCTTTCTTGCAATGGAAAGCTACCGTCTGGAACGCCTTGCCATTTGGAGAAATCCTGAGAAATATGAGAAAGGCTTCCAGACAATACAGGGGCTTTATGCAATTGGAAGCGGCGGGATTTTCGGAAGAGGTCTGGGGAGCAGTCTTCAGAAGCTGGGGTTTGTGCCTGAGGCTCAGAATGATATGATTTTTTCGATTATCTGCGAGGAACTGGGGCTGGCAGGTGCGGCAGTTCTTATTCTCGTTTTCGGGACGTTGCTCTGGAGGCTCTGTATTGCTGCAATGCACAGTCCGGATCTTGAGGGGGCGCTGATATGCGCCGGAATTATGGCGCACCTTGCGATTCAGGTGATTCTCAATATTGCAGTTGTGACAAATACCATACCGAATACAGGGATTACCCTGCCGTTTGTAAGCTATGGGGGAACTTCCGTTGTATTCCTTCTGGGAGAAATGGGGCTTGCCCTGTCTGTGGGAAATCACAGGAAGCTTCCGCCTGCATAGAATAAATAGTAAGAAGGCCTTTAGGAGTGAGAGGCTTGAATGAAATCCGCGTAACAGGCGGTAATTCCCTGCACGGGAGCATTTCCATACAGGGAGCCAAAAATTCTGCGCTTCCCATGATGGCAGCGTCTCTTTTGCACAGAGGAATCAGCGTTCTGAAAGGCTGTCCCCGAATTTCTGATGTATTTTGTATGGAGGGAATTCTTCGAGAACTTGGCGCTGTGACCTGGTGGGATGACCATGATTTGTATCTGGACTGTACAGAGGCGAATAAAACAGAAGTTTCAGCAGAATATACAGAAAAAATGCGTTCCTCTGTAATTCTTCTCGGTGTTCTCCTTGCCAGAAATAAAAAAGGCCGTATTGGTTATCCGGGCGGCTGTGTAATAGGACGTCGTCCTGTAGACCTTCATATATCTGCCCTGAGAAGCCTTGGCGCCCGGATTACAGAGGGCGGTTTTTTCATTTATGGAGAATGTGACTGTCTGAAAGGAAACAGGATTATTTTGGGGAAAACAAGTGTAGGAGCAACAGAGCAGGCGATTCTTGCTGCGGTGACTTCTAAGGGGGAAACTGTTCTGGAAAATTGTGCCAAAGAGCCGGAAATCCTGTGGTTGTGCAGATATCTCAAAACTATGGGAGCCGACATACAGGGGGAGGGAAGCTCTGTCATAAGGATAAAGGGTGTAAAAGAGCTGTCAGGAGGGACGATGAGAGTTCCGTCCGACAGAATTGTTGCGGGAACCTATATATGTGCAGCAGCCATTACAAGAAGTGAAATTACGATTGAAAATGCGCCTATAGAGGAACTGGAGGCATTCCTTGAGGTATATGAGAAAATGGGTGGACAATATGAAGATAAAAGTGGTAAACTAAGGGTCAACGGAAAATTCGTCTGCCATCCGATTCACTGTCTGGAAACAGAGGCCTATCCCGGGTTTCCTACAGATTTGCAGTCGCCTGTTCTGGCAGTTCTTGCCACAATACCGGGACAGAGCCATATCAGAGAAAGCATTTTTGAAGATAGGTTCAGGGCGGCTAAGGAGCTGGTGCGCATGGGGGCACATATAGAGGTAAAAGGGGCAGACGCCCGTATTGATGGAGGGTACCCCCTCACAGGGTGCAGGGTGAAGGCTGACGAATTACGTGGAGGGGCTGCGCTTGTACTTGCTGCAATTGCCGCGCAGGGAGAAACATGTATTACAGGAGCAGGTTTTATCAGACGGGGATATGAGCATATTTGCGAAGACTTAAAAGCCTTGGGATGTCAGGAAATCAGAGAAGAATAGATGGGCAGACCCATGAAAAAAGACACAGGAATAAATATTTATGAAAAAATCCAATTACAGTAAAAACAACATATTTGCTGAAATCAGCAGCAAAACATGGAAAATCATACTGGGCGTTCTGGGAGCAGGACTAATTCTCGGAGCTGTAGCCTTTTTTACGTATTTCAGAGTAGAAAGGGTGGAGGTGATGGGGTGCAGCCATTACACTCAGGATGAAATAAAAGAGAAAGTACTGCGAGGCCCGCTGGCGGCCAATTCTGTTCTGGCACCTCTTTTTTATACAAAGAAAGAGGTGTCCGGAATTCCTCTCGTGTCCGGATATACAGTGACCAGAATTAACCGGAATACTATCTGTATCAGTGTAAAAGAAAAAAGACCTGTAGGATGTATTCCTTTTCTCGGAAATTATATTTACTTTGACAGAAACGGTCACTTTATTCACGGGTCAGGAGAGAGGGATGAAACGGTTCCTTATTTTGACGGCATTGAGGTAAAGAAGGTCATTCTTAATGAAAAACTGCCTATTAAGGGAAAAACAGTTCTGAATACTGCAGTGGCTTTGTCTACGATTTTTAAGAAAAATGAAACAATTCCGGATCACATCCGTTTCGATGAGAATTATAATATCAGTCTGGAATACGGAAATATTACGGTTTCTCTTGGAAGAGATGAGAATCTGGAAGAAAAGATGTCAAGAGTTGTTGCGATTATGCCCAAGATACAGGGAATGTCCGGAATTCTTCATATGGAAAATATCAGTACCAACGGAAATACGTTTGAGGCAGAGCAGGAAGAGATTACAGCTGAGAACTGGAATGGCGGTTACGATGAAAATGGTGAATACACAGGATACGGCGAGTATGACGAAAATGGAAAACATGTAGGACCTAAGCCAATGACAGAACTTGATTATGCAATTCAGGCATGGAAGGGCGGTTATGACGGCGAAGGTGATTATACAGGAGCCGGTGAATACGACGAATACGGCAATTATACAGGCCCCAAGCCAACCCAGGAACTCATTGATTCTTTTGGAGACTGGAAAGGCGGCTATCTTGAGGATGGTAGCTTTGTGGGATACGGAGAACTTGATAAAGACGGTAACTATGTAGGCCCCAATCCAAATGAAGAAAATTCAGAAACAGTGGATGAAGGAGACTCCTATGAAGACGGGGGGTACGATGGAGGCTATGGAGAGGGCTACGGCGATGGTTATGACGGAAGTTATGACCAGGGATATTAGAACAAAGCACTTATCAGAAAACAGTTAAAAACTCTTGGAAAACAGTCGTTGTATCTGGAATGTGGCGAAAAATCGTGAAAAAAGTATAAAAAAATAAAATTAGTAGTTGATTAATTCTCAAAAAAAAAGTATGATATATCTATATGTAGCTTAAAACAAAAAATGATAAGAATATACTGAGAAGGATATCAGGTAGAAATAAAAGGAGGAAGTACATTGTTAGAGATTATGTCAAATGAGGCTGAATCATCTGCAAAGATAATTGTTATTGGCGTAGGTGGAGCCGGAAATAATGCAGTAAACAGAATGGTGGAAGAGGCCATCGGCGGAGTAGAGTTTGTAGGTGTCAACACTGATAAACAGGCTTTGACTCTGTGTAAAGCTCCGACTGTACTTCAGATTGGCGAGAAGATCACCAAGGGTCTCGGTGCAGGAGCCCAGCCTGAGGTTGGCCAGAAGGCTGCAGAAGAGAGCATTGAAGAAGTGAAACAGTTAATGGAAGGCGCAGACATGGTATTCGTTACCTGTGGTATGGGCGGCGGAACCGGAACAGGTGCTGCACCTGTAATCGCGGCTGCAGCGAAAGAAATGGGTATCCTGACAGTTGGCGTTGTAACCAAGCCTTTCCGTTTTGAAGCGAAAACAAGAATGAATAATGCCCTTGCAGGGATTGAGAATCTGAAGAAAGCAGTAGATACCTTAATCGTGATCCCGAATGATAAATTACTTGAGGTGGTTGATCGTCGTACAACTATGCCTGAAGCGCTGAGAAAGGCTGACGAAGTGCTTCAGCAGGCTGTTCAGGGAATCACAGACCTCATTAATCTGCCGGCACTTATCAATCTGGACTTCGCAGATGTTCAGACAGTTATGACAGATAAGGGCATCGCGCATATTGGTATCGGAGAAGCAAGAGGAGACGATAAGGCTATGGAAGCTGTACAGCAGGCTGTATCTTCACCTCTTCTTGAGACAACCATTAAAGGTGCAACTCATGTTATTATCAATATTTCCGGTGATATTTCTCTTATGGATGCTAATGATGCTGCAAGCTATGTGCAGGAACTTACCGGTGAAGAAGCAAATATTATTTTTGGTGCAATGTATGATGATACAGTTGCTGACTATGCAAGAATCACAGTTATTGCTACAGGTCTGAACGACGAAAAGGCTCAGAGCAGCCCGTTTGGAAACAGAACTTCCAATGCCGCTTTTGCGAATAAGAGACCGGCAGCTCAGACAGCAAGTGCTCCGTCTATGGGAATGAATATGCCAAGCTTTAGTCTTCCGACTATGAATGCAACTCCGTTCGGAACCAAGACTCCGTCCAGCACTGTACAGAGAAAAGATATCCAGATTCCGGATTTTCTGAAAAACAGATAAGAAACAAGAATATAATAAAAAAGGGAAGAATACCGCAGAAACGGTAATCTTCCCTTTTTTTATTTGGTCTCGAAGGTATCACAGCATGTTTCGCCGGATTTCGCTGCATGTCCTCCGTCTACTCGGATTGCAGATGCTGTACATTTGTATTTGTCATTATAGGTGCAGTTGCTGGCTTTGCAGTCAATGTGAATTTCGCGACAGCCACAGCCGCTGCTTGTGCAGTTCGATGCGTGTTCACCCTTTTTTCGGAAACTTTCGCAGCTTGTTTCACTTGAGAGACGGGCGTTTTCACCGGTTACAAGGATGTCGCCTTTGGAGCAGAGCTGGTTGTCGTTGTAGACGCAGGTAACTGCAGAACATTTCAGTGTAGTCATTTTTTTACCTCCTTTTTGCTGTACAGAAGGTAGTCTGCCCGAAAAAAAATAAAATATTCACTGTACTAAAAAGAAAAAAGATGATAGAATTAAAAACTGAATGTACCTGTGGACAAAGAAGGCAGTTACAATTGAATAACAATAGGAGAAAAAATAATGGAGAAAAAAAGAGGAAGTTTTACCAACAAACTGGGATTCGTCCTTGCGGCGGCAGGCTCTGCCGTAGGACTTGGAAACCTTTGGAGATTTCCGTATCTTGCTGCAAAGCATGGCGGCGGAATTTTCCTTCTGGTCTATCTGATCATTGCCGTTACTTTTGGTTTCGCATTGATGATCACAGAGATTGCACTTGGAAGAAAAACACGATTAAGTGCAATCGGAGCTTACGATGCTCTTGATAAAAGATTCAAATTCATGGGATATCTGTCAAGTGCCGTACCATTTATCATTACCCCGTATTACTGCGTAATCGGCGGGTGGGTATTAAAGTATCTGGTTGTATTTCTGACAAATAATGTATCTTCTGCAGCAGCAGACGGTTATTTTGAGAACTATATTGCACAGCCGGCAGCTCCGGTAATCTTTTTCCTGATTTATGTGCTCATTGGCTGTGTGGTCGTTATGCTTGGTGTAGAAGGCGGAATTGAGAAGGCCAGCAGAATTATGATGCCGGTTCTTGTAATTATTTCTATCGTAGTATCTGTGTTCAGCATTATGCAGCCGGGTGCATGGGAAGGTGTGAAATATTACCTTCTTCCTGATTTCAGCAGATTCAGCGCTACAACCGTGCTTGCTGCCATGGGACAGTTATTCTATTCCATGTCTCTTGCAATGGGTATTATGATTACCTACGGTTCCTATATGAAGAAGGAAAATCATCTGGAGCAGTCCGTGCGTCAGATTGAGATTTTTGATACAGGTATTGCTTTTATGGCCGGTCTTATGATTATTCCGGCAGTATTTGCTTTCTCCGGAGGAAGCGAGGAAGCTCTTGGAAAAGGACCGGGACTTATGTTTGTTACTCTGCCTAAGGTATTTGAAAATATGAAGTTCGGTACTGTGATCGGAGCGGTATTTTTCCTTCTTGTACTGTTTGCAGCGCTGACATCATCTATTTCTCTTACAGAAACACTTGTTTCTATTGTGAGAGATCGTCTCGGATGGGGAAGAAAGAAAGCCAGTGCAGTAATTCTTGTTTTCCTCTGTGTAGTAGGAATTCCGGTATCTCTGGGATTTGGTATCTGGGATTTCATCGCACCGATGGGAATGAGTCTGCTTGACTTCTGTGATTTTGTCAGCAACAGTGTAATGATGCCGATTGTAGCGATTATAAGTTGTCTGTTTGTTGGTTTTGTTATCAAACCGAAGGCAATTATCGATGAGGTGGAAGTAAACGGACCGTTTAAGATGAAAAAATTTTACACAATTATCATTAAATATATTGCGCCTGTGTGTCTTGTTGCAATTCTTATTTTTGCAATCATGGAAGCAATGGGAATGATTACAGTATAAAACAAGTTTACAGCCTGTATGGAAAAGTTTGCGAAAAACTATTGACATTCCATGCGGGCTGTGTTATTATACCGAAGTACGTGAGAAAACAAAGCAGAGTGCCGCTCTCACCTTAGCGCAAAAAGATGCGACTCGGGTTTATATTGCACAATACCGCAGGACAGTTGGGTCAGTGGGTGTAATGGGAGTGTGGGCATTTGTCCATGCTTTTTTTCGTATAAGAAGATAATAAAGGGTCATGAGATAATAAGAATCTATCTAAGATGTATGGAGGTGCACAACAATTAGCAATTTAATGATCAACGAACAAATCAGAGACAAAGAGGTACGCTTGATTGGTCCGGACGGAGAACAGCTTGGAATCATGTCCGCGAAAGAAGCGATGTTTAAAGCGCAGGATGCAGGACTTGACCTGGTGAAAATTGCACCACAGGCGAAACCACCGGTATGCAAGATCATTGACTACGGTAAATACCGTTACGAACTTGCAAGAAAAGAAAAAGAAGCGAAGAAGAAACAGAAAACCATCGATGTCAAAGAAGTGCGGCTTTCTCCAAACATTGACACAAATGACTTGATGACAAAGGTAAATGCAGCCAGAAAGTTCCTTACTAAAGGAGACAGAGTAAAAGTTACATTACGTTTCCGTGGAAGAGAAATGGCTCATATGGCAAGCAGCAAACATGTTCTGGATGAATTCGCTGAGAAGCTGGCAGATATTGCGACTGTGGAAAAAGCACCTAAGGTGGAAGGCAGAAGCATGACCATGTTTTTAGCTGAGAAGAGATAATTACTTGTTATTGTTCAAAGGGTATTACTGAGAGCGCTAACGATTATTTAACTGAATGTTACGTTTAACATTAAAATAAGAGATACCAGATCAAGGAGGAATTTACAATGCCAAAAATTAAAACTTGTAGAGCAGCAGCAAAACGCTTCAAAAAAACAGGTACAGGAAAATTACTGAGAAATAAAGCTTACAAGAGCCATATCTTAACAAAGAAATCTCAGAAGAGAAAGAGAAACTTAAGAAAATCTACTGTTGTTGATTCTACAAATGTTAAGAGCATGAAGAAAGCATTACCATACTTATAAGAAGTACTGATAGAAAAGAAGAAGACGAACAGGAGGAAAATTAAGAAATGGCAAGAATTAAAGGCGGATTAAACGCAAAAAAAAGACATAATCGTACATTAAAACTGGCAAAAGGTTACAGAGGTGCCCGTTCCAAACAGTACAGAATTGCAAAACAGTCTGTAATGAGAGCACTCACAAGTGCATATGCTGGCAGAAAACAGAAAAAACGTCAGTTCAGACAGCTCTGGATCGCACGTATCAACGCTGCAGCAAGAATGAACGGCTTATCCTACAGCAAAATGATGCATGGTCTTAAAGTTGCAAACATCGATATTAACAGAAAGATGCTTGCTGATCTTGCTGTAAACGATGCAGCAGGCTTTACAGCACTTGCTGAGATCGCTAAGAAAGCAATCGCATAATCATAGATTTTAATAAAATCACAAATGAAAGGGGATTTCCTGAGATGGAGGTCTCCTTTTTTATTTTTAATAAAAATATAAAATTTCTATAAATTTGGACTTGTATTCCCGTATGCATCGTGTTATAATCGTTTAAAGTTTTAGAGGGTGAAAGTGGTTTCGGGGAGAGAAAACGACTTTCCCAAAAAAGGTTAAGGAGGATTTTATTATGAAAAACTGGAAACGAGCAATGAGCATTACAGCAGCCGCAGCAATGGCAGTCTCCGCGTTTGCATTACCTGTACAGGCAGCAGACGAAGCATTTAAAATCGGCAGTATCGGTCCTATGACAGGCGCACAGGCTGTTTATGGAAACACAGTTATGAATTCTATCCAGATTGCAGTTGATGAGATCAACGAAGCAGGTGGAATCAACGGATTTCAGGTTGAGTTCAACCCTCAGGACGATGAGCATGATGCAGAAAAATCAGTGAATGCTTATAATACGCTGAAAGACTGGGGTATGGATTTGCTTCTCGGAACGGTTACATCTGCACCATGTATTGCAGTAGAGGCAGAAGCAGCCAATGATAATATGTTCCTTCTTACACCATCAGCAACAGCAGTGGAATCCATTTTCGGAGAGAATGCATTCCGTGTCTGCTTCGCAGACCCAGCACAGGGAACAGCATCTGCAAAATATATCGGTGAGAATAAGCTGGCTGAAAAAGTAGCGGTTATCTACGACAGCTCGGATGTATATTCTGCAGGTATCTATGGTGCATTTCAGGCGGAGGCTCAGAATCAGCCATTCGAAATTGTAGCAGCAGAAGCTTTTACAGCAGACAGCAAGACAGACTTCTCTGTACAGCTTCAGAAAGCAAAAGATGCAGGTGCAGACATGGTATTTATACCATTCTACTATAATGAAATTGCACTTGTGCTGAAACAGGCTTCCGATATGGGATTTGCTCCGAAGTGGTTCGGCGTTGACGGTATGGATGGCATCCTTTCTCTTGAGGGGTTTGATACATCTTTAGCAGAAGGAGTCACTCTTCTGACACCGTTCTCAGCTACGGCAAAGGATGAAAAAACACAGAGTTTTGTAAATAAATATAAAGAGCAGTTCGGCGAAGTTCCGAATCAGTTTGGTGCAGATGCATATGACGGAATGTACATCCTTAAAGCAGCTCTTGAGCAGGCAGAGGCTACACCGGATATGGATACCAGCGAGCTTTGTGATTTAATGAAAGCAGCCATGCAGGAAATCACTTATGACGGTATCACAGGTCATGGAATCACATGGGGTGCGGACGGAGAACCTGTAAAAGATCCGATTGTAGCAGTGATTAAAGACGGAGCATACGAGTTACTTTAATACATTAACGAAGTGATAAAAAAACCCGACAGGGGGTTGCATCGGCAACCCCCTGTTTGTATAATAATTAGGAAAAAGAAAGCATTGAGAGGTGTATCTTATGAGTATTTTATCTTATTTGATCAATGGAATCAGCCTCGGCAGTGTATATGCCATAATTGCATTGGGCTATACCATGGTTTACGGTATTGCGAAAATGCTGAATTTTGCTCACGGTGATGTCATCATGGTAGGTGGCTATGTAGCACTTACAGTAATGATGAACAGCGGCGCTCATCCGGTGATTGCCGTTCTTGCAGCAATTGTGGTATGTACAGTACTGGGCGTTGTAATTGAAAGAGTTGCATACCGTCCTTTGAGAAATGCAGCATCTCCGCTGGCAGTTCTGATCACAGCTATCGGTGTCAGCTATCTGCTTCAGAACGTAGTACTTCTGATCTTCGGATCCAGCCCGAAGAGTTTCCAGTCGGTTATTACTCTTCCGGATTTAAAGCTTGCAGGCGGTTCTCTTGTGATCACGGCAGAGACGATTGTTACAATTGTAAGCTGTATTGTGATTATGGTTTGTCTGCTAACATTTATCAATAAATCAAAACCCGGACAGGCAATGCTGGCAGTTGCGGAAGATAAGGGAGCAGCACAGTTAATGGGAATCAATGTAAACAGAACCATTGCTCTGACCTTTGCAATCGGTTCAGGACTTGCGGCTGTTGCAGGAGTACTTTTGTGCTCTTCTTATCCGTCTCTTTCTCCGTATACAGGCTCTATGCCGGGAATCAAAGCTTTCGTAGCGGCGGTATTCGGAGGAATCGGTTCTATTCCGGGAGCACTTATCGGAGGTATTCTTCTGGGAGTGATTGAGATTCTGGGTAAAGCATATATTTCTTCTCAGCTTGCAGATGCCATTGTATTTGCAGTGCTGATTGTAGTGCTTCTTGTGAAACCTACAGGTTTGTTTGGCAAAAATATTCAGGAGAAAGTGTAGGTGGGGAAGATGAAAAAGAACGTAAAAGACAACATCATTACATATGGACTGGTATTTGTATTTTTTGCTGTTGTGCAGACCATGCTCAGTACAGGAAAGCTTTCAAGTCTGTTTAAGGGACTTCTGATTCCGATTTGTGTATATGTGATTCTGGCGATTTCACTGAACCTGGTTGTAGGTATTTCAGGAGAACTGAGTCTTGGACATGCCGGATTTATGTGTGTAGGCGGCTTTGCCAGTGCATTTTTTTCGAAATGTATGGCAGAGGCAATTCCTTCCTCAGGAATCCGTTTCACTCTTGCAATTCTTATCGGTGCTGCGGCGGCAGCGGTATTTGGTGTTCTGATTGGTATTCCTGTGCTTCGTCTGCGCGGGGATTATCTGGCTATTGTAACGCTTGCATTTGGAGAGATCATTAAGAATGTAATTAATATTTTTTATGTTGGAAAAGACAGCAAGGGGCTTCATATTTCTCTGAAAGACCAGTTTTCTATGGGGATGGAACCTACAGGAAAGATGATTATCAACGGACCGCAGGGAATTACGGGTACTCCAAAGGATTCCACGTTCCTGATCGGTATTATACTGATTATTATTACACTTATTATAGTGCAGAACCTGATTAATTCCAGAGACGGGCGTGCAATTATGGCAATTCGTGATAACCGTATCGCGGCGGAATCCATCGGTATTAATATCACAAAATATAAATTGATGGCATTTACTGTTTCTGCTGCCCTTGCAGGTATGGGCGGTGCACTTTATTCTCACAATCTTGCAACATTGCAGGCTTCGAAGTTCAACTTCAATACCTCTATTCTTGTTCTGGTATTTGTAGTTCTCGGAGGAATCGGAAATATCCGAGGTTCTATGATTGCGGCAGTTGTACTTACCCTTTTGCCTGAGCTGCTTCGCGGATTGAGCGATTACCGTATGCTTTTCTATGCGATTGTCCTGATTGTTATGATGCTTCTCAACTGGGCGCCTAAGGCGATTGAGTGGAGAGAGAGCCTTGTGCAGAAGATATTTAAAAAGAATGGAAAGGAGGCATAAATCATGGCAATGCTTGATGTAAATCACTTGAATATTTCTTTCGGCGGTCTTCATGCAGTGGATGATTTCCATGTCTCTATTGAAAAAGGACAGCTCTACGGTCTGATCGGACCCAATGGAGCTGGAAAGACCACCATTTTCAATCTTTTAACAGGAGTATATAAACCGGATGTGGGCAAAATCATTCTGGACGGTGTGGATATCACAGGTAAAAAGACGATTGATATCAATAAGGCGGGAATTGCCAGAACCTTCCAGAATATCCGTTTATTTGATAAGTTGACGGTGCTTGATAATGTAAAGGCAGCGCTTCACGAGCATAATAAATACGGGGTACTCACAGGAATCCTTCGTCTGCCGAAATATTTTCAGACAGAGAAACGAATGGATGAGGAGGCGATGGAGCTTCTGAAGGTTTTTGATCTTGATAAAGAAGCGCAGACTCTGGCTTCCAACCTTCCTTACGGCAAACAGAGAAAGCTTGAGATTGCAAGAGCTCTTGCAACGAAACCCAAGCTACTTCTTCTGGATGAGCCTGCGGCAGGAATGAACCCCAATGAGACAGTGGAACTGATGGATACAATCCGTTTCGTCAGAGACCACTTTGACATGACAATTCTTCTTATCGAGCATGATATGAAGCTGGTATCCGGAATCTGTGAGAGACTGACGGTACTGAATTTCGGTCACGTACTTGCGCAGGGAGAGACTTCTGAGGTTCTTCACAATCCGGAGGTTGTCAAGGCATATCTGGGAGAATAAGGAGGAAGAAGCATGGCTTTACTTGAAGTAAAAGATATTGAGGTTTACTATGGAATGATTCAGGCACTCAGGGGTGTTTCCTTCGAGGTAAACAAGGGAGAGGTTGTAGCGCTTATCGGTGCTAACGGTGCAGGCAAAACAACAACTCTGCATACCATTACAGGGCTTCTTCGTGCAAAATCAGGACATATTCTTTTTAACGGAAATGATATTTCCAAAGTACCGGCGCATAAAATAGTGACAATGGGAATGGCACATGTGCCGGAAGGACGCCGCGT
Organism: Eubacteriales bacterium; assembly: GCA_030536995.1. Taxonomy (GTDB): domain Bacteria; phylum Bacillota; class Clostridia; order Lachnospirales; family Lachnospiraceae; genus Blautia_A. Next base: position 251,282 of record JAUNOY010000002.1, read on the forward strand.
ATTTGCAAATATGTCTGTGCTCCAGAATCTTAAAATGGGTGCATATACACGAAAGGATAAAAACGAGATAGAAGCGACAATTCAGAAAGTATATAAGCATTTTCCTCGTCTTCAGGAGAGGCAGAATCAGATGGCAGGTACTTTGAGCGGTGGAGAACAGCAGATGCTTGCAATGGGACGGGCATTGATGAGCCAGCCGAGTATTATCCTTATGGACGAGCCATCTATGGGACTTTCCCCGATTTTTGTAAATGAGATTTTTAATATTATCAAAGAGGTAAGCGAGAGCGGAACTACGGTTCTTCTGGTAGAACAGAATGCGAAGAAAGCCCTTTCCATTGCAGACAGAGCTTATGTTCTGGAAACCGGAAAGACCACACTTGAAGGAAATGCAGGTGACCTTCTAAATGATGAATCTGTACAGAAAGCGTACCTTGGTGAATAGCAGAAGAAGGCAATCAGAGTGGAGGGATTTTTCATGGAAAATTATGTAGTTACCATTGCGAGGCAGTACGGAAGCGGCGGACGCACCGTAGGTCAGATGCTGGCAGAAAGATTGGGTATTTCGTATTACGATAAAGAAATCGTACATATGGCATCTGATGAGAGCGGAATTGATGTGAAGCTGTTTGGTCAGGTAGAAGGCGGAGCAAGTGTACGCCCTTCTATTTTCAGTAAGAGCGGTCTTTATAAAGGCGGACTGATTCCTCCGGGAAGCAGGGAATTTATTTCAGATGAGAACCTTTTTAATTATCAGGCAAAGGTTGTCAATGACCTTGCCGAAAAAGAGTCGTATGTTGTGGTAGGACGTTGTGTAAATTATGTATTTAAAGACAGGCCGAATACCCTTCGTGTATTTGTTCATGCGCCCTGGGATTTCCGTATTGAAAAATCCATGGAAAAAATCAGCGGTACTGAGGAAGATGTAGCAAAATTCCTTATGAAAGATGACAAAAGGAAGCAGGATTACTATAAGCGTTTCGCAGGCGGCGTATGGAATGATGCGACCAATTATGATTTATGTTTAAACAGCGGCAAGCTGGGTTTTGAAAAATGTGTAGACGCTATTATTGCACAGATGAAGATTATGGGAATGTTGTAAATTATGGATTTATTTGAATATGCAAAATCAAAAACAATGGAGAAGGAATCTCCATTAGCTTCAAGACTGCGTCCGACCACTTTAGAAGAAGTGGTTGGGCAGCAGCATATTGTGGGAAAAGATAAATTATTATATCGCGCGATCAAAGCTGACAAGCTCACATCTGTTATCTTTTACGGTCCTCCGGGGACAGGAAAAACGACTCTTGCCAAGGTGATCGCCAATACAACAAGTGCTAATTTTACCCAGATTAATGCGACAGTGGCCGGAAAGAAGGATATGGAAGAAGTTGTGCGTCAGGCGCAGAGTGACCTTGGAATGTATGGGAAAAAGACCATTCTCTTTATCGACGAGATTCATCGCTTCAATAAAGGACAGCAGGATTATCTTCTTCCTTTTGTGGAGGATGGTACGATTATTTTAATTGGTGCCACCACCGAAAATCCGTATTTCGAGGTAAATGGAGCTCTTCTTTCACGTTCTATTGTATTTGAGCTGAAATCTCTGGAGACAGAGGAAGTGAAAGAATTGATTCTTCGTGCGGTCAATGACCCTGTAAAGGGGATGGGAAGTTATGGCGCACGGATTGATGAGGATGCGCTGGAATTTCTGGCAGATATGGCAGGAGGAGACGCAAGAAGCGCTTTAAATGCCATTGAACTTGGAATTTTGACTACACCGAGAGACGAGAATGGAAAAATCCATGTTACTCTGGATGTAGCTTCTGAATGTATCCAGAAACGAGTGGTACGTTATGATAAAAACGGAGATAACCATTACGATATTATTTCTGCTTTTATCAAAAGTATGCGCGGGTCAGACCCAGATGCGGCTGTTTATTATCTGGCGAAGATGCTCTATGCAGGTGAGGACGTGAAGTTCATTGCGCGAAGGATTATGATTCTTGCTTCCGAGGATATCGGAAATGCAGATCCTCAAGCTCTTTTGGTAGCTGTGGCAGCAGCGCAGGCTGTAGAGAGGGTGGGAATGCCGGAATCTCAGATTATTCTGTCTCAGGCAGTAGCCTATATGGCCTATGCACCAAAAAGCAATGCTGCTGTCAATGCCATTGCAGACGCTATGGATTCTGTTAAAAAGAAAAAAACCACAGTACCGACTCATCTTCAGGATGCTCACTATGGCGGGCATGAGAAGCTGGGACATGGAATTGGCTATAAATATGCTCATAATTATCGGAACCATTATGTAAAACAGCAATACCTGCCGACAGAGATTGCGGATGAAAAGTTTTATATCCTTTCCGACATGGGATATGAAAAGATTCTGAAAGAACATATGAACAGAATAAAAAAAGAAGGGGCTGTGAAATAACAGCCTCTACAGAAAAAGGGGCTGTGAAATAACAGTCTCTACGGAAAAAGAGGACTTTTCGTTCAAA
>JAUNOY010000026.1 GCA_030536995.1 Eubacteriales bacterium
TTGAACGAAAAGTCCTCTTTTTCCGTAGAGGCTGTTATTTCACAGCCCCTTTTTCGTAAGTTTCTTTTTATGCCTTTTTATTCCTCTGTGCCTTAATCTCTTCCAGCTCATCAAAAATCACTTCATTAAGAACCTTGATATAGGTCCCCTTCATTCCAGATGAACGTGACTCAATAACTCCCGCACTCTCAAACTTGCGAAGCGCATTTACGATAACAGAACGTGTAATTCCAACTCTGTCCGCAATCTTGCTGGCTACCAGAATTCCCTCATCTCCGTCAAGTTCATCGAAGATATGGATGATTGCCTCAAGCTCTGAGAAAGAAAGAGTATTGAAAGCAGATTTCACAACCTGCTGCTTTCTGTCTTCTTCTGCATTTTCTTCATGCACAGCCCTCATCATTTCGAGACCTACCACTGTGGTGCCGTATTCGCTGACAATAATGTCTTCGATATCATATGGCTTTTCATAGCGGTACATAAATACAGTTCCAAGTCTTTCACCTGCAATATCTATGGGATTGATGATTCCCTGATAACTGCTTGATACATTTTCGAAGCCCAGCGTCTGAAGATTTACATTTTCTTTCGTTGACAGCACTCCGAGAAATCTCTCATTTAACAGCGCATCCACAAACCCTCCGACTTTGTCTTCAATCAGTTCTGTAATCTCTTCTACTCCCGGACATAAGCTGACACCCAGCACTTTACCTTTCTTGCTGAGTACAAGGATGTTGGAATTTAAGGTTTCCATTAAAACCTGGCAGATGTCGTTAAAAACGACCTTGCTGGAGCTACTGTTATGGAGCAGCTTATTGATTTTTCTTGTTTTATCCAGCAACTGAACGCTCATATTGTCCTCCTTTCGCTTTGGTCATCCGCGCATAACAATTCTCAATATTCAAAATTATACACGGCAAAACTACTGTACTCTATTGATATTTTATATACTACACGTTTTCGAGACAAATTACAAGATAAATTTTACTATTTTTCATTTTTAATTAGCTTTTCTGAAAATATACTCCTTTTCAAATTATTATCCCGTAATTTATATTTATCCATTTTTTTACACAAAAAAAGACGCAGAATACAGGGATTGCCCTCCCTTCTTCTGCGTCATGATTTTTCTGAATATTCTTTTTCGCCGAATACATTACTCTTTCGGTTCTACATAGCCACAGGTTTCCTGGCTGCACACCAATTTATTGCCTTTCTCTACCATGTAACTTCCACATTTCGGACATTTTTTTTCTGACGGCTTCTGCCATGACATAAATTCACATTCCGGATTATCTTCACATCCGTAATATTTACGTCCCTTCTTTGTTTTTTTAAGAACAACATCCTTTCCGCAAATTGGGCAGGCTACACCGATTTTTTCATAATATGGTTTGGTATTGCGGCATTCCGGAAATCCCGGACATGCAAGGAATCTTCCATGTGGCCCGTACTTGATAACCATATTTCTTCCACAGTTATCACAGATCACATCTGTCACTTCATCCTCAATATTAATCTTTTCAAGTTCTTTTTCCGCTTCATCCACATCATGCTTCAAATCCGGATAGAAGTTGCGTACAACCGTTTTCCACTGGACAGTTCCCGCATCTACGCAGTCCAGAAGCCCTTCCATAGTAGCTGTAAAATTCACATCTACAATACTTGGAAAAGCCTGTTTCATAATGTTGTTCACTACTTCTCCCAATTCTGTGACATAAAGATTTTTCTGCTCTTTTGATACATAGCGTCTGCTGATGATGGTAGTGATTGTAGGTGCATAGGTACTTGGACGCCCAATTCCAAGCTCCTCCATTGTTTTGACAAGGGAAGCCTCTGTGTAATGAGCCGGAGGCTGTGTGAAATGCTGCTCAGGCTTTAACTCCTTAAGACTTAACTTCATGCCCTTCTCCAGGCTCTGATTCAGGACATTGCCCTTCTTATGGTCTTCCTCATCTGTATAAACAGACAAAAAACCGTCAAATACCACTTTTGAAGCAGATACTGTAAAAATATATTCATCAGCACCAATCTTTACCGAAGTCGTCTCATAACGTGCCGGCGACATACGGCTTGCAGCGAACCGTTTCCAGATTAGCTGATACAGACGAAACTGGTCTCTGGAAAGAGAATCTTTAAGTGCTGCCGGTGTACGGCTAATATCTGTAGGACGGATTGCTTCATGAGCATCCTGAATTTTCTGCCCTTTTTTCGCTGTTTTCTCTGTTTTTGATACATATGCCTCGCCATACTGGTCTGTGATGTATTCTCTTGCAGCAGCATCCGCCTCCTCCGAAATTCGGGTGGAATCTGTACGCAGGTAAGTAATCACACCGACGGTACCATTTCCTTTGATATCAATACCTTCATAGAGCTGCTGTGCAAGACGCATTGTTTTCTGAGTAGAAAAATTAAGTGTCTTGGCTGCTTCCTGCTGCAGTGTACTGGTTGTAAACGGAAGAGGCGCATTTTTGATTCTCTCGCCTTTCTTTACCTCAGTAATCTCGTATTCCTTATCCTGCAAAGAAGAAAGGAGTTTATCCATCTCTTCTTTATTATGGATGTTCATTTTTTTATCTGTACCATAGAACTTCGCTTCCAGAGGCTTCTTCTCTCCGGTTACATGAAAAGTACCTTCAAGACTCCAGTATTCCTCCGGAATGAAGGCATTGATCTCTTCCTCACGGTCACAGATGATACGAAGCGCCACTGACTGAACGCGGCCCGCGCTTAAACCTCTTTTAACCTTTGCCCAGAGAAGCGGACTTATTGTATAGCCTACCATTCGGTCAAGCATACGCCTTGCCTGCTGTGCGTCTACCAGGTCCATATCAAGCTCTCTTGCCTGTTTGATAGACGCCTTTACTGCGCTCTTTGTAATTTCGTTGAACGTAATCCTGTGCATTTTTTTCGGGTCTTCTTTGAGAGCCTGCATCAGATGCCAGGAAATTGCTTCTCCCTCACGGTCGGGGTCAGTTGCCAGATAAATCTTATCTGCCTTTTTCGCTGCCTTACGAAGCTTCGCAAGGAGTTCTCCCTTTCCGCGGATTGTAATATATTTAGGCTCGAAATCGTTCTCCACATCGATTCCGAACTGACTTTTCGGAAAATCACGAACATGTCCGTTGGAAGCTTCCACGTCGTAATTAGAACCCAGAAATTTCTTTATAGTTTTTACCTTTGCAGGTGATTCCACTATCACCAGATATTTCGCCATGTTACCTCTCCTAGTTGCCAATCTGTCCGTTACTGTTGCCAATAACTTCTGTTACTTTACCTTTACGTAATAATGCCGACCTGTCTCTTCGATCCATCCAAGAAGCGTAAGCTCAACTGCGCATCTGCTTACTGTTTCCGGCGCAAGCCCTGTTTTCCTGATTATGTCGTCCAGACTTTTTGGTCGTAAATCGAGACAACTATACACCAAATTCAAATCTCTTGCAAGTCCTATCTTATTTTTTTTGCCCGAATCTCTGTTCTTCTCTTTTGTTTCTTCACTTTCTTTTTCTTCGGAGCTGATTCCCAGTTCCTGAAGAACCACCTCAGGACTGTAAGCAATTCCGGCTCCGTCATAAATCAGCTTATGACAGCCAATACTCAGATTTTCTGTCACAGGTCCCGGTAAAGCAAAAACCGCTTTCCCCATTTCCAGAGCAAAACCAGCCGTTATGAGAGAACCGCTGTTTTCTTTTGCTTCTATTACAAGAACTGCATCAGCCAAAGCACTTATAATTCTGTTTCTTGCAGGAAAACAGAACTTCATGGGAGGTGTTCCGGGAGCATATTCACTGATAATCCCTCCTCCGCTTCTTAGTATCCTGTCGTAAAGAGAGCGGTTTCTTGCAGGGTAAACCACATCGCAACCGCACCCCAACACTGCAAAGGTGGGAGTTCTTCCCTCCAATGCTCCCTTATGACCTTCCGAATCGATTCCAAGCGCCATACCGCTTATAATCTGTATCCCGTGTCTGCTTAAAACTTTTCCAAAGCGGAAAGCCTGAATGCGTCCGTAAGGGCTGCACATCCTTGCTCCCACAATCGCAACGGCAGGCTGTCCTGCGACGGGCAGCTTTCCTTTTACATAAAGCTGTTCGGGCATGGAGGAATAGTTTCTCATATTAGCAGGATATTCCCTGTCATTCTTATAAATACATCGAGTTTCTTCCATATAAATTATCAGACCTCCTCAGCTTCGATATTCACCATCTAGAACCCGGTAAGCAAGCGCCTCTCCAATGTGAGCACTTCCTATCATTTCCTCTTCTTCCATATCTGCGATTGTTCTGGCAACCTTCAGTATTCTATGATAAGAACGGGCACTGAACTGCATTTTTTCGAAGGCAGAGCCAAGGAGAGCCGCCCCGTCCGCTGTCATTGGACAGTACGTCTGAATCTGTTTCCCGTGAAGTTCTCCATTAAAACGAACTGTTTCGTTTTTGTATCGAAGACTCTGTATTTTTCGCACTTTCTCCACCCGTCGTCGAATCACTTCCGAAGATTCATTTTTCCCTGAACAGCGTAGTTGAGTAAAGCTTACCGGAGGAACTTCCGTACAAATATCAATCCTGTCCAAAAGAGGACGGCTTATTTTCCCAAGATAATGACTCACCTGACCCGCAGTGCAACGACAGCGGTTCATATCAGGATAATAGCCGCATGGGCAGGGATTCATAGCCGCCGCAAGAATAAAATTTGCAGGAAATACATAAGTACCATTTACCCGTGAAAGCTGTATCATCTTATCTTCTAAAGGCTGTCTTAATGTCTCAAGGCTTTTTCTTGAAAATTCCGGCATCTCATCAAGAAACAATACGCCTCTGTGTGCCAGTGTCACTTCTCCCGGTCTGGGATTCCTTCCTCCTCCTGTCATTGCCTGGGCAGAACTTGTATGATGAGGACTTCGAAACGGTCGTCTCCTGATAAGAGGATGTTCTTTGGATAGACGTCCGGCTATACTGTAGATTCTGGTCAGTTCCAGTGATTCCTCAAAGGTAAGCTCCGGCATGATAGAAGGAAGGCGCCTTGCTATCATAGTTTTACCTGTCCCCGGCTGTCCGATAAAAAGAATATTGTGAAATCCACTCACTGCAATTTCCGCTGCTCTTCTGGCTGTCTGCTGTCCTTCAACTTCTTCAAAATCCGGCAATTCCTCATCTTCTTCATCCAATCCGCCTGAGTTTTCCCGCTGCGTATAGGATTGGGGATGTTTCAGGCAATCCATCATTTCTATTATATTTTTCACTCCTGCTACCGGCATATCGTGTACAAGTCTTCCCTCCGGAAGATTTTCGTGAGGAATAATACAGAGTCTGCAGCCCATATCTCTTGCCCGTATCACCATTGGCAAGACTCCCGAAATCCCATGAATATGACCATTAAGGCTGATTTCCCCTGCCATCATGACCCCTTCCAGAAGTGCAGCCCCCACCACTCCGGATGCCGCAAGAACAGCCGCAGCTACCGGCATATCAAATCCGGCTCCTTCCTTTCTGATATCTGCAGGAGCGAAATTCACAGTCACTTTTCTTGGCGGAAGACTGATTCCATTATTTTTCAGGGCTGTTCGGACTCTGTCCTGCGCCTCCTTTACCTGCGTGGACGGAAATCCTACCATAATAAAAGACGGGAGTCCATTACTCACATCCGCTTCCACCTTAATCGGACATACCTCCATTCCTCTTATAGATGCCGACAATACACTTGCAAACAAACTTTCTCCTTTCTGCATATGCAAGACCACCCCGAACGCTTCCTGAATATGCTATGATAAAAAACATAAATGGAAAATCAGTACAGATTTGTACAAATGTTGAAATGATAAAAGATTCAATTTCAGTATAGCCCATTTTACTCCTGTACGCAATAGTTGTTTTGCCTATGATGGCGCCAATGATCATCCGATTGAAAGAACAGATGGTACAGGGATTCCAAAAGCAAAAAGCTGACGGTCATTCCCTGCTGAAAGGAAGAACGTCAGCTTCTTTATCTTTTATGTATTTTATTTATTCTTTGCCGTTAAAACAGTATGTACAAAGCTTGCATGCCGGAAGTCCGATGGATTCAATAAGATCGTCAAGACGATGATATTTCAGGGATGTGAAATTCAGTTCCTGACAGATACTTCCCAGCATTTCTTTATAATTTGCGGAATCTGGATTCGCATAATCAGCCAGCGTTTTCGCATCCACATTCTCTCCCTCTCGTTTGGCAATGGTTCTTCTTGTAATGAGATCCATCTCTGATTTGGAACGAGAGAAATTCAGGTACTTACAACCATAAAGAAGCGGTGGACATGCCGGACGAATATGTACCTCCTTCGCTCCGTTATGGTAAAGGAATTCCGATGTCTCACGAAGCTGTGTTCCACGGACAATAGAATCGTCGATCATCAGAAGCTTTTTATCCTTGATCAGTTTGTGAACCGGAATCAGTTTCATCTTTGCAATAAGATTTCTCTGACTCTGCTGTGTCGGCATGAAGGAACGCGGCCATGTCGGTGTATATTTAATAAACGGACGCGCAAACGGAACACCGGACTCATTTGCATAACCGATTGCATGGGCAATACCGGAATCCGGTACACCTGCTACAATGTCAGGATCGACTTCTCCCTTATCACGCTGCGCAAGAATCGCACCACATTTATAACGCATATCTTCTACATTAACTCCCTCATAAGTTGAGGTAGGATATCCGTAATAGGTCCAGAGGAAAGAACAGATACGCATTTCTTCTCCCGGTGCGTTCAGAGTCTCAACACCTTCCGGTGTAACGCTTACAATCTCGCCTGGTCCCAGTTCCTTATAGTCTTCATATCCCAGATTCAAATATGCGAAACTCTCGAAAGATACACAGCAGGCATCCTCTTTTTTACCAATAATAAGAGGAGTTCTTCCCAGACGGTCACGGGCAGCGACCAGTCCCTTAGGTGTCATTACAAGCAAGGTCATAGAGCCTTCAATCATTTCCTGTGCATAGCGGATTCCCTCCACCATAGTCTGTTTCTGATTGATCAAAGACGCCACCATCTCTGTAGGATTCACGCTTCCACCGCTCATTTCCAGAAAATGTGTGCTTCCGTTTCTGAAAGAGTGCGCGATGAGCTCGTCCATATTGTTGATCTTTCCGACTGTTGTAATGGCAAAATTTCCCAGATGGGAACGTACGAGCAGCGGCTGCGGCTCATTGTCTGAAATACAGCCGATTCCCAGATTCCCCTCCAGTTCTGCTACATCACGGTCAAATTTCGTACGAAAAGGGGAGTTTTCAATGTTATGAATTGCGCGGTCAAAGCCTTTTTTGCTGTCGTAAACTGCCATGCCGCCCCTTCTGGTTCCCAGATGGGAATGATAATCAATTCCAAAAAAAAGGTCCAAAACACAACTGGACTTTGAAGCTACTCCAAAAATTCCACCCATTTTTATATCTCCTTTTGTCCTGGCGTATTTTCGCCGTTCATCTTTTACATTTTTAACACCGCTCTATTATATAAAACCCCCTATAATAAGTAAAGGCTTTTGGTTCTTTAAAATTATTTTTTTATATCAAAAAATTTCTTTTTTATTGCGGAATTTCTCTTATTTTTTCTCTTTTATAACGCCTTTTCTGTAAGCGTCCAAAAGCTGTGTCAGCTCCGTGATTCTTTCTTTTAAAGCCATTCCATTATCGGTATCTCCCACCAGACGACGTCTGTGCGTATAATGAACCGCTACCTGATTCGACACAATATCTGTCTCTCTGAGCACCGCATCCTCTGCCGAAGTGAATGGCTCATGGGCTGACAGAAACAGTCCATAAGAGCTGTATACAAGCGTATAGCCTGCAATTCCCGTAACCTTACGATATGCCTTGGAAAAACCGCCGTCAATGACAATAATTTTCCCATTGCATTTCACCGGATTTTCTCCTTCACTCTGATGAACCGGAACATGTCCGTTGATAATATGCCCTTTATCCGGATTAAGCCCAAATTCCCGAAGCATGGTGTCTACAATTTCCTCTTTCTCCAGAAGCTGATAATAAGCACGTTTTTTCTCGACATGAGTCTCTTTATCTTCTATAAAGTATCGCTCAAAGGTAGCCATCTTATCCTTTCCGAAAAGAGGGGAATCAGGACCCGCCCAGATATACCACATGATATCTCTCCCCTTTTCCCGCTCTTCCTCATCCATAGAATAAAAGGCCCGGCGAACATAGGATTCCAGTACATCATACAGTTCTTTTCCCCTGTATTTTTCACCGTAAACATCCACCTCCCGGAAGGTTCCGTCTTCATTTAACGGTATACTTCCATGAAACAGGAGATTTCCGTTATATATCTTATAAAGCCCACCTTTATCCAGAAGAAAACGGATATGATTTTGAAGCTTTTCACAATTTCGAAACGCAGACGAAAGACGCTCCATCACATCACTTTCCGCTTCTGTCAGAGCATAGGGATCTGCCCAGTCAATAGTTGGAAAATAGCAGTCTCGCATAACACATGAACGTCCGTCCGGCATGGATATCGTACCCTTTTCAGGATTAATTCTGTGAAGAAGCGCTCTGTTTTCCATGTGGAAAGAACTACGTCTGTGTACAAGCTGTCCCTCCAGTTTAAACTGCAGAACAGCAATCGCTTTATGCATTTTCCGTCCAAGTTCCTCTTCCAAAAGATTAAGACTGGTCTTTCCTTTCAGCGAAAAAATACTACAGCTGTCATCCTTATATGCTTCCATTGCAAAAGTTGCAAGAGGCATCATATTTATACCGTATCCATCCTCCAGGATATCAAGATTTCCATAACGGATACTGTTTCTGATAACCGTTGCAATACAGGCCAGCTGTCCTGCCGCAGCTCCCATCCACACCACATCGTGATTTCCCCACTGGATGTCAAGCGAATGGTATTCCATCAGCCGGTCCATAATAAAATGAGGCGCAGGTCCCCTGTCAAAAATATCTCCCAATATATGAAGGTGATCTACAACAAGCCTCTGAATCAGTTCTGCGAGAGCAATAATAAAATTCTCTGCCCTGCCGATTTCGATGATAGTGTTTACGATAGAATCATAATACGCTCCCTTATCCAGAACCTCTGCTTTTTCTGTAATCAATTCCTCAATTACATAGGCATAATCCGTCGGAAGAGCCTTACGTACCTTGGATCTGGTATATTTAGATGCCGTTGTCTTGCAAACTTCAATAAGACGGTAAAGCGTGATCTTATACCAATTTTCCATGTCCTCTTCTGTCTTCTTTACAAGCTCCATCTTTTCACTCGGATAGTAAATAAGAGTGGCAAGAGAGCGCTTGTCACTGTTGCTTAATGTATGACCGAATACATCGTCAATCTTTTTTCTTACCGCCCCTGAACCATTCCGAAGAACATGAGAAAAAGCTTCGTATTCCCCGTGGAGATCGGACATGAAATGCTCCGTTCCCTTAGGCAGATTCAGAATTGACTGAAGGTTGATAATCTCTGTAGATGCTTTTCCAATCGTCGGATAAAGCTCTGCAAGTCTCTGTAAATACCGTAAATCTTCTTTTTTCATTACACCTCTCTCCTTTATTTCTTACTGTTTGCTTCTGTCTCAGCCCGTAAAATCAAATAAAGACATCTGATTCGACTGCGGAATATCACCGAACAGCTTCAAATCGTCCATCAGGTCAATCACAGTCTTGCTGACCTTCGTTCTGTCCCGGAAATCATCCTTCGACAGAAATTTGCCCTGCTTCGCAGCTTCCACAACTGCATCTGCAGCCTTATCGCCAAGACCGTCTATGGTATCAAGGGCAGGCATCAGCTTACCGCCAATAATCTGGAATCTATGTGCCTTTGCCGTATATAAATCAATAGGCAGAAATTCAAATCCCCTTGCATACATCTCCTGTACAATACGCATATCTTTCAGAGTCGCCTGCTCCTTCGGTGTGGCAGAGTCTCCTTTTTTTCGGATTTCATCCATATAATATTCCAGTCTTTCTTTTCCCATACACATCAGTTCATAGGAAAAAGAAGTCGCACGAATACTCAAAAATGCCGCATAATAAGCGAGGGGTTTAAACACTTTAAACCATGCAATGCGGTAAGCCATCATAACGTAGGCCGCAGCATGTGCTTTCGGGAACATATATTTAATCAGCTTACAGGACCAGATATACCAGTCCGGTACTCCATGCTCTTTCATGGTTTCAATCCACTCATCACGAAGCCCTTTTCCCTTACGGACACTCTCCATAATGGTAAATGCAAGACCACTCTCCAACCCTTTGTGTATCAGATAAATCATAATGTCATCTCGTGTACAGATTGCAGTGGAAATCGTAGCCTTTCCCTCCTGAATCAATACCTGCGCATTACCCAGCCATACATCTGTTCCATGAGAAAGTCCGGAAATACGAACCAGGTCTGATAAGTATTTCGGCTGCGTATCAATGAGCATCTGCATGGCAAAATCTGTTCCGAATTCCGGAATTCCAAGGCATCCAAGCTTACACCCTCCAATGCTTTCCGGCTCGATTCCAAGAGCCTTGGTACTCTGGAACAGGGACATAACGCTCTTATCGTCAAGAGGAATCGTCTTTGCATCTATGCCTGTCAGATCCTCAAGCATACGGATCATAGTCGGATCATCGTGCCCCAGAATATCCAGTTTCAGGAGGTTTCCATCAATGGAATGGTAGTCGAAATGTGTGGTGATAAAATCGCTGTTCACATCATTGGCAGGATGCTGGACAGGAGTAAATTTCTCAATCTCCTCTCCCTTCGGGAGTACGATAATACCGCCCGGATGCTGTCCTGTCGTCCTTCTGACACCTGTACATCCCTGAACAATACGGTTGATTTCACAGTAACGCTTGTGGATTCCTCTTTCTTCAAAATAGTTTTTTACATAACCAAAGGCTGTCTTCTCTGCCAGAGTACCGATTGTCCCTGCCTTGAAGGTTTGTCCCTTTCCAAAGATTACCTCTGTGTAATGATGGGCATTTGCCTGATATTCACCGGAAAAGTTAAGGTCGATATCCGGCTCCTTATCTCCCTTGAATCCCAGGAAGGTTTCAAATGGAATGTCGAATCCTTCTTTGCTCATTTTCTGCCCGCACTTCGGACAAATTTTATCCGGCATATCGCAGCCTGCCATACCGGAAAATTCCAGTACCTCAGGTGAATCAAAATCACTGTATTTACACTCAGGATTGGTGCAAAGATAGTGAGGCGGAAGAGGGTTTACCTCTGTAATTCCCGACATAGTTGCCGCAAAGGAAGATCCTACAGATCCCCGGGAACCTACCAGATATCCGTCTTCATTGGACTTCCACACCAGCTTCTGAGCAATAATATACATAACAGCATAGCCATTGGAAATGATTGAATTCAGTTCTCTTTCCAGACGGCTTTCCACGATTTCGGGAAGCTTTTTCCCATACATTTCATGCGCTTTTTTGAAGCAGATTTCTCTTAAATCTCTGTCTGAGTTTTCGATGACAGGCGGAAATTTGTCCGGATGGATAGGCGATATTTTTTCAATCCTATCTGCAATCTTATTCGGATTTGTAATTACAACTTCTTCTGCTTTTTCACTTCCAAGATAAGCAAATTCCTCAAGCATTTCCTCTGTTGTCCTAAGATAAAGAGGTGCCTGATCATCTGCATCTGAAAATCCGTTTCCCGCCATAATGATCCTGCGGTAAATCTCATCCTGCGGATCCATAAAATGAACGTCACAAGTAGCGCACACAGGCTTTTGGAACTGTTCTCCCAGCTTTACGATCTTTCTGTTAATTTCAATCAGATCTTCCTCTGAGTTTATCATATCGTTTTTTTCATCCCGGATCATAAATTTATTATTTCCGAGAGGCTGAATCTCCAGATAATCATAGAAATCTATAATTCTGGCAATCTCCGTATCAGGTGCGTTTCTCAGAATCGCCTGATAAAGCTCCCCTGCTTCGCAGGCACTTCCCACAATCAGCCCTTCTCTGTATTCGTTCAATACACTTTTGGGTACACGGGGACGCCTGTGGTAGTATTTAAGGTGGGACTGGCTTACCAGCTTATAGAGGTTTATTCTTCCCGTCTCATTACATGCAAAAATTATAACATGATAGGTTGGAAGCTTCCTGATAGTATCAATAGATACCGCCCCCTCGCTGTTAAGCTGATCTAAATTCAGAATATCCCGTTCTGAAAGCATCTTGACAAATTTCACAAAAATTTCCGCAGTACACGCTGCATCGTCTACTGCTCTGTGATGATTCTGTAAAGACACTCCCACTGCCTTTGCAACTGTATCAAGCTTAAATCTGTTGAGCGCAGGAAGAAGGAAACGCGCCATACCAACTGTATCTACATAAGTAAAGTCATGAGGGATTCCAAGCCTGTCACAGTTATTCATAATAAAGCCCATATCGAAATCCGCATTATGGGCAACCATGACCGCGCCCTCGCAGAACTTCATAAATTCCGGTAGAATTTCCCCTATCTCCGGCGCATCCATCACCATGCCGTCATTTATTCCCGTAAGCTGTTCAATGCGAAATGGGATGGGTACTTTCGGGTTTACAAAGGTGGAAAAACGGTCTGTGATTTCTCCCTTTTCCACACGCACTGCACCGATTTCTATAATCTGGCAGGTAAGAGAGGAAAAGCCGGTTGTCTCTATATCGAAGACAACGAAACTGCCGTCCAGACGCTGCCCTTTGCCATTGGTAACCATACCTTTCAGATCGTCTACAAGGTAGCCTTCCATTCCGTAAAGCACCTTGAAATCAGATTCCTTCGGTACACAGCCGCCCCATGCGTCGAAACAGTGATTCGCTTCCGGGAAGGACTGTACCACACCATGATCTGTAATAGCGATTGCCTTATGTCCCCATTCGTAGGCGCGTTTAACAAGGTCCTTTGCATTGGAAACTCCGTCCATATCGCTCATCTTCGTATGACAGTGAAGCTCTACTCTTTTCTGAGGACTTGTATCTGTACGCACAGACCGGAAATTGGAGATTTTCTTGATTCCCGCAATCGAACCGATGGTAAGTTCACTGTCGAAACGGTCGATGGTGGTAACGCCGCGGATTTTCAGAAAAGCTCCCTTTTTGACCGCCTCTTTTACTTCCGGTACCTGTTCGTTTCTCAGGAACATCTTTACTACAATGCTGTCTGTAAAGTCTGTAATCGGAAAGATGAGAATCGTCTTTTCATTTCTTATTTCCCTTGCTTCCACATCCATAACCTGACCGCGGACAATGACCTCTCCCATCTCTCCTGTAATGGATTCCAGGGTAATAGACTCTCCTTCGAAATCTCTTCCATAAACCACATCCGGATTGCTGTCTCTTCGGAATCCTCCGCCAAATTCTCCTTTTTTCCCTTTCTTCTCGAATGTTTTCTGCTCTCTGACAGGTGATTTTTTCTCTTCTTTTTTGTCTGTAGCTGTTGCTTTTTTTGCTTCTTCCTCTGCTGCTTTCTCCTGTTTTTCCCCGTCTTTTTTTACACTGATACCGGCATTTCTGATAACATTTTCCACTTCCTGCCTAATCTGTACTGCCGCATTTTTTCGGTATTTACTCTCCTGTGTTTCCACATAATCCAATTCTACCTTTAAATCCATTCCACAGCGCTCACAGAATACTTTATGAAAATATTCCAGAAGAATCTCACTTTTTTCTCTTGCCACAACAGAATCCGGAAGAATCACATGAAGGGTATAATCATCCGGAAAGCTTATCTGCGCCTGCTTAAACATATTGTATTCCAGCATGTTATAATTACGCAGCTCCAACTCCATGCTGGAACGGTAGCTGTCCAGAAAATTCTTAGGTGTATACTGTCCGGAAAGCTTGAATTTCTCAATCACTGTGACAGAAACTCCCAATCCGGGGAAGCACTGTCTCTCTATCTGATCTTCCAGATCCAAAATATTCTTCTTATGAATCCAGCGCTCGCTTTTGATATATACCCAGATTCTGGTTTTTGCCGGATTGCAGGAAACTCTGGTGACATACACCATATCCAAAAGCTCTTCCAGTTCTTTTTTTACTTTTAAATTGGGAAATACGTCAAAAAAGTCTTTTTCCAAAGCTGCCCTCCTTTATTTCTTTTCCCAGTTGAGAAGTTCCTCTCTTAAGGTCTCCAAAAGCTCATTTTCCGGCACCTTCTTCACTATTTCTCCATGCTTGATCAAAAGACCGACTCCCACACCTCCTGCGATTCCGATATCCGCTTCCTTTGCCTCTCCCGGACCGTTGACGACGCATCCCATAACTGCAACCTTAATGTCCAGAGGTATGTCCTGCACCATAGTCTCTACCTTATTTGCAAGTCCGATCAGATCAATCTGGGTACGGCCGCAGGTTGGACAAGAGACAACCTCTATACCTCCTTTTCGAAGCCCCAGTGTTTTCAGTATTCGTTTGGCAGATTTGATTTCTTCCAAAGGCGCACCTGTAAGAGAAACCCGGATGGTATCTCCGATTCCCTGATTTAAAATAATTCCCAGTCCAACTGCAGATTTTATGTTTCCGGAATACAGTGTACCTGCTTCTGTAATTCCTACATGAAGGGGATAATCTGTCTTTTCTGCAATCAGTTCGTGAGCTTTTGCACACATGAGAACATCTGAAGATTTAATACTGATAACAAGATTATCATATCCTAAGTCTTCGATTATCTTCACTTTATCAAGAGCGCTTTCCACCAGTCCTTCAGCAGTTACTCCATGATATTTTTCTACAAGCTCTTTTTCCAGAGAGCCGCTGTTTACCCCTACCCTGATAGGGATATTTCTTTCTTTTGCCACATCAACCACTGCTTTGATACGTTCCGTATTTCCAATATTTCCCGGATTGATACGGATTTTGTCAGCTCCGTTTTCCATAGCTGCAATTGCCAGTCTGTAGTCAAAATGAATATCTGCTACAAGGGGAATATGAATCTGTTTTTTAATCTCCTTGAGCGCTTTTGCGGCCTCCATTGTAGGTACTGCACAGCGGATAATCTCACAGCCTGCCGCTTCCAGAGCGAGAATCTGTGCCACTGTCGCTTCTATATCTTCTGTTTTCGTGTTTGTCATAGACTGGATCAGAATTGGATTTCCGCCGCCGATTTTACGGTCGCCTATGGTGATTACTTTCGTATGATCTCTGTACATTTCTTTTCCTCCCGTATCTTTTTCAAGTGCAAAAGAGGTGCCGGATTCCCCTCACCTCTTTGCTTCCTGTCTGTCAAATATTAGTTTCTGTATTCAGATTACCGCTGAATTTCCAGTAATTTCTGACGAAGCTCACCTTCCATACGGCGCATTTCCTGTTCTGCCTGCTGGCGTTTCATACGTCCCTCCCTCTGAATTTTCATCACCTCGTCCAGAGTTGAGATAAGGTCTGCGTTTGTCTGCTGTAATGTTTCAATATCCACTACACCTCGTTCGGATTCCTTCGCCGTCTCTATTGTTGCCATCTTCAAAGTCTGAGCATTCTTTCGAAGAAGCTCGTTTGTCAGATCTGTAACCTCCCGCTGCGCACGGACAGCTTCTGCAGAGTGCGCGATTCCCAGCGCAAGAACCATCTGACTCTTCCACAAAGGAATGGTATTTACAATTGTCGTCTGTATCTTTTCTACCATAGTGGTGTCGTTATTCTGAAGAAGACGAATCTGAGGAGCTGTCTGCAGGGAAATATTTCTTGTGAGCTCCAGATCGTGAAGCTTCCTCTCAAAACGGCCGCATTTGCTGTCCAGATCTTTAGCTGCCTGAGCGTCCTCCGGAAATCCGGTCTGTCTTGCTTTTTCTTCCAGTTCCCGCAGCTTTCCTTCCCTCACCTGTGCAAGCTTTTTTTTGCCAGCCAGGATATACATGGTCAGTTCTTTATAATAATTCAGGTTCTGCTCATACATTTTATCAAGCATTGCAGAGTCTTTTAAAAGACGAAGCTGATGCTGCTCCAACGCGTCCGTGATTTTGGCCACATTGGTTTCTGCTTTCGCATAACGGGTTTTTAAGGTGTCAATTTTGGCTTCCTGCTTTTTAAAGAATCCGAAAAGTCCCCTTTCTTCCTCCGCATCAAATCCTTTCAGTTCACTTACCACATCGGTGATCAGATCTCCGACTTCCCCCAGATCCTGAGTCCTCACATTCTCCATTGCCGCATCTGAGAAATCCGCCATTTTTTTCTGCGTTCCAGCTCCGTACTGGAGAATCTGATTTGTATTCTCAATGTCAATCTTTGCTGCAAAATCATTAACCAGCTTTTCCTCTGCCTCAGAAAGAACGGGAATCTCAGGTTCCGGTATTTTTTCCTGTATCGGTTCAGACTTCTTTGCCGGTTCATCAAGCTCAGGCTCAAGGGTCAGTGTTGGCGCTTCCATCTCAAAATCATTAAATTCATTTCCCATATTTTTCTCCCTTCTTGTATTACCGTCTATTACATTTTTTTCATCTTTTCAAAATCATTTTCTGTCAGTCCTTCTCTCGCAAGCATGGTGTGAAGGACAGATATATCGCTTGAAACATCCCAGGCCGTGTCCTGGAAAACGGAATCAAGAAGCTTCTCAAAAGCCAGATTCAGGGTATCAATGGTATCCTCAATCTCTTTTTTTGATGAGCAGATATTTTCTCCCTGAACAGGCTGACTGTCCATATCCTCATAAGCATCGAGAAGCTTAACTGTCATAGGAAGATAGTAATCCATCAGATGCTTTAAATCAGGGATAATTTGAGGATGCTCTTCTGCCCTTTCAAAAATCTTTTCTACAATCAGTTCCATTCTGGAAATTTTAACAGAAATCTCCTCCCCCAAAATGGCATCGTTACTTGCTTTTATTTTTCTCAGATATTCATTTCCCCTGTCAAGGATTTCCTCCACCTCCGGAGATGCTTTTCGTTTCGCCTCCTCCGCCGCTTTTTCCTTTGTCCTCATTTCCAGTTGTTTCTGCGTTTCCACATACTGTCTGTAGGTTTCGTCGCTGGTAATAAGGCAGGTTTCCTGTTCATCCACATGGCCTTCCAGAAACCATCCCTTTGTAATCATAGCTTTAATATCTTTTTTTACAAATTTCAAAGATTTCCCCACTGTTCGGGAAAGCTGTTCAAAATTACAGTAGGTATGATTTCCCAATGCCTTTCTGTATTTCTGAAAACGATTTACTTTATTAAGGCTTCTGATTCCTCCTGCAAGAACGCTGCCTCCCGCAAGGGCTATTGCAGCCATCACAACTCCCCCTGCCATGAGTCCCGGTTCCAGCACTGCCCCTGTTATCAGGAGAACTGCCGCTCCCACACCCATTCCTCCTGTAAAAATACCGCCAAAGGTAGTCATCAGGATTCCCTTTATACGGGTTCCGGCTGTTCCTCTGTAAAGCGTGGAAAGGTTCGCCTGACGACTCACCTCCTGCTCCTTTTTTTCTTGCTCCATACGCTCGCGGCGTCTGCGTTCCTCAAATTCTTTTGTCTTATTTTCGTATTTTTTTGTATATTCACCGCTCTGCCCGAATGCTTCGTTAAGAGCTTTTCTCAATGCTTCGCTGCCTGTATCTATTGCTTTATTCACAGTCTGGTTAATATTCTGATTCAGTTTCTGATAATCTCTGGAGCTTACCGCGCGGTCTATGATATCCTGAATCTTATTTCCAAGATCGTCAAATTCTCTGTTGTCCATCTCTACCTCCGAAGCTTGTTCCGTAACAATTTTATGTTTTAATTTTAGCATTGACCGCTCATAATAGCAAGAGTGGGCAAAAATATTCCCGGACTGTGTAACTTTTTTTAAAAAACGAAATTTCCCCATTGAATTTAGTAATAAAAAGTTTTAAAATGGTAAAGAGATAAAAGCATTGGAGGCTCTATTATGGAAAAAAAGAATATTGACTGGGGTAATCTTGGTTTTGGTTATGTACCGACAGATTATCGATATGTATCCAACTTTAAAGACGGCGCATGGGACGAAGGCGTTCTCACAACAGATGCTTCCGTTGTTATAAATGAGTGTGCCGGCGTATTACAATATGCACAGACTGTTTTTGAAGGAATGAAAGCATATACAACCGAAGACGGACGTATCGTTACATTCCGCCCTGATTTAAATGCAGAACGTATGGAAAATTCGGCAGAAAGGCTGGAAATGCCTGTTTTCCCTCAGGATCGTTTTGTTCAGGCTGTTGTTGACACTGTGAAAGCAAATGCAGCCTATGTTCCGCCTTACGGTTCAGGCGCAACTCTTTACATCCGTCCATATATGTTCGGAACAAACCCTGTCATCGGCGTTAAACCGGCTGATGAGTACCAGTTCCGTGTATTTACAACACCTGTGGGCCCATATTTCAAAGGCGGTGTTAAGCCTCTGACAATTCGTGTCAGCGATTTCGACCGCGCTGCGCCTAACGGCACAGGACACATTAAGGCAGGACTTAACTATGCCATGAGCCTTCACGCTATTGTTGACGCTCATAAACAGGGCTTTGACGAGAATATGTACCTTGACGCTGCAACCCACACAAAGGTTGAAGAAACAGGCGGCGCAAACTTCCTCTTTGTGACCAAAGACGGCAAGGTTGTCACACCGAAATCTGACAGCATCCTTCCATCCATTACACGCCGTTCTCTGATTTATGTTGCGAAAGAATATCTTGGACTGGAAGCAGAGGAAAGAGAAATTTACTTTGACGAAGTGAAAGATTTCGCTGAATGCGGTCTTTGCGGAACTGCTGCCGTTATCTCCCCTGTTGGAAAAATCGTAGATCACGGCAAAGAAATCTGTTTCCCAAGCGGAATGACAGAAATGGGACCTGTAACAAAGAAATTATACGAAACACTGACAGGTATCCAGATGGGACGCCTTGAGGCTCCTGAAGGATGGCTGAAGGTGATCGAATAACCAAAGCTGACTCTCTTTTTATATATAGTGAGTCTCTCCATTGAAAAAACTCCGGCGGTTCTGAGGTCCGTCGGAGTTTTTTCAATATTGGTTTGATATCCACATCCTGTCTGATATTCCAATATCTTCTGCTCTTTTTTATTACTTTCAGTATAACATTTCAGTCAGTCTTTTTCATCAAAACAAAAGCAAATTAATGTATCTTACAGTGATTTATTTAACTCTGATAATAACTTCATTTTCATTTGTTCCAATTCCATATCAGAGGGGCGGTTATCATCAGCGTACATTTTTTCCATTGGATACCACCAAACAGGTCCTCTACCGTTATTTCCATAGTTTTCTATATCTCCATTAACTCTTGGGAACCTTTCATTAATCTTTTACGCAGTTCCTCTTCACTGCTCAGTAAGGAAACTATCTTAATCGAACAATTAGTTTTATCTATACTTGCCAAAATCATGTCAATTTAAGTAAAAAGCAAATATTGTGCATAACCATCTTTTTCGTTTCATCCGTAACCAAAAATGGATGTGCATCCCAACACCAATCTCCGTCTGTCTTCAAATATTCTATATAAGACACGGCAGGAATAAACTCCCTGCCGCTCAGTGTTCACTTTAAATATTTTATTTTCTCTCGTATTTTACAAACTGGTATTCCAGGTCGAAGTACGTCTGCTCTTCGCTTTCTGCAGTAATCTGCCACTGAGGATCTTCGTCCAGATTCGGGAAAAAGCTGTCAGCTTCATAAGCAAAGTCAATTTTTGTCACATGAGCCACATCACAGTAAGGAAGCATCTGTTTATAAATGCTGTCTCCGCCAATGCAGTATACATCCTCTGCAGGATACTTTTGAATCTCTTCTAATGCTTCTTCTATGCTGTGTACAACAATTGCATCCTTCACCTTATAATTCTTATTTCCTGTGATTACAATATTGGTTCTGTTCTTGAGCGGAAGTCCGTTTGGAAAGCTCTCGAGAGTCTTTCTTCCCATTACTACAACTTTCCCTGTGGTTTCCTGACGGAACATTTTCATATCTGCCGGAATACTTACAAGGAGTCTGTTATCCTTTCCGATTGCCCAGTTTTTATCTGCTGCTACAATAATATTCATACTCTTCCTCCTCTTTCTCAGACCGCAATTGGAATGTTTTTAATCTGCGGCCAGGTCTCATAATTTTCCACAATTAAATCATCCGTTGTAAACTTGTAGAAATCTTTAATCTCCGGATTCAGACGAACTGTCGGCGCAGGGAATGGCTTTCTGCTGATAAGTTCTTTGATCAGCGGAATGTGTCGGTCATAAATATGACAGTCTGCCACCACATGAAGAAGCTCTCCTGCCTCCATATCACAGACCTGTGCAATCATCATAAGAAGAATCGCATACTGGCACACATTCCAGTTATTTGCTGCCAGAATGTCCTGAGAACGCTGGTTTAAAATAGCATTTAAGGTCAGTTTATCCTTTCCCAGAGTCTGTGTCACATTGAAAGTCATGGAATATGCGCACGGATAGAGATTCATTTCATGGAGATCCTGATGCACATAGATATTTGTCATAATACGGCGGCTGAAGGGATTATTTTTTAAATCATAAATCACTCTGTCTACCTGATCCATCATGCCTTCTTTATACTCATGCTTCACCCCAAGCTGATATCCGTAAGCCTTTCCAATAGAACCATCCTCATCTGCCCAACTGTCCCAGATATGGCTGTGTAAATCGTTGATATTATTGGATTTCTTCTGCCAAATCCAGAGAATTTCATCCATTGCACTTTTAAGCGCGGTTCTTCTAAGTGTCATCGCCGGAAATTCTTTTCGGAGGTCATATCGGTTCACCACACCAAATTTCTTAATCGTATAAGCAGGAGTTCCATCCTCCCATACAGGGCGCACTTTTTCACCTTCTGTACTGGTGCCGTTTTCTATGATATCTTCACACATTTTTATAAAAACATCGTCTGCATAGCTCATGTATTTTATCCTCCCGTACTCTTTTCTATCAATACTCACTATAACAGAATCAATACTACTTTACAATCCTTTTCCCCGGTGTTATAGTAAAGCCCATGAAAGTATTAATTACCTTATTAAAACCTCTTTCTTTTTTACCTGCGCTCATTATGATGTATCTGATTTATTCGTTTTCTGCCCAGACCGGGGAGGTGTCCGGGAATTTAAGTTATAAAATCAGCTACCAGATTGTAGAGACTAAGAATGAGATTTTAAATGAAAACAAAACCTACGATGAACTTGCTTCTGCTGCCGACGGAATCCACTATTACGTGCGCAAGGCAGCTCATATGACAGAATATTTCTTACTTGCCATCGCCATTTCTTTTCCCCTTTATGTCTACGGTGTGAGAGGAATCTGGCTGATGCTCCTTGCGGGAATCGTATGCGTGGGCTTTGCCGGACTGGACGAATATCACCAGTCCTTTGTTGCAAACCGCGGACCATCTGTGAAGGATGTGGGCATTGACAGTATCGGCGCCTTCCTTGGAATCCTTCTTGTTCAGATGTTCTGCTGGTCTACCCTCCACAATCCCTCAGGGTCCGGCAGACACTCCTCAAAGAAAAAATCTAAAAAACGCCACCATTAAAAATACCAGATGTTCTTCTTTACCCGGAAGTTCATCTGGTATCTTTATACATATCTGTTTTTAATCAGCCTGCAGCCTCTTATTCCTCCGGTTCCTCATCAATCCGGCTGGCAAGGGCTGCCCTTTCGGAAATACTCATTTTTCTCGGTTCCGCAGGTTCCTCTGAAATTTCCTCTGTCACTTCCGGTTCTGCTGCTTCTGCCTTTGCTGTTTCCTCTTTTTTTCTGTGTCCTCCGAAACGTCCTCTGATTCCGAAAAACATCAGTCCGCCTCCAATCACAAGAAAAACAATTCCAGCCAGCAAAAATCCGATTCCTCCGTCTCCCTTAATCACATTGGAACAGAGTGTAAATCCTGTATAAAGCAGATAAAAGCCCGCCAGACACCATAAAACCACACTTCGTCCCGGCATATTATCTACAATATCTCTGAAACTCTTTTTCGTTCCTTCCGTCTCCTGATTTTCTTTCTTCTGTTCTTCCATAATAATTCCTCCTAAAAAAGTTCATCTCCCCGCAAAAAAGTCTGTCCTGACTTTAGATTCTTCCATACAATTTCGTCATGGCACGGATTCGCTCAATCAGTCCGCCTGAAAGCTGATTTCTGGTAAGTCTCCATTTCCAGTTCATCCCAAGACTGGACGGCGCGTTCATACGCGTCTCATTTCCAAGACAAAGATAATCCTGCACAGGAATAATCGCCAGATCCGACACACTTGCCATTGCAGTTCGAATCAACGCCCATACGCATTCTTCCACAGACTTGTCCTCACATGCCGTATAAGCACGTACAAATTTAAAGTCATGGTCATTCAGATTTTCGTACCAGCCTCTCGTCGTCTCATTGTCGTGAGTACCTGTATAAACCACGCAGTTTCTGTCATATTTATGGGGCAGATAAGCGCTGTCTTCACTGCCGTCAAAAGCAAACTGCAGAACTTTCATTCCCGGAAATCCTGTTTCTTTCAGCATATCAAGAACGCTTTCCGTAAGGAAGCCCAAATCCTCGGCAATTACTTCCAGATTCTCCACCTTTTCCTTGAGAACTTTAAAGAGCTCTGCTCCAGGACCTTTTTCCCAGTGACCGAATTCCGCAGTCTCATCTCCATAAGGAATAGAATAAAATTCATCAAATCCGCGGAAATGATCAATACGCACCACATCGTATGTCTCCATACTGTGAGTCATTCGCTGAACCCACCACGCATATTCCGTATTTCTATGATATTCCCAGCTATATACAGGATTTCCCCAAAGCTGCCCTGTAGCAGAAAAACCATCAGGCGGACAGCCCGCTACCGCTAAAGGCTGGCTGTCTTCATCGAACTGGAAGAGAAGCGGATTCGCCCATGCGTCTGCACTGTCAAAGGCAACGTAAATCGGCACATCGCCTATAATCTTAAGCCCGTTATTGTTTGCGTATGTTTTCAGCCAACACCACTGTTTATAAAACCAATACTGTTGGAAACGATAAAACTGAATCTCATCACGAAGTCTCTCCTTCGCCTGAGCAATTGCTCCCGGAAGACGCTTCATAAGCTCTGCCGGCCACTGTGTCCAGCCTTTTCCTCCCTGTTCATTTTTAATTGCCATGAAAAGGCAGTAATCTTCCAACCAGTAACCGTTAGCGCGGACAAATTTCCCGAATTCCTCATCCGCCGTACAATCGGAACGATTATATGCCATCCTGAGCAGTTTAAATCTGGACTCATAAATTTTGCCATAATCTACGTAACTCTCGCTCCCACCCCAATCGCAGCTTCTGCATTCCTGCTCTGTAAGAAGTCCCTCATGAATCAAAACCTCCAGATCAATAAAATACGGATTGCCTGCAAAAGTGGAAAATGACTGATAGGGAGAATCTCCGTATCCGGTGGGTCCAAGAGGCAGAATCTGCCAGTATTTCTGACCTGCAGCAATGAGCTGATCCACAATATTATACGCTTCTTTTGAAAAACATCCAATCCCATAATTGGACGGAATACTTGATATTGGTAACAATACACCGCTAGCTCTCATCTTATGCACCTCTGTATTTATGTATTTTTGCAGCTTTCCTTTCCATTCAAAGCTGCTTTTCTTCTGCGGCGCCCGCCGTGCGCTGTTGAAATTATACCAAAATACAACTTTACGGTCAATGACTTTAGGTAATTTTTCACAATATCGTCTAGCTTGTTATATTGTTTTTGCAGATAAAGGCTGTCGGATTCCACCGACAGCCTCAATACGTACCAGTTCTCCTTTTTCCGGTCCTTTTCCCCGCTCTTTCCCGCAGCTTACCATAAAAGCAACACACAAAAGAAGCAAAAACAGAATCCAGCCTTTTTTCCACATAGAATCAGCCCCTTTCTTTTCAGACATGTTCCGAGGTCCGGCGCTTATCCAAATCCTTTTTCATCTGAACCTGTTCCTATTATAAGCAAAGACTTTTCACTCTATTCAAAAGAACCTGAAAATTTGTCTAAGTCGTCAAAAACCTTTTCGTTTCATATAAGTAACAATATCCTTATATACCTGATACTTGTCCTTTTCATTCAAAATCTCATGCCTCATTCCCGGGTAAAGCTTCCCTTTCACATCAAAATATCCTGCGCTTCTCATGGCCTGTACAGCTTTGGCGAAATGACGCACGTCAATCAGACAGGGGTCTTCTGCACCGCTCACAAATAATACCGGCATATCAGGATTGGTGCAGCAAAAATGTTTCGTATCGTATGCCCTTTTCATCAAGTCAAAAAGCGCCAGATACGCATCATCTGTAAATGTGAATCCGCAAAGTCTGGATGTCTCGTACTCTCTGGCAACCACAGGGTCAGAACAAATCCATGCCGTACAGGTTTTATCTTTCCTAAATTTCCATACATTCGGTCCAAAACTTATAGATTCAATAAGACGACTTCTGTGCCTTTCTCCCAAAACTGCTTTTTCTACAGATGCAATTGCTTTCCCAAGCGGCATTGCCCCATTATAGCTCGGAGAACCGCAGACAATAAGCATATCCATGCAGCTGTCATGCTCTGCGACAAATGCTCTGACTGCAAGAGAACCCATGCTGTGTCCCATAAGAATCAGAGGAATTCCTGAAAGCTCTGCACGTATTTTTCTGTTTACAAGACCAATATCCCGGACAATAGCCTCTGCACCGCCTCCATACATATAGCCCAAATCTGCACTTCCCCTGATACTTTTACCATGTCCTCTGTGGTCGTGGATAACAGACACATAGCCCTGTTCTGCCAGATATTCCATAAATGGCAGGTATCTCTCCTTATGTTCACTCATCCCGTGAACAAGCTGTACTACTGCTCTGTACGGCTTTTTCTGCGGAACGACCGCCAAAACAGAAAGCTCCAGTTCATCTACATCTGACACTAAATATGACTCATATTTTGCACCCATTTCTTAATCCTCCTATCTGTAACAACAATAACAGAAACTTATTATCCGCTACACCGGAAACCCAAATTCAGCCAAGACTTTTTATCATGGTCTGGTATAAAAATTTCTTCATCTCTGTGCGTTCCTCTTCCGTTTTCTCTGTCTGCAGAAAAATATAATATCCCATAAATTTCGCCCCAAGCTCAAGCCTCACACATTCCGCCGGGATACTGCAGCTGATACAGCCTTCCTTCTGTCCCATTTCTCTTACCATATCAAGAAGCATTGTAAAAATCTTCAGTTCCTCTGTCACATGTTCCCTGACACAGGTTTCATCCTTTTCCCTGATTTCATCGAGGAGCTTTAAAAACTGCACTGTCAGACGTTTATTTGCGCTGCACAGTTCAATCTGCTCAAACATCATCTCTACATCTTCCCTAAATGTCTTTCCTTTTTTCAACGCTTCCTCAATTTTTCGGCAACTCAGATAATAATCATACTGCAGTGCACGTACAAGCAGCTCATCCTTACTTCGGAAATATTCATATGCAGTTCCCTTTCCGATTCCGGCTTTCGCCGTAATATCCGCCACCTTCAGCCTGTGAAGATCACAGCCTTCTTCTATAAGGCTGCAGACAGCTGTGTACATGGCAATAACCTTTTCATTTGTTTCCAACATCATCCAAATCCCCCTCTGGCAAGCTGTTTATCAATTGCCTCCATCCCCTGTGTAACTCCGACGAGAGCATTCGCAAGCTCTTCTTCCTTTCCCTCAAGAGCTGCAATCTGTTTGTCGATTTCGTTTTTACCAGCCTCCACCTTATCTTCTGCAGCCGCCATCTGCTGCCACTGTATTTCGATAGCATATTTTACTCTCTTTCTTTTCCGACCGGCTGGTCAGTCATATAGGTAATTATATGGAAACACATTGCTATTGTCAATGAATTCTGCTACAATACATCTATGTATTTTTTATAAAGGAAGTGACAGAAAGTATGAATACAACACCCGATATCAACGACACAGCTCTTCCGGTAAAAAAGAAAAAAAGCCGTCTATGGCTTATTCTTTTGCTTCTGGTTATAATTCTCGTCGTGTGCACGGGAACTGCCTACTATTTTTATCAGAAAAAACTTCCGGAGGAAACCGTGGAAGCCTTTCTGAATGATATGAAGAATATGAATTTCGACGGGATGGCTTCCCATCTTCAGAGCAGCGATCTTTCCGCACTGGATAACGCAGATATCCGCAACGAAGCCTATGAATCTTTTTTCCGCCAGATTAACGAGAAGCTGACCTATGAAATTACCAAAAACAGCTTTGATTTCCAGAACGGCACTGCGAAAATCACTGTTCTTATCCGCTATATTGACGGTACTGATATTTATAGAGAAGCAATCAGCGAATTTCTCCGTCAGATTGTATCTGCCGCATTTTCCGGCGAAAATGTAGACGACGCGCAGAAAGAAGCACAGGAACGTCTGGCTTCCATCCTCAGTGAAAAGACATCTGTTGTGGAAGATAAGTTTACAGAAACAGAGCTCACCTACCCTCTGATTCGTGAAAACCATGTATGGAAAATCGTTGCACTTAACGAGGATACTGTAAAAATCATGTCTGCGAATTTCAAAAATGCTGCTGAAGAAGTTCATAAAACACTGAATACCGCTACAGAGGAAACTTCCGAAGCATCCCCTTCCGTATCTTCGGAAGATGACTCTTCAAAAGCTTCTGTACCTGCCGGAGAAACCGCAGACGGTCTTATTCTGGATACGCCGGATTTCTCCATCCGCTATATAGACCACAAAGTGAAAAAAGATTTTGCCGGAAAACCTTGTCTTCTTATTTACTATGATTATACCAATAACTCTTCCACACCATCCAGCGCAATGGTAGACGTAAGTCTGCAGGCGTGGCAGGGTGGCGGCATCCTTACAGCTGCCATTCCGGAAAAAAACATCGACGCTGCCGACCGTTTTTTCGACGAAGTAAAACCCGGCGAAACCATCAATATCTGTCAGGTCTTCTCTCTTGAGGGAACCGGAGATGTTACAGTGGAGGCAGAGACAGTCTCCGAAACAGACGAAGCAAAAGCTTCGCAGATTTTAAAAATTAAATAATTTCAAATCACGTATCATTTTTTATTTTTCAGGCATACTATTCTTGTCTTCGGAAAGGATGGTGACCTATGGGAAATAATTTTTTAAAATATTCTGCGCTGACCATTGCCATTATCGGAGCTGTAAACTGGGGACTGATTGGATTTTTCAATTTTAATCTTGTCTCCATGATTTTCGGAAGCATGAGCTGGCTTTCCAGAATCATCTACGGTCTTGTGGGAATTTGCGGAATTTACCTCCTGTCTTTCTATGGACAGGTGGACTCAGAAAAAAGACAGGTATGATAAAACAGGGGGCAGATGTGACTCTTTCGAGTTGCACCTGCCCCTTTTGGAAACTATCTATTTCACAATAGCCTCTTATAAAATTGTGTAATTTACATAAACATTACTGTGTGACAAGTAAATACAGATGCCACCTGGAAGAATGCCATGAGACATCCTGAAATAATACCTGGAATATATGGGTTATTACAATATTTGTTAATTCTTCTCATAAACAGTACAGCTACCGGAAATACTGGAATTGCATTGATCATATAAGTAAAGGTAAATGTAGATCCGAATATATTTGGCTGAATGCCATTCTTCATGAACAGATAATACCCAACAATTGTAATAACAAAAGCTGGAATAAAGTTCATAAATGCAAAGAATAAATCATTTACCCAGGTCGGCTCTTTACCAATTTTTGCATAGTATGCAGAATTAATAGCAATACTTACAGCAATGCCAAATACTAAGTAAAATGGCAGATAGATAAAGAATAAATACATATGATCAACAGGAATATCTCTGATTCCCCAAAGATATACTCTAAGATCCATCTGGAATACATAAGAAGCAATATAAACAACTGCAAGAACACTTGCTACCGCAATAAGAGACAGTAAAATTGATTTCAAAAGCTTCTTAAATCCAATGGCAACACCCCAGTCCTTTAATGTTTCTCCCTGCTTTTTGCCATGCAGGAAATAGGAAACAAAGGAAGTAACCAGCATAAATAAACCATTTGCCAATGCCCATAACGCAAAGATATTTGATACCTGCTGTGGAAGCTGTGGAATGACAAAATATCCAAGTCCATTTGCAAAAATCAGTGAAATACTTACAAAGGCAAATACACAGTTAAGAATTGTAAGTCCCCAGAACCATATTTTTCCAGTTTTGTCCGGTGCCGGTCTTAAAGTCTTACCTTCTTTTGCTGCAAGATCACTAAAGAATTTCGTTTTCACCAAGACAGCTACAAGGAATACTGCAATGGCTAATGCTCCAAATAAACCTAAAATCGAGAATAACTGGTATGCATTTGCAATCTGCGCAGAACCAATTCTATATTCCGGTGCCTCAAGAGTATCCTGGAAGAAGTCTACAACCGCTGTAATAGCCTTATCTCCACCCTGTGCATAGGGATGGATAACTGCAGCTTCATAAATACGACGAATGGAATCCTCTGATGTATAGGTATGTCCTGGAAGAACTTTTTCTCCCTCAAACTTTGACGGATCTGCTCCAAATGCCGCAAAGGATTTCGCCTCATTGCTGCTTAAAAATTTCTGGGCAGAAACAGGTGCTCCTTTTTCGTCCATACTGCCAAAATAAACATGATCATAATTTGAATAGAATACACCAACACTTCTGTCTCCGTAAACATTTGTCCAATTGCCTTCTCTGTCCTTAAATGTAGGATTGCTGGACGCCAAAAATACAGAATCAATCAGTGGCTCCTCACTCATATTATCAAGTTCAACACTTATATTTGTTGCATTTCCACCCATGGAATGTCCTGCAATACCAATACGATCTGTGTCAACATACTCAAGATCCGCCATATATTTTACTGCTGCATAGACACCATATCCATCCGCACCGGGATCTGTAAAAAACGTCTCAAAAGGCGTAATATCAGATCCGCCATGGTTTAACATATCCGGTGTAACCACAACATAACCGCGACGTGATAATTCAATCGCATACTGTGTATAACACTCTTTTGTTGTGGAAAGTCCATGAGCAAAAACTATCGCCGGAGCCTTCTCCTGAGCGGTTGCACTATCAGGCTTATAAATTCTTAAACTTACCGTATCGCCCGATGTTGTCTTAGTTGTAGTTGTGGTTACTTTGACCGAGAAAAAATTTGTCATGACAAGATGTGCGCCCATCATGCTCACAAAAGTCACAACAAGAGCCAAAATAAGCCCCATTTTTGCACTGAATTTCTTTTTCATTTCGCTTTCCTTTTCTTTTTTTTATTTAATTATGTATATTACCATACTATTTTTACGGTATTTTTTATATACCTTTCCTGCTTTACTTATATACCTTTTTTGCTTTTTTCTAAAATATGTTATATAATATAAAAAAATAAAAACTGTATCTATACAGAATTACCAGAATTTTGTTAAAGGAGAAGAGTTGTAATGCACTTGGAAGTAGAAAATATTCATCATCCCCAAATAAAAAATATGAATCTTACTGTCACAGACATCAGCTACAAAGCACCTCATCTTCATCCTGAGATAGAATTAGTGCTGGTTCTGAAAGGAACTCCATCTTTCAATATTGACGGTACACTTATACAGTTTACCCAAAAAAGCATTGTATTAATCAATACCAATGAGCTTCACGAAATAATTTCAGAAGATCAACCTTCCACTTTACTTAGCCTTCACATACTCCCCGAATACTTTGAAGGCTACTTTCCGCAAATGAAATTTATACGTTTTCACGAAAACAAACTGACGAGCAAAAATAATCATCTGTTTATTTACACCTTTTGTAAGCTGTTAAAAACCTACGTCAGCCAGGAGCCATATTATCAGATTCACTGCAGCAGCCTTATCAATATCATGATTTATGATATTCTTGAAAACTGTGCCTATTACGAAATGCACGGAAATAAACTACGAACAAACACAAAGCGCAATCAGCAGCTTTCAGAAATTATTTTTTATATTGAAAAACATTATGCTGAGAAAATAACACTTACAGATCTGTCCGAATATTTGAATTTATCCCCATCATACCTTTCCCACTTTATTCAGGATAATCTGCATCGTTCTTTCAGCGAATTTCTGACCTATACCAGATATATAAATGCAAAATCTCTGTTGATGAAAGGGGAACTTACTCTTACAGATATATGCTATAACTGTGGTTTTTCCAGCTATCGCTATATGAATAACGCATTTAAAAAATACTCGCATTACACACCAAATGAATTCAAGAAAAAAATGTCTTCCAGACTGGTTCCCAGCAACCAAAAAGGTACTGTTGTGAACTATCCCCCTGAACAAATGTTATCACTCATTACTCAATTTATGGTGGATAATAATTTAAATGAATTTGAAATCTAACATAAAAGAAAATACAAAAATCTGTTAAAGCGGTATGTGCTTTAACAGATTTTTCTGTCCCAAACAAAAAACTCCGAATATTCTTCGGAGTTCTAAGAGCGATAGACGGGGCTCGAACCCGCGGTCTCGACCTTGGCAAGGTCGCGCGTTACCAACTACGCCACTATCGCATAAGCGGGTGATGGGAATCGAACCCACGTATCCAGCTTGGAAGGCTGGTGTTCTACCATTGAACTACACCCGCACATCTTATGTGCTTTTGTGTTTTGTTTTGCTCTCTCGCTTCAACACTGACGAGTATATATTACTTTTGACATTTTGTCAACACCTAATTTGAATTTTTTTTATTTTTTTCAAAAAAACATATAACACCAACAATATTCTTTATAGTTTCGGGCAGAAAACCTGCCCGAAACACCTTAGTTTTTAAAATTCCCACACATTTGCAGACGCAATCTCTGTTTTAGGTTTTTTAATCACGAGTTCCGGACTCTTTGCACTTACCTTTGTATTTGCCGGAATAGATTCCGTAATAAAGGTATTACCGCCGATAATAGTGTTTTCTCCTATTACAGTCTCTCCACCAAGTACAGAGGAATTGGAGTAAATAGTGACATTATTCTTAATCGTAGGGTGCCGCTTCACATTTGCAAGCTGCTGTCCCTGTCTGGTGGAAAGCGCGCCAAGGGTCACACCCTGATACAGCTTCACATTTCGTCCGATTTCCGTAGTCTCACCGATAACCACTCCTGTTCCATGATCGATAAAAAAGTATTCTCCAATAATTGCTCCCGGATTTATATCTATTCCAGTCTTTCCATGAGCGTATTCCGTCATAATTCGCGGAATAAAAGGCACTTTTTCTTCATATAAAACATGAGCAATCCGATATACATAAATAGCAAAAAGTCCCGGATAGGAAAAAATAATCTCCTCCTTGCTTTTCGCAGCAGGGTCGCCGTCAAAACCTGCCTGCACATCCTTCAAAAGCATATTCTGTAGTTCCGGAAGTTTCTTAAAAAAACCCGCTGTGATTTCAGATGACTGCTCTCTGGCACATTCTTCTTTCGAACCTTTATAGAGAAGCGCAATTTCTATCTGCTTCTCCAGATTATCATAAAGATCATTGAGACGATACCCGAGATAATGCTCCGGAAAAATCTTTGAACTGGAATCCACCTCAAAATATCCCGGAAAAATCACCGCCTGCATCTCCTTCAGAAAATTAATAATTGCAGAGCGACTCGGGAGCTGTCCCTTATCCTTGGGAAGAAAAATTTCCTCCTGTTCATAGTTCTTTGCCAGCTGCCCTACAATTTTCTGAATTGTATCCTTTTTATCTTTCATTGTTGTCATCACCTTTCGTAGTTTACTACATTCTTATTCTATGATAAAAACCGACTGCTTTTCACTTTATTGCTCTATCTTATTATAGTGACCGCCATTCGTCAACAAAAAAATATAAAAGTTTATCCGTTAGAAAAAAGCCTTGCTTTTTTCTGTTTTTTATTTTATCATAAAAAGGTATGACACGGAGATGTACCCAAGTGGCTGAAGGGTCCGCACTCGAAATGCGGTAGGTCGGGCAACCGGCG
>JAUNOY010000009.1:0-85173 GCA_030536995.1 Eubacteriales bacterium
AAGTTTCAAAGCCATAAATATCTTCGATGGTTTCGGAAATCTGCCGGGTAGTCATGCAAGTCTGTTGGTTGGAAACAGCTCAAATTTAAATATCATAACCGCCGATGCCGTCATGCAGGCAATCAATGACTGCGAGCTCGGATAGCTTTAGAAACCATCATGTAAAATAATCTGCATGATGGTTTTTTACATAAAACAGTGTGCCGGAATCGTCCAAAACTATGTGATTGATACCGTTGTCAGGCACTATAAAAGACCTGTTTTAATGTGACGGAAGAGGCAACGTTTAATTTGCTGGATAACAGCCTCTAACTTCATCTTATATGCAAATGCCTTTTCGGATGGTAAGATTTCTTCTCGCTGAAGATTGCTGTCAACCATGACAATGACTGCTTGGTCATCACTAAGATTTCTTACAATACAAGGCATTGTCTCTTTTCCTGCCAGTTCACTTGCCATTTTTCTACGGTGTCCAGAAATCATTTCATACCCGCCTGTTGGCTTTTCCCTGACAAGCGCTGGGACTAATACGCCATGGTCACGCACGCTTTCGATAGTTTCCAACATCTTATCATCCATTTTTACCTTAAACGGATGATTCGGGAAATCTGTAATTTCATAAATCGAAATATCTTTTACATATTCCTGATTCTTCTGGTCTCTTTCTTCCTGCGTCGTAAAAAGGTCATCTACTGAGGGAAGATTCATGTTTATTTCTCTGCTTTTCGCCACACTGAAGCACCTCCCTCGTAAATTCTGCATACGCCTTTGCAACAGTTCCATTCTTGTCATACTCATAAATGCTCTGTCCTGCCGCACTGCTTTCTGCCGCTGTGATAGCCACTGGAATAACAGTTTTGAAAATCCGGATATGTTTCCCATAATTCTCTCTAAGGCTATCCTCTGTTGTCCTTGAAAGTTTTGTCCTCATATCTACAAGTGTCAACAATACTCCATCAATCTTCAGATTAGAATTTAGCTGTCTCTGTACCTTACCGATTGTTTTCATTAACTGTGTCATGCCTTTTAGTGGAAGATAATGAGCCTGCACCGGAACAATTACACTGTCTGCGGCAGCTAACGCATTGATAGTCAGCATACCCAGACTAGGCATACAATCAATCAGGATATAATCATAATCCTTTTTCAAATCTGACAGATACAACTTTAACGTCTGCTCTCTGCTCATGGCATTTACCAATGAAATTTCCATGCCCGATAACTCGATATTGGTCGGAATAATATCTACTCCTTCTTTGTGATGTAAAATTCCCTCGTTATACACAAATGGTTCGTCTTGTAATATTTTCTTCATTTGTGTATCCAACGTAATTGGAAGATTATCTGCATCAGTCCAACCTAAAGCGGTTGTTAAGTCTCCCTGTGGATCAGCATCGACCAATAATACTTTTCGCCCCTGATGTGCAAGACCAATTCCCAGATTTAATGTCGTTGTGGTCTTTGCTGTTCCTCCTTTCTGATTTGCAAGGGCGATTATTTTACACTTAGTCATATGGTTTCCTCCTTCCTTGAAAAATTTAATAGCCAATCCTTTTTATGGGACTGGCTATGTATAAAAATAGGCATGAAAAAACCGACTAATTCGTAATTTGAATCAATCGGCTATGTATGATTTTTCATATAAATCTCTCAAATTTATTATCATTTCATATTATATTTTTCTCTCAAATAATCCTTATCTGGCCAATTCTGTTTATCTTTTGGAAATAATATTTTATCATAAATTCCCTTTAACTCACTACTTTTAACTTCCACCTTCCCATCTGGTCTAATTTTTATTAATCCCTTATCAAAAGCTAATTCATGATTAGTACATAAGCATATACCATTTGTTATATCATCCACACCGCCTTTTGCCACAGGTACAATATGGGCTGCTCTCAATATCGATGGTTCATGCAAACCACACACTGCGCATGTTGCACCATATGCACTCAATACTTCTTTTCTAAATTTTCCTTGCTTTCTATACGGTTTTTTTTCTACTTTTTCCGTCCACTCTCTATTTTTATATGGAAATCTTTTTCGAATTTCCTCCTCGTCCTCAATTTCTAATTTTTGCATTTTTTCATTCCACTTTGCTATTGGAAGCATGTCATATCGTTCTCTTGTCATGTCTAAAAAGCCCATTCCATCTTCAAAAAAAGAAATTTGTACTCTTATCTCATTTTTTTCATGATATATCTGATAAACAATTGGATATATCCAATCATCTTGTAATTTTTCAAGAAAGTGTTCCTTTAATGCTCGGTTTCTTTTTTCTCTAATAGCCGCATTATTATACTCTATCAATATTTTTTTTGTAAAATATTTTATAGTTTTCATTTTATGCTTCGTCCCCCTATTTCTTATTTATTACTAACCTCATCTTCAATTATTTGTCAAACTCAACATCATTGTATAAATCTTATTTTTTCTTTTACATCTTTTACCAAATATTACCTATCTTTAATATCACTTTTTACATACATCATTCACATCTAAATTACATCCCCCTTGTCATGTCTGAATCATGAAACAATACTTAAAATAAATTTGGCTCATTCTCAATCAAATCTTCTGCCAGATATTTTGCATCCATATTTTCTATTCCATAACTGTCACTTGAAATTTGTTCAGCAAGTTTACTTGAATAATAAATATCAAATGCTTTTCGCAAATCAATCCCTTTCTTTTCGGAAATTGCATTGATAATATCATTTTCCAAATTTTGCTTATAAACTTCTTCCAGTTGCTTCTTATCTACCATTGTTTTCCACCTCATATGCTCTTTTAAAAGTAATAAGTCGATTCAGTGTTTCTTGATTTACAATACATATTTGATTATTCATCTTATAGTATCGCAATTCATCCAATACCTTTTCCTTATCCCACAAACCTCTAAAATACATATCTACAGTCTTAAACACGTCATCGTCCGCAACATTTCCTATAATAATGTCATATTCTTTATTTAATGGCTGTCCCTTTCTACATGCACACACAAAATCAAGCCATTTCTCATTCTCTTTTTCAAAACATAACACCTTAAAATCATCCCATGCTTCAGATAATTCATAAATATTAACTATTGCAGTCTTTTCTTGTCTCATGCCTTTCCGAACTGCCCATTTTTTTGCCTGATTTTCAAAAGTTGTTATATAAAATCCCCGGCCAAAATCCAGATATTTTTTTGAATGTACTACATCCGGATTTTTTATAATTTCTGTTGATCCATGATATACAATCATACATTAACTCCTTTTTCTCTTACATAATCGGTAATATCTTCTACCAAATATTCCTTTCCCTGTGTATGAAGAACATCGTAACATTTAATAATATAGTTATCCAAAATTCCGGTTGAATTTAATATTTTATACACTTTGGCTGGAGACATCTTCCACTTATCCGCAAGACTATACAGCATGAATATTGAAAAGCTCAACTCTTTTTTCTCACACATAATCACTACCAACCTTTCCATCATATTTATATTTAGATTATAACAAGTATTTTATGTTCATACACTATATTTTTCAATTATTATTCAAAAAAGCAGGCAACAAAAAGTCACAAAATCTCTTCATCCACCCGCTTTTCACCTATACTCTCATCTCTACCACTTCCACAACATCTGGATGTTCAACCACCCACTCGCCACAAAATATCACTTGTTTTTCGACCTCCGTCTACTAACTCACAAAATATTCTGCCAAGTATTCATTTGCTTCTTTCTTATATTATAAATTATCCCACATCTTTCCTCAATCCCTATTTTCCATGCGATAACTTACGATAATTTGGGGGAAGATACACTATTTTACGTTCAAATTTGGGGGATAGTGTTATCCCCCAAAAAGAAACGACAAGCAAACTTCTCTTCTTTATTCAGAAGAAAGAGGCAAAGTTTAAGATGGCATTTAGGGGAAGCTTCTCCCCCAAGTCTTCCCAAAAATTTCCCCCAAATTTAATGATAAAATACGGTATTTTATGATAATTTACGATTTTCTCTTAAACCGCAAAAAACCCTTGAAAATGCCCATTTTCTAGGCTTTTCAAGGGTTTTAAAATTCATGCTGTCTAGGAATTTAGTTTCCCATCTGAGCAGCAACTTCTGCTGCGAAGTCTTCATTTTTCTTCTCAAGACCATCGCCTGTCTCGTAACGAACGAAGCCTTTGATTGTGATCTTAGCGCCGTTTGCTTTAGCAACTTCTTCAACGTATTTAGCTACAGACTGTTTTCCGTCTTCAGCTTTTACGTATACCTGGTCAAGAAGGCAGATTTCTTTCATTTCTTTGTTGATACGTCCCATGATCATACCCTGGATAACCTTCTCCGGTTTCTGGGATTCTTTAGGATCGTTCATGATCTGAGCAAGAAGGATTTCTTTCTCATGTGCGATGTAGTCAGCGCTAACCTCAGCGTTGCTTGTGTAACGTGGGTTCATAGCTGCGATCTGCATTGCAAGGTTTCTAGCCATTTCTTTAACAGCGTCGTTAACAACGTCT
The DNA here is from genome assembly GCA_030536995.1 of Eubacteriales bacterium. GTDB lineage: Bacteria > Bacillota > Clostridia > Lachnospirales > Lachnospiraceae > Blautia_A. The sequence continues at coordinate 4,513 of JAUNOY010000009.1, forward strand.
GTTTCTACGTCAATGAGAACGCAGATTTTACCGCCCATATGTTTGTAAGAAGCAACGAAACCGTTCTCCTCAGAAACCTGAGCGAATCTTCTGATGTTCATGTTCTCACCGATAACTGCGATCTGAGCTGCAAGAGCTTCATTTACAGTCTTAGTTGTATCGTTAGCCCATGTCTCAGCAAGGAAAGCTTCAACATCTGTAGCTGTTGTATTGAGAGCCTGTGCTGCAACCTCTGCAACATAGTTCTGGAATTTCTCGTTTTTAGCAACGAAGTCTGTCTCGGAGTTAACCTCAACAACTACTGCTTTTTTGCCATCTTCGGAAACTAATGTCTCGCAAAGACCTTCTGCTGCAATACGGCTTGCTTTTTTCTGTGCTGTAGCAAGACCTTTTTCGCGAAGGAATTCTACTGCTTTATCCATATCACCGTCTGTCTGTGTAAGAGCTTTCTTACAATCCATCATTCCGGCGCCGGTTAATTCTCTTAATTCTTTTACCTGTGCTGCTGTGATAGCCATTTTATTTTCCTCCTGGTTTTTAATAGTAAGAGGAAATCCATATAGAATTTCCTCTTGTTACTTTAGTTATTGCACATGCAATAATTATGCTTCTTCTGTGAACTCTTCAGATTCTGCTTCGATCTCACCATCAACATTAGCTGTTCCCTGGTTTGCTTCGATAACAGCGTCTGCCATTTTGGAAACGATTAATTTAACTGCACGGATAGCGTCATCGTTACCTGGGATTACGTAATCCAGTTCTTCTGGGTCACAGTTTGTATCACAGATACCAATTAACGGAATACCTAAAGTATGAGCTTCCTGTACGCAGATTCTTTCTTTTTTCGGGTCTACGATGAAGATTGCGTCCGGGATTCTCTTCATTTCTTTGATACCGCCTAAGTTTTTCTGTAACTTAGTAAGTTCTTTTCTTAATTCGATAACTTCTTTTTTAGGAAGAACGTCAAATGTTCCGTCAGCTTCCATAGCTTCGATCTGTTTCAGTCTTGCAATACGGCTCTGGATAGTTTTGAAGTTTGTAAGCATACCGCCTAACCATCTCTCGTTTACATAGAACTGTCCGCAACGCTCTGCCTCAGTTTTGATAGCGTCCTGAGCCTGTTTTTTAGTACCAACGAATAAGATGTTTCCGCCGTTTGCTACGATATCAGCGATTGCATTGTATGCATCGTCAACCATGCCTACAGACTGCTGTAAGTCGATGATGTAGATACCGTTTCTCTCTGTGTAGATGTATGGAGCCATTTTAGGGTTCCATCTTCTTGTCTGATGTCCGAAATGTACACCTGCTTCTAAAAGCTGTTTCATTGAAATAACGCTCATGTTTTTTCTCCTTTTTGGTTAAATTCTTCCGCTCCGGATCTTTTTCCTTCCGAACCCGACGCCATAAGCTTATGGGCACCATCCCTTGGGAATCTCCGGGCGTGTATATTCACAACTTCTGTAGTATAGCATAGAAAAACCCTCCGTGTAAAGAGGGTTTTTACATTTTTCTCATATTTTCAGCGGTTTTTTAACCCTTTTATCTCATTCTCCGTCAAAGGACGGCATTCCCCTTTTTTCAGGTCCTCTGAAAGTATAAGACTTCCCATGGAAATCCGTTTCAGATAAGTTACTTCTTTTCCCACAGCTTTCACCATGCGCTTCACCTGATGGAATTTCCCCTCGCAGATAGTAAGAAGGATTTCCGATTTGCCACCTTTGGAAGAAAGAATTTCAAGCTTTGCCGGAAGGGTACGATTTTTCTCCCCAATATCAATCCCTTCTTCAAAGCTTGCCGCATCCACAGGCGTCATCTCTCCCTCTACCTGTGCATAGTAAGTTTTTTCCACATGTTTTTTCGGGGAAAGAAGTTCGTGGGCAAGAGCTCCGTCGTCTGTAATGAGAAGCAATCCTTCCGTATCCTTATCAAGGCGTCCTACAGGGAAAAGCCCCTTACGCCTCAACTCCGGCGGAATCAGTTCCAAAACCGTCCGGTCGCGGCTGTCCTCTGTCGCGCTGACATACCCGGCCGGCTTATGCAAAAGATAATATACAAATTCCGGCGCTGCGCCAATTCGTTCTCCGTCCAGAAGAACCTCGTCTGTCTCGGCAATCTTTTCTTCCGGCTTCTTTGCCGCTGCGCCGTTGACCTGCACTCTTCCCTTTTGAATCAGTTTTTTTACCTCGCTTCTTGTTCCGGCTCCTGCATCTGCAAGAAATTTATCCAGACGAACTGCTTTTTTCATAACATCCTCCTGTAACCATGCTCAAACTTCATTTCGGAAGAAATGCCGCACAGACAGGAAACTTTGGGAGACTCACCCTCTTCAATCTATCCATGACTCTTCTGCTTCTACCATATCCTCTGTAAAGTACGGGGACTGCTCACCATTTTTTTCATATTCCTTTTCAACCTCATCTTTCATAAACTGAGGCATCCTGTCTTTAATCAGATAATATACACTCTCGTTTCGATCTCCCGCAATCTTTACACTGACAAAAATCCTGTCCTCTATGTCAATCCATCCTGTCTCAAAATCATAAGGAATCAACGCTTTCTTCAATTCTTCCAGTGCTTTTCTGTCTGTCAGATATTTCTCCTCATCCGAAACACGTAGTCCCACTACACTGTACTTCACAGATTCAATGTCTATCTCTTCCATAGAAAGAGGATACCCTGTTTCTTTTAGAATTGCAAGAGTTCTTTCGTATTCCGGATATACATATGCATACCCCCATACATCCGTCTGCTCCCCGTCTGTTCCGGGTACATTTGAATAATTGAAGGAAAGTCCTGCAGCAGGAATTCCCAGAAGTGTCTCTGTATCCGCATCCTCAATATCCTGTTTTAAAGCTTCAAGAAGCGCTTCTCTTTCTTTTTGAGGAATTGAATATGATTCTTCGTTGATATAATCACAATTGATTGATTTCAGATACTCCGATGGAATCTGCAGGAAGGAATATTTATTCTTCCTGTATTCGCCTGTCCTGTCACATGCTCTTAAAATTTCTTTTTTCTCTTCCGCACTTGCCCAATACTTTCTGACAGCAGTTTTTCCCGAACTGCAGGTATATTTTAATGTAATAGGGTTTGCATAGTTTTCGTATGATTCCCCCTGATTACGCTCCTCCTGTTTTTCCACAATGTACCTGATATCTTCGTATAAATCGGACGACTTTTCTGCCTCGCTCCACCAGTCGGAACCTTTGAATGTCCCGTCTTTTTCTTCATATTTGTCATTTATATTTTCTCTTCCGGATAAAACAGACCAGCTTACCTCTATTTTTTCCAGCTTCTCGTATTCCGGCAGATAAGCGTCATATCCCAGCAAATCAAACCGGAATACCAGGGCTGCCAGAGCCACACAGGCTCCTGTGAGGACAAGCTGAAGCTTCGCGTCGAAAAATTTGCGGAAGTCAAGCTTGTAAATCACCTGAAGCAGACAGTGGATAAGCAACGTACCGAAAACAAGTCCCAGAACATACCATAAATCTTTTTTTCCACCACCGGATAACATGTAAAAAAGGATTCCAGTTCCCAGTCCTGCCGGAATTACAATCATAAATTCCACAAGAATTCCCACAAATCTGTAGACCATGGATTTCCCGGCAGTCTCCATCGGACGTTTTTTATATGCAAAAAACGCTGCCGCAGCAACAATCACAGCCAGCAAAAGCATCAGCAGAATATTTTTCCAATATCCCTGTCCTGTGCTGTATTCGTTTCTTAAAATACTAATCATAGTCAGAGGCGAAAAAGAAAGTCCCGCATACTCCTGATTCCACTGAATCGAATTGTTTGTCGTATAAGTCTGAAAGAAATTTATCTTTGATGCTTCCATAATATATCCAAATATCGGTCCGTACAGAAAAATCCCGGCTGTCATCAGCCCTCCCATAAGAAGATTTCCTGTAAGGGAAATGGCAAGCACCACACAAAAATAAGACCAGAGATACAGGACCAAATGCACGAAGAGCATTTTCAGCGCCATCCCCATAAGCGCCAGACTGAAGTATCCCCGCAAAGCTCCGACACATACTGCCAGAAATTCCATTGCCACATAAGGTATCAGGAAATACCCGATTCCGGCTGTGACCTTCTGCCAAAACATCCTGCTTCTTTTCACAGGAAGGCAATGATAAAAGTCCACCTTTTCAGAAGAATACAGATACCAGAATCCATTTACTCCATTGATAAAAGCTGCTGCAAAAGTAATAATTGCTCCTGACAGAACAAATCCGTCTTTCCACAGATTCTGATAACATCTTGCAATCTGTTCTGCCGTATATCGGTAACCGTCCCAGTTTTCCAGAGACATGATACCTGCCACCGGAAATGCCAGGAAAAAGCCGATTGCCAGCAAAATCGGAATCCAAAGCTGTCCCTTCACTCTGCTTCTCAGAGAATTATTCAAAAATGTTTTTGATTTCATAGCCTGCCACCTCCGTCTCACTGATAAAGATTTCCTCAAGGGTCAGCGGAATTACTTCACAAAACAGAGGATTCTTCGCCTGAATGCGCTGCAGTATCTCTGTTTTTGTTCCTCTTGCTACAATCAACATAAGAGACCCCTGACGTTGTATCTTCAAAATTTCTAATTCTTTTTCCAGCTCCTGCTCTTTCTTTTTATCTGTAAATACACACTGAATCTTATGAATATGGAATTTCATATCCTCCAGATCTCTGGAAAGAAGGACGCCGCCCTTATGAAGAAGCCCCACATGATCGCAAATTTCCTCCAGCTCCCTCAGGTTATGTGATGCGATTACCGGTGTAAATTCCCTGCTCATAATTTCTGATGCAAAAAGGCTCTTAATCGCCTGACGCATTACCGGGTCCAGACCGTCAAAGGTTTCATCGCAGAAGAGATATTTCGTTCCTGCGCTGACTCCCAGAATTACAAGAAGCTGCTTTTTCATTCCCTTTGAAAACGTATGGATTTTTCTGTTTTCATCCAGATGAAAATGTTCCATCATTTTTTTATAACGCTGTATCTGAAATCCCGGATAATATCCCTTATAAAATTCAACCAGATCCTTCGCTGTATAATTTGACGGGAAATAGCAGTTATCTGAAATATAGAAAAAATTCTTTTTTATCTCTTCATTCTCATATACCGGACTGTCGTCTATGAGGATTTCTCCGCTGTCAGGCCGGATAATTCCCGCTGCCATGCGAAGAAGTGTGCTTTTCCCCGCGCCATTGCTGCCCACAAGACCGAACACTTCCCGTTCACAAATATCAAGCGTTACTTTATTTACAGCCTGTATTTTTCCGAAACGTTTGCTGCATTCTTTTATCTCAATCATTTCCCCGCCTCCTTATAACAGTTTCTGACAATCCGAATGACTTCCTCTTCCTCTGCGCCTATCTGACAGCCTTTTTCCACCAGCTTACGCACTTCCTGATAGTAGCCTTCTCTTGTACTGCGTATCAGTTCCTCGGTATCGGAAATATAATTTCCTTTCCCCTTTACAGGATAAATATATCCCTCCTGCTCCAGTTCCATATACGCCCTCTGGATAGTGTTTGGATTCACGGATAATTCCATGGCAAGCTGCCGCACAGAGGGCATCTGTGCACCCGGCTCCAGCACTCCATTTAAAATCAGGATACGGAATTTCTCCACCACCTGCTCATAAATAGGCCGCCGGTCCTGGTAATCAAGTATGATCATGGCGTCTCTCCTTTCTGTTTACTTTGTACGGAACAGTTCTCTGCATAGCTCTGCCTGCAGTCTGCTGTTCAAAGTGTATTATGTGTATTAATTGTTTTAATACAGTTAGTTTACCATGGCTTTTTGTAAAAAGCAATACTTTGTAAATAAAAAACAGACACCGAACTTCGATGTCTGCTTTTTTCCCTTTATTTATTCTACGCTGACTACCTCATAGCCTGCATCTGTTACAGCTTTTACAAGGGCGTCCTTATCTGCCTCTCCTGTAATGTAAGCCGCCTTATCCTCCAGATTTACATCTGCTGTTACGCCGTCAAATGCCTCCAGCGCTTTTTTTACGGCCGCCTGACAGTGCGGACACATCATTCCGTTAATCTTCATAGTAATCATAGTCTTTTCCTCCTTGTTTTCATCTATTTCCATGCTTTGAAGCATTGCTTCCTGTTCGTTTTCCTCTTTTACTGAGGTATGTTCTACTCTGGATACTTTGAATTTCTTCAGTCTCAGAGCATTCGTCACCACAAATATACTGCTCATACTCATGGCTGCCGCACCGATCATCGGATTCAGCTTCCAGCCAAATGCCGTATAAAAAATACCTGCTGCCACCGGAATCCCCAGTGAGTTGTAGAAAAATGCCCAGAACAGGTTCTGTTTGATATTCCGTATTACCGCCTTGCTCAGACGGATTGCTGCCACTGCATCCAGAAGGTCGTTTTTCATAAGTACGATATCCGCGCTCTCAATCGCAACATCCGTACCTGCTCCGATTGCCATTCCCACATCTGCTCTGGCAAGCGCCGGGGCATCGTTGACGCCGTCTCCGATCATTGCCACTTTTTTGCCCTCTTTCTGGAGTCTGGAAATCTCACGTTCCTTATCCTGAGGCAGAACCTCTGCGATTACGGTATCAATGTCAAGCTCTTTTCGGATTGCTTCCGCTGTGCGCTTATTATCTCCGGTAAGCATAACAACCTCTGTCCCGAGCTCTTTCAGCTGTTTCACAGCCTCGCGGCTGGTTTCCTTTACCACATCCGCTACAGACAAAATACCAAGAATCCTGCCTTCCTCAGCAAAGACCATCGGTGTTTTTCCCTGATCTGCAAGCTCATCCAGCCTGTTCTTTACAGACGTAAGGGAAATTCCTTCTTCTTCCATCATACGACTGTTTCCTGCAAAATACCATTTACCGTCAATTTTTCCCTTTACGCCCCGCCCCGGCACAGAAAGGAATTCCGATACTCTGGACGGATGGATTTTATTCTTCTTCGTGTATTCCAAAATCGCCTCTGCCAGAGGATGCTCGCTTTTTTCCTCCAATCCTGCTGCAATGGAGAGGAACTGTCTCTTGTCAAGATTTGTCTCCACATTGGTAACCACAGGTTTTCCCTGCGTAATTGTTCCTGTTTTGTCAAGAACAACGCACTGAATGTTGTGTACTGTCTCCAGCGCTTCCCCTGATTTTATCAGGATTCCATTCTCTGCACCTTTACCGGTTCCCACCATAATCGCTACCGGTGTTGCAAGTCCCAGCGCACAGGGACAGGAAATTACAAGTACGCTTACTGCACAGGAAAATGCAAATTCAAAGGTTGCGCCGGAAATCAGCCATCCGATCGCTGTTACAAGCGCAATCACCATAACAGCCGGAACAAAGATTCCCGCAATCTTATCCGCAGTTTTCGCAATCGGCGCCTTGCTGGAGCTTGCCTCCTCTACCAGACGGATAATCTGGGAAAAGGTTGTATCGTCTCCTACGCGGGTCGCCTTAAACCGGATAAATCCGGTCTTATTCATAGTTGCCGCAATTACAGTGTCATTCACCTGTTTGTGAACAGGAATACTCTCTCCTGTAATTGCCGCCTCATCAATACTGGTACTTCCTTCTATAATAAAACCGTCTACGGGAATGCTGTTTCCCGGTCTGACTACTACAATATCTCCTGCCTGTACCTGTTCCACCGGAATTTCCTCTTCTCTGCCGCCCCGTTCTACCACAGCTGTCTTAGGTGCAAGGTCAAGAAGCTTAGTAAGAGCTTCACTTGTTTTTCCCTTGGAACGGGCTTCCAGATATTTGCCCACTGTTATAAGAGCAAGAATCATGGCTGCTGACTCGAAGTAAAGGTCGTGATAATAACGATGAACCAGTTCCATATCTCCGCTTCCCAGCCCATAACTCATACGATAAATTGCCACAATACCGTACACCAGAGATGCTGTTGAGCCTATGGCAATCAGACTGTCCATATTCGGAGCCAGATGGTATAGCGTCTGAAAACCTTTGCTATAATATTTCCTGTTCACGAAAATAATCGGCAGGCACAAAAGGAATTGGGTAAATGCAAAGCTTACCGCGTTTTCCACACCGGAAAGGAATCCCGGCAGTGGAAGTCCCACCATATGCCCCATAGAGACATACATCAAAGGAACCAGAAATACAAAGGAAACTATCAGACGGAATTTCATATTCTTCATCTGTTCTTCCACCGGATTTCCGTGCTGTACTGCTGTCTTGCCCTGAGAGGAGGATGTACTGTTTCCTGCGTTCTGAACATTTGCTCCATATCCTGCTTTCACGACCGCATCAATAATCTGCCTTTCTGATAAAATATTCTCATCATATTCTACCTGCATACTGTTTGTCAGAAGATTGACCGTGACATTGGATGTACCCTCAAGTTTCGATACGCACTTTTCCACACGGGAAGAGCAGGCAGAACAGGTCATTCCTGTTACATCAAATTTTTCTTTCTGCATATAAACCTCCTTTATCTGATACCATTGTCTTTATTCACAGCCGTTACTCTGTTATTTAAGAATTTTTCCGAGCATGGAAACAAGCTCATCTATCTTTTCTTCTTTCTCTGTTTCTGTCTCTGCATGAGACACACAACATTTCAAATGTGCTGTGAGAATTTCTTTATTCACTTTATTTAAAATAGCCTCCGCAGCCATAAGCTGGTGGGAAATATCCATACAATATCGATCCTCTTCTACCATACGGAGAATTCCATCAATCTGACCACGGGCAGTTTTCAGAAGTCGTGTTACTTTCTTCTTATCAGCCTGCATATCCTGCGCCTCCTCTTCTTCCTGTATTTTTTATCTATGTACTTTTCTTTCTGCTTACAAAAAACAGCTTTCCTCGAATACCCCACGGGGGTGTGGTTATATAGTATAATAAAAAAACTGCACTGTCAATATCCACAATGCAGTTTTTCAAAAAATTTTTAACAAGATTTTTTTGACCGGCTATCAGATAATTCTTCTCTTTCTTTTATTTCCTTTATTCAGGAAATAATACAAACCGCCGATCATCAAAATGAGAAGAAGCATGTCTGCGGCAAATAAAAGGATTGTGCCTGCCTTTGACTCCACAATTTCCAGTCCAAACTGTGAAATAATCAAAGACCACACATTTGCCCCTATATGAAGCAGTACGCAGCTCCATATATTTCCGCTCATTTCCAAAATATAGGCAAAAACCATCCCTAGCATGGAAGCGTAAATTGCCTGTATCAGGTTTCCGTGATAAATTCCAAAAATCAAACCGGAAATCACTGCTGCTCCTGCTATTTTCATATAATCCCGAAGTCTTAAATAAATCAGCCAGCGAAAAATAAACTCCTCCGCAACAGGTGCGACAATTCCCATCCAGAAAATCAATTCCCAAAATCCCTTTCCGTTGGAAATCATTTCCATAGTCTGCTGATATTCCGTAGATTTCAGAAACATCTGCAAAAAACCGACAAGTACGTTTCCATACTGGGCAAGTCCGGCTCCCATGAGCAGAAGGAGGATTCCCTCTGACAGCTTCATCCCTTTCACTCGCTCTGCCGGAATCACACCCCCTGCAATCCGCAAAGCCTGATCTCTCCTGTACAAAAACCATGCAGGTATCATGGAAAGAATTGCTGTAATTCCGGTCATTAAAATCGCGTACTTATAATAGGCATCTGCCGGCATTCCCATCCATCTGGTCAATATCACAATACCTATGCCCCCTACAATCTGAGAAATCAGAAAATGGATTCCCACAGGGTATCCGACCCTCCACGCTTTTTTTATGACAGGCTGTCTGCGCAGAGGGGTTATTCGAAAAAATCAAGAACTTCATCGGCAGAAGCTGCAATCTGTAAAGGTCTTGCCTCTGTCAGCTCTTCCATTGTTCCATAACCGTAGGAAACTGCGAGACATTCTATCCCTGCTTTTCTTGCCCCCAGTATATCGTGCTCCTTATCTCCTACCATAAGCACCTGCTCTCTGTGCTTCTCCAGATGAAGGCGGCAAAGAGTTTCCTCAATAACCTCTGTTTTATTGGTTCTGCCTCCGTTCATTTCGCTGCCGACTGCTTCATCAAAATATTTCTCAAGATCAAAATGCGTCAAAATTTTTTTTACAAAATATTCCGGTTTAGAGGATGCTACTGCAAGAAGATATCCTTTTTTCTTCAATTCCTCCAACATATGAGCGACTCCCGGATAAGGTCTGTTTTCAAAAATACCAATCGTAGAATAACGCTCTCTATAAAATTCTACAGCTCTGCGTGCCGTTTCTTCATCAAGGTCTGCATATTTCATAAACTGTTCCATCAAAGGCGGTCCCACAAAAACTTTTAAAGCTTCCAGATTCTCTTCCGGCTTCCCAAGCTTTTCCAGTGCATACTGTACAGATTTCGTAATTCCCTCTCCGGACTCTGTAAGAGTTCCGTCCAAATCGAATAAAATCGCTTTATACATAATAAACCTCCATAATTGATATTTTCCGTTTCTTTCCGCCAGCTACGGATATGAAGTTTATTATACCATTCTTTCATTTATGCGTCTATGCACAAAAATCCCCTTCGCAATATTCGGCAATAACACTATGTGAACCGTCATTTTCCTCCGTTACTATAAGAATCTTTATTTCTGAATCTTCAGGAATTTCTTCCTGTTCTATTACAAGAACATCCTTTTCCCAGCGCCAGTCAGCTTCTTTATTATTCACACGAAGGGAAAGAACCTGAACCCAGCCTTTCGCGCGAACTCGTATTTCTGCCCGTTTTACTTTGGCAGAAACCGGAAATTTCAATTCTGTCACTTTCACTTCCATTTTATTTCGATTTTTTACATTTCTCCTGTAATACTGAAAGGGTTCCTCTGCTGCCGAAGTGCTGTAAGGCTTTGGAGAGGGAGTCGGAGATAACGTTACACTCGGCGTCGGCGTTACACTCGGTGTTGGCGTTACACTCGGTGTTGGAATCACAGTCGGCGTAAGAACCGCAGTCGGCGTCGCTGCTGGCAAAGGAGTCGACAATGAACCTTGTGGTATAGCAGGCTCCAATGGCACTTCCGGCTCAGGGGGAAGTGGCCGTATATAGTCCGGCTCAGGAAATATCTGCCCGTTATAAGAAGGCGTTTCTTCCATCCAGAAATCCTCCCTGAACTCCCCTTGATTCCACTCCGGGTTCTGCTCTGTCGGGCTCGGCGCCTCCTGCATAGGGCCCGGATACGTCTGCCCGTTTCCATTCTGCGGCGTAGAAGTCCCCTGCTCCCAGAAAGAATCTCCCTGATATTCTCCTGTTCCGATTTCCACATCAAACCCGCCAAACTCCATCGCCATTACGGAGACTGCCGCAAAAAATACCACGCCTGAAACACCTCCGGCAAAAATTGTCATCCATTTATGTATTCTGCCTTTTCGTCTTCTCACGATTATCCCCCTTTCTTCCTGTTTTCTCTCTCATCTCTTTTTCCCAGATTTCCAGATTCCTTGCGCTTCCCTCTTCCAGACCACCCTCTTTTTCTTTTTTCTGATATTCTTTCCACAATTCCATAGCCCCCTCTTTTTGTCCTGTTCGCAAAAGAAACATCCCATAGTCTCCGTAAATTTCACGAAAGCTTCCATCATATCTGAGAATCTGCTCATAATAGAGCGCCGCCTGTTCTTCATCTCCTGTAAGCACACGATTCTGAGCCAGCAGCTTCATAATCCGTCTGTACTCATATTTCCCCCTGTACTGACGCAGAAGTTCCTGCAAAAGCTTCTCCGCCTCATCGCATAAGGCTTTCCTGTCTTTGGGCTGTCCTTTAAGAACTTCCTCTTTATAATAAAAATCTGTGACCATTGTTATTCTGTCCTGAAAATCAGGCTCTCCTTTTTTCTTTCCGCCCAAAAGCAACACACCGCTGACAAACAGCAAAAGCATTGCAATCACCCCTGCCAGAATCCACATTATTTTTCCTTCCGGTCTCCTGCGAAGCTTCTGAAATTTTTTGCCCAGAGTTTCCATATCCTGATAGCGCAGCTTCTCTTCCCTGATACAGCAGCGCGCAAGTATCAGAGCAAGTCCGGGAAATACTGCAAATCTGTATAACGCACTTTTGCCGGTAAGAACTTCCAAAGTTCTGCCAAGACCGTAGATATCACTTGCCGCACTGATTCGTCCTTCATATTGTTCAGGTGCAGCAAATCCCTCAGTTCCCATACAAACTCTCTGTGTCTTTTCATAACCTGCCACTGCACTTCCAAGGTCAATGAGGAAGAGTTTTCCGCTTTCTGACAGCATCAGATTCTCCGGTTTCAAATCTCCGTAGAAAACCGGAGGCTTTCTTCCGTGAAGATACCCCAATACCTGTGTAAGAGAAATACCGAAACCGATTATCTCCTTTACCGTGAATATCTTCCCCTTACGAAGAAGTTCTCCAAGCGTTTCTCCCTTGATATACTCCATAATGATATAACAATTTTTACTGTTCTCATCATAGTCTACCATTTTAGGGAGCGAATCGTGCTCCATAGATGCCAGAAATCTGGCCTCTTTTTTTCCTGAAACAGGAAGCTCTTTTACTGCCCGCAGAATCCCCAATTCCAGATCCCGTGCCAGATAAACTCTGGCATTTCCACCTTTTCCAATCTGTTCCAGAATACAATAACGATTTTTTAAAACAGTTCCAGTCAATTCAATAACAATCATCTCCTGTCTGCATTCAAATGTAAAAAATAATAAAAATCATACATGGAAAAACCTGCCAAAAGACCTTCGGCAAGTATATTTTGATTAAGATATTTTTCATATTAGCACGTATTATACTTCTTGTATAGTCCTCTTTCCTAAAAAAGTTATAAACAACTTATAAATTTTCTCTCTATTTTCTTTTAATAGTCGTAAATCAGGATAAACTATGCTATAATAACGATATTACAACTCGTAAAACACGGAAGCCTGTTTATTGATTTTTCCCCAACCAGACTTCTTTTGCACAAACAAGAAATGAGGTGTGTTTTATGCTAAAAAACTGGGAACCTCCAGAAATACCTGAAAAAGAAGAATTAAAACAGCGTCTTGACGCCGCAAGCAGCAAGCTGTATAAAATGCAAATGCAGATTAAAGAATGCAAGCTTCCTGTTTTGGTACTTTTTGAAGGTTGGGGCGCTTCCGGAAAAGGAAGTACCATCGGCAGAGTAATCAAAAATATTGACCCGCGTTTTTTCAAAGTCGCTACTATGTCCTCCCCCTCCAAAGATGAACTTCGTCGTCCTTTCCTGTACCGTTATTTCAAGCAGATTCCTGAAGAGGGCAAATTTACCTTTCTGGACTCCGGTTGGATGGAGCAAACCTGTAAGGATTGTCTCGACGGTCTTGACGAAGATGCCTATTCTAAAAGAATCGAAAGTATCAAACGATTCGAACGACAGCTTACAGACAACGGTTATCTTGTCCTGAAGTTTTTCATGCATATCGAAAAAGACGAACAAAAAAGCCGTATGAATACACTTCTTCAATCACCGGATACTTCCTGGCGGATTTCTGATTTTGATGCATGGCAAAATAAACACTACAAGAAATGCCGCAAAATTTTTGATTATTACATGACCGATACCAATCTGTCCACCTCTCCCTGGTATATCGTAGATGCCACTGACAGGAAATGGGCAGAGCTTCAGGTTATGGAAACTATGGTAAGTAATATTGAGGTTGCCTTACAGAACAGTGCGCACTCCGCTCCCCTTCTGCAGAATGTTTTTCCTCTGACAAAGCTTCCCAGACTTTCGGAAATCGAACTGAAAAACAAAACTATAGAGGATGAGGATTACAAAAAAGAACTGAAAAATCTTCAGAAAAAACTCCGGGAACTGCACAATCGAATTTACCGCAAACGAATTCCTGTTATCATCACCTATGAGGGATGGGATGCAGCCGGAAAAGGCGGCAACATCAAACGAATCACAGAAGCTCTTGATCCCCGCGGCTTCGAGGTACATCCTGTCGCAAGTCCGGAACCTCATGAAAAATCCCGTCATTACCTCTGGAGATTCTGGACACGTCTTCCCAAAGACGGTCATATCGCAATTTTTGACCGCACCTGGTACGGCCGTGTTATGGTGGAACGACTGGAAGGCTTCTGTCGGGAAAATGACTGGAAACGTGCTTACAATGAAATCAATGAATTCGAAAAAGAGTTGTCAGACTGGGGAGCTGTAATTATCAAATTCTGGGTACAGATTGATAAAGATACTCAGCTTGCCCGGTTCACTGACCGGCAGAACAATCCGGAAAAACAATGGAAAATCACAGATGAAGACTGGCGTAACCGCGAAAAATGGGATGCCTATGAAGTTGCAGTCAACGAGATGCTGGCTAAAACGAGTACCGTTTATGCTCCATGGCATGTTCTGGAATCCGTAGACAAAAAATATGCCCGTATCAAAGCTCTGAAAATCGTGATAAAAGAACTGGAAAAAGCGCTTAAATAACAGATACAACAAAGCAAAGCCCTGAGAGTCTTATTCATACTCTCAGGGTTTTTTTATAACAATATTTACATTCTTTCCGGTGCAGAGAATCCAAGAAGATCAATACTTGTCTCCAGAACTCTCTTTGTAAGAGAAAGAAGCTGAATAAAGGAATTTTTCTGTGCTTCATTTTCTTCACTCAGAATCTTTGTACCGTGATAGAAGCTGTTAAACGCATTGGATACCTCGTAAATATAAGCGCAAATCTTATGAGGTGCTTTTTCTTCGAAAGCATTTTCTATCGTAGCTCCGAATCCGGTAAGCTGAAGCATCAGATTCTTCTCACTTTCATTTACAGCGCTTAAAATCTCGCCAGTCTCCAGATTTCCGCCCTCTTCCACAAAACGGTTCAAAATAGATTTGATTCTTACGATTGTATAGAGGATGTACGGCCCTGTATTTCCTTCAAAAGAAGTAAATCTGTCAATATCGAAGATATAATCCTTGGTTGCCTGATTGGAAAGATCTCCATATTTAATTGCGGAAAGACCTACGATTTCTGCAGTTCCTCTTGCGTCTGTATCTTTAACGCTTCTGTTCTCTACAATCTTGGTATACATTTCCTCATCAATATCGGCAATCAGATTCTCAAGTCTCATAACACCGCCGTCTCTTGTTTTAAATGGTTTGCCATCCTTGCCATTCATGGTACCAAAACCAAGGAAGGAAAGCTTCGTATCCTCTTTTACAAGACCGGTCTTTCTTGCGCAGCGGAATACCTGAATGAAATGAAGCTCCTGACGTTTATCAACAACATACAGAATCTCATCCGGATTAAATAATTTCATACGCTCTACAATTGTTGCAAGGTCTGTCGTTGTATAAAGAGATGCTCCGTCAGATTTCAGAAGCATACACGGAGGAATTTCCTTGGTATCGTCCTCTTCTTTTACGTCTACCACAAGCGCTCCCTGATCCATGTATGCGAATCCTCTGTTTTTCATATCCTCAACCATATCCGGAATATACGGCTGTGCATCGGATTCTTTCTTCCATAAATCAAAGGATACGTTCAGGTTGCTGTAATTACGTTTCAGGTCTGTAACAGAAACATTCATAATGTGATTCCACAAAGCCATATAGCCCGGTTTTCCCTGCTGGAGAAGATGTGTTGCCTCCAGCGCTTCATTGCGGTATTCTTCGTCAACTTTAGACTTGCCGCTGGCACATGGATAGATTTCTTCCAATTCACTGATAGTAAATGGAGCTTCCTCCGGATACTCTCCGACATAGGAATCGTCGAAATATACGAGCTCTGGTTTTCTGTGACGAAGCTCTGTAATGATCAGTCCCATCTGAAGTCCCCAGTCACCGAGATGTACATCGCCGATTACTTTATGCCCTACAAAACGACCGATTCTCTTAATACTTTCGCCGATAATCGCAGAACGGAGATGACCTACATGAAGCGGTTTCGCTACATTCGGTCCGCCGTAATCAATGATAATTGTCTTCGGTTCTTTTGCTTCTGTAACAGAAAGTTTCTCATCTGCAGCCATTTCACAAAGATATTTCGCAAGATATTCTTCACTTACCTTCAGATTAATAAATCCGGGTTTTACAACCTCTGCAACAGAAAACATGCTGTTTTCACCTAAATTTGCCACTACCTCGTCAGCAATCATAAACGGCGCTTTTTTGTACGCTTTGGCTCCTGCCATTGCGCCGTTACACTGAAATTCGCACAGGTCCGGTCTGTTTGATACCGTAACCTTGCCATAGGAAGGGTCATAACCTGCTTTTTCAAATGCTGCGGAAAGCTCTTCCGCCATCTGCTCCATAAGTTTCTTCATATCTGATTAACTCCTCAATGTTTATTTATTTCACTGTCACTTTTTTTGAACATGCAATGGCAACGGCTCCATAGCCGATATGACATGCAACGCTTAATGACAGCGGATTCATAACAACCTCATATCCAGGAAAAGCTGCCTCGATTTCTTTCTTAAATTCTTCAGCTTCCTCCTGATTTCCGGTATATGCCGCCTGAAGACACATTTCTCCTGCTTCTGCATATTTCGAAAAACGTGTTTCCATATCATTTTTCATGGCGCTGAGCATAACCTTTTTAGCCTGCTTCTTGCCTCTTGTCTTGGAATAGGCATCCAGCTTGTCTCCCTGAATCTGAAGAACCGGTTTTAAATTCAGTACTGTACCGATTGCAGCAGCAGCCGGTGTAATTCTTCCGCCTTTTTTCAGATATTTCAAAGTTTCAAGGGTAATATATATGCTGGCTTCCAGTTTCTCCGCTTCCAGAATTTCTTTAATCTGCGCTGCACTTTTGCCCGCACCACGAAGTGCCAGAGCATCCAGAACAGACTGACGCTGAGTAACGGAAATTCTCTGATTATCGACAACCTGTACCTTTCCCTCATAATCCTGAGCCATAGCCATAGCTGTGGAACAGGATGCGCTCAATCCGCTTGACATCGGAATATGCACAATTTCATCATACTCTTTTAAAAGAGTATCCCAAAGTCCGCAGATATCCGCCGGGCTGGGCTGTGATGTGGAAATAGGTTCATCATTTTTTAGTCGCTCATAAAATTCTTCCTGAGAAAGAGTGATTCCTTCCAGGTATAATTTCTCATTAATATAAAAAGGCATAGGCACTACAGATATGCCTAATTTACGTCCTTCATCCTGTGTAATGCCGCTGTTACTGTCTGTGACAATGGCAATTTTTCCCATATTGCATTCTCCTTTTCTGTGTGTGTACTACAGTTCCCTGCATTACCTGTCCCTCGGTTATGTACATACTGAATTAAGTGTACCATATTTTTTTCACTATCTCAATTCCAAATCACAAATTTGTATAAAAATTGCATAATTATTGTTCCTAACTCTTTCCTGTGTTAAAATTAATTTACAAATACAGGAAACTTAAAAGAAAGGGGACTTCATTATGTCATTTATCGAAAACAGTCACAGACTGGCTGCGGAAACCGTCATTAAGAAATTTGAAAAACGAAATATGGAAGCTTTTTACTGCGCCACGAAAGAAGAAGCGAAAAATCTCGTACTCTCCTTCATTCCGGAAGGCTCTTCCGTTACATGGGGCGGTACAGAATCCATGAAGGAAGCCGGTATCTGCGATGTACTCAGCACAGGAAACTATAACTTTATTGACCGTAAAGACGCAAAAACACCGGAGGAAGCCAGAGCTCTTTATGGAAAAATAGTCTGTGCCGACTATTTTCTCACAAGTACCAACGCCTTCACAAAGAACGGAGAACTTGTTAACATAGACGGCGCCAGCAACCGCGTTGCCTGTATTGCCCATGGTCCTGCCAATGTAATCGTCCTTGCAAGCATGGACAAAATGTGCTCCACTATAGAAGAATGCATCGAACGCATCCATACTCATGCAGCTCCTCCAAACGCTCTTCGTGTAGGAGCAGATACCCCATGTACCAAAACCGGCGTCTGCGCAGACTGCACTTCCCCATCCTGCATCTGCTGCCAGACTCTTATCACCCGCTTTTCCAGAATTCCCGGAAGAATCAAAATTGTACTTTGCAACGAAAAACTCGGATTCTAAAAGGCTGTGCCGGAAAATCCCCGGCACAGCCTTTTTTATCTTTTTAAGAGATCCGAATCAATCCATCTCTCTTACAATCTTACGAACAGGCAGTACAAAGGTCGGAGAAACAGAAAGCTCATCCAGTCCCATTTCCACGAAACGCTCTGTGAGAGTTGTATCTGCTCCAAGCTCACCGCAGATACCTGCCCAGATTCCCTCTTTATGGGCATTATCCACTACCATCTTAATCATACGCAGGACTGCCTCATGATGAGAATCATAGATGTTGTCAAGTTTCGCATTCTGACGGTCAATAGCAAGTGTGTACTGAGTCAGATCGTTGGTTCCGATACTGAAAAAATCAACCTCTTTTGCAAGAAGGTCACTGATCATAACAGCAGCCGGAGTCTCAATCATAACTCCCTGCTCTACATCATCCTTAAACGGAATGCCCTGCTCTGTCAGTTCCTTTTTCACTTCTGCAACAATTTCTTTAATCTGCAGAACCTCTTTTACAGAAATAATCATCGGATACATAATGGAAATATTTCCAAACATCGCCGCACGGAACAGAGCTCGCAACTGTGTCTTGAATACTTCCGGTCTGTCAAGACAGATACGAATTGCGCGATATCCCATTGCAGGATTCTCCTCATGCGCCATATTGAAGTAATCAATCTGCTTGTCAGCGCCGATGTCCAGAGTACGAATGATAACCTTCTTACCGGCCATATTCTGAGCAACTGTCTTATAAATCTGGAACTGCTCTTCCTCTGTAGGATAGTTATCTTTCTCCAGATAAATAAATTCACTTCTGAAAAGACCGATACCTTCGGCATCATTTGCAAGAACACTTGCCACATCAGCTGTGCTTCCGATGTTTGCATAAAGGTGAAGCTTACGTCCGCTCTTTGTTTCTGTTTGTTTTCCCTTTAATTCCCTGAGCATGGTTCTCTGACGAAGCTCCTCATCCTTCAGTTCCTGATACTTCTTTAAAGTTTTTTCATCCGGTTCAAGGATAAGAGTTCCGTTTTTGCCATCCACAATTGCCATCATACCATTTACACTGTCATCATACTCAATGTTGATCAGAGCCGGAATATTCATAGTTCTGGCAAGGATTGCCGTATGAGAGTTAGAAGAACCTTTTCTTGTAACAAATGCCAGCACCTTGGATTTGTCCATCTGGACTGTTTCACTTGGCGCAAGGTCTTCTGCCACAATAATTGACGGCTCAGAAGCTTCCATATCCCCGTCTCCATGTCCGGAAAGAACTCTTACAAGACGGTCGGAAATGTCTTTTACGTCTGCTGCTCTTGCTCTCATATAATCATCGTCCATGCTTGCAAACATAGATGCGAAGTTGTCACCTGTTGTAGCGACTGCATACTCTGCATTTACGCCCTCTGTGCGGATAATATTGCTGATAGAATCCAGATAATCCCCATCCTCCATCATCATCTGATGAACTTCAAAGATGGCTGCGCCTGACTCTCCTACTTCCTGAACTGCTTTATCGTAAAGCTTCTGAAGCTGTGCAAGCGCAGTTGCTTTCGCCTCGTCTACACGTTTTACTTCCGCTTCCACGTCCTCTATATGAAAACGCTTCACGCTTGTGTCTGCTTTCTGAAAAATAGAAATTTTTCCGATTGCAATTCCGGAAAATACGGATTTACCTTCAAATACTTTCATCATCTATCTCCTAACTTAAGGACGAAATTAAAGATTTGCTTCAAAGAAAGCTTTCATTACTTCTGCATCTGCTGCTTCTGTATCGCCTTCAACTGTTACTGTGATTTCATCGTTCTGCTTTACAGCAAGTCCCATGATTCCGAAGATTTTTTTCGCATCGCCTTTTTTCTCACCTTTGCAGATAGTGATTGTACTTCCAAGCTTACCTGCCTCTTTAACAAGAAGTCCCGCCGGTCTTGCATGAATTCCCAGTTCATCTTTAATTACATAATTGAATGATACCATAACATATTCCTCCTAAAAACTTTAGTTTACTGAATTACTGCCATTATACCACACCTTCTATGGGTTCGACTATCTTTTTTTACATTTTGTTCAAATTTTTCTTCTTTTATTTGGCATTTTCACGGAAAAAGTGTAGTTTATTCAGGTAAAAAATATAGCCTGTGCCTGTAAACAATGCCGTTTTTCCCAGAGAAAGAATCCCTTCTGCTTCTGCGGGCGTTTGGGGAAGCATAAAATAAAGCCTTATATTTTCGCTCATCTCCCAAATTTTCCTCTGCCAGAAACCAAAATCTGACCACTTTCCCGGTATCCAGTCTCCTGGTATATCAAGCAGAGAAATCATCTTCCACAGAACCACCGTCAGAACAGCGACTCCCAACAATGTCCATGCAGTCCTGACCGCTCCCGTTTTTCCCTTTCTTTTTCCCAGTATTCTCACTGAAATATCAGCAGGCAGTAGAAACACCATAGAAATCATAACAATCCTGATAAAACCTGTGTTTTGTTTCTTACCGGACAACCCGTTTCTCATAAGAAATCCTTCTGTATCATCCCTGATAAAAACCCTGTCGTATGTCAGTTTTTTATCTTTTTGCGGCCGGATATAGAGTACCTGCTGCGAAAAAGGAAGTACCTTTCTCACAGTATACTCTCTTCCCTGAAACTCAATTTTACCACCTGGCTGACAGCTTCCAAAAAGTATATCGGCAGTACGCCTGTCTATTACACAGCCTTCCCTGTCGTCCTCAGCAAACCCTCTGAGCCTCCAGTCAAATATCGTTTCATTTCCTGCAAGCCCCGCTGCAAAAACCTCCGTACTTCTGCTGTAATCCTTCTGGCTGATTTTTTCAAGCCCCATGTCTCTGTAAAAACAGACTTCTGCCGGATTACGGGTATTTTTTTCACTGTCCAGAATTTCCGATACGCGACTGTCATCCGGAACAGGTGAAAGCAAAAACACTGTATCCTTCTTCTCCTGCAGGACACTTCCGGCAGATATCAGCCCGCACAGGAACAATCCAAGAATTATTACTCCACAAAAGATTACCTTTATTCTGTCTGAAAAACCGATTTTGGGCGGGTATTTGCCCGCGCTGTTCCCTGTCATGGCTCCATCAGCCTTACACGGCTGCCGTCTGTGATTTCTCTGTCACTATAAGTAATAATCCTCTGATCTGCCGCAAGAATCCCCTCCTCAAGCGCAGCAATCGAAGTATTTTTATTTTTCACATCCACATGTACCTTACGCGCCACAAGCACTTCTCCAAGAACGGTTTCCTGTGTATCCGCTACATAAACGAAATTTTTTCCATTTTCTTCCCCCAGCGCTCCCAGAGGTACGCAGGCACTATAAGGCCCTTCTTCCCGGGAAATTTCAAAATTCACATTTTCTCCGATTCTGAAATCAGCATCTGATACGGCAATGGATATTTTGCGAAGCTCCTGGTTCTCCTCTGTCTCTCCCACAGCCTCTATGATTCCTGTCTTTTCTATCCCGTCTGCACCTGTAAGAGCCGCTTTTTCACCTGTCTGTACGTATTTAATCTCCTCTGCGCTCACAGTTGTTTCCACACGAAAAGTTCCTGTTGTTTCATAGAGCACCATAGCTGCATCCTTCCCTGTCATACTTCCGGTTACTGCAGAAATACTCTTTACCACTCCGTCAACAGGCGCTTTCACCCGTCCTTTTCTTTTGAGGATTTTATTTAATTTTTCAAGCTCTTCCTGTGCCTGTGCCAGTTCTCTCTTCACATTTTCCACGGTACTGTCCCTGCTTTCTTCTACCCCGGCATCCTCAATTCCGCGTCTGGCTGCCAGTTTATCCTGATCTCTGCTCATAACTGCCTGATCAATAGCCTCCTGACACATCCTGATTTCGTCCAGCAACGCCTGCTCCTGTGTCTTATCCACTGGTTCATCTGTGAAATCGCTGGAAAGAGAGGCGTAATAATCCTCAAGCTTCTGTCTTGCTGCCTCTAGTGCCCTCTGCGCATTTGAAATGTTCACACCGCCGTTTCCCGCCGCTATGTTATAATCCTCCTGCGCCCTTCGAAGAGCTCTGTCCTTTGCCTCCTTTTTCATCTGAGCCTGACTCTCCAAATCGCCGATTTGCAGGGTTAATTCCTGTATCTCATCTTCTTTTTCCCGAATGATTTCTTTCATCTGCTTCACGGAATATACAAGAAGTGTTTCTCCTTTTTTCACGGTCTGTCCCTCACGTACCAGGACCTGCGCCACGAGCTGATTTTCCAGGGCAAAAACCGCACGTTCCTTCGTCCCCTCAACTCTTCCGCTTCCCCGTACAATGTGGGAGACTGTCTGATTTTGAATTTTTCCTGTCTCAACCTGCGCTACACTGATGGATGACGCAGCTCTTGATACTACAGTAAAAATAAGCATCGCTGCAAAAAACATTCCGCACCATTTCAAAATTTTCTTTCTGTCCATTTTTACTCCTTAATCGCTGTTGAAATAATCCCCTGCTCCAGATAATCCTGTCCTGCAAGAAAAACAAGCACTGCAGGAATCAGTACGATAACCGAAACTGCAAAAGCTTTTCCTGCCTGTGACGCATCAATTTCCGGAAGATACAGGGACAAACACCATAATTCTTTGTTTTTCAGAAATGCCATCGGCTGTTCAATCAAATTCCAGTATTCCAGAAATCCCAGAACAAGCGCTGAAATAATTCCGGGCGACCCCAGCGGAATGCCAAGCTTCCAGAAACAAAGCCACTCTCCTGCTCCGTCAATCCGTGCAGCCTCAAGAAGAGCCGCAGGAATTCCTTCAAAAAAACGATACATAATAAACACCGGAAATGTAGAAAAAATTCCCGGAAGAATAATTCCCGCAAGCGTGTCCAAAAGCCCCAGTCCGTCAAGTACCAGATAATTACTGAGCATCAATACCTGAAATGGCATCATCATCAAGGCAATATAAATCAAAAACAGGACATTTTTTCCGGGAAATTTATATTTTGCAAATCCCCATGCTGCAGGTACGCCAATCAGAATCTGTCCCACAAGAACTCCGGCTGTAATTTTCACAGAGTTCCAGAACATCACGAAAAATTCCGGCGAATCCAGCAATACCTCTATGTACGCCCGAAGCGTAGGATACAACGGCAGAAATTTCCACGATATATAGCCTCCCTCTCCTGTGAGAAAAGGTTCCAGTACCTGTTTTAATTCCTGACTTCCCATAATTGATCCTGCCACTGTAAACAGAATGGGAAAAACAGCCAGAAAAACAAGCGCTGCCAGAATCCCATTCAGTAAATATTTGATTTTCATGCTTTTACTGCTCCTTTCCCCAGGTTTTCCATAAAAGAATAATCAATCCCAGAATAACAGCTCCGGTCACCACAGCAGCCGCAGACATTTTGTCAAGAGAAAGTTCCCTGTACCAGTTATTAAATAAGTGCTGCAAAAGATACATACTCTCCTGCGGATAATCCCCTGCCACCAGATACGCCTCCCGAAATACCTTGAAGGCATTGAGAAGAGACAGTACCGTAATTGTAAAAAAAGAAGGCATAAGATTGGGCAGTGTAATAGAAAGAAAGCATTTCCACTCTCCGGCTCCATCCACCTTTGCAGCCTCATAAAGAGCCTGCGGAATCGCTGCCAGTCCAGCCATCCAGAGTATCATATCGTATCCCAGATTCCTCCAGAGATAACTGGCAACAAGAACATAAAAAGAAGCGTCTGTATTCATCCAGTCCAATGCAGGAAGAGATAAAGCTGCCAGAACCCCGTTAAGAATCCCTCTCTTATGAAACAGAAGCTTCCATAAAAGCACCACCGATGCTACCGGAATCGCCATGGGAAGGAGAAACGTACTTTTCAAAAGCTGCTGCATTTTTTTCTGCCTTGTAAGAATCACGGCAATCAAAAGAGACAGACATACCAGAAGAGGAATACAGACAAGAAAGAACCGCAGCGTATTCATGGCGGCAAGGCGAAACGCGCGGTTTTCAAACACTGCCACATAATTTTGGATTCCTGTAAATTCCCCGCTCACTGCCCCGAAAAAAGACCGCCTCACAACATCCATACTCGGAATCAGCCAGAAAAGACTGACTCCGGCAAGACTTGGAAGTACAAACAACAGCCCTTTCCATGAGCCTTTCTTATATTTTTTCATAAATTTGTTTTCCTCCGTAATACCTTCGCTCTGTACAACAATACAAAGCGTATATTTTCTGTGTTATCCTTAAGATAGCACAGTCATCTCTAAGGAATCTCTAAACTCCTTCCCGTCTTTTTCCGAAAAGCTTAAGAAATTCTTTTGTTTCTTTAGAGGAAGTTTAGAGAAAACACTGTTATCCTAAAAGCATCCTAGCTGTTGAACCTCTTCACAGTTACAGGTAAAATAAAAATAAGAACAGGAGGATGCAATATGCATAAAAATAAACAAATTACAAAGGGAGTCGCTTTCGCAGCAGCCGTTGCCCTTGCAGGAATGAGTCTTTCCGCATGTCAGAGCGGCGCGGCGGACAAAGGTTCCGATAACGGCATCTCCAAATCATCAGAAAATACAGAAGCCCCGGCTTCTGAGGAAAAAGCAATGGGACGCTATCTGGAGGAGACTATTTCCGTACCTGAAGATGCGGGCAGTATCAGGAAATTTAAAATTCTTGATTCCGGTGTATACAGAATTCTTTATGAAAACAAGGATTTCACCCTCTGTATGGCAGAATCTCAGGATCAGGGCAAAACATGGAGTGAGGGCAAACCTGCTGCAGAGCTTCTCGGTCTTGAGAAATCCAGTTACTACTTCCCGGCTTCGGCGCTTGCCTCTGACGGCGGTATTTTCTTTACAGGTTACCCTTCTTCCGAAAATCAGGAGGAAGCGCTGCCCAGCCGTTATTTCTACCTTTCTCCGGAAGGAGAAATCCGGGAACTGGATTTAAGCGATTCCTTAAAAGACGACTATATTTTTATCGGTGATTTTACTGCCAAAAATACGATTCTGCTCCAGCCGATTTCCAACGGCATTATGGAATTTGACACAGACGGCACCCTTTTAAATCACTACGAAAAAGGCGGTCATTCCGAATGCTTCGGCACTTCCGGAAAATATCTGACTGTCACTATTGACGGCACAGTTCACTATTATAATCTGGAAACAGGTAAGCCGGTAGACAATATGGATGCCCTCACCACTCAGATGAGCTCCAATCCCGGCAATCTGGAACTGACAAACACCTCCACCGTTCCCTTTGCTTTCACAGACGGAGACGATGAAAAGAGCCTTTTCTATGTAGATTCCACAGGGCTGTACCGTTATGCAGAAGGGGGAAATACTGTGGAGCAGCTCATTGACGGAAGCCTGAATTCCATCAGTTCTCCTGCTACCGGCTTTACAGGTCTGGAACATGACAAAGACGGAAACTTCTATCTTACAGGCGTGGATTACAGTTCTGAGTCAGCATCCCGGGGATTCATTTACAAATACACCTATGACCCCAATACTTCTGCTGTGCCGGGCACAGAATTAAAAATCTATACTCTGAATGAGAGCAGTCTCCTGAAGCAGGCAGCAACGGTCTTCCAGAAAAAATATCCGGATATCTATCTCAATATCCAGACAGGAATGAGCGGAGACGATTCCTTTACCTCCTCCGACGCTGTCAAGGTTCTGAATACAGAAATCATGGCAGGCAAGGGACCTGACCTCCTTCTTCTGGACGGACTTCCGGAGGATACCTATATTGAAAAGGGGCTTCTGGAAGACATCAGCGGACTTTTCTCAGAGGCAGAGCTTCTTGATAATATAAAGGACGCCTACACCGGCGAAGATGGAAAAATCTATGCAATGCCTGTGAAATTCGCTATCCCTCTGCTTCAGGGCAAAAAAGAGGACATTGCCTCTGTCACAGACCTGACTTCTCTGGCTGACCTGGCAGAAGCACACAAAGACGAGTATGAAGCTTTCCGCCTCTTCTCATACAGTACCATGTCACCGGGCTTACTTTTGAAATGTCTTACAGATGTAAATATGCCGGCATGGCTCAAAGAGGACGGCACTCTGGATGGCGATGCTGTCGCCTCTTTCCTCGAAGACAGCAACCGGATTTATCAGACCAGCGCAGACATTGTAAAAGAATTAATTGCCGAATACGGAGAAGATTCCTTCTCTGCCCTGTCCTCAGAATACAGCAGACACAATATGGGCATCGGAGGTTCTGCACTGAGCGTTCTCGGAGGTAATTCACAGGCTGAATTCGGAGGTCTGTTTTCTCCTTCTGAGCTCAGCTATGTGGATTCTGTAAATAAAGCAGATTCTTCTCTTGGCGTGAAACTCTGGGATGGTCAGAGCAAAAATACCTTCTATCCTGAGCAGATTATAGGAATCAGCGCCAAGTCTGCAAATAAAGAAGCTGCGCAGAAATTCCTCTCCTTCCTCTTCAGTGAAGAAGGTCAGAAAATCGGCGCAGAAGTCGGTCTTCCTGTAAACAGAACCATTTATGAGGATGTAACTTACTGGACACAGGGGACTCCGGGTAAAGTTATCAGCGTTGCCGGCACCGGAAACAATCAGACAGAAGAATATACAAAACTGGAAATTTGCCTTCCTTCTGAAGAAACAGTAAAGGAAATCATCGCTTTGGGCAAAACCCTCACCGTACCTTCCAAGGACAACGCCATCATTCAGAATGCAGTCCTTGACGCAGGAACACGCTACATTAACGGAGAATTATCTCTGGAAGAAGCTGTCAACGCAGTTACACAGGAAGTAAATTTATATTTATCTGAATAAGCAAATGAGGGGCGTGTGAAAAAACTTTCGTTTTTCACACGCCCTTTTTATTTCTCATTTATACACTTCCATCACATAACCTACGCCTCTCACAGTTCTGAGGTCTAACGTGCTCTCCACAGTTTTCAGTCTCCGCCTGAGAAAATGAATGTAATTATCAAGATTTCCTTCTTCCACATCGCTTTCCAGTCCCCATACGCGGTTCAGGAGTACGTTTCTCGGCAGAGTCTGCCCCGGATTTCGCAAAAACACCTCCAGAAGCTCTCCCTCCCGTTTCGACAGCGTACACTCTTTTCCATTTCCTTTCAGCCGGTTGTCTTCCGGATCGAAGCTTATATCTCCAAGATTCAGAAGAGACGTTTCCTTCCAGTTTCCCGGACGCCTGAAAATGCAGCGGATGCGGGCAAGAAGCTCAGAAAAAGCAAATGGCTTCACCATATAATCATCTGCGCCGCAGTTTAATCCCGTAAGCCTGTCATTAAGTTCCCCCAGAGCAGTAAGCATAATCACCGGCGTGGAAACATGCGCTTTTCGCGCAGCCTTCAATACAGAAACGCCGTCCATAGAAGGAAGCATCCTGTCAAGAATTACCAGATCGTGAGCTTTTTCCTGCATGTAATAAAGACCTTCCTCCCCGTCTGTACAGACGTCCGTCTCAAATCCTTCTTTTTCAAGCTGAAACCTCACAGATTCCGCCAGATCTCTATCGTCTTCAATCATCAGTATTTTCAATATAAAACCGCCTTTCTCTCGCATTATATTTTTTATCATATCACAAAATTCTCTATTTTTTCTGTAAAAAATTCTGAATTTAGATTTAATTTAAAGATTTCCATGTTATACTGAGCCTGTTAAGATACATCCATCATATTCAAAAAGGAGATACCTATGTTTCGCAAATTTCATATACAGATGACTATTTTCTCCACCTTTATCACAAGTACGATACTCGTCCTCATGGCCATTGCCTGCCTGTTTATTTCCGAAAAAGGCACAAGGGACAATATCTATACCTCCTTCCGGGATAATGCCAGCTCCTGTATTGCCCATCTTGAAAATCAGACCCTCATTTCCCATCAGTGGATTCAGAAAACAGAAAATTCCTACGGGCTGCATATTGATATCAGAGATAATGGAAATCCTCTCTTTTTTCAGAAACTCAATCCCGATGCCGAAGTATCCGACGCAATGGAAAAAGCAGCGGAAATATCAAGAGACACTCAGGGGCTTGACCTTACAACAACAGGAAATATGATTACAAAAACTGCTTATTTTAAAATGGCGCCTTATTACGCTGCCACTGCCCTCATTCCGAAAAAACAGGGAACCTTAAGCGTTATCATTCTCTACCCTCTGGATTCCCTGAACAGGCAGCTTGCCACCCAGAGATTTTTCTTTGCAGGCGCAGTTCTGGCAGCTATTGCAGCTCTTGGCGTTTTTTCATGGTTTTTTACCAGAAAAATGATTCTGCCTCTGGCGGAAAGTCAACGAAAACAGACGCAATTTATTGCTGCAGCCTCCCATGAGCTTCGCTCTCCTCTTGCAGTCATTCTTTCCGGTATCTCCGCCCTGAAAAAAGCAGAGGCAGAGGAACAGCCCCGCTTTCTCAGTCTTATTGAAAAAGAAGGAACAAGAATGTCAAGACTTGTAAACGATATGCTTTCCCTTGCAAACGCAGACAACCATTCCTGGACAATGTTCCCCTCTTCCTGTGAACTGGATACTCTGCTTCTTGACACCTACGAAAAATACGACTCCCTGATGGCAAAAAAACATCTGCGTTTTCATATAAATCTCCCTGCTTCCTCTCTTTCTCCCTGTATTTGCGACCCGGGAAGAATCAGTCAGGTTCTCGGGATTCTTCTTGACAATGCCATAAGCTATGTTCCGGAAGGAGGAACTGTCTGTCTTTCCTTAGAAGAGACAGAAAGCAATTTCCGGATTTCTGTCTCAGACAATGGTCCCGGTATTCCGGATGAAGCAAAAAAGACCATCTTTCAACGCTTCTACCGGGCTTCTGATTCCCGAAATGACAAATCTCATTTTGGTCTTGGCTTATGCATTGCCAAAGAAATCATCGTTTTACACAAGGGAAGTATTGCAGTAACCGACGCTCCCGAAAGCGGCGCTTTATTCCTTATCAGACTTCCAAAGTAAACATACTTCTAAAAAACCAAAAGGACTTTTGCAAATGATAAAACATCTGCCGAAGTCCTTTTATGATTTCCTTATTAATTATTCACTTCTAAGCGCATCAATCGGATTTAAGTTCGCTGCTTTCACAGACGGGAGCAGTCCGAAGACAACACCGATCACTGTAGAAAACAGAACTGCAACAAGAATCGCCGGTACACTGATTGCCGTAGGCGAGCCCGAGAATTTGCCCACCACCTTCGACAATCCAATACCCAGAACAACTCCTACAATTCCGCCAATACTGGTAAGTACAGCCGCCTCTGTAAGGAACTGTCCGAGAATTGTTTTCTTTCTGGCTCCGATTGCCTTCTTCAAACCAATTTCCCTTGTTCTTTCTGTAACAGAAACAAGCATGATATTCATAACACCAATGCCACCGACAAGAAGGGAAATACTTGCAATCCATATAAGCTGATTGTTTGTCCTCTTGCTCAGATTCTGAAGATCTCTTACCTGCTGCATAATATCATCTGCCTGATACTTCAGTTCTGTAGCGTTATGCTTATTGTTTATTGCCTCATTGAGAACCTCTGCCGCTGCATTTCCAACTGTACTCATAGCATCTGTACTGTCTGCTTTAATGATTGCATTTTCTGCTTCATCAAACTGGAAAGGAATCGGCCAGCATGCATTGGGAATCATCACACAGCCAATCACATTCTGGGAGTATGTCCAATACTCGTCAATTGATTCGATATTCGGCTGGTAATCTGCATCCTGACGGACAATTCCAACCACTGTAAAAGGCTCCTGACTGATTTCAATCGTCTTTCCAAGAGGATTTTCTCCGGGGAAAAGGTTTTCTGCCGCATTACTATCCACAAGGGCAACTTTTCGATAAGACTTATAATCCGCATCTACAAATCCACGACCTGACTGAACAGAATAGCCGCAGGTACTCAGATAATTGATGTCTATGCCATATACGCTTCCTCCCTGAAGACTGTTGTTATTGTAGTACACACTGTTTGTACCTGTTCTGCTGTTAAAAAATGTAGCGTTCTTTACATGTTCAAGTTCACGCACTTTTTGTTTCAGCTCTTCTGTAAGAACAGGCGTCACCGCATTGCTTCCGTATTCCGGATTGTACTGCATATCTCCTTCTTTCAGATATACATTTACCGTATTCGTTCCGGCTCCGATCAGATCTTCTTTAATCTGTTCACTTGTTCCCTTAATGGTGGAAACAATTGCAATAATGGATGCAATACCAATAATAATACCAAGCATCGTCAGGAAAGATCTCATCATATGGGACCAGATTCCCTGAAAAGCAAGACGTATATTCTCTAACATGAAATCTCTCCTTTCTAACCGTTGTAACCGTACATCTTATCCAGTGTTACTTCCTTCGTCTTCGCGCCTTCTACCACTGTTTTTCCATAAGGGAATGCAATCAGGTCATCTGTGGTGATTCCGTCTTTTACAAGCACACTGTATCCATTGTCCACATTTCCGCCTACTGTAAGGTACTGCTTTTTCAGAACTCCCTTGTCGTCTTTGTAGACATAGCTCTTGCCATTCTCTGTGCGGACAAAAGCCTTCTGGAGAACAAGGCTGCCTTTTACAGACTGGGAGCTTTCCAGATTAATTGTGATAAAGTCATAATCACGGAACTTTATCGACTTATCAAGAACCTCCGCAGTAAGGCTGTAATAGGATGCATTCGGATTACTCATTCCCGCATATACGCTTCCGGAAATAGGATACTCGGAAATCTCCATGACTTTTGCTTCAAATTCTCCCTTATCATAGCTAATACAGTTCAGCACTGTCCCTTCTCCAATCTGATCCAGAAAAAGCTCGCTGACAGCGCCGACTACATAATAACCGTCTCCGCTTTTTACTTTGATAAAAGCAGAACCATCTGTCTTTTTCGTTACAGTATCGCCTACATAAGTAACGATTCCATCCAGCTTGCTGCTGATTAGCTTACGGTTTACTTTTTTCTCCAATTTACCGATTTTGATGTTGCTTTCCTGAATATCAAGCTTCAAATTCGCAATCTTTCTCTGCTGATACTTGATGGCTTCTTCTCTGCTTACTGTTGTGCTTCCCGCTCCACCTCCCGGAGTTCCCGGTTCATCCGGCACCTGAGGTTCATAGGTCATCGCATCGGAAAGAGTAAATTCCGACTCCACATATTCATACACAGGCTGAGTCAGAAAACTGCCGTTTATAAGGTAATATCCTGTGCAGGAAAGAGTTCTGTCCTGATAATCTCCAATTGTATCATTTTGATGGAATTCAAGTCGGAACCAATATCCTCCCTCTTTTTCCACCTTTGTTCCATCTGCACTGTATCCTGCCATCTTATTTAAGAAAGATCCCATAGCCGTTACACTGCCCCTTGCGCTACTCACAAGAAATACCAGGGGATCTTTTTCCGTTCCTGTTCCCGTAAATGGTACGGAATTGGCATCCAGCTTATCATAGAACTTTTCTCTTCCGTCTGTTACCCCTTCCATCTCATCTGTAAAATAAGGGTCATAATAAGATGTATTTTCGTCCAGCTCGGGAGTCGGCGTAGGCGATGGTTTCGGCGTATCATTTTGTCCAGAAGTAATATCATCTCCGCTATTTCCATCAGAAATTTCTTCTCCTGATGTGAAATCTCCGGCTGACGGATCCTGATATTCCGGCTCCGTTAATGCTTCATCAACTGCTGCCTGCCCCGGATTTTCTGTCCCTGCACCATTGACATCGGGCTCTTCTTCCAGTTCTCCATCCGCAAACGCACTTAACAGAAGTCGCGGAACTGCTGCTGCCAGATAAGTATCCCCATTATTCCGCTCGGTAAGAGATGCCATTTCATTATCATCTGTATCATCCGGAACATCCATATTATCCAGATTATCTGCGCTTCCGCCTCCGTCTTCTTCCAGAATCGGACCTCCGTTCTTAAGGCTGTTCAATCTGTTTACCGCTCTGTTTAAATCCTGTTCCAGTTTCTTATGCTTCAATCTTGCAATATTCAGCTCCATTTCCACCAGAGTCGTATCAAAGGAAATCAAAGGATCCCCTTTTTTTACAGTATCTCCCTCTGCTACATAGACCTGATCAATAATCATATCGCTGTCAACAGAGACATTCTGCGCAACGCTCGTCGTAACATTGCCGTCAATACTTGTCGTAGGCATAAAGTAATCAGAAACAAGATTGCTTACACTTGTAACCATAACCTCTTTTTGGTTATTTTTCCGAAGCTGAAGAAGACCCGCCGCTGCACCTGTTCCTGCCAGTGCGACAACTAATGCTCCTATAATTACACGTTTCACTATTTTATGCATTCTGTGTCACCCCTTTTCTCGCAGTTCGCCGTCACGGATGGTAACCACTCTTTTCGCATGAGCCGCAATGTCCGGGTCATGAGTAATCATAAGCACTGAAACTCCTTCATCGTTCAATTTCTGAAACAGCTCCATAACCTGAGCTCCTGATTTACTGTCCAAAGCTCCTGTAGGTTCATCCGCAAGAAGAAGTCTCGGACTGTTCACAATTGCTCTTGCAATAGCCACTCTCTGCATCTGTCCTCCTGAAAGCTGATTCGGACGGAAGTCTACTCTATCTGCCAGCCCTACTCTTTCCAGGGCACGTAACGCCCGTTCTTTTCGTTCTTTTTTCGGAACTTTTGCATAATTAAGCGGCATTTCCACATTTGACAAAGCGCTCTGTTTCGGCAGAAGATGAAAGCTCTGGAATACGAAGCCGATCTTGTGAAGTCTGATATCTGACATGGCATTTTCCGAACATTTCCCGATATCCTCACCATCCAGGAAAAAAGTTCCTTCTGTCGCCTTATCAAGGCAGCCTATGATATTCATAAGCGTTGTCTTTCCGGAACCGGAAGGCCCCATAATCGCTACATACTCCCCTTCTTCCATGGAAAAATTTACATCTTTCAATACCGGAACTTTCATCTTTCCCTGCTGGTACTCTTTATAAATTCCTTTTAATTCCAGTATCATCCTTCAGCGCCTCCTATGATCTCAGTCTCTGCAGATTCACTCTCCGTACCAGGCGCTCCATCCATCGGAATCAGCTCTTCTCCGTCAGTAAAACCGTCAGAAATCTCGCCGGAATCCATATCTGACATTCCGTCTTCACCAACCATTTCGCCTCCTGACATATCTGCTTCTTCCATATCGTTTGTCACCATTTCCTCATCAAGAGGAGCTTCCATATCCAGACCCTCATCAGGATTTACATCTGCGCCCATCATCTGTGTGATATCTCCAACCTCTGTCGCGTTTCCTTCCTCAAGAACATCTGTCGGGAATGCAATACAATCTTTCTTCGTCAGACCGTCTACAATCTCATATTCGCCAAGCTCATCGTCGTGCTTGCCAAGAATAACCGGACGTTTTTCCAGCCTGTTCTTCTCGTCGGCTGCCCATACAAAAGGATTCTCCGTATCTGCTCCTACAATATAGTAGTCACTAAGCCACAAACCTTCCTTCACATCTGCCTGTCCCAGATCTCTTTCAATATATACGTGCTGCCCAAGCATCAGTCCTTCTGAAGATTCCAGCTCCACATAAAACGGATATGAAGTAGATGTGGTTTGTTCGTCGGTGGTACTCATCCCGAAATACATATCATTTTCATCTTCTGAGCTGCCATTCTGCATATCCACCTCTCCCATGGTTCCCTTCCAGGTAAGATTCTGATCCACTCTGGAGCGAATGATCACAGGCTCTCCGGGTGTCACTTCATTCATCTCATTTACTTTTCCCTTAATCCTGTACGCACCAGTGCTCAGAATCTTGATAAAAGCATTGCTCTGTTCTTCATCGCTTCCGTAATTAATCCCCTCGTCAATAACCTCTCCATCTTCACTGGTCATCTTGGACGTGTCAATCTTCTGGATAACACCATCCAGCGTACTGCGTACCTCAGTATTTACAGTCGCGCTCTGGAGCCGCTCAATTTCCGCAGCTTTACTCTTCTGGTCATATTCATTTTTCTTAAGACTCATTTTATTGGTTTCAATCTCAATGGTGTAAGAAAGCTGTTCACTTTGCTTTGCCTTCTTTTTTTCTTTAATGAGCGTATTAATCTGCTCCTGAAGGCTGATCGCCTCATTCTTCAGACGGTCAAAGTCAAGCTGTGCCTGCTGAAGATCTTCCTGAATACTGCTTAAATCATATTCAAAAAGCAGCTGACCTTTCTTTACCTCTTCGCCCTCTTTCACCCGTACTTCTTTCACCTTACGACCGCTCTCAATCTCAACATCTACTGTTTCCTGCGGTTCCACTACACCTGCATAACGGTTCATAACTCCGGAAGTCACACCTGTCAGCTCCTCTATGGAGGATACAAATACGACCGTATCATTCCCCGGCTGCTGGCTGTTGCCCCGGAAATAATACCATGAGCCGGCGCCGATGACCCCCGCTGCTATCAGAATTCCCAGAACGATTAAAATTCGTTTTTTCATAGCTGCCTCCCTGTTTTATGTAAGTCGAATCAGGAACACTCAGGCGATCCTGATCATTTCTAAATTATATCACAGCCCATTCTTCAGGCTGAAATCTTTACTTTCCTATCATATCAGATTTATAAAAAAAAGAAAAGAATTCTTCCTCACCATTGCAAATTTCATATTTTCTTCATGGTTTTTTATAAAAAAATTATAGAAATCACATATTTTGTAACGGAAAAACCAGCGAATTTGTACGTCTTTTTGACATATATAAGAATTTCTGGTAAAATAGAGAAAATCACTTTGAAAGGAAAGAAACTTATGAAGACTGCAAAGCGTCTGATGATTCTTCTCCCTGTCCTCTTTCTCCTTTCCGCAGCCCTTATCATGGGCTGTACTCACTGGAATAAGTCAGAAGTCAAAGGTATCATCAAAAGCGAACTGGATTTGTTAAAAAATCTGGACTCTGAAACAGCCCGGAAGTACATATCCTACAAAGAATTTTTCCCAGACGCCAAGGGAAACACGGAACTTTCTGAAGAAATCAAAGAAGTTTTTTCCCTCTTTTTCCGGGATTTTGATTACAAAATTCTGGATATCAGCGTCGATAACAAGGACAAATGCGCTTCGGCCTCTCTCAGGCTCTCAACTATTGACGCCCATAGCCTGGCAAAGGATTTTGCCGCGTCACTTCTTAAAACCGAGATTCTGGAAGCTGCCCAAAACGCCTCACAGGACACAAAAGCTGCCGTTTCCCTTGAAGAGCATTACCTTCTTCTCAATCATTTGCTCAAAACACAGGAATACAAAACATCGGAAACAAACTGTACCATACAGCTTGTCAATACCGGAAATACGCAGGATGAAAACTGGGAGATTAAACGCACCCACTCTCTGGAGAATGACCTTGTCGGCGGTCTCATGACTTATCTGTCCGATCCGGATATCCTTTCCCCTGAGGATACTCTGACTGTCTATCTCAAAACACTGAAAAAAATGAATCTGGATGAAATCAGCAATTATCTTGGTGTTGTAAGTATTATGAATGCTTCTGATCCGTCCAAAAGCTCTATTGCCTCTGCACTTGCAGAACAGATTCACCAGACCTTTAATTTTAAAATCAAAGAATGCAATATAGAAGGATATCACGCAGTTGTAACTACAGAAATTACAACCTTTGACAGTGATGCCATTCTGACAGAATATCAGAAAGAACTGGATTCCTATCTTGCTTCACCGGATGCCGTAATCGACGGCTCTTCGAAGCGTTACGAAAAATCCCTGAATGTCCTTCTGGATTGCATCAAAAACAACAAAGCTACCAGAACTGTTGAAGTTGCCTTTATCCTTGTAAATGACGGTGTCTCATGGAAATTACAGGATGCGGGAACTGCTTTGGGGGATGCCATTTTGGGAATTCTCAGTATCTCCCCTGTTGACGAAGCCTAAAAAAATACAGGCAGGGAAATAAAATTCCCTGTCTGTATTTTTTATGTTACATATTCTATATTTTTTATTCTTCTGTCTCTTCCTCTACATTAACAGCAAGCGCCAGTTCTTTTAACTGTGCCTCGCTTGCAGCGCTTGGAGCCTTTGTCATAAGGCAGGACGCATCTTTTACCTTAGGGAATGCGATGACATCACGGATACTGTCAACCTTCGCCATAAGCATAACCAGACGGTCAAGACCATAAGCCAGTCCTGCATGAGGCGGTACTCCGTATTTGAACGCATCCAGAAGGAAACCGAACTGCTCATATGCATCTTCTTTTGTGAATCCAAGTTCCTGGAACATTCTTTCCTGAATGTCATTCTGATGGATTCTGACACTTCCGCCGCCAATCTCATTTCCGTTAAGTACGATATCATATGCTTTCGCACGAACCTTACCCGGATCTGTATCAAGAAGCTCAAGGTCTTCTTCCATAAGCATGGTAAACGGATGATGCATTGCTGTGTAACGGTTCTCCTCCTCATTCCACTCAAGAAGCGGGAATTCTGTTACCCATACGAAACAGAACTCATTCTTATCAAGGAGATCCATCTGTTTTGCAAGCTCCAGACGAAGAGCGCCAAGAACATCGTAAACCAGTTTTTTCTTATCTGCTGCAAAGAGAAGAAGGTCTCCGTCCTTACCGTCCATAGCTTTTACAAGCGCATCCATTTCCTCATCTGTCATGAACTTCGCAAATGAAGACTTTCTGGTGCCGTCCTCTGCAATGGCAATATAAGCAAGACCTTTTGCACCATATCCCTTGGCAAACTCAACCAGCTTGTCAATTTTCTTACGCGGCATGGAACCCTGTCCTTCTGCATTAATGCCTCGAACACTTCCGCCATTTTCCAGCGCACCGGTAAATACACTGAAACCGCAATCTTTTACGATATCGCTGACATCGTGCAGTTCCATTCCAAAACGCATATCCGGTTTATCGGAACCGAATCTGTCCATTGCTTCCTGCCATGTGATTCTCTGAATCGGAAGCTTCACATCCACATCCAGAACCTCTTTGAACAGATAAGCCAGGAATCTTTCGTTTACGTCGATAACATCATCTACATCTACAAAAGAAAGCTCCATATCGATCTGTGTAAACTCCGGCTGTCTGTCAGCACGAAGGTCCTCGTCACGGAAGCATTTCGCAATCTGAATGTAACGGTCGTAACCGGAACACATCAGAAGCTGCTTATAAAGCTGCGGAGACTGTGGAAGTCCGTAGAAATGTCCCGGGTGAACGCGAGATGGCACAAGATAGTCTCTTGCTCCTTCCGGTGTTGTTTTGCCAAGCATAGGAGTCTCGATTTCAAGAAATCCCTCTTTTGCAAAAAACGCTCTTGTAAGCATTGCCACACGGCTTCTCAACATCAGATTTCTCTGTAAATCCGGTCTTCTCAGATCCATATAGCGGTATTTCAGACGGATTTCATCTTTTGTTTTACTGTTCTCTTCAATCGGGAACGGAGGCACCTCTGATTCCGCCAGAACACGCAGGCTTCTCACAACAAGCTCAAGTTCTCCTGTTGCAAGATTCGGATTCACAGCTCCGCCTCGTTTCTCTACGGTACCTGTAACAGCGATGACAAATTCGCTTCTAAGCTTTCCTGCTTTTGCAAAGCCTTCCTCATCTATGGTTCCGTTTTCGAAGATTAACTGCATGATTCCGGAACGGTCTCTTAAATCCACAAATACGATACCGCCTTTATCACGGGCTTTCTGAACCCATCCCATAAGGACGATTTCCTGTCCAATCATGTCTTTTGTTACTTCTGCACATCGGCATGTTCTGTGCAGACCTTTCATACTTTCAGCCATAACAAATACTCCTCTTTCTATGTTATTTATTACATTTTATCTCTGAAAAACTCGATTACCTCTGTGTAACCTTCCGAAGCAAGCTGATCCTTCTGGAATTTCTTGTTCTTCTTCATAATGGAAATATTGACCTGTGTTCCGGCGCTTCTTTCTTCCTCCGCCTTTTTCAGAATCTCCATTAATTTATCAGCCGGCATGTTCTTCTCAATCAGGTACGCCTTCTTTCCTGCGCCTGTCGGAATCTGATAATCTCTTTCCAGAAGAAGCATAACAATTCTCTCAAATCCGATAGAAAAACCGCAAGCACAAGTATTATTTCCTGTAAACTTACCGATCATCTCATCGTAGCGTCCGCCGCCGCCCACGCTTCCGCCGAATTCATCCATAGCAATCTCGAAGATTGGTCCTGTATAATAAGACATACCGCGGACAAGCGTCGGGTCAAAGGAAATTTTAAAGTCCGCTGTCTTCACTGCGTCTACAGTGGAAATAATGGTTGCCAGATCCTCTGCAATTTTCGGATCAAGCACACCTTCCAGTTTCTCTTTACAATAGCGCACACCTTCAATATCATTGGTGATTTCCTTGAAAAGGCCTAAATATTTATCAATACATTCTTTGGCAAAGCCTTCTTTTTCCAGTTCCTGTGCAACACCTTCCAGGCCAATCTTGTCCATCTTATCAAGAATAATGAAAACAGTGTCAAAACTCTCCTCCGGAAAACCGCTGTACTGTGCCATTGCTTTCAGAATCTTTCGATCATTAATACGGATGGTAAAGTTATGGAAATCCAGTTTTCCAAGAAGAGTTGTGGTCGCAAGTACCAGCTCGATCTCTGCAAGATAAGTCGGCTCGCCCAGAATGTCAATGTCGCACTGCATAAACTGACGGAAACGTCCTCTCTGAGGGCGGTCTGCTCTCCATACATTTCCCATCTGAAGCGCTTTAAACGGAGCCGGGAGCTCATTGGCATTGTTGGAATAATAACGGGAAAGAGGAACTGTCAGATCGTAGCGGAGACCGGAATCTACCAGATCTGCTTCTTCCTTTGCCTGCTCAAGCTTCAGCTTCTCTCCTCTTTTTAAGATCTTGAAAATCAGCTTCTCATTTTCTCCGCCCTGTTTGCTGCAGAGATTTTCAATATGCTCCACACATGGAGTCTCAATTGCAGAGAATCCAAATGTTCCATAGGTTTCCCGAATCATATTCATCACATAATTACGGATTTCCATCTCTCTTGGTAAAATATCTTTCATACCGGTTACCGGCTTCTTCTTTAATGCCATGTTATCCTCCTTTATCTATGTACCACTCTCTGAAATGCCAGGAAAATCTGCATATCAAAGTTTTTTACTTCTTCTATCATTAATTCCATTGTCGTCTGCATATCAAATGCTTTGCGATAGGATCTGTCTGAACTCAGTGCAGCATATACGTCGCATACCCTGAGAATCCTTGCTCCTATAGGAATCTCCTCTCCTGCTTTATTGGAGGGATATCCGCTTCCATCGTAATTCTCATGATGATACAGGATACTTTCCAGTACAAAATCAGAATATCCCTGATTTTTCAGTTCCTCGTACCCCAGCGTCGAATGCATACGAACAAATTTTAATTCCTCTATAACCAACGGGTCTTTCTCCTGACCGTTAATATAGCCGGTAAGTTTGAGTTTTCCGATATCATGAAGCATTCCGGCAATTGCAAGCTCATAACACTGTTCTTCGGAAAGTCCAAGTTCTTTGGCGACCTCATAGGCAAGATTGCTGACAATCTTACCGTGGTTCAATTCG
Organism: Eubacteriales bacterium; assembly: GCA_030536995.1. Classification (GTDB taxonomy): domain Bacteria; phylum Bacillota; class Clostridia; order Lachnospirales; family Lachnospiraceae; genus Blautia_A. The sequence continues at coordinate 43,963 of JAUNOY010000009.1, forward strand.
CCTTCCAGATTAAATTCCAGTATCCGCTTCTGGATGTTCGGAGTCATCTTTTGTATTGTATTCAAAACATTCCCTCCTCTACTTATAACCAGGCAGCTATACCTTTCCTTTTTCTGTCAATCATTTCATCAATACGGGAAATATAATTTGCCACATCTTTTACATTCTCCACACGTTCAATCCTGTTTCCGTGGTCAAAAACCAACTTGGAAGAACCACCTGCGCCAAGTGCGATAATTGGTTGCTTTTCCTCCATAATCAGTATATTGTAAATTCCGGCTTTGTCAACCTTTGCATAGCCGACATTCTCAAAATTTCCCTTCATATTTTTCTGACGGTAGAGATAATACGGCTCCATTCCCATTTCACGGGCAGTTTTCATCGTCAGAGCCATAATCTCCTGATTATTCTCAAAGGTCATTTCCTGATATTTTTCCTTAAACATATTCAGACGTGCCGCCCGCTTCACTGCAAGCGAATGTACGGTCACGCTGTCAGGATCCAGCCTTCGTATTTCTTCCAATGTGTGTTCTACCATGGAAATATCCTCTCCCGGCAAGCCCACAATAAGATCCATGTTAATATTGTTATATCCAAGTTCTCTTGCGATACCAAATGCCCTTTTAGTCTCATCCACTGTATGACGCCTTCCGATGATCTCCAGTGTCTCCTGATTCATGGTCTGGGGATTGACCGAGATTCTTGTCACAGGAAATTCAGAAAGAGCCTTTAATTTATCCTCCGTAATACTGTCCGGTCTCCCTGCTTCCACTGTAAACTCCACAACTCCATCGTAACCGAAGCATTCTCCTACTGTATCAAGAAGTACTCTTAACTGATGAGGCTCCAGAGTCGTCGGAGTTCCGCCTCCTATATAAATCGTGTCAAGCTTGCGTCCCCTCATCATTTGCGCTACAGCGCGAACTTCTCTGCACAGAGCTTCCACATATTCATCAACCCGTTTCTGCCACAGCTTCAGGGGATATGAGCTGAAAGAGCAGTAAAGACAGATGCTTGGACAAAAAGGAATTCCGATATAAAGGCTGTAACCATTCTCGTAATCAATATCTTTCAAGATGTCTCTTTCTCTGTTCGCAATTGTAACTGCAAGAGCTGTTTTCTCCGGACTTACCAGATATCTGTTACGCAGTTCCTCAGCTGCTTCCTCACTGCTTTTTCCTGACTCAATAAGAGCCATAGCCAGCTTTGCCGGACGAATTCCCGTAAGATTTCCCCAGGGAAGCTCTCTTCCTGTAAGCTTTACAAGAACCTTATAAAGCGCCATTTTGATGGCATCCTTATTTTTTTTTCGGATACTGCGTCTGCTTTCCTCATCAACAGAAGCTTCTTTGTCCTGTGTTTTTTTATCTTTTGAAGAATAGCCGGAAATAACAGAAGCACTTGCTACACCTTTGTGCTCAGAGCTTTCATAGTTGAGCAGCCAGCTATCCTCATCCCGTTCCACACGGAAGCGGAGGTCATACTCTCCTTCTGTCTCTTCGCAGAAAGTATGGATCTCCGCCTCCGGATAAAACGCTTTAATCAATTCATATACGTCATGTTCAAATTCTGTGTCAAGAAACACAATACCTATTTTATACAAATGGATTATACCTCTTTTCATATCCAATGGTCGTTGCCGCATCGTGCCCCGGATAAACATCCGTCTCTTCCGGAAGGGATTCCAGAAGCTTGTGAAGGCTTCTCACAATCTCAGCCGTGCTTCCTCCCGGGAAATCTGTTCTTCCTACCGAACCGTAAAACAGGGTATCTCCGCTGAACAAAATTCCCTCCTCACGGATATAATAACAGCAGCTTCCTTTCGTATGTCCGGGTGTATGAATCATCTGAACAGAGAAACCTGCCGCCTCAAAAACATCCAGGTCATTTAAAAATCTGTCCGGCTTCACAGAACATCCCTCTCCATAATAAGCAGTCATATTTACTGACGGCTCACGAAGCATCTCTTCTTCCTGACGACAGGCATATATGGGAATCTTATATTTCTCCTTTACCTCATTGGCTGCCAGGATATGGTCAAAATGACCGTGTGTAAGAAGAATACCCACCGGCTTGCCGTTCATCTGGGAAACCTGCTGAAAAATCTTCTCTGCATTGGCTGCCGGATCTACGATAAGAAGCTCCCCTGTCTCTTTATTCTGTAAAAAATAACAGTTGGTATATACCGAACCAAGGATACATTTCTGTAATTCTGATTTCATTTCACTGTTCCTTTCTGATTACCGTTCAATCGATTCTCAGTAACCTTTTCCGAAAACGTACAGGGAACTTTATCCCCTTGTACGCTCTACATCTATGATGCTGTCTACCTGGCGAATCTTTTCAATCAGAGAATTCAGTTCTTCTTTGCTTGTCACTTCAAAACTGAGCGAAATTGTCGCTTTTTCCTGCTTGCTGATACGGCTGTTCATACTGCGGACATCAATCTTTCTCTCTGTAAGGATTTTGGAAAGATCAACCAGAATACCCGTACGATTGTTCGCATAAATCTGAATCTCCGCCATATATTTCTCAGAAGCTTTCGCTGCTTCCGGACGCTGCCATTCCGCTTCTATCAAACGGCTTCTGTCAATTTCAGACATATTCAGAACATTAACACAGTCTGTACGGTGTATTGTAATTCCTCGTCCTCTTGTGACAAAGCCCACGATTTCATCTCCCGGAATCGGGCTGCAGCATTTAGAAAAACGTACTGCAACATCATGAATCCCCTTAACCACAATACCGCTCTTACTCTTGGCAATGTGAAGCTTATCCTGATTCTCAGATGCAGCCTCGAGAACCTGTTCATCTGTAAGATTCTTCTTCGTCTCTTTATCATAGGCTTCCATCAGTTTATTAAATACCTGACCTTCTTTCAGACCGCCATGTCCGATTGCGGCAAGTACAGATTCCCAGTCACGGAAGCCGTATTTGCGCATAACAGCTTCAAGATACTGGTTTTTTGTATAATTGCTGATTTTATAGCCTTTTGCCTTTGCATACTGGGCAAGCATCTCCTTACCCTTTAAAATATTATCCTCTTTTAATTCCTTCTTAAACCACTGGTTAATCTTATTTTTTGCCTGTGTACTCTTAACCAGTTTCAGCCAGTCGCGGCTTGGCCCCTGTGAATTCTGAGAAGTGATAATCTCGATTCTGTCTCCATTTTGAATCTGATATTCGATGGGAACAAGCTTCCCGTTGACTCTCGCGCCGACCATCTTATTTCCTACTGCACTATGTACACAGTAGGCGAAATCAATAGGGGTGGAACCATTAGGCAGTGTTTTTACATCTCCCTGAGGAGTAAAACAGTAGACACTGTCTGCAAAAAGATCGAGGTCATTTTTGAGAAGGCTCATAAATTCTCTGTTATCAGACATGTCTCTCTGCCACTCCAGAATCTGGCGCAGCCAGTTCAGCTTCTCTTCCTCACTCTTGCCTACAGGCGCCTTACCGTCTGATGTTTCTTTATATTTCCAGTGTGCTGCAATACCGTATTCTGCTGTACGATGCATTTCGTAGGTACGGATCTGTATCTCAAAAGGCTGTCCGTTAGGACCGATCAGGGTCGTGTGGAGAGACTGATACATATTTGGTTTCGGCATTGCGATATAGTCTTTAAATCGTCCGGGAATCGGCTTATACATCTCATGGATAACTCCAAGAGCAGCATAACAGTCTTTCACAGAATCAACAAGGATACGAACTGCAAAGAGATCGTAAATCTGATCAATGGTCTTATCCTGATTGACCATTTTTTTATAAATACTGAAAAAATGCTTGATACGTCCATCTACCTGCGCATCAATATTTGCATCTTCCATATGTTGTTTTACCTGCTGGACAATAGAACTCACAAATTTCTGACGCTCGCTTTTACGCAGAGCAACTTTTTCAACCAGATCATAGTAAACGTCCGGCTTCAGATATTTCAGGGAAAGGTCGTCGAGTTCTACTTTCACTTTAGAAATACCGAGACGCTGGGCTATCGGTGCATAAATATCCATTGTCTCTCTCGCTTTTTCCTGCTGCTTCTCAGGGCGCATATACTGCAATGTTCTCATGTTATGGAGACGGTCTGCCAGTTTGATCAGGATAACACGGATATCCTTTGCCATGGCAAGAAACATTTTTCTTAAATTCTCAGCCTGTACCTCTACCTTATCCGCAGAATAAGATAACTGCCCCAATTTGGTAACGCCGTCCACAAGAAGCGCTACCTCCGGACTGAATCTGTCAGACACTTCCTCCACAGTCATCCAGGTATCTTCTACTGCATCGTGGAGAAGTCCTGCTACAATCGTCTCCTTATCAAGCTCCAGATCCGCCAAGATAATCGCTACACAAAGAGGATGGATAATGTAAGGCTCACCGGATTTTCTTTTCTGGTCTTTATGGGCGTCACTGGCAATTTCATATGCTCTCTGTATCATCGAAATATCTGTTGACGGATGATATTTGCGCACACTTTTAATCAGTTCCTCATATAATACCTCAGGTGCTGTAAAATCATGCATGGATTTCACCGCCGCGTCCGCCCGTTTCACGGAATCAATTTTCGCCTGTTCTGTCTGCGCAGCATTTTTTTTATTTTCTGTACTTTTTGTCTCTGCCATATGTTTCACCTGCCTATACACAATCTGCTGTGCTTTATTTTCCTTCGTATACAATTACGGATTCAACATCATATTTCGCCAGACGTTCTCTTCCCTTAAGTCCGGCAAGCTCCATGAGGAAAACAATTTTTACCACTTCTCCTCCAAGCTCCTCCACCAGCTTTACTGCTGCTTCAATGGTTCCTCCTGTCGCAATAAGGTCATCAATGATAGCAACCTTCTGCCCCGGTTTGATAGAATCCCTGTGCATTTCAATCTCTGCACTTCCGTATTCAAGGTCATAACTCATAGATACCGTTTCACAGGGGAGTTTGCCTTTTTTACGTACCGGAACAAATGGTTTATGAAGATTATACGCGATAGGTACGCCAAAAATAAATCCTCTTGATTCTGTACCGACAATCACATCCACATCTGTATCTTTCAAAAAGTCCTGCATGGAATCAATTGCAAGCTGCAGACCGTCTGCATCCTGCAGGATACTTGTCACATCACGGAAAATAATACCCGGTTCCGGAAAATCCGGAATACTTCTAACGTATTCTTCTATTTTTTTCATATCTGTCTCCTTATCTCTGAACAGTTAAAACTTATCATAATAAATAATGTATAGTATACCACTTTTTTTTTCCAGAATCAATGCAAACCCGACAGGGTTCGCATCTTTTCAACAGTAGTTCTGTATTACAATCTGAAGATTTTCCTTTCCCATATACCGGTTAATCTCCGGATAATAGGTAACAGAGATAGTTTCTCTGCTTTTTGCAAACCGTATAAATTCTTCTGCTTCTCCGAAATACATTCCATCTATCACCGCACTGGTTTCATCCATAAGGCGCAGTTTTGCCACATTTCGATTTTTGCCCAAAATCCTGCTTTCTAAAACACGAAGATTTTTCTGGGCAAATAATGGCTTGGTATTTCCCTTTCCAAACGGCTCAAGAAGACTTATTTCCTCCACCAGATTTTTTGTGATATACGAAATCGGCATAGGAACGTCAATGGTAACCTTCGGTCGGAGATCCTCCTCTGTTAGAGTACAGTTTTCATTGAGTCTCCGTCTTAAAAGATCCACGTTTTCTTCCTCCACAGACAGCCCCGCCGCCATTGGATGTCCCCCGAACTGTACCATAAGTTCTGCGCATTTGACCAGCTCTTCAAACATCGAATATCCTTCTATCGAGCGTCCGCTTCCCTTCACACAGGTTTCCCCCTTCGTCAGAACAAAGGAAGGTTTGTTATATTTTTCTCTGATTCGTCCTGCTATAATCCCGGCCAGACTCTCATGGCAATCCGGAAGATACACTACAAGAACCCTGTCATTTTTAAGTTCTGTCGTTTCTACCTGCTCTATGGCATCTTCCTTTCCCTTCTCTGTCAAAGCCTTCCTGCTCTCATTCAAAGCAGTGAGATCTCCTGCAAGCCTCGCAGCCTCGTCTTCATCTTCTGTGTTCAACAGCGCCAGAGAACGGGCTGCAGTATCAAGACGTCCGCTGGCATTGATGCAGGGACCAAGAACAAATCCCACATGATAGGAGGTTATTCTGCTGCCGCCCAGTCCATTTGTATGTATCAGGGCCCGAAGACCTTTATTTTTTGTTTCGGCAAGGCGTTTCAGTCCTTCTTTGACAAGAATTCTGTTTTCCCCCTGAAGGTCCATTACATCGCCGACTGTTGCGATTGCAGCCAGCTCCAGATAATCCTCCAGCTCTGTTTCCGATATCCCGAACCTGTCATAAAGAGCTGTTATCAGCTTAAAAGCCACGACTGCACCGCAGATTTTTTTATTGGGATAACAACAGTCCGGCTGCTTCGGGTTGATAACTGCGTCTGCCAGAGGAAGAATCAGTTCCCGTCCGTTTTCTGTTTCCCTATATGGAATTTCATGGTGATCTGTAATTATCACAGTCAGACCTTTTTCCTTTGCAGTCTGTATTTCCTGCGCTGCGGCAATCCCATTATCGCAGGTAACAATCGTGTCAACTCCGTCTTCTGCCGCTTTCTCAATAAGATGTGCGCGGATACCGTAACCGTCTGCAACCCTGTCCGGAATATAGGTGTCAACTTCTGCTCCAACCCTTTTTAATCCTTTCAAAAGAATATAGGTAGAGGTCACTCCGTCAATATCATAATCGCCGATAATCCGGATTTTTACATGGTCATGGATTTTTTTTTCAAGAATTCCCACTGCTTTTTCGATATCCTTTAAAAGCCAGGGTGAGGGCAGATCATCAAGCCCTCCATAAAGGTACTTTCGTATTTCTTCCTCCTCAATCACATCACGATTTCTTATAAGACGCGCAACCACCTGATCAATCCCAAATTTTTCTCCAATTCCCGCGAAATCTGCACGCTTCGCAGTCAATACCCACTTTTCCATTATACTCCTCCTGCTGTTTTCTCTTCTGCTTTTCAAAATACAGGAAAACTCTCCCCGGAAAACTTCCTGTAATTTGAAAAACATCCCGAGATATAAAATACCCCGGGATTGTTTTATCTTATTTTTCTTCGTTCTTTGCCGCTTCCTGTGCTGCAAGACGTTCTGCTACTCTTTTTCTGTTTTTTTTCTTCGGCTGGTTCGGGTCAGCTTTCGGAGCTTCCTGCACATTTTTCTTTCCGGCTGTATTCTTTGTTGCCTGAGCAGGTCCTGCAACCGCTTTTACAGGCTGTGCATTTCCTGTAAATTTCTTTCTCATCACATACCACATTGCACCGGTGATACATACGGATGAATAAGCGCCTACAAGAATACCTACCATAAGAGGAGCTGCGAACTCACGGATGGAAGATACACCCATGATATAAAGCACTGCTACCATAACGAAGGTTGTGAAAGAAGTATAAATACTTCTTGTTAATGTCTGTGTGATACTTGCATTTACCACATCCTCAAGTACATCGAGACGTTTGCTTCCGTGAAGATTCTCGCGGATACGGTCAAAGATGACGATTGTTGCATTGATGGAGTAACCTACAATTGTAAGCATACATGCAATAAACGTGTTACCTACGGAAACTCTTGCAAGAGCATAGAATGCAAGTACAACAAGTACATCGTGAAGAAGCGCAAATACCGCACTGCTTGCAAAACGGATATCTTTAAATCTGAACCAGATGTAAAGAAGCATGCAGATTGTCGCTACGATAACGGCGATTGCCGCATCCTTACGCATCTCATTACTTACTGTAGCAGAAATGTTATCTGCGGAAATCAGTTTCTCATCTACATCAAAATTCTCAACAAGAGCCTTATTTAACGCTTCACGCTCATCAAGGTCAAGAGAACGTGTCTTGATGATTACCTGATTGGAGCCGACAACCTTGGTAGGCTGAACATTTTTATCACCTGTCACTTTTTCTACTACAGGAACTACCTCAGAGTCAATGGTCTTAATGTCCATGTCTTCGTTAAAGGTAACATTTGTAGCTGTACCGCCTGAGAAATCAAGGCTGTAGTTCAGCGCTTTCTTGCCCATCTGCTGGTTCACAAGCATGAGAATCGGACCGCTGAGTACAAGGAGCAGTGAAAGGATAAAGAATACTTTTCTCTTTCCAAGGAACTGAATTGCTTTTCTTTCTACTGTTCTTCCGTAGAATTTTTCATCGCGGACACCCACTGCGTAAAGTGCATACATGATTACTCTGGAAACAACCAGGGCTGTAAACATGGAAATGACAATACCGAGTGCAAGTGTATAAGCAAAACCTTTTACTGTACCGGAACCAAGCCACATCAGCACGAGCGCCGCAATAAGAGTTGTGATATTTCCATCGAAAATTGCGGAAAACGCTTTGCTGAAACCTGCTTTAATGGCATTTCTTACGGAAGTTCCTGCGCCGATTTCCTCACGGATACGCGCATAGATAATTACATTGGCATCTACCGCCATACCGATACCGAGAATAATACCTGCAATACCCGGAAGCGTAAGGGTAATGTCAAATGCGTTCAAAGTAATCAGCATCAGCGCTGTATAGAAAATCAGGGCAATGGATGCCACAGCGCCCGGAACGCGGTATACAAATATCATAAACAGAATTACGATTGCAAGACCAATTGCTGCCGCTTTTACGCTTGTTGCAATCGCTTCCTCTCCAAGCTGTGCTGCTACAACGCTGGAACGGAGTTCTTCCAGTTCCAGACTCAGAGAACCGATACGGATATAAGAAGCAAGCGACTGTGCCTCCTCAAGGCTTCCCATTCCATCGATCTGTGCTTTTCCATCAGGAATAGCTGTTTTTACATTCGGAGCGCTTACTACATTATTATCGTAAATAATGGCAATCTGTTTGCCGATATTCTTTTCTGTAGCTTCTGCAAATTTCTTTTTTCCATCCTCTGTAAGAGTCAGGCTGACTGCGTATTCTTTGGAACCTGTTGTCTGATCCTGGAATGCGCCGCCTTCTGCTGCTGCCACATCGTAGCCCTCCAGCACAACGCTTCCTGCTTCTCTGATCTCATCTAAGTCTCTTGCAAGAACGTAGCCTGTTTCGCCCAGAGTGATATTTTCATTTCCCTCTTCATCTGCTGCTTCGACAAAGCACAGAGAACCCGGCTTTCCTAATTCAGCAAGAATCGCATTGGCATCTGTAACACCCGGGATTGCTACGTTGATACGGTCAGTTCCCTCTTTTGTTACCTGTGCCTCTGTACTGTACTGATCAACACGTTTCTGCAGCTTGTAAATGGTATCCGCCATATCTTCGCTGCTTGGATTACTTTCCTTGGTCTGGTATGTAATGCTGACACCGCCTGCAAGATCGAGACCTGTTTTAATGTTCTTCGCTGCACCTGTGCCTGTAGGTCCTAAGCCCACTGCGGCTGTGTAGCAGAAAAACACGGTAAGGATCGCGGTGAGCAGAAGCACTACAACTCCTCTACTTTTTTTCATTGTTTTTCCCTTCTTTTAATGCATTAGTCCGCAAAGGCTTATTCAGCCAGAGCAGCTTTTATCATGATAGCGCACTCCACACGCTTCCTCTGGAGTTCGCATCCGATTTCATAATTACCGTTGATATCTCCCTGGAAATGGAAGGCATTGGCAGCACATCCGCCGCTGCAGTAGAAGCGTGCAAAGCAGTCCTTACATGCCTCTTTTGTATATACATTACACTGACCGAATTCCTTCTGAATATCAGGTCTTGTAATTCCCTCGTCCACATTTCCCATAAGATATTTCTCTTCGCCTACAAACTGATGGCATGGGTATAAATCGCCCCACGGTGTTACCGCAAGGTACTCTGTACCTGAGCCGCAGCCGGACAGTCTCTTATATACGCACGGTCCGCCTGTAAGGTCGATCATAAAGTGGAAGAAATTGAAGCCGTTTCCGGCTTTTTCCCTTTTGATCATTTCCTTTGCCAGAGTATCGTACTCCTCCATAATCTGAGGAATATCCTCCGGACGGATTGCATAATCCTCCGTATCCTCTGCAACTACAGGTTCAACAGAAATCTGTTTAAAACCAAGGTCCGCAAGATGAAGAACATCCTTGGAAAAATCAAGATTATGATGGGTAAATGTTCCTCTCACATAATACTTGTCCTGATTTCTGGACTCTGCAAATTTCTGGAACTTAGGCATGATCAAATCATAGCTTCCTGCTCCCTTTCGGAATGGACGCATAAAGTCATGCACTTCTTTACGTCCGTCCACACTTAATACGACATTGGACATTTCCTTATTACAGAATTCCATAACCTCGTCATTTAATAAAACGCCGTTGGTAGTCAGAGTAAATCGGAAATTCTTATTATGAAGCTTTTCCTGCTCACGACCATATTTTACCAGGTCTTTTACAACCTGCCAATTCATCAGCGGCTCCCCGCCGAAGAAGTCCACTTCCAGATTCTTTCTTGAACCGGAATTGGCGATAAGAAAATCCAGCGCCTTCTTGCCCACTTCAAAGGACATCAGAGCGCGTCTTCCATGGTATTCGCCCTCTTCTGCAAAACAGTAACGACATGCCAGATTACAGTCATGTGCGATATGCAGACAGAGCGCCTTCACAACTGTCTGACGGTGGTCAGAAAACTCTTCAATCGCCTTTTCATAAATATCTTTTGTGAAAAGCATTCCCTCTTCCACAAGCTTCTCACATTCTGTAATAGAAGTTTCGATATCTTCTTTTTTATATGTATTTTCTAATTTCCGGACAATTGTCTCGCAGCTGTCCCCTTCTTCCAAAAGAGGCAGCACATCATAGGTTACTTCATCCACAAGATGGATGCATCCGCTGTTAATGTCCAGAACGATGTTATAGCCATTGTTTTTATAACGGTGAATCAGGCTCATTTTCTCGAATCCTTTCATTCTTTTTCTGTACGAAGAAAAGCAGCGGTTTTTACCCCGCTGCCCTTTTCCTTTTATACACAGCTATTTCTTATTTGTGCTCGCAGCTCTGATTTCCTACTGTACAGGATGTTTTGCAAGCAGACTGGCAGGATGTCTGGCACTCACCGCATCCGCCTTTTTTTACTGTGTTCTGTAAGTTCTTTGTATTCAATGTTTTGATATGTTCCATAGTGGTATCCTCCTTATTTTTCGTAACTTATGGTATCGTTACGTATCTTGTCATAGTATATCACAAAACTTCTGATTTTGAAAGTGTTTTTTTTACGACAACATACCTCCCAGAGCTCCGCCTCCCACACACATAAAAAAAGTAGTGACAGCGTGGGCCAGGGTCATATCCCAACGACCTTTTGCCAAAAAGGAAACTGCCAGAAAAAGAACGTAATATGCAATTCCCAGAATAAATCCCCAGAAATATTTTTCCTTCCGTACCATCTTTCCTGTCAAAAATCCTCCAAACAGACAGGCAATCACATATACTGCAACAATCCCCGCAGCAGCCGTTGTCTCTCCCAGGTCAAAAGCAAAAAGGAGAAATGCAAGCAACATAAGCGCCGCTCCTGTCAGTATATAAGAAGCAAGCAAAGATTTCAGTATCGCTTTTCCCTTCATAAACAAAACCCTCCCCTAGAACAATATATGGAACGATTTTGTGCTTTATTCATTTTCAGAATGTATCTGCTTCTTCCATCATTTCTTTTTCGTTTTCAAATAAATTACTGCGCCAATCAAAATCGCTGCTGCAAGAACAAGAGCAACAAACGGAAGAATTGCCGTTGTATCTCCGGTCTCTACTGCATGACTGCCTGAAGACTGACTGCTGTTCTGACCATTGGCGTTATTTCCTGTTACTCCATTATTTCCTGATGCTCCGTTCTGACCGGAATCGGAACCATTTCCGCTGATTCCTGTGGAGTTTCCTGCGCCGCTGTTTCCTGATGTTACGTTCTGACCGGAATCGGAACCATTTCCGCTGATTCCTGTGGAGTTTCCAACGCCTCCTGTTCCATTGCTTCCACCATTGTTTGTTCCAGATCCGGTGTTTGTACCGCCGTTATTTCCGGAAGTACCGTTTTCCCCCGGCTTTCCTGTAACAGATGGGGTCGGAGTAACCGTAGGTTTCACCTCGTCTCCAATCGGGAAATCAGGTCCTATCATCTGCATACTGCCTGCGATTCCAAAGGGACTGAAGGAGTGGGTGCTGAAGACCATAACTCCTCCTTCTACGCTTGGAACGATTGTTTCTGTGGCACCATTATCAAGAAGGTGTTCAACTGTATAGTCGTACCCCTCCTTAACAGGAACCGTTACACTGATATATTCTCCATCCGGGATTTCATATTCCGTATTATTCTGCAAATCCCAAAGTTCAAATTCATAGGATTTAAAAATCTCAGCCTCTGATTCGTTGGCAAATTCATAGCTCTCGCCGCTTGTCACGCGAAACTGCACATACCACGGAAGATTTATGCCAGAAACGGAAATTCCCTCGCAGCTATGATTCATAATGGCATGCTGAAGCTTCTCTTCCTCTGTAAGACTTTCCGGCAATTCTGTAGGACGTTCATCCTCTTCGTCAAAATCTTCCGGGTCGTCGAAAATATTGCTGTCGTTCCCTTCTGAACCTGGCTCTTCCTGATCAGGTACCTCCTCTACAGCTCCAGTTTCATCTTTATCAGCGCTGTTGTTCTGGCTGCTCTCCTCCTCTGGAACTTCGCCGTTATCCTCCTGACCGTCTGCACCGCCAGCCTCTGTGCTGTCTGACTCTGCACTGTCTTCGGAATTCTCTTCCTCTGATTCGCCGTCTTCCGGAAGGATTTCTGCATCCGCATTTTCATCGGCACTCTCTTCTGAAGGTTCTTCTGTGTCTGCCTCATTTTCATCGGAGACACCCGTATCCTCCTTCTCATCCTCCCATTCGCCGGAAGTCTCTTCTTCTACAGCGTCCATATCCTCGGACTCTGTTTCCTGTGATTCCTCCGTTTCCTCGAGTTCACCTGTCTCCTCATCCATATCATCTCCGGCAATACTGCTTACAATTACATGGATGTGGCTCACAACTCCTCCCAGTTCTTTGTCCCAGCCTTCCATATCTGTCAGGTCAATTCCCTCTTCGGGCACAAAAACAGCCTCACAGGACTGTACATGTTCCGTGAGTTCAATCGAATCGTCCACCCATTTCAATTTACCGTATTTATTATCCGGAAAACCAACTTCTGCAAGACTTACCGGGTCAGTTACGGTGATATTATCCGGAAATAAATCTTCCGATTTAATACCGGAAGCGCTCTCCACACTGTTCTCTGCTGCCAAAACCACCGGCAACTGGCTTCCAAGTAACGCTGCTGATAAGGCTGCAGCCGCCAAAAAACGTACACTCTTCTCAAATCTTCTATCTTTTTTCATCTCTATACCTCTGTCTGTTCTTCTTCAAATTTCTAATATCTTATCGTAAACAATAACATATTTGTCTTTATGTATTGTAGTTATCTATTTTCCTCAGCGGAGTTTTTAATTTCCACTTTAAACTATATTAAAATTTTACATATTCGTAAATCTTTTGTAATATTTTTTCTTTTTTATCAAGGGAATTATAACACGATTTCTACAATTAAAACAGTCTTTTTTTCACTTTTTATGTGGGATTTTCAGACAGATTCTTATCTGTTTTTTGTCGTTGGTATTTTTCCCATTGCTTTTTTTCCAAAAATCGGTTATATTTACAGCTAACAATATTTAAATATGGGCAAAATTATCTGCCCTCAATCAAAAAGGAGTGTAATTATTTTGGATTCAAGTGTCCTAATCCAGGCAGTGTCTATTTTAGTCCTGGTACTTCTCTCAGCTTTCTTTTCTTCTGCTGAGACATCTATGACAACCGTAAACAAGATTCGTATTCAGGCTCTCGCAGAACAGGGCGATCGACGCGCACGCATTCTTGAAAAAGTCATTTCCGATTCCGGAAAAATGCTCAGTGCGATTCTGATCGGAAACAACCTCGTGAATATGGCTGCGTCTGCCATGATGACAACTTTGACCATTGAAGTTATCGGAAACGCCTATGTGGGTCTTGCAACCGGTGCTCTTACCCTGATTATCCTGATTTTTGGTGAAATCACACCGAAAACTCTTGCAACTATCCACTCTGAGAAACTTGCTTTAGCGTATGCCAGAATTATTTATATCCTGACGATCATCCTGACTCCTGTCATTTTTATCATTGGAAAATGTTCTTCAGGCGTTCTTTTCCTTTTACGGGTTGATCCCAATGCAAAGACAAATACCATGACAGAGCATGAATTACGTACACTGGTAAATGTCGGTCAGGAAGAAGGTGTTATTGAACGTGAAGAAAAACAGATGATTTACAACGTGTTTGACTTCGGCGATTCCACCGCCCGAGATGTAATGGTTCCACGAATTGACATGACATTTATTGACGTCAATTCCACTTACGATGAACTGATTGCAATTTTTGCAGAGGACATGCATACACGTTTTCCGGTTTATGAGGAAAACACGGACAATGTCATCGGAATCATCAATATGAAAGACCTTCTGATCTTCCCCAAGGATGAGAAATTCTCCATCCGGAAGATTTTGCGTGAGCCTTATTTCACCTATGAGTACAAAGCTACCGCAGACCTGATGATTGAAATGCGAAAAGCATCTCTGAACCTTGCCATCGTACTTGACGAATACGGCGCTACCGCAGGTCTTGTCACCTTAGAAGACCTTCTGGAAGAAATCGTCGGAGAAATCCGTGACGAATACGATGAAGATGAGGAGGAGGATTTAAAAGAAATCCAGCCGGGACGCGAATACATAGCTCTCGGTTCTGCCAAACTGGATGACATCAACGAAAACCTCAACATCCATCTGGAATCAGAAGACTACGATTCCATAGGCGGCTACATCATCGAACAGCTAGACAGTCTTCCAACCCAGGGACAATCTGTCACTCTTGAAAACGGAATCCGGCTTGTCGTAGACGACCTGAACAAAAAGCGAATTGAACAGGTACACATCTGGCTTCCGGAAAAAACATCGGACGAGGAGGAATAATTCTCCCGCCCCACTTTATCTTTTTATCACAAAAGCCGTTCCGGTTCTGCAATGAACCGAAACGGCTTTTCTATATTCTGTCTGATACATTCTGTATATAAACATCTTTTATTTCATAAATATCTCAAACTGTTCTACAATTCTTGTGACCTCACCCATCACAGATTTCACTCCTTCCGGTGTTTTTCGCCAGTTTTCCCTTGTAATCCCGTCTGCGTCCACAGGAACAACCATAAATTCCGTCTCCGGAAAAACTCTCTGATAGTACATCAGACATCTTCTTGCATGATGGTTTTTGCAGCAGAGGATCGCTTTTTTTACAGAAATCCCTTCTTTTTCTACTGTTTCTCTGGAAAAAAGAGCATTTTCAAAAGTATATGTTGCCCGATCTTCTCTGAGTACAGCCCTTTCCGGTACTCCATTTTTCTTTAGAACATCACATAAAAATTCCCACTCTGTCTCGTATATCCCGTCATACCTGTCCTCTTTTTCTAATACACCTGTAAACTTTCCCAGAGTAACGCTGAATCTGCCGCTTGGCAATACTCTGGGTGCAATTCCTTCCTTATAAAGCTGTGCCGCTTTCTCCGCCATTCTCGGATATCTGTTTCCCGGCACGAAAATAATATCTGCTTTCTCCGCCTTATTTTCTACAAATATAAATTCTTCTATTTTTTTCAAAAAATCCTCATACTGCATGTCCGCTTTCATATTCATCCCTCGTCATCCTCTTCTGTCATTAATCTGTGAGTTTCTTTCCATGCCCCCATATATCATATAAGGGAGAAGAATCCAGATTTCTCAATTCTGTACCCTCCCCCTTCACCATTCTCAAGAAACCAAATCTTTTCAAAAGGTTTCCATATTATCTCGTCACAATCAAGGTACTGTATCCATCGTCCCGCAATCTCTGTTCCATAGCAATTGCATTCCCGATTTCCCGGTATGCTCCTACCTGAACTTTATAAAACTCTCCATCCATAAGAAGATAAGCCGGATAGCCCTTATCTTCCAGTTGATACAGCATTCTGTCCGCATTTTCCCTCACCCTGAAAACGCCTGTCTGAACTCTGTACAAAGATTTTTCCATATTCTGAGCCTCATCCAGAGTTCCGAGAATCGCTCCTGCAATTGCATCTGCAATTTCCTGAAATTTTTCTTCAAATAACTTGTTATCTTTATCGGAATTGATAAATCCGGTCTCAATGAGCAACGCAGGAATCCGCGTTCTGCGAAGAACTACCAGACCCGGCCGAGCCTTTACTCCAAGTTCCTTAAATCCAACCTCTCCAAGTGCCCCCAGAATATTTTCGGCCATCTCATATTTCAAACCCTTTTTATCATAGATCAGCACTTCCGCTCCATTGTATTGATTTGCCTCAGGGCTGCTGTTACGGTGAAAGGAGATAAAAAGGTCAGCTCCTGACTGATTCGCAATCTGGGCTTTCTCAAAAGGCGTCTGATAAACATCCGTCGTTCTTGTATATAAAACGTCGATACCGTTGGCTGCAAGAATTTTACCTACTGCCAGCGTCAGACGAAGATTGTCTTCCTTTTCCTGTTTTCCTTCGTATTGAGCCCCCGGATCCTTTCCCCCGTGCCCTGCATCCAGCATAATTGTATAAGCCATATTAGAAAAACCTTTCCTGTTCTCCCTTATAGAATATGTCGCTGAAGCGAAAAAGCCACAGGATGCGCAGATATATTCAAACCTCGCCCTGCATTCTGGCGCGGGATTCCCTTCGTCACGGTCAGACATAACAGACTTCCTACGAATGTCAGCTCACTGGGTGTCCACCTTCATTGAAATTTATATTCCCATAGAGATTGCTTCATTAAATTTCTCAGATTTTCCCTTCTCTTTTCAGATATTCCAGAAATGCATCACAGCCCTCTGTTACATCCTCATAAGTCTCATCAAAATTTCCGGTATACCAAGGGTCCGCAATATCCCTGTCCGAGCCTGCAAAGCTCAAAAGCTTATACACCTTCCCGTCCGGATCTCCCTTCAGCATCCTGTTAAGATTCTTAATATTCCACTGATCCATACCGATGACGTAATCGGCATCCTCATAATCCTTCCACGTAATCTGCTTCGCCCTGTGAGGAACCAACGGAATATTCATTTCACGCAATTTATTCACAGTCCCCCTGTGAGGCGGATTCCCAATCTCCTCCCTGCTGGTCGCAAAACTATCAATAACAAACCTGTCCGCCAATCCCAAGGCTTTTACCTTGTGGGTGAATACGCTTTCGGCCAGGGTGGAACGGCAGATATTGCCGTGGCAAATAAATAGTACCTTTATTTTCTCCATTTTATCTCCTCATATCCTCTCAAAGCCTTATAAATACTGGCTTTTCAGCCTTTGTACATTTTTTACTTGAAGGGTTCTTTTTCTTATAAATTCTTGTATTTTCTCATGTTTTTTCGGGCATTTGTGTTACAAATGGGTTATTTTTAAAGTCCCTAATCCCTTATGAAATAAGGCTTACGTGAGTTATTTGTGCATGTTTTTGGGTTACAAACTTTTTCTTTTCCAGTTCATCCCTTGCTTCTTTTAATCTGGCAAGTTCTTTCTTTGCATCATCATAGCCGGTGTGCGTATAAACATTAAGTGTTACAGATACATCTGAATGTCCCATCAGATATTGTAGCGTCTTTGGATTCATCCCTGAATTGGCCATATTGGTACAATAAGTATGCCTGCATACATGAGGAGTAATTGGCGGCAACTGCAACAAATGTTCACGATTATATTTTTCTCTTGCATGCTGCATGTACTTTTCCCAGTGAAGTGCAACCATTGGTCTTCCATTCTTGTCCAGAAACAGAAATCCTCCATATCCATCCACCATCGGCTCACGTTTTGGTTTCCTTCTATTCTTCAAGATTCGAAGAAATGCCTCTTTTACATCCGCTTCCATTGGAAGTAACCGAGTACCACTTGTTGTCTTTGTAGATACGATGATATACTTCATTTCTCGAGTTCTTTGCAACTGATGATTCACATTGATAATATCTTCTTTAAAGTCCAAGTCTTTTACAGTAAGCCCACAAAATTCAGATATTCTAAGACCTGTCTTGAATAAGATATAAAATGCATCATAATACTGATTATAATGTGGATCATTCTTTACAAACTCGAGAAATTTTGCCTCATCTTCCGGAGAAACAGCGTGTCTTTTCTGACTGTCATTAACAAGTACTGTACCTAATTCAAATCCAAATGGATTTTTTAGAATCAAGTCATCATCCACAGCCATTTGAAAAGCAGGTCTTAAAACACCTCTGATGGAATGAATGGAACTATATCCTCTACCATCTCTTTGTAGTTTTATCAGAAAAATCTTTGCGTCAGAAAGTTTCACATCATCCACTTTCTTATAAGCGAATTCTTCCTTTTTCAATACATTCACCACAAATTTGTAATTCGCTAAAGTATTATGCTTTACTCCTGTTTTCAGGGAAAGATATCGTTCCACAAGTTCAAGCACTGTAATGTTACTTCCTGTAATCCCTTGCATCTGTAAAGACTGAACTTTTCTTTCTTTTTCCCTGAGAGAAAGATCTGCCCGTTTACCTTCCGGCATCTTATCTGCTTCTGTCAATCTCCAACTATATAATATTTTACGCTTACCAAGTGAATCTGTATATTTATAGCGGTAACGTCCACTTGGTTCCTGCCATTCTCCTTGCTGGAGAACTCTGCCTTTATCATCACGTCTCTTTGAAATCATATCCTACCTCCAAGGGGACGCAACATGATATTGTTAGTATATCATGTAACCCCTAATTCGAACACCTCCTTCTTTTAAATTTCATTTTATATCGCACTGAGTGTGTCAATAAATTTTTCAAATCTTGTTCGTTTTATCTGTACACGATTCCCATTCCAAAGCAAATACTCTGCATTTGGATTGTCACTGACTAACTTACGAAGCTTTCCTTCTCCAATACGAAAATAGGATGCTGCCTCTTCAATGGATAATGTATACTTCTTCCAATAAGGTATATCATAACTTGTCATTTGTATGCCTCCTTCTATTATCTTTGTTTTTGACATTGGCGGCTGGCAAAGGTATCTATAAAGACTGCCAATGCCAAAGTAGTTTTTTGCCAATGTCATCCTTTATTCTGTGATTAACGCAACTGTTTTTCTTCCCTGACACCAGTCGTAGCTCAATCTGCTTTCCAATTGCTTTCTTGCATCTCTTCCTGTTCTGGAAGAAATCCCATAGGCTAGTAGTTCTGCCTCTAATTCTTCTAAACACATCACTTTTCGTTTGGTTAATAACTCCAGGATCAACTTCTGTGCCTTTTCCAGTTTCGTTTCCTTTTTCGTTCCTGCTTTCCCCATCAGCAGATCTTCAATGGATATATCGTATTCTCCTAACCATTTTAAGCCTTCTTCTCCTAAAGAAAACGCTACCGGATTTTCTTTTTTAGCAAGAGAATCCTTTTGCTGATATACCACTCGGATATCCTGTTCCTTCTCTTTTTCCACCTTTTCTACAAATAAGATGCTTCGTACTGCCGCTGCGATATCAATGGATCCCAGGGAACGGTAATCGCTCTGACTTCCCGATGACTTATTCAAATGTCCAATGAGAACAATGGCACATCCAGTTCTCTCTGCAATCGTACTGAGATGTCGAAATAAGGGACGGATCTCATTCGCCCGGTTCATATCCACATTGGCTCCCAGATAAGCCTGTATGGGATCCATGATCATGAGGCGTACATTATTCTGTCGGATGGCTTTTTCAATCCGATCGTCCGTCATAGAAAGCTGTTTTTCATCTTCATTGATGAATCGCACCCTTGTCATATCTGCACCACATTTTGCTAATCTAGGCTTAATGGTATCTGCTATCCCATCCTCTGCTGTTTGATACAACACATTAAAGGGTTCTATGGGAAGTGCATTGGGAAGTTCTTTTCCATTCGTACAGTATGCGGCGATTGCCATTGCAAGCCATGTTTTTCCTTTTCCCGGATTCCCCTGGATCAAAGTAACCTTTCCAAAGGGAATGAACGGATACCATAGCCACTGGACCACCGTTTCCTCAACCTCCGACATCTTCATGACCGGAACTGGTTTTTCCCTGGCATCTCTCCAACACATCTGCTTTGCCATATTTTCTACCGGAACTTCTGCTACCAGACATTCATTCCAGTCTTTCTTCACCGGTTCTAATCGGTACACACTCAATTTCTCTGGAATAAGAGAAACAAACTGCCTGCATCTCTCATTTCCAGGCTCATCATTATCCAGACACAAGTAGATGGAATGGATATGAGGATATTCTGTATACATCCGTTTCATTGCTTTTTCACTCAATCCTCCTAGGGAAATATAACTATGCTTTTCCCATTCTTCCGGAACTGCGGTGATATAAGACAAAAGATCAATGGGAGATTCAAACACAAATAGTTTTTCATCCGTTCCTATATGGCCAAATCCATAGGCTTTTTCCGAACCTCTTGCTTCCCCACGATATCGGTTCTCATCGGTTCCCCGCATAGCTGCATATCTGGGATTCTGTTCTTTGTCTCTTCCAACGAATACCACATTGTGATAGTTTTTACTTTCATAAATATCCCCCTTTGCAATCATCTGATCTACCAGCTGTTCCGATAGTTTTCTCTGTTCAATGAGATACTTCCTTGCAATCTCACAGCTTTCATTTCTTTCTGGCAGTTCCAATCCAGGCAAGGGGATGGGGCAGACCTTCTGTCTGCCTGCATCTTCCTTCGCCGTTCTTCTGTTGGTTTCTCCAACTCCCTCTTCTCCTAATAATTCTTTGACTGCCTCTGCAAAAGAAAGACCGTAGAATTCTTTCATAAAATCGATGGCATGACCGCCTTTATTCTGACTAAAACGATACCATTCATTCTTGTTGATCATCACACTGTCATGTCGTAACCACCGGTATTCCTTCCCACATCGTTTGAACTGTTCTCCTCTCCCAGAAAGGAAAACATATAAATCGGTATCATCTGCTCTTTGAATCTGTTCTCTTGTATATTCTTCCATCTTCTAAAATTCCTCCTATAACTCCATTCCATGATGTTTCTTCTTTCGTTTCATGGTTCTCACTGCTTCTTTTGTTTCTGTGGATTGCTCCCGCTTGTTTGTTTCTGGAAGAGAGACACCTTCTCCTTCCTCTGCCATCAAAGCCTCCACATGATTTTTGATTCCCTCATACTTTCGTAACATCGCATGGATCCGTTTATCTTCTTTTCGTAAAGCAGCTATCTCTTCTGATAAACGAGCGGCTTCTCGTTTCCATTGTCCTTCTGGAATCTTCCCACTTGGATCCAGGTTTTCTTTTAAGATTCTTTCCGAACGATAATATCCGCTAAGTTCCTTCTTATGTTCCTCTTTGAATTTTTCCCTGCCAAAATATTTCTTCTTTAATTCCAGATAAACAGGTCTTGTTTCAAAATACTCTTTCATTGCATAAAGATTGCTGTTGACACTTCGCAAAGCAGACAGTTGTTGATTCAACCGCTGACTTACCTCTTTTAGCTGAGTATCTAATTCCTGGATTTTCTCTGTCAGCTGTTCTGGGGTTCTCACATCCTGCTCTTCCAGAAAGCGGATCGTCTCTGCAAATTGTTTCAGATTTGTATTCTTCGCCTTTTGTGTTCCATAAGCGTAGGATTCTGCAACTGCATTTCTCTTGTCATAATAGTTTCTTAGATAATCCGCTAAAGTTGGCTGATGTAAGAACACCATCCGTTCCATCAACTGGCTTTGTCGAAGCAAAGACCATTGAAGAAGATTCTTTGCCCGTTCTTTCATATCATTTAAGGCTCGGATGAGTCGGTTTAAACTTCCCAGTGCGGTTGAAATCCCTCTTGCTTCCATTGCCTGTACATTCGGTCCTTCATGCACCATCGGGATCTTATCAATCCCCCGTTCCTCATAAGATCTGGCATCGACTCTTTCTGTAAGTCCTTTTTCTTCATACAGTTCGTTACACATCTTCGCCCAGGCACTTCTCAATTCTTCCAAGGTTTCTTTCCTGCTCCAATCCGTTGTATGTACCGCCCGAAATACCGGTTGTCCTTTCTGATTCAAAACCGGCTGTCCATCCGGTGTTAATACTGGAACCTTTTTTTGTTTTTGTCCCCAGATACCATCTTCCTGTAAAGGGCGGATGGGCACCATGATGTGCATATGGGGATTGGGTATTTTATCCTTTGCCTTCTTCGGATCATGGATCGCTAGATCTGCGATCATCCCTCTTGCGACTAACTGTTCTTCTACGAATCTTCTTGCAAGCTCAATATTTTCTTCCATGGAAAACTCATTCATCAAGGCAATATCAAAGCTGTGTGCCAGCTGTGCTTTCTTATTCCCTTCGATCCATTCCACCTCATTCCAAAGGGTCTCTCTGTCTTTGAATCTCTCCGGAGCCTGTTTGGGAAGATGGATCTCCGCTAATACCACACCGCCTTTTCTCGTATAATCACTTACTTCTCCATAATACGTACATTCCAATTTTGTACCGGCTCGGTAAGCAGCACTGGCAATGGCAGACTGTCCTTTTCCTCTGGATAATTGATTCAGATGAAAGTGATAACATCCCATCTTACTCATCTCCCTGTGGCAGTTCACCTCGTTGCATCGCCTTTAATAGTGCTTCCTCTTCTGCAAATTCTCGTTCTTTCGCTTCTGCAGTTTCCGCCCGTCCACGAACCATTTCATGAACGACATCACAAAACTTACAAGCGGGATCATGAAGAAGTTCATCCATCAGCTGATAAAATTCTGCCTCTGTCAGATATTTGGTATCTTTACAGATTGCTTCTATGGCTGCTCCCTTCTGGATCAACAGATGGGTTCGTGCCTTTCGTTTTTTCTTTTTCTGTGTATCCAGATAATTCAAGGATCTCTGGATCCTGTGCTCTGCCTGTTCCTTCTCAAGCTTTGCCTGTTTCAATGCAGCTTCTGTTTTTTCAATCTCATAAAGTGCTTCCTGAGTATATTCCTGAAATGTTTTCTTCTTCGCCATATCGTTCTTTTTCTCCTTTTTCAACTCTTCAATTTTCTCTGTTACGGGATAGGCATTTCTGCCGGAAGGGGAACCCTTCTTCGGATGGATCATCCGCAAACACTTTCGGAATTCCCCTTCAGAAAGATGCTACTTCCGTAGGACGCACATACCTTGTAAGGTATATAAGTGCGCTCTTCTGCTTTCAGCATCCGAGTTTTTCTTACTCAAACGGAAGTTCTTCTCCGTCTGGAAGATGCATAAATCCATCTGGATCGGTATCTTCTTTCTTTTCTGATCCTGACAGTTTCTTCCCTTCTGCGAAATAATGTTCTTCTACGATCACGTTAGTGGCATAAACTTTATTCCCCTCCTGATTCACATAGCTTCCTGTCTGGATCCGTCCGCTTACTAAAATCTTCAAACCTTTTTTCAGATATTTTTCTGCAAACTCAGCATTCTTCCCAAAGGTAACACAAGAAATAAAATCTGTTTCTGCCTTTCCATCCTTTCGATATCGTCTGTCTACTGCCAGCGTGTATCGTGCCATTGCAGTACTGTTTTCATCCTGGAGATATTTCACCTCCGGATCTTTTGTCAGTCTTCCCATTAAGATTGTTTTGTTCATGTAGTTTCTCCTTTCTCTTTTCGTTTTTTCTTTGTTCTTGAATCAGGCCCGATTCTTTTAAGGCAAATGTAATTTGTTCCTCATATATCAGAACGTAGAGAGGGCTTTTTACAAATAAAAAATGAATTTTATTTATTTGCCCTCATATAACGAAAGGTTCAGAGGGAAAAATACAGGGTGGAAAAGGAAATTTTTTATTTTTCTGCATAAAAAATACCCCTACGACTTCAAAATTGAAATCATAGGGGCATTTTGTCTTTCTGATTTTCTTATCAACTCTTGATAATAGCATCCTCTTATTTGAAATTAGATTTGATATACATTTTAAATACTCTGACTTTTTACAATCATGTCACATATCCTATTTCAACAGTACATACCTGTTTACAATAACAGCCTAACATTCATCATTCTATTAAGACCAAATATTTGATATCTCGTAGTTTTTTATTTTCATAGCTTTTTCAACACATTGTTTTAATTCGTCTGTTTCTTCTGTTCCAGTTGTCTTAACACTTTTATAATACTGATGTAATGCCTCCACACAATTGTATAAGCCATCCAAATAATACCGTTCACCTTGACTTGCTAAATCTTCATATATGTCTATACACTTACTGATAGATACTGTAATATATCTCTGAGTTTCTTCCTTAGCAAAAAAAGGTTGCCTGAGCAATGGTGTCAAATGAATCCACAATGTTTTTGAATACTCTATATCTAAATATTTTATTGAGCTAAAAAATTTTTCAAACGATACATTTTGAATGCAATTTTCTTTTAAAAATACCAAACATTGTATTCCTGTAAATACACTTGAATAAAGTTTTTTATTTTTCGTCAATATAATATTTTCAAACATATCAACACATTCTTCAAATTCATTTTTCTCAGTCATTTCTAGTATATCGATTGCAATGGTACTAATTCGGCAATCCGATAATGCTGTCTTAATTTTTTCAATCAGTGGATACACCTCTGTAATCAATTGATTTTGTATAGCTTCACAATAGATAAGTGCAACAAGTTCCTCAATTACTAGAAACTTATTTTCACATTCATCTTTTTCTCCCATAAAATTATCTTTTAATAAGCTTTTTTCATGGATTATGAAATCATATGAGCGAGTCAAAATGGTGCTTGCAAGTTCTTTATTTAAAATCACCTCACTACATTTTCTCAGGGAAATTTTCGATGTCGAATAAAAAAAGCTAAAATAATCTCGGACACTTCCATATGAATTATTTCCCACACGCCCTGTTGGTGTTACACTTTTCACATATTCTGTATTCATCAAATATGTATAATATAATTTTGAAAAATCAACTGATTCTGGATACGGTAATCCCTCCCAAATAAATGGATAGTATAATTCTGTTGTCGGCAGGGTATCTTTATCATTCTTCCAAAAGGCTGTTATAATATCGTCTCGATATTTTTCTAATGGTTTATTATTCCACAATACTAATAAGCAAGATAATCCATTATCTCTTTCACATATATTTTCACTTAGACTCGCACGAAGTGCTTTTTCATAAAATATTTCCACATCTTCTTCATATATTTCAAATGATACATCATTAAAATAACTAGCCAAATGATATTGTGCATCAAACTCAGAAAAAATAATATTCTGACAAGTATTTGCAATATTTCCATTAAATCTGGTTGAAATTATCTGCAGAATCTTTTTTATATCTCTAACCATAAAAGGATCTTCCTTTTGACTAAATCTGCATAATATTTCCAAAAATGCAATTATATTTGCATCTTCTATAAATACTGCCAACCGCGATAATATGCTTAAGATGTTCTTCACTGATACAAAATATTTTTTTCTATCATAACTATCTTCTACAGCATACATCTTTACAATTTCAATCAATTTTTCAAAAAGAGATTGTTTTTCTAAATCATCTATATTTAAAAGGGTTTTCCGTGTGAAAATTTGATTGATAACTTTTTCTTGATTTGTCCTAACAGCTAATGACATTTTCCAATAAGCATATTTACTCGAATTCACTATCTCATCATATACACGTGGAAGCAATCTTGCTTGATCCGAAAATATCGGCAAGCACAATCTATCTATTCCAAGAATAAAAACAAACGAATTTTTGTAACAAGTATCTTCTCCTGAATAAACTACTGTAACACTCTTATTGGAATTAAGACTAAACGGCACTATTCTTTCTTCTTTTTTTCTATCTTTTTCAAAGAAAACTTGCTCCAGCTTTTCCCTTTGTTCAACAATAATACGTCTTGTGTTATATGAATTATCATAATACTTATTGTCAGCGTATTCCTCCTTTATTTCCCAATTTCCAATTCTATAACATAAATTTAGATATCCCAAATATGAAGCATATATTTCATCTGATAACTTCATCTGCGCCAATTCCGCTGAACACTCGCTTAATATCTTGTCTGCAATATCATTCTTTGACAATTGTTTATACAACGCTGCTTTTTTTACTTTATACTCAAATGATGGTGTTTCTATCTCTTCAATCAGCTGTTTCGCTTCCTCGTAACCAAACAATGAAATGTGATTTTTCATTTTTTCAATAAGGGATTCATTTTTATAATATGGGATTTTATTACAATATACCTCACATCTTTCCATGCAAGCATCATATAACTCTTTTTTACCATCGATTCTATACATTTCTGCCAAATACAATAATATCTCACATAACGTTTCTATTTGTGAATTTTTCTCAATTAACTTTTCTGTTACTTTTTCTAAGTATTCAGCATTTTTATCTTCTAAAACAACCAAACATTTTCTTAGTATTTTAATAATAGTTGAAATTAGCTTCTCTGGTACTTTTTCCTGATTATGAACCAATTTCAGCACTACATTAAAATGTTCTAAGAAATAATTTGCATATTTAACCCTTTTTTCTTCCGGGAGTAAAATGTACGGCTCTATCAACTTTTCAACTTTATGTGAATAGTTTTTCAACTTTTCAAAGTACTCTTCTTTTTCCGCTTCCTTAGGTTGCCAAAATATATCAACATTCTGGTATGGCCTTTCCAAATAAATATCTTTTTCACTCTGATTTTTTTCTAATAAACCAACAAATTCTGAAATTGCCTGATAGTGTCGATTTTCTTCCTGTCGAGATACTAATCCAGAAATATCTACTATAGTAATCCCCTTATTTTCCAACAGTTTTCTCTCTGGTGCACTGAGTTTTTCATATAAACCAATCAAATAAATCATTGGACAGTATTCACCCATATTGTCTCGTAACCAACCAAGCCAGCTTTGAAAATTGGGGTCATCCCCGGAAAATCCAAGTAAGCATAATCTAGTTTCAAGCATCGCTTGCTGTACAGTATTAACTAATGCTGAATATTTATCTGGGTATGTTCTATAATCTTCATCGCTTATTATATATGGTTTTACTTGTGGAATACTACCGTGCAACTTGATTATCCGTGGCTTTATACTCCCTGGCAAATCATTTTGAGAATATATGATTTCATAGTTATTCTCACGATAAATCATATCTACCGTCTGCTCCAAAAGAGTATCATAATTTGTTGTAAAAATATCTGACCAATGTAATTTTAAAAGTCTTTTATGTAATTCTCCCGGAACAAACATTTCGTCTGCAATGGACTGTTCTATCAAATTGTTTATTTTATTTCTATCAAAATTAGCAATATATTCATCTGCCAGCTTTGTGACGTTTTTCCCAGATGTTTTTATAATCCTTTGTCTATTCCATTCCTCTTTTTCTTGTTCTTCTAATGGTTCCGGATATAGTTCCTCATACATTTTTTCAGCAAGTTCGCTCCAATTTGGTGGTTGTATACTTGCCCTTCCTTTACTCTGTGCATTTTTTGAAAATCCAGCTCCAATCATTAGCGAAACATCCCCATATTTTCTTGGTTCTTTTAATCGCTGTGCAATATCATTTATATAAGAATAAACAGTCTTATCACTCATCTAAATACCTCTTTTGCAGAAATAACTTTTTACTCTAAAATATAGGTCAAATCATTCTTCATCAAATATATTATTCAATGTCTTCTCCATATCTGCCACCAGATTAACCACCAGTGCATTTCCCATCATAAATCTGCGTTTTCTCAATGGCATCTCCACTGTTTCTCCCTTAACCAGACAATACTTTGTATGATCTGTAGGAAATCCTTGAATTCGTTCTGCTTCTGTTGCGGTAAGCAATCTCACTCTTCCAGTCATTTTATCTTTCACAATATGAGTTGTTCTACTAAATCCACCTTCAGATGTCAGCATTGTACGTGCCGGTTTATCTTCCTGATCAATCATAGAAATAGCACCCTCTGAGAATACATATTCATGACCTGTCGAACTTGTACGTAACAATTTTTTTGCACCTTTCAGGTACTGCCAGGTCTGTCTATCCTCCTTTGGAAGACGCTGTTCAGTTTCATCACTATGTGTAACCGCAGGATCCGTATAATATAATTTTTCTTCTGGAATAAAATACTGTTCTTCTACTGCTCCAGTTTCCATAACATCACCAAGAGTTATCTGCTTTCCATGATAATCCGGAACAGTCTTCATTGTATATATTATTCCGTCTTTCATTATTCCAGAATTTTCAAATGCACATTGAAATGTTTCGGACACTTCACCTACTTCTACCGGCAGTTCCTTAATCTTCATCTTAGCAGATTCTGCTTTATTTACCGGAAATGTTTCTGCAAAAAAGCCTTCTTTTAAGATTACATTTTCCATGCATTCTTTCTTGCCTTCTTCCAATACATCTGCACATCCAATTGTATTTAAAATTCTATCCGCATATTTTGTATTATTTTTATAAGCAAAAATAAATGTTCTACGGCGTCTCTGCTGATACCCATATTCTGCAGCATTTATCACACGCCATTCCACTGTATATCCTTCATCTCGAAAACATGCGAGAATCACACCAAAATCTCTACCTCTTTGTTTTGCAGGAGATTTTAATAATCTATCAACATTTTCTAATAATACGAATGGTGGCTTCTTGGCTTCTAAGGTCTCACGTATTGACCACCATAAAATTCCTTTTTTTCCCTCAAGTCCTTTGGAAGTAGCTAATGAAGATGCTACAGAATAGTCCTGGCACGGGAATCCGCCGACTAACAGGTTAAAATCAGGAAGTGTTGTTTTATCTACATCTTCAATATTATAATTTGTGGTATCTTCACCATTATTATCTAATCGTGTTCCGAATCGGTATACATAACAATCATGTGCATACTGTGTACTTTTCTCTGCCGGCTCCCACTGGCTAAACCAAACTGTATCCCATTTTTCTTCTTTACCATAATCTTCTGCTGTTCTTATATTATTAAGTCCACATCTAAATCCACCTACTCCGGCAAACAATTCGCAAACTGTTTTCTTCACTTTATATTACCTCTTCTTTTATTATTCGAACGATCGTTCTTTACATATAATATCTTATTTTATTGTTTTTGTAAAGATCCTTATTTAAATAATTCTAAAATAAGTTGATCTACTTCTGCTTTATTTTTTATCTCACCAATATCAATGACTTTCCATTTATTTTCATTGAGTACAATTCTTTCTTCTTCATTTAATCCATCAAAAAAAGCCCACTTTTTTGACTGTACTTTAAATTTAGGTGCATATACTTCTCCATTTATTCGAATTTTACCAGTATTATACTCTATACCAATATCAGAAAGTCTTTCTTTCAATTCAAGGATAGAATCAAAGATATTACTCTTCTTAATTTGAAGCTGATTTGTTTGATTCATAGAATATTCATATAAACTTAAGTCGTTCCATTGAGAGGTTGTATTAGGATGTAAATCTGACAAATAACTTCTTTTACACTGTTCATCTAAAATTTTTTGCATTCCCTTAGGATACCCTTTTGCAATACCAACTGCTTTTATTAAAGAATAATCTCCCGCAGCATACTCTCTACTAATCCAATCAACATATCTCATTAGTTGTAAAGGAAAATCCCTTGTTGCTTTTCCTTTTTTCAGCTCTATAACCATATATTTTTCTATTGGTTTTTCGGTGTCTGGAAAATTCTCCAAATATCTGTATGCAAAAATATCCATTTTATCAATATATGCTAACGGTTTAAAAGGAGAAGCTATAACCTGATGTGTCACATAATCATACTTTTCGCCTTCAAATCCATTTTTTGAAATGAAATCTATCATCCAGGCCTCTAGTAGCATTTCCGTATTTATTTCATTTTTTTCATAATTAAACTCTTTTATTATAGTTTCTTCAGGACTGATACGATACTTTTCCACATCAAATTGTAAAATCCGTTCATGTTCTGATGTACTGTATTCAAAATACTTCTGTTTGTCTCTGTTTTTTAAATAAATACATTCTTTTAACGCTCTATTTTCTTCATCATCTATCTTTATAAAAGTAACATCTTGAAAAGCTCTCAACATTCTGAATGCTGATGGTCTATATGACAGTACCTCATCCATATCAACGCCTTCTGCAAAAAAATGTTGATCTGGCTCAAAGAGACATAACCACCTATACTCTGGTCCCAATTGCATCAATGGTTGATCTGCTTCTACTACTTTTTCTTTTCTTTCAAAATTATTTGCATCCAAAAAATTTTTATATTTGCAATCTATTCCCACATTGACCAATTTCCCAACTCCATAAATGCGTCTATCAGATAAAAAATACACATTATCACCAGCTTGCATCGAACAATAGTCTGCCAATACCGCCGCCATAACTTGTTTACTTTTATTACCTGAACTTTCATTTTCCTGTACTGAAAGTTTATCATTTGGTACTTTTGATGCATATAATCCTTGCCTAATACACTTCTTTACCCCTTCAATATTCTCTTCTTTATATATAGAAAAAATGAAACCTGCCATACTATTCCTCCTTGAATCGATCATCTAACTGCGACAAAATATAACTATTATTCAACCAGAAACATTGCTTTGGATACTGTCTTCCGTCTGGGAGTTCATAAGTATCTTTTGCATTTTGTGCATGTGGTCTTACATGGCACACTGGATTTTCTGATGATTTTGGAAAATTATTATAATTCTTCCCATTTTTCTTTTCTATCTGAAGACCTTCGCGAAGTATTCTCTGCGTCCTTTCCCAAACTGCCTTCACACTACCTTCCAAATCATCATACGGAATGTTCCAGAACTGACAGCCTTTTAATCTTAATTCATCTTGTTGATCAAACTTATAAACTACAAACAAAAATCTAGTCTCACGTAAATAATTTCCGAATGTAGAATCTTCCCAGTCTTCCTCTACTAACTCTTTAAATTTAAAAGTAGGAAATGACATATTTTCTTTTATCTTATTATTTTTCTCAATACGTATCGTCTTAACTACTACATTAGCTTTTTCAAATTCTTCCGCATGGTTTCCTTTTATTCCCAACATCCGATATGCTAACATTGCCTCCAGACTTTTCGGTTTCTTTTGATATTCTATATGAAATTTATTACATAAATCAGTAACTGACCAATCATAATACGCATCTATTTTACACACAACATACTCTTCAAAAGATTCCTCTGCCGTACCCTTTATAATCGGTTCATATGTATTTTTTCCAGGAATAATATAATTGTTCAGGACATATGTCATGTAGGAATTCTTAAATGCAAATGCCCGCGGTTTTGCTAATTCATCACTAAATGGCTGCTTCCTCCGATTTTTCGATGTTGCTGCCTTTGGTGCTGCTCCTAGATACAAAGTATCTCCTTCAGATAGTTCATGTGCTTTTCCGTTTCGGATTTTCTCAACAATAACCGCAAAATCATGTGCTATGATTTTTATATCTTGCTCTGGCGGTGCAAACAGCTTCACATATCCAATACGATAATCCAATCGGTTCTTTATCTCTTGTTGATACAGATAATACACTAATAAAATCAATCGAGCCTTTTGCCACATATGACTATCTTCAAATGTTTCATTAACAACTGAAAAATAGTCAATCATGGTCAATATCAATCTTTCCTTGGCTACCAGTGTCCCATTCTTGTTTTGTTTGTACGGTGTTACTTTTAATTCTACACCTGCTTTATCAAAATCTGGACGTGCATCATTATTCGTCTGATAGTGAAAATATCTCTCTTCTATCAGTTCTCCCAGACCACCTTTTCGCTTCTTATTCTCGTGCTTTACTTCATAATTTGTTGTCTCCCTGACAACCATAGCTTTGATGATATCATCCTGCTTACACACATCTGCAAATGTTTTTCCAATCAACCTTTTTGCATATGTTTCAATTGAAATAGGATCCGTTTCATCGTATTCTTCCAAATAATTCATCATTACATTTCCTCTTCATCGTCTACTTCTTCCAGTTTCTGGTCAAATATTGTCTCTTCTATCACTCTAACGCACTGTTCTGTATCGTTCAGAATATCTTTTCCCCAGAAATGTATCACGGTCCACCCCATAAAATTTAATTGTTGATCCTTTTCTTCATCTCTCTGGATATTCCGCTCTATTTTCTTAACCCAATAATCCGGATTTTTTCCTTTTTCTAATCGTGGCTTCAATATTTCCCAATCTTTTCCATGAAAAAACTCACTGTCACAAAAAATCGCAATACGATACTTAGTTAGAACAATATCCGGCCTTCCCGGCAATCCCTTGTAATTTTTTCGATAACGAAATCCCCTATGCCATAGTGCCTTTCTCAACACAACCTCTATACTTGTATCTTTTCCACGTATTCTACTCATGTTTTTATGGCTTTTTTCCGTAACTTCTCCATGAAAACGCGGTTCTTTTATTGACATAATACATCTACCTACATTAATATATAATCCGTTTTATTATAACAAATCATCATTTAATATTCAATTTTTTTCAAATATAGACCATCTAGTTTTCATTCCGTCTATTTATCATGTTTTATTTTGTGAAATCCCCTTCATCTTTCACATAAAAAAACTGTAAGCTTTTCAACATAGAAAGAACTTACAGTTTTATCATTATCATGTCACATCCCAAAATTATAGTTATTTTTCTTGTAACACTCGCACGAAAAATCTATGGGTTATTTTCGGGTTATTTCTTGCCCACAAATACATTTCAAGTATTGATTTTACTGACTTTTTAAGGAGTTCTTCAAAGAGTGCCGTGGCAGATGAATAATACTTTTAACATAATTTTTTCGTACCTTTCTTTGCCATGTTTTGCCCGAGTTTGCTAGGTTTTTCCTTGATTTTAAAATCTTTTTCTTACCAACGGAAAAATCCGTAGCTTGGCATAAAATGGCATATATTTGTATCGTTTGGACTTCAATGTTGGTATGAATATTGGTAAACTGGTAAATTCATACCAACGTAGTTTTTTCTTGAATTTACTGGGGTTTTCGGTTATTGGTTGTTCTTGTTTTGTGTAATCTTAATTCTAGATATTGGTATGACTAAGCGTACCAACAATTCCTTTACACAATTTTCATCTTTGCTAATTCATCTCTTGCATCTTCAAAACTCACATGCGTATAAACATCCAAAGTTACTCCAATCTCTGAATGTCCCATCAACTACTGTAATGTCTTCGGGTTCATTCCTGCCAGCGCCATATTTGTACAATATGTATGTCTACATACATGCGGTGTAATCTTGGGCATCTGTACTTTATAAATGCTGTTATACTTTGCACAGATATGGTCAAAATACTTTTGCCAATGTAATGCGACCATTGGCATCCCATTCTTGTCCAGATATAAGAATCCAACATACTTTCCTATCATTGGTTCTTTTTTCGGTACTTTACGCTTTTTCAAAATCGTTTTAAAGCACTCATATACCTCTGGTGTCATCGGAAGTACTCTTTTGCCTGAATTGGTCTTTGTCTGCTCAATCACATACTCCATATCAGATAAACGTTGCAATTGATGATTAATGTCTATGGTTCTTTCTTCCATGTCAATATCGTGGATTGTCAAACCACAGAATTCTGATATTCTCATTCCAGTTTTAAATAAAATGTAGATACCCTCATAATATTTTGAAAAATGTGAATCTTCCTTTACAAATTTTAAGAAATCTCTTTCCTGCTTCTTTGTAATCGCTTCTCTACGGATAGAATTGTTAATGATTACCGTTGCCAGTTGGAATTCAAATGGATTCTTTAAAAGAACATCATCATCGACCGCCATCTGAAATGCTGGACGAAGTACACCACGAATAGTATGAATAGAACTATATCCACGTCCGTTATTCTGCATCTGAATCAGCCACAATTTTGCATCCGAGATACGGATGTCGCTAATTTTACGTCCACCGAACTCGTCTTTCTTCAAAACATTAATCACTGTCTTGTAACCAGCCTGTGTTGATTTACGAACGCCGGTTTTCAATGCAACATATCGTTCCACTAATTCAAGAACTGTATAACTGCTCCCTGAATACTTTCCATACAAAAGCTGACGCTTTTTCATTTCTTCAATCTGAACACGTAATGCAATACAATCTTTCTTTCCAACTGGAAGTTTATCGTTAGTCTCCAATTTCCAACTGTAGAAGCATTTCTGTTTTCCGTTCTCGTAATACGTATAACGGTATCTTCCTTCTTTGTCTTGGCTTTCTCCTTCTCTTAAAACTCGATTCTTATGATCTTTTCTTCCTGATTTCATAGAATATTCCTCCTAAAATAGGAGAAGCCTCTGCCATAGCATATTGTTAATATACCATGAAAGAGGCTTGGTTTCTACGTTTAATTCAAACTCCCATTAAATACTTCTGTCTTTAACACGTAACAGTGTTTCAAATAATTCCACGTTATCTCGAACTATAATACATAATTTTTCGCGCGCTCTAGAAATATTCTGATAGAACAATCGGGGAAACAAATAATTCGGATTTGGATGTTCTTTTGCCTGAAGAACCCCATCTGCATTATATCTAAAGCTACTATCTAAAATTACAAGTACGCTGTCGAATTCTTGACCTATAACCTGATGCGAGTTAATGTATTGCGAATAATGATCAATGGGATTACTTACATATTGCGAAGGAGTAAATGTAATAAACGTGTATCCTTTTTCTATATAGAAATTGCTAATAATATCTGATTCACGAAGATCTTTTGCAAAAACAATATCAATATTATCATACGAAATGTTACCTTTAGCCTTATCAGCCAATCGCATCATATTCCGAATAAATGAATGTATCTCCTTGTTTGTTCGTATTTTGTCCGTAAGCTTAAACTCTATAAAGTCTTTTAATTCATTTAATCTTCCCGGATTATTTCTTCTTACTTCAGTTTTAGAAAGTGATTGAGCAAAATCATATGAAAAGATGCAAGTTTTTATCTTTCCTTCGCTATACGCTTCTAAAATCAAATCCAAACTAGACTTATACAATCTCTGAGTTTCATCTACACATACGATCGGATATTTATCGATAATATCTTTCGTAACAGATTTTGCAGATATGACCGACACATTTGATAATTTAGAATTCAGATGTTTATGTCCATCTGATAATACTCCACAATGCACTACACATACTTGATTATCTGTACTTAATTCCTTTGCTATATCATATAACAATAATGTTTTTCCTGTACCTGCCGCCCCTTTTATTCCCCATAAACCATCTTTTTTTCTTAAAAGCTCTTTTTTGATAGAATCTTGTTGCCCGGACAAATAATAATGACCAGCAAGAAATTTTTCAGGTGTATTCAAGGGAGAAATCAAATATTCTTTTGGTCTAAAAAGATTTTCAATGTTTTGATTTATTGGTTTATTTATTTTTCTTAATTTGTCCAATAATTCCTCGTAGGAGCATTCTTTTAATCCATCATCATACTTATATATTTTCACAGACTTATCATTCTCTTTTATCAAAGAAAAACTGTATATTTCTTTGCCAATATGGGATAAATAATATCTGTTCTGCTGTAATTGAAATTCTATTCTAGCTTCATCAATCGCCTGACTTTTCAATTCAACATTGATAATCTTACCATCTTCATTAATTTTTAGAAGATCAAACTCTTTTCCTATTTGTGGTATTGAAAAAGAATAAAACCAATCATCTAATAATTCATAATTTTTATCTCGAAATCTCAGATTATTAATCATAATCTTTATCAACTCTATTTCTTCACAACGCACTTTTATGCTTTCAGCTCTTTGTGATAAGCACTTTTCATACAATGGATATAGTTCTATTTCGGAAAGTCTTGTTAATACATATAAGTTAGTAGCACGCATTTCTATTTCCTCTTTTGTAATCAGTAATCTATAACACTGATTATACCATGCCTCTATTCATATGTATCAACATATTTCCACCTTCCCCCACTCAATATCTAATTCTGTATTATTTCCTCTAGCATTGGTTCAATACCTTCATTTATCAAATCCTCAACCATAGCCTGTGCATTAAATCGGTTTACGTCCCATGCAACAAACCTAAGAATGTTTGCAGCAATTTCTTTTACAACAAACGAATATCTTCCCAATATTACTCTTTTTGCGAAAGACGAATACACATCGTATGCTTCATAAGATCGACCACAAACTGCCTGATATGCCTTATCTATACTTTGAATCACAAACTCTGCGTGCGAATCATCTATAGCCATAAATTTTAACAAAGCTTCAGCAAAACCATTTCTATATGATTGCATTTTTTTAGCTATCTCTTCTCCTGAAAGATTATATAAATAACTTTCAATTTCGTCATCAAACTGTTTACTCTGTATTTTTTTATCAATACGTTCCTGATTTTCAGCTTGTTTATTATACTCTACTGACTTTTCAAAAAACTGAGACAGTTTTCCGGCGTCTGCATAACGGTATGACGAATCACTATTAGTAGCTTTTTCTGCCACATTGCGGAATATATGATGCGAATTTCTAGGATCTCTTGTCATAATAAAATTAATGAGACGCCCTAAAGAATATACATCACTTCTTTTATCGCCATCTCTCAATAACATAAACTGTTCAGGCGCACAATAATAATATTGACCTACTGCATTGGTATGCATTGTTTGATGCGAAGTAAAAACATTTAAATCTTTACCCAAACCAAAATCAGCAATTTTTATAACACCTGACATAATAAAAATATTATTTGGACTTAAGTCTCTATGTATAATATCTTTTTTATGAACTTCCGTCATGACATGTAAAATTTGACGTACACAATTAATTTTAGTTTCATCTGGAAGATTATTATCTAAAATATATCTATCCAAAGTTATTTCGGCTGGTTCCATTGTATATGACATATTTCCACTATCAAACGAATACACTTCAATTATCCCGAAAGTTCCTTGCAAACTTTTAGTAATTTCAAATTCTCGTTTAAATCTACTTCGGATACTTTTATCTGTAAGGAAATCCTCTTTCAGTTTTTTCTGAATTAATCCTGTCGATTTTTGTCTATACACCATGGCAAAGCCACCACTACCAACAAGTATTAAATCATCATTTTCTTTCACAAGATGATATTCCTCCCCCTTCCTAGTTATCTTATATTGATCCGGTTTTAAAATACGATTAAATTCGTCTAAAATAATCTGAGCCTTTTCCGCTGCTTCTACTTCTGTCATAGCATGTTCTGCCATTAAATATGATTTACTCAATACAATTTTCAAAAACGTATTTATTCTATTTTTATTAATCAAATCAACTAATTTATTAAATACATATATCCAACGTGATGGAAATCCTTGTCCATATTTATCTGCTCCTTGATAATAACGATTAAAGAAATCCACAAGTTTAGGACCACTCTTATAAATATAATATTCCCCAACATCTCCACAAAATATATGCGAAATCTGTTTCAAAGAATCTTCACTTAACATTTCGACACACCTCTTATTTGCTACTAAACATTTTAATTTATTCCTAAACTAATTATAATTCTTAGTACTCAGAAAATCTAGCAGCTTTCCATCTATATAGTTCCACTCACCTTCGCCACTTCTTTTTTCGCCTCTTCATACCCAAAGTGCGTATACACATCCATTGTCGTCACCACTTCCGAGTGCCCCATCAGATACTGCAATGACTTCGGATTCATCCCTGCCCTAGCCATATTAGTACAATAAATATGGCTGCACACATGTGGTGTAATCCCTGGCAACTGCACCGTATGTGTTCGATTATATTTCCCCACCATATGTTTAAAATATTTCTCCCAATGTCCTGCAACTTTTGGCATTCCATTCTTATCCAGAAATAAAAATCCAATTTTGTTATCAATCATCGGCTCTACTTTCGGGCGTCTTCTCGCCTTTAATATACGCTGGAAACATTCATACACTCCCTGCGTCATCGGAATGTCTCTGACACCGCAATCCGACTTCGTTTGCGTGATTGCATATTGCATGTCCGATAATCGCAGCAACTGATGATTCACCTGTATGATCCGCTCTTTCATATCGATATCTGCTAACGTTAATCCACAGAATTCTGATATACGAAGTCCGGTATGAAATAAAATATACACTGCATCATAATACTTGCCGTAATGTTTGTCCGTCTGAATGAATTCCAGAAAACGGTTCTGCTGTTCCAGTGTAACAGAGATTCTTTTCTGGGAATCATTTTTAATCACATCCTGCATTTTAAAGTTGAATGGATTTTTCAGTAACAAATCATCGTCTACTGCCATCTGAAATGCCGGCCTCAATACACCTCGGATATTATTGATGGAGCTGTAACCTCTTCCTCCATTCTGCAATTCTACAAACCACATCTTTGCATCAGAAATCTTTACATCTTTAATCTTTCGTTTTCCAAATCTATCTCTTTTCAGAATATTAATCGTAGTCTGATATCCTTCTTTGGTGGATTGCTGCACACCCTGTTTCTGAGCAACATATCGCTCCACCAAATCAATGACCGTATAATCTCCACTCACACATTTTCCAAATAACATCTCCTGACGTTGTAATTCTGCAACCTTTTCTCTCAGAGAAATATCTGGTCTTTTGCCGACAGGCATTTTGTCTGTCGGCTCCAGTTTCCAGCTATATAAGGATTTTTGTTTTCCGTTTGCGTAATATGTGTAGCGGTATCTTCCGTCCAGTTGCTGACTCTCGCGTGGTCGGAGAACTCTGTTTTTATGGTCTCTTCTTCTGGTATTCACAAATGCTCACTCCCTTCTAAATGCAACTCGTCTGGTCCAGGAACCTTTCGAATTTTCCACGTTTGATTTTTGTAAATGCTCCATTCTTTAAAACAAATTCCGCTGTCGGATTTTCATCTACGATTTTTCGAATCTTCTTCTGTCCGATTCCAAAATAATCCGCAGCCTCTTCAATTGATAATGCATACTTTTCCCAAATTGGGATTTTGAACATAAGCAGTTCCCCCTTCCTCTATTTCTTACCTTCTATATATTTCTTTAATTTATTATCACGTTCGATTTTTCGCATATGTGGTCCCTGAATCCGAATCGGAATACACATCTCCAGTACTCTGTCGTAAATACGTTTTCGAGCAATGTTTGTCTCATTTTGCATTTCGTTCAAGGTCAGATTTGTTGTTATGATCAATGGTTTATTCGAACGATATCTGGCATCAATCACATTATAAACTTGTTCCAATCCATAGTCAGTGCCTCGTTCCATGCCGAGATCATCTATGATGAGCAAACGATTTCTGCATAAGCTTTGTATGTATTCATTTCTATCTGCGTAATGACTATTGAGGTCATTTAGGATTGTTGCAAAATTTGTCATCAGCACCGTAACTTCCTGTTCCAGCAATGCATTGGCAATACAACCAACCATATATGATTTTACAGTTCCAACTCCACCCCAAAGGAGAAGTCCATTGTTTTCCTTTTCTTTTTCCTCCCAGTTCACAACATAATCTCCTGCTTCTTTCATCTTCGGATTTAATCCGTTATCATTTTCAAAAGTCCAGTTATTCATGTATTTGTCTGTAAAACATTTTGCACGCAAACGACTGACTTCCTGTTCGTGCTCCAATTGTTTCATACGCTGTTCCATTCGTTCGTTTTCAGTTCTTCTGCAAAGGCACATACGCGGATGCGTTCTCCTGCCAAGCCATTCTTTTCCTTCTGGCAAATACGCTTCTTTCGGTTCGTGACATACACCACAATGCAACAATCCATCTTCTCCGTAATAATCCGGAACTTCTACACCTTCATGATCCATATTTATTTTTTCTGCGTTCATCATAAACTTTCTCCTTCCTTGAACGAATAATCCAAAAATCGCTCATCTCTTTGGTTATTGTAATTAAGTGATTTATTATAGTTATTAGTGGACGGATACCTGGCTTTATTAGGTGCGGATTTATAGCCTACTGCCTGTTGCTTTTCTGGCTTTATAACAGGCGGTTTACTGACTGTATCTGCACCAACAGGAATCTTAATGTATAAATGATTTGCCCGTCCAAAATCTGCTCGTACACGTTCCAACAATCCTTCTCTAGTCAATTCATTGAGTGAGTTCTTAATTGCTGTCATGCCTTTATTCATATCCTTTGCCATATCTTCAATCGTATAGGTGCAATATACATGCCCCTCATCATCTTCCCAAACATTCTTCTGAGATAAATTTGCGCGATTTAGTAACAATGCAAACAGAATCTTCGATGTGCTGGAAATATCAACATCTAATATAAATTGTGGCAATGGAAAATATCGCGGCAATGGGGTTCCACGTTCCATATAAATAGTCTCCAAAATCAATCACTCCTAGTGTTTTTTATTACGGCAAATGTTTGAACTAATGCCGTGGGGATTTTTGAAAAATTTTCCTCTACATCGATAAACAAAAATCTTTAGAATGACGCGTCAAATTTTATATTTCCAAAAACTTCTCTTTACTTTGTTTATGAGGTCAGAAATCATCAAATCTGCCGAAAAAATATTAATATTTCTTCCAAAAAGACCTCCCACCTTGTTTATGGGGTCAAAATTCATCGAATCTGCCCA
This sequence comes from Eubacteriales bacterium, assembly GCA_030536995.1. Taxonomy (GTDB): domain Bacteria; phylum Bacillota; class Clostridia; order Lachnospirales; family Lachnospiraceae; genus Blautia_A. The sequence goes on from JAUNOY010000009.1 coordinate 84,578, forward strand.
TATTTTCTTGAACTTTTTTAATTTTTCTTTTTTTCAGACAGAATCATTCCCCTCTACTTCTTTTATGGGGACGCACAAAGAGCACTTTGATGAAAATTAATTCAAAATAATTTCCCCTTCATATATCTGTAGGGGACTATCTATCTGAGTTTCAACGATGGTTTTCTAAAAGTTTTTCAAAAATTCATCCTCCTACTTTTCTGGTGGGGACGGAAATTAAGCGATTTGGTGTGATTTCTATAAAATTTTTTTAATATTTCCCTCTACCTTCTTTATGGGGATGAAAAACAGCTATTCTAACGATAGATTTTGAAAGTTTTTTTATTTTCGTACACAAAAAGAAAAATGCCCTGATCAACCAACATTTCTTGTCAGTCAATCAAGGCATTTCCGCTTAACTAATAAATATTCTGTTGTAAATAATCTCAGAACAAGTTCCACCATGTTTAACGAAAATGATTTTATCATTCTTCTTACATTGTCACTTGCTGGAGATTATCATTCCCCAAACCCACAAGACACAGTATTTTTCTAGAGCAACTTCCACCGCGTGATACAGAAACTCAATTTATGGTTCTTTAATCACACGAACTTGC